>NZ_JABX01000035.1 GCF_001469165.1 Thiohalocapsa sp. ML1 | reverse complement strand
CGACAGAGGAGCCGACCGGGAGGTCGGCTCTCCGGCCCGGCCCGCCGCCGCATGCGCTTGACTGGAGTGTTGACCGCCAGGTCAACACGGCGACAGTGCCGGATGCACCGCTGGCGCGACAGAGGAGCCGACCGGGAGGTCGGCTCTGCGGCCCGGCCCGCCGCCGCATGCGCTTGACTGGAGTGTTGACCGCCAGGTCAACACGGCGACAGAGCCGGACGCACCGCTGTCGCGACAGAGGAGCCGACCGGGAGGTCGGCTCTCCGGCCCGGCCCGGCTCGGGCGTCGGACTGGCCAAGTGCGTCAGGATCGGTTGCTGCTCGGCCGATTTCGATTTCGATCGCGATTTCGATCGCGATAGCGATGAGCACGACTCGTCGGCCTGAGGCGAAACCGTCGTCGACGGTCTGCTCAAGCTCCTGCCGTCAGATGCTACTGCGCCGGCTGCGCCGCGCCCTGCGGGACGCCATCGCGGGCAGTGCTCGCACGCGCCGTCTTGAGCCGCGCCACGCGCTTGTCGATGATGTTCTTCAGCGCGATCAGAAAGCCCAGCGCGATGAAGGCGCCGGGCGGCAGGATCGCCAGCAGCGCACCCTGAAAACCGTCGC
The DNA here is from genome assembly GCF_001469165.1 of Thiohalocapsa sp. ML1. Taxonomy (GTDB): domain Bacteria; phylum Pseudomonadota; class Gammaproteobacteria; order Chromatiales; family Chromatiaceae; genus Thiohalocapsa. The sequence goes on along the minus strand of NZ_JABX01000035.1, from coordinate 66,720 downwards.
CGAGCTCCAGTCCGAAGCCGCGCGCCCCCTCCCCGAGCAACAGATGCGCCTGGTAGAAGAGCGTGCCCTGCCCGAACAGCTCGCGCAGCCCGCCCAGCACCATCAGCACGAGCGTAAACCCCAGGCCCATGGCCAGGCCGTCGACGACGGCGCGATCGAGCGATGCCTTGGACGCGAAGGCCTCGGCCCGCCCGATGATGGCGCAGTTGGTCACGATGAGCGGGATGAACAGCCCGAGCACGAGGTAGAGCTCGTAGAAGGCCGCCTGCATGGTTAGCTCGACGGCGGTGACAAAGGACGCGATCACCAGCACAAACACCGGCAGCCGCACCTCCGGGCGTACCAGGTTGCGGATCAGCGAGACGGTGCCGTTGGACAGCACGAGCACTGTCGTCGTCGCGAGCCCCATGCCGAGGCCGTTTGTGGCCGTCGTCGTCACCGCGAGCAACGGGCAGAGCCCGAGCATGGCGACCAGGGCCTGATTATTGCTCCACAGACCGTCGCCGATGATCCCGCCATAACCCTTCTCGGCCATCAGCCGGCCTCCCCGGCCGGTGCGCCGACGGACTTGGCCTGCGCATCGGCGGCGGGCTTGGGCGCTTCGGGCGTACCCGGCTCCGCCTGCTGCACCGGCTCCGGAGTCGGGGCCTCGCTCGGGACGTACAAGGCCTCGCCCTCGCGCGCGACGAACACGAGCGTGTTTTTCACGGCCTTGACGATGGAGCGCGGCGTAATGGTGGCGCCGGTGAACTGATCGAACTCGCCGCCGTCGCGCTTCACCAGCCATTCGGCCTCCGGCGGGTTGTCCAGCGACTTGCCGTTGAACTGCTCGATGATCCAGTCGTCCTTCTTCTCGTCGATCTTGTCGCCAAGCCCCGGCGTCTCGTAGTGCTCCAAGACTCGCACGCCGCCGAGGGTGCCGTCCGCGAGCACCGAGACCAAGAGCCGAATCGGCCCCGCATAGCCATCCGGTACCACGGGCTGCAGGATCACGGCCACCGGCTCGTCCTCGTCGCGGACACGGAAGACCTCCGTGACCTCGGTGCCGAGCAGTTCGGGAGCGCTCACCTGAATGCGGTCCGCGAGTGGATCGTTGGCCATACGCTCGGCGGGCACGATGGCTCTGAGCTTCGCGAGCATGGCCTGGCGCTTGTTCTCCGCGATGCGGGCATCGGTGAGCTCGTGGGTCATCGCGACCAGGCCGACACCGCCGACGGCGAAGCTGCCGAGGATCAGCGCGGCGATGAGGATGGGGGCTTTGTTCATGGTGGGGACCGCGTTGCCATGCAGGGAAATGGTGAGTGCCGGCCGGGTTTGACTTCGCGCGACCCAGCCTGCGCAGCGCAGCCTAGGCCCGGCGTTTTTGGCCGAACACGCGCGGCTGCGTGTAATGGTCGATCATCGGCGCGGCGATGTTGAGCAGCAACACCGAGAAGGCCACCGCGTCCGGATAGCCCCCCCAGGTGCGGATCACAAACACCGTCGCTCCGATGGCAAACCCATAGATCAACTGCCCGCCCTTCGTCGTGCAGGCGGTGACCGGGTCCGTGGCGATGAAAAAGGCGCCCAGGATCGCCGCGCCGGAGAAGAGATGAAAGGTCGGGAACGGATGCGTCTGCGGGTCCAGCAGCCAGAACGCCCCGGCCGTGATCAGCAGGCCGCCGAGAAAGGCCACCGGGATATGCCAGGTGATGACCTGCCGCCACAGCATGTAGAGCCCGCCGAGCAGAAATAAACCCGCAACCCACTCCCAGCCGCGGCCGCCGAACACGCCCCAGAGCGGGCTCGACGCGCGAATCTCCGGGATGGTCATGCCCTGATCGAGCTTGGTGCGCATCTCGTCCAAGGGCGTCGCGGCGGTGATGGCATCCCAGCTCAGGTCCGTCGGCAGCCCGCCGGTGAAGATCAACCGGGCGGAATCGAGGAACGACAGCGTCGCGAGATCCTTCGCCTCCAACAGCTCCGGCACCGCCGGCGGCAGCCAGGACGTGGTGGCGACCGGGTAGGAGATCAGCAGGAACACGTAGCCCGCCATGGCCGGGTTGAACGGGTTGTAGCCGATGCCGCCGTAGAGCTGCTTGACGATGACGATGGCGAACAGCATGCCGAGCAGCGTCATCCACCAGGGCAGCGTCGGCGGGATCGTCAGCGCGAACAGCAGCGCCGTCACCACCGCGCTCCAGTCCCGAATCGCCGGCAGCACCGGGCGCCCGCGGAGCTGCATGACCATGGCCTCGGCGGCCACGGCGAAGACCGTGGCCAGCGCCATATTGATCAGCACGCCCCAGCCGAAGAACCACACCAGCGCGAGCGTGCCCGGCACCAGCGCCAGGCACACCTGGGTCATGACCCAGTCGACGCGGTTGACGCGCGCCGCGTGGGGCGAAGAGACGAATCCGAGCTGGGCCTGCATCAGAGTTGCCCAGCCGATGCGCGCGGCCGTTCCTGTGCCGGCGGCGGGGCCTGCTCGCCGGCGGCGGCGCCGGTCTCGGCGTCGGTCGCTACCGGGGGCGGCGCAAGCGGCTTCGGCACGGCACCCTGTGCGCTCTGCTGCGCGGCGACGGCGTCAGGAGCCGCGCTCGCAGCCGGCACGGCGCCGCCGGCCGGGTCTGCTGCCGTCGGCTCGCCGGCCTGCTGCTCGGACGTCTTCTCGGCTTTCTTCTCGGCAGCGCGCTTGCGCGCGGCCTCGATGGCCGCCTGCTTGTCATCCGCAGCGGCGCCTGCCGCCGGGGCGACGGCCGCCTGCTTCGGGCGCATCTTGGCCTTGCGCTCGCGCTCGATGCGCTCCAGGCGGGCCTCCTTCGCGGCGTGGCGCTCGCGGGCGTGCTCGGAGGCGCGCTTCTCGCGCTCCCGCGCCCAGCTCTCGGTCTTCGCGTAGCGGTAATACTGCACCAGCGGGATGTGCGACGGGCAGACGATGGCGCAGCAGCCGCACTCGATGCAATCGAACAGGTTGTAGTCCTGCACCTTGTCGAGGTCCTTGGCCCTGGCGTGCCAATACAACTGCTGCGGCAGCAGGTTCGCGGGGCACACCTCGGCGCAGCGCCCGCAGCGGATGCAGGGCTGCGGCACGCCGGGGTCCGGGCTCTCGGCCGGCGTCAGGGCCAGGATGCAGTTCGCGGCCTTGGTGATGGGCACGGCGTCGTCGTCGATGCGAAAGCCCATCATGGGCCCGCCGACGACGAGCTTTTCCAGCTCGCCGACAAAACCGCCGCTCGCCCCCACCAGCACCGCCGCCGGCGTGCCGATGCGCACGCGATAGTTCTGCGGCTTGGCGACGGCGCGGCCGGTGACGGTGACATAGCGCTCGATGAGCGGCTGCCCGCGCAGCACCGCGTCGGCGATGGCGCAGGCGGTGCCGACGTTCTGGCAGACCATGCCGATCTGCGCCGGGATGCCGTGGCTCGGGACCTCTTTGCCGGTCAGGATCTTGATCAGTTGCTTCTCGCCGCCGCTCGGGTACAGGGTCGGGATCTGCACGACCTCGATGCGCCCGGCCGGATCGCGCTGCGCCGCCGCCCGCATGGCCGCGATGGCCTCGGGCTTGTTGTCCTCGATGCCGACGAGGCAACGGCCCGTGCCGAGGATGTGCAGCATGATGCGAATGCCGTCGACGATATCCGCCGCGCGCTCGCGCATCAGGCGATCGTCGCAGGTGATGTAGGGCTCGCACTCGGCGCCGTTGATCACGAGCGTGTGGATGGGCTGGTCCGGGCCCGGGTTCAGCTTGACGCTGGACGGGAAGGACGCGCCGCCCATGCCGACGATGCCGCTCTGGCGGATGCGCTCGCGCAGCTCGACGGGGTCGCGCTGCTCGAAGTCCGGCAGCGGCGGCGGCAGCTCGGCCCAGGTGTCCTCGCCGTCGGTGTCGATGACGACGCACGGCGCACACAAGCCGGATGGATGCGGCAGCTTGCGCAGCTCAATGGCAACCACGGTGCCGGAGCTCGGCGCATGCACCGGCGCGCTGACGTAGCCCTGCGCCTTGGCGAGCGGCTGGCCCTTCTGCACGTGGTCACCCACCGCCACCAGCGGCTCCGCCGGGGCACCGATGTGCTGCTGCACGGGCACGATCAACTGCGCCGGCAGCGGCGCGGCGACGCTCGGCGCGGCGTTCGACAAAGCCTTCTCGTCCGGCAGGTGAACACCGCCGTGGAAGTGCCGGAGACGCTCGCGCTGGGGATTCAGGACGGGGAACAGCATAGGTTCGGTGTCGGTCTGCGATGCTTGGAAAGGGCCGAGTCGGCGGGCGCGGCGAGTGCTCGAGAGGCCTAGGCCGCTTCTCGGCGCTCAGCGTCGGCGTCGTCGTTGCTCGCGGCGCTGCCGGGCCTGCCGGAGGCGACGCGCGGCACCATCGGATAGGGCCACTTCCAGGTGCCGATGGTCTGCGGGATCGGCTGCAACTGGATGCAGTCCACCGGACAGGGCTCCATGCACAACCCGCAGCCCGTGCACTCGGCGCCGATCACCCCGTGCAACTGCTTGGCGGCGCCGACGATGGCGTCCACGGGGCAGACCTGCAGGCACTTGGTGCAGCCGATGCAGGCCTTCTCGTCGATGACGGCGACGCATTTCGGCTTCTCGACGATGTCGCCCAGCTCGATGGGCTCACGACCGAGCAGGTCCGCGATGGCCAGCATGGTCGACTCGCCGCCCGGCGCGCAGAGGTTGATGTCGGCTTCGCCCGCGGCGACGGCCTCGGCATACGGCCGGCACCCCGGATAGCCGCACTGGCCGCACTGGCTCTGCGGCAGGAGCGCGTCCACCTGGTCGGCAATCGGATCGCCGTCGATGTGAAAACGGATCGCCGAATACCCTAACAGCAGCCCGAAAACGGCGGCGAGCAGGGCGATGGCGGCAATGGCAGTCAACATGACCCGTCCTCCCGTGGTGCGGCCCCAGTGGCGATGGCGCAGACCGCAGATGAATATGTTGTTTGTTTAGCACCGCCGGCCGCGCGGCCGTTCAACGGCGCCGGCTAACTCAAACGGACACCAGCCCGGCAAACCCCATGAAGGCGAGCGACATCAGCCCCGCCGTTACCAGCGCGATGGAGCTGCCCTGGAAGGGCTCCGGCACGTCGGCCACGGCGACGCGCTCGCGCATGGCCGCGAACAGCACCAGCACCAGCGAGAAGCCGACGGCCGCGCCAAAACCGTACAGCGTCGACTCCAGGAAGCCCCGCGCCTCCTGCAGGTTCAGCAACGCCACGCCGAGCACGGCACAATTAGTGGTGATCAGCGGCAAAAAGATCCCGAGCACCTGGTAGAGCACCGGGCTGGTCTTGTGCATCACGGTCTCGGTGAATTGCACGACCACGGCGATGACCAGAATGAACGCAATGGTGCGCAGATACTCGATGCCGAGCGGCATCAGCATGTACTCGTTGACCATCCAGGACGTCACCGACGACAGCGTCAGCACGAAGGTGGTGGCGAGCCCCATGCCGATGGCGGTCTCGAGCTTTTTGGACACGCCCATGAACGGGCACAGGCCCAGGAACTTCACCAGAACGAAGTTGTTGACCAGGACGGTGCCAACGAGAATCAGCGCGTATTCAGTCATGAGACGGCGGCGGTGTTGACGTGGATCGGCCCCGTCGTGCCGGGAGCTCCGAACGGCGAGGCGATGCCCACGTTTTTACTTGGTTATGTCGGGGTTATTACCGAATTCCGGCATATTAAGACGTTATGATGCAGTGCAGCAACCCACCTTCTGTAATATCCCTGACACCCCGCGACGCGCGGCCCCGTCGGTGGATGTCCGAGCGCTGGCGAACGAGCGTGCCTGTTGCACACTCTAACAGCGGCATCGGTGCGCGGCCTTGACCGCCATCACCCGGCAGTGCGGCTTTCCGAGCATTTTACTCGGTCAAGGCCGAGGGTTGCACAAGCGGTTACCCTGTCGGCGTGGAAGCGCTTGCGTCGGCACGCAGGCACCGTAAGCTGCCCGGCGTCGCGCCGGGCACGTTAGACTCCGACACGGCAGTACCAACGCATGACGCACCCCGACCTGACGCCCCTGCCCGCCCCCCTCGACCCGCCCGGCGCCGCGCTGCGCCGCCTGCGCAGCTCCACGCCGCTGGTGCAGAACATCACGAACTACGTCGCAATGAGTACGATGGCGAATATCCTGCTCGCCGTCGGTGCATCGCCCGCCATGGTCCACGCCGAGGAGGAAAGCGGCGAGTTCGCGCGCATCGCCGATGCGCTCACCATCAACATCGGCACCCTGTCGCCGGCGTGGCTCGCGGGCATGCGCGTCGCCGCCGCCGCGGCGCGAGAGGCCGGCAAGCCCTGGGTGCTGGACCCGGTGGCCGTCGGCGCCACGGCGTTGCGGCGGGCCGCCGCGACGGAGCTGCTCGCCCTGCGCCCGACCCTGGTGCGCGGCAACGCGTCGGAGATCATCGCCCTCGCCGCCCTCGCGGACCCGACGCTCGCCGGCACCGGCACCGGTCAGGGCAAGGGCGTCGATGCCGCCGACCCGGTGGCCGCCGCCGAGCTTGCCGCCGTCGGCCTCGCCCGGCGCGCCCACTGCGTCGTCGCGGTCACCGGCGAGGTGGACTTCGTCACCGACGGCGCTCGCGCCGCCCACATCGCCAACGGCCACGTGCTGATGCCGCAGGTAACCGCGCTCGGCTGCTCGCTGACGGGCGTCTGCGCGGCCTTCCTCGCGAGCAGCGATGATCCCTTCCAGGCCACCGTCGCCGCGCTCGCCTACTACGGGCTGTCCGGCGAGCACGCCGCCCGCGGCGCCGACGGGCCGGGCAGCTTCGCGCTCTGCTTCATCGACGCCCTGGCGAGCCTCACCGCGGACCAGCTCGATGCCGATGCCCGCATCGCGCCGGCGCCGCTGCCCAGACTCGCTACCGAATCGCTCGCCGACGGCGCGGAGGCCAGCGCATGAACCGCCCGCCCCGCGCCCCCGATCTGTCGGTCTATCTGATCACCGATCCCCTGCTCTGCGCCGCGCGCGGCGTCGTCGAGACCGCGCTCGCCGCCGTCGCCGGCGGTGCCACGCTGGTGCAGTTGCGCGACAAGCACGCGCCGGACGCGGAGCTGATCGCAGTCGGCCGCGCGCTCAAGGCCGCGCTCGCCGCCCTTGGCGTGCCGCTGATCGTCAACGACCGCATCCGCGTCGCCGCCGCCATCGGTGCCGACGGCGTACACGTCGGCCAGGGTGACGACAGCGTGCTGGAGGCGCGCCGCGTGCTCGGGCCAGGCGCCATCGTCGGGCTCTCCATCCAGAGCGCCGCGCACGCCGCAGCCGCATCGGCGCTGCCGGTGGACTACGTCGGCATCGGCCCGGTCTTCGCGACCGGCACCAAGCCGGACCACGCGCCCCCGCTCGGCCTCGCCGGCCTCGCCGCCGTGCGCGCCGCCACCGGGCTGGCCGCCGTCGCCATCGGCGGGCTCGGCGTCGCGCAGGTGCCGGGCGTGCTCGATGCGGGCTGCGACGGGCTCGCCATCGTCTCGGCCATCTGCGCGGCACCGGACCCCGAGAGCGCCGCCCGCGCCTTCCGCCAGGCGTTCCTCCACCACCGCGGCCAACACCGCGCCGAAGCCCAGCCATGACCGACCCCGGCATCAAGAACGTGCTCAGTATCGCCGGCTCCGACCCGAGCGGCGGTGCCGGCATCCAAGCGGACATCAAGGCCATCGCGGCCAACGGCTGTTATGCGATGGCCGTCATCACCGCGCTCACGGCCCAGAACACCCAAGGCGTGACGGGCGTACAGCTCGTGCCGCCGGACTTCGTCGCCGCGCAGATCGACACCGTTTTCGCCGACATCCGCGTCGATGCCGTCAAGATCGGCATGCTCGGCAGCGCCGACATCGCCGCAAGCGTCGCTGCTACGCTGGAGCGCCATCGGCCGGCCAACGTCGTGCTGGACCCGGTGATGATCGCCAAGGGCGGCGACCGGCTCCTCGCCGAGGCCGCCGTGCGCGTGCTGCGCGAGCGCCTGCTGCCGCTCGCGACGGTGCTGACACCGAACCTGCCGGAGGCCGCCGCGCTGCTCGACCGGCCCGAGCCGACCGCGCGGGGAGACATGCCGGCCATGGCCGCCGCCCTGCGCGCGCTCGGCTGCGACGCCGTATTGCTCAAGGGCGGCCACCTGCCCGGCGGCACCAGCCCGGACCTGCTCGCCGACGCCGCCGGCGAGCACTGGCTCGAGGCCGTGCGCATCGCCACCAAGAACACCCACGGCACCGGCTGCACCCTCTCCTCGGCGCTCGCCGCCCGCCTCGCCGTCACCGGTGACATCCGACTCGCCACCGAGCAGGCCAAGCGCTACATCGACGGCGCCATCGCCGCGGCAGACCGGCTCCAGGTCGGCCACGGCCACGGCCCCACGCACCACTTTCATGCGTTCTGGGGCTGAGGGGCTGGCTGAAAGGGCCGAGGGCCGAAGGGCCGAGGGCCAAGTGAGGATTCAAAAACAAGGTGCACAAATCGTTTATCAACGACGAAGAACACGAAACACGCGAAAAAGGACGGCCGTCGGCCGAGCATTTTTCGCGCTTTTCGCGTGTTTCGTAGTTCCTCTACCCGTTCGCGGGCTGTGAGGGCTAGAGAATCGGTATGCGATTAGCGGGTCGTGCGGTGCGTGCCGCGGCGCATCGACGCCGGACCTCGCGGACGGTCGTCCCGTGGACTCCTGGTCACGGGGCTATCGTCTCCATCTCGAAGCCCACCAGGGTGCGCTCCTTGCGGCTGAATTCGATGCCGATGAGATGCATCGGCAGCCCCTCGGCGCGGTATTTCTCGGCATAGCCCCGGTCCTTGATCTGCTGCAGCGCGGCGCCGTTTGGCTCCAGCTCCACCACCTTGAGCTCGAACAGCCAGATCTGGCCGTTGAAGCGCAGGCGCAGATCCAGGCGGCCGTGGCTGCTGGCATCCTCGGTGGCGAGATCCAGCCCGAGCGCCGCCAGGTGGCTGTAGAAGACGCTGCAATAGAACCCTTCGTAGCGGGCGATCTCGTTGCCGTCGTGCCAGTGGTGCGGGATGGCGGCGAAGAGGCTGACGATGTGCTGGCGCAGGGCTTGGAAATCGGCGGCGACCAGCACATCGTACAGCCGACTGACGGCACGCTCCGCCTGCGTGGCATCGCCCATCAGTCCTTTGAGCAGCGCATCGTTGAGCGCGGACTCCACTTCGAGATTGGGATAACCCAGGCTGTACTCCCGGCGCGCGCCGATCTGGCGCGAGCCGGTGAAGGTCAGATAGCCGGTCTGCCAGAGCAGCGCCTCGGGCGCCAGTTGGTCCACATCGAAGGTCGACAGCAACGCCTCCGAGGCGCGCACCCTGGCGAGGTCCGGCGTGAAATACCCGCGCTCGGTGAGCACATCCACGAGAAAGGTCGGCGTGCCGGTTTCGAACCACCAGGGACGAAACTCGCGCGCATCCAACATCAGCAAGACATCGAAGGGATTGTAGACGGCCTCGCCGAGCCAGTTGTAGCCGTTGTACCAGGCGCGGATCTGTTCGCGGTCGAGCCCCTCCAGCGCCGGCGCGAAGACCTCATCGAGATCCGCCTCGGTATAGCCGCAGATGGCCGAATAACGTGCATCGACGGTGATGTCCCGGAGATTGTTGAGCCCCGAGAACAGGCTCACCTTGCTGAACTTGCTCACCCCGGTGAGGAAGGCGAAGCGGATATGCGCATCCTGGCCCTTGATGACCGAGTAGAGATTGCGCAGCCCGTCGCGCATCTCGCGCGCCGTGGCCGGATTGGTGATGTTGTCCAGGATGGGCTTGTCGTACTCGTCCACCAGCACCACGACACGCTCGCCGACGGCAGCGTGCGCCTGACGGATCAGCTCGCCGAATTGCCCCGGGATATCCAGGTCCGGGTACAGGCTCACGCCGAGGGCGTCGCGGTTGATGCGGATCAGGTCTTCGATGCGCCGGTCGAGGGCCTGCCGACTCGCCAGCACCCCCTCGGCAAAGCTGAGCCGAATCACCGGAAAGCGCCGCGACCAGTCCCAGTGCCGCTCCGCCGCGAGCCCGGTGAACAGCGCCGCGTTGCCCTCGAACAGCTCCGCGAGCGTATCCAGGAACAGCGACTTGCCAAAGCGCCGCGGGCGGGAGAGGAAATAGTATTTGCCCTCCTCGATCAGCCGCAGCGCAAAGCCGGTCTTGTCCACATAGTAGAAATCGCCTTCGCGGATCTCGCGGAAGGTCTGGATGCCGATGGGCAGGGCGCGTTGGGTCATGGCGGGAGGCCGCCTCGCGGGGCGGGATCGATCTTCTCGACAAGACTCTAGCACGCCCTCGCGACCCGCGGCCGTGTGGCCTGAGCGGGTGCTGCAGGTCCAGCGACGGACGACTCCCGGCGCGTCGGCGCCGGGGCCTGTCGCCGGGGCGGTGCGGGTCGGCTGTAGCGGGCGGTCGCAGGGTCCTGCGGGGCGTCCGGGCGGCACAACAACCGCTCTACGGCAGTGCAGCGTTGCGATCTCCGGTGGGGGTCGGCGAGCGACGACGGAGCCGAGGGCGTCGGCGTGGTACTACCCCGAGCCTTGATCATGGCGCCGACCAAAGCAGCGGTCGCCTGCGTCGTCAGGCCATCCTGGCCTGACGCCACCAGGGCTGGAAGCCCTGGCTACGCATGGAGCCCGCGGCGCGGGTCGGGATGACGATCAAGGGCAAGTTTGGCGCGGGCTGCGGCTGACTTTGGGCGTCGAAGGGGCGCCACCCGTGTTGCATCGGCGAGGCAGCGAGCCAGACGACGCCGGCGCTCCCAGTTGGCCGGCGGGACGCCGGCGCTTCCAGTTGGCCGGCGGGACGCCGGCGCTTCCAGTTGGCCGGCGGGACGCCGGCCCTCCCGGCTCAGGCGACGGCGCGCAGCTGCCGCGGCGCGGCCGAGTCCGCGGGCTCGGCGGGCAGGCCGAGCTCAAGCGTCTTGAGGTCGGCGCCGGCGCGGCCGGCGAAGAGCTTGAGGTCGGCGGCGATGAGCGACCAGCAGTAGGGGCCGATGCGCTCGGCGTGGCCGCCGATCTCGGTCTCCAGGCGGATACGCGGGGCGCGGTAGAAGAGCCGGATGCAGAGCGTCAGGGGCTCGGCGAGCTTGTCCTGCGACAGCGCGTCCAGACTCGGGCCGCTGCCGTCGCGGCGCGCACCGGGGTAGATGTCCACCGACAGCTCCACCAGGTTGGTCGCGATGCGCGGCGTGCCGCTGTCGATCCGCGTCAGGCTGCAGTTTGGGTCCCGGCAGCGCTCGCGCAGCGCGTAGATGAGCTCGCGCTCGAAGAACACCCGCAGCGCATGGCGCACATCCTCCAACTGGCGCTGCACGCGCCGCAGCCGGTGCGGATAGGGTTGCTGGTCGCGCAGCTCCGCGCGGATCACGCGCCGCAGCCGGTCGAAGGCCTTCGGCAGCGCGCCGGAGTGAAAGCCGCGGGACATCAGCGCGCGCACGCTCTCGCCGTGGTGCCCGACGGCGGCGGGCTCCACCGGCAGCGGCTCGGTGTCGTCGCCGTCGCCGAAGGGCGACTGGGGCCGGTCGGCGGCGGCGAGGCCGTCTTGGTGGTTGGCCTGGTAGAGCTTCCAGTTCTCCTTCAGCTCCCAGACGAAGAAGCCGAACAGCCCCGGCAGCAACACGATGGTGAGCGTCACCAGCGGATAGGCGACGACGGCGGGCAGCACGGAGCTGGAGACCTCGACGAAGGCCGAGGTGATGGCGGGCAGGAAGGGCAACAGAATCTTATGGCCGATGCTGACGATGGGAAAGTGCTTGACGGGGTTCACCTGCGGCTCCACCAGCACCGTCACGTAGAACTGGATCAGCGCCTCGGCGAAGCGCCACAGCGGCGCCACCAGCGCCTTGCCGATGAGGCTCGCCGGGTGCTCGCCGAGATGGTGCGTCAGCGACTCGTCCACGCGGTGCAAGAGCTGCGCGAAGCGCCGCGTGACCTCTTTGAAGAAGTACAGCAGCGCTTGCACTAGCCCGATGAACAGCGCCTGGTTGATGCGCCTGAGATAGAGCCCGATGCGGGTGCTGAGATTGTCCAGGAAGCGCCGCCCCGTCGGCGTGTTGCGCGCGAAGGTGCCGAGCGCGAAGGCGAGCGCCGCGAGCCACAGGCCGGGCTCGATGGGCACCTCCTCCACGAACACCGCGAGCACGATGATTGGGATCAGCGGCAGCATCCCGATCAGGAGCGGCTGCACGATGTTGCGCCCGAGCCCGCGCACCAGCCCGGTGGTTAAGAGCTCCGCGATTGGCGGCCAGCGCATCAGCCGGGTCAGACCGTCGTAGAACAGAAAGCGTAGCGTCGCCGCGAGCCCCTGCCACAGCGACACGGCGATGTGGCGGCCGATGCCCGTGTGCATGACCAGATTCACGATGCCGCCAAGCAGCATCACGTCCGTGAGGTTCGCGAACCGGAAGGACTTGTCGTAGTCCGGCACCAGCTCCATCAGCATGTCGATGCTTTTTAGCAGCAGATAGGCCGCGCCGAAGGGCACCAGCACGTAGCGCGAGAGCTTGCGCCCGGGTCCGGTGCCGAACAGCGGGGCGCTCAACTGCTGCAGCCCCTTGATGTAGATCTCGCCCGGCCGGTAGACGCCGGGCAGCGCCTCGGCGGCGGTGCGGTCGAAGCGCGCGAGCCGGTCGCCGCGGAAGAACTCCGACAACGTCGGGTCCGGCAGCCTAAGGATGTTGCGGGCGACGATGTCGCGCACGTCCGTGAACTTGAGATGCCGGCGCTGCTTGATGACGTCCTGCAGCTCCAGCTTCATTTTCTGCGCGGCGACGTTCTCGCGATGGTCCCGCGGCACGAAGTCCGCCTCGCGCATGGCCTGCTCCACGCGCGGCATGATCTGTGCATCGAGCCGGGCGTTGACGCGTGCCGTGAGCGCGGCGAGCGCCCGGCCGAAGCGCTCCAGGTCCGTGATGGCCCAGGGCATCTCATCGAGGCGCGCGGCGGCGATGTCCATCGCACGCAGCGCCTTGAGCAGCGACTGGAATGGCAGCACCTCGCGCAGGCGCCGCCGACCAAAGGTCAACAGCCAGCGGCCGAAGCGCAGCCGGTAGTAGTCGCTGCGGCTCTCGGACAGCACCTGTTCCAGGCACGCGAGCAGCGTGCGCGCGGGTGCCGAGCCGAAGCGCTTGCGATCCTCGGCGGCGAGGCGCCCGACCAAGTCGTGGATGTCGTCGGCGGTGGCCAGGTCGAGCTTCCACTTCGCGGCCAAGAGGTCCGCGAGGTGATCCTCTGCCTCGGCCTCGCGGGCGGCGATGGCCTCGTCCACCGCCGCCGGTGCCGAGCGCGCCGGCCGGCTCAGGCGCTGCGCGAGGTGGCGTGCATCCGCCAGACAGCGCAGCTCGTGGGCGAAGCGGCCTTCGAGCTCGGCGCGCTGCGCGGAGCCGATGGCGTGCTCGAACAGCATGAGCCCGAGCTTGTGCCAGCCCATGGCGCGGCCCGGCGCCGGCGCGAAGCCGATGTCGTCGAGCCCCGGCAGAAACAGCAGCCGGGCGGCGAGCAGGCGGGCACCGTGGCCGAGGTCGGCCCGCAGCCGCGGGAGCCAGCCCTTGTGCCGGCGCAGGCGCGAGCCGCGTCGCAGCGCTGCCAGATAGAGGCGCTCCAGCGACGGTGGCAGGCCCGCATCCGCCGCATGCGGGACCGGAGCGCCGGCGTCCTCGCCCGGCAGCTCCGCCGCCACGGGCAGCGTCGCCGCGGCGCCGGCCAAGGCCAGGGCCATGTCGGGGTCCGACGCCCCGAACGGCAACCCGGCGGGCAGCAGCGGCGGCAGCGCCGGCAGCTCGCTGCCTTCGGGGCAGCTCTTGATCAGGAGCAGCGGCCGGCGGCCGTTGCGGCTGGGCACGGGCAGATCGAGCCCGCTCGCCTCCAGCCACGCATCGACGGCGGGCCAGACCTGGATGGCCGGGAAGTAGAAGCCGCGGGCGCCGGGCGCGAAGTAGCGCAGCCGGACCACGAGCGCGGCGAAGCTCCGCGTCACCAGCTCCGCATCCCACAGAGACAGGGTAATGCCGTCGCGCTCGAGCACTCCCTGCACCTCGGCGAAGGCGTGCTCGCCGATCAGCCCGCGCAGCGCACCGGCGCCGAAGAGCGCCGTGTCCTGGTTGTCATCGCGGGCGTTCTGCCAGGCGCGGGCGACCTCGGCCTCGAAGCCCCGCCGCCAGTAGTCGTGCCGCAGCCGCGCGAAGGCCTGCTCGCCGTAGATCTGCGTGCTCGGGCTCGGCAGCAGCACGACGTACTTGGGCAGGCGCAGGCCCTCGATGACCGACAGCGCCTCGGCGTTCTCGGTCTCGAGGCCGGACAGGAAGGCCTCCCGCGGCATCAAGTAGTAGGGCAGGTCCGGGATCGGCACGCCCCGCGCCGCGGCGCCAAACTCGTCTTCGATGAGGCGCTCAATGGCCCGGGCGTGGAACAGGAACACGCCCTCGGCGGGTTTCAGGATCTGCTGGCGGAAGGCCTTGGCGTTGGCTGTTGGCATGAATTGAGGGGCTAGGGCCTAGGGGCTGGGGGCTAGGGGTCTAGGGCCTAGGCCCGAGCTTGCGTAAGCGTCGGCTCCAAAGCCGATGGTCCGCACAGCGGACTCGGTAGGGTCCGCTGTGCGGACCGTCCGCTCTTGTTCCAAGGTCATTGCACGACTCCTCGCCCGCCGGCGACCGGTGCAACGGGGTGCCAGGCTGGACGGGAGTCGGTACTGCCTGCATGGTAACCCCGGCCGGCAGCGGCGCAAACGCCCGGCGTGCACGGCCGCCCCAGGCGGTGCAGCCCGGCACGCTCCCATGTTAGGTTGATGGGCGTGCGCAAGGGCGGATGCCCGAACGATGCATCCGGCCGTGCCCGGACGCCGTCCGCCGCCGTCTTCGCCCGCCCGCCCGCCCGCCATCAGGACCGGCCCATGCCCAATTTCGACATCGCCATCACCGCCACCTTTCTGGTCTATCTGGCCCTGATGCTCGCCATCGGCGCCTGGGCCTACCACCGCACGCAGGACTCCTCGGGCTACTTTCTGGGCGGGCGCAGCCTCGGGCCCTGGCCGGCGGCGCTGTCGGCCGGCGCGTCGGACATGAGCGGCTGGCTCTTGCTCGGCCTGCCGGGGTTCGCGTTCGCGTCCGGCATCGAGGCGCTGTGGCTCGCGGGCGGGCTCCTGCTCGGCACCTGGCTCAACTGGCTCGTGGTCGCGCGGCGGCTGCGCCTCTACAGCTATGCCGCGGACGATGCGCTGACCATCCCGGAGTTCTTCGCGAACCGCTTCGGCGACCCGCGGCACGTGTTGCAAGCGGTCTCGGCGGGCTTCGTGCTGTTGTTCTTCCTGTTCTACACCAGCTCCGGGCTGGTCGCCGCGGGCAAGCTGTTCGAGACCGTGTTCGGCTTCGATTACGAGATCGCCGTCGTCATCGGCACACTGTTCGTGGTGTCCTACACGCTGTTCGGCGGTTTTCTCGCCGTGTCCTGGACGGACCTGGTGCAGGGGCTCTTGATGGCCGCGGCGCTGCTCGTCGTGCCGGTGTGGGCCATCCACGCGGACGGCGGCGTCGGGCCGATGCTCGCGACGCTGCGAGAGACCAACCCCGAGCTGCTGACCCTGTGGCGGGACAACGCCGGCAAGCCGCTCGGCATCATCGCCATCGTGTCGCTCGCGGCCTGGGGGCTCGGCTACTTCGGTCAGCCGCACATCCTCGCGCGCTTCGCCGGCATCCGCTCCGGCGCCGACGTGCCTGTGGCGCGGCGCATCGCCGTCACCTGGTCCGGGCTCAGCATGGCCGGGGCGCTGCTGGTCGGGCTCGCCGGCGCGGCCTGGGTGCAGACCAACGCCGGCGGCGAGCTCGCGGACGCCGAGACCATCTTCATGGTGCTGGTCAACGCGCTCTTCCATCCCGTCATCGCGGGCGTGCTGCTGGTCGCGATCCTGGCCGCCATCATGTCCACGGCGGACTCCCAGCTCTTGGTCTCGTCGTCCGCGCTGGCCGAGGACCTGTACCGCAAGCTGCTCCGCCCCGCCGCGAGCCAGACGGAGATCGTGCTGGTCGGCCGCCTCGCCGTCGTGCTGCTCGCCGTCGTCGCGCTGCTGCTCGCCTTCGATCCCGGCAGCACCGTGCTCGGCTTGGTCGGCTATGCCTGGGCCGGCTTCGGCGCCGCCTTCGGACCCGTGCTGGTGCTGAGCCTTTACTGGCCGCGCATGAATTGGGCCGGCGCGCTCGCCGGCGTGGTCGTCGGCGGCGTCACCGTCGTGGTCTGGAAGCAGCTCTCGGGCGGGCTCTTCGACCTGTACGAGATCGTGCCGGGGGTGCTGCTCGCGACGCTCGCCAGCGTCGGCGCGAGCCTCGCCACCGCGCCGCCGCCCGCGGCGGTGCGCGACGGCTTTGCGCGGTTCCGTGCGAGTCTCGGCTAGGCGATCAGGGCGCTCAGGGCTTCGGCGTGTCCGGAGGGACCGGCGGGGCGTTCACTGACCGCCACGACCACGACCACGACCACGACCACGACCACGACAACGACAACGACAACTACAACGACAACGACAACGACAACGGGGGCAACGTCTCGGGATTTCGCAGCCAAGCACTAGGCTCAACGGTTGCCGCCGCCGATCTTGAGCAGATCCTGCCCCTCGTCCGGCGGCCTAGATCGCGCGGCCTGATCCTCCAGCACGCCGGCGTCGCTCGCCAACCCGGCCTCGGCGCCGGTGGCGAGCGCGGAGGATTCCGTGACGGGCCGCTCGGCCGGCTCGGCACCGCGCCGGCGCGCCCTGCTCCTTGATGTCCACCTGCACACCGCGCGGGAAAACCACCTCGCGCACGTCGCTCGGCATCGAGATGCCCTGCTCCTGCAAGGCGCGCTTGACCAAGCGGATCACCGCCGACTTCACCTTGAGCCAGCTTTGCGTGCTGCCGTCGAGCCAGAAATAGACGACGAGATTGACCGTAGACGGCCCCAGGCTGTCGGCGAGCACCTGCGGCTCCGGGCGAGTCAGCACGGCGGGGTGCTCGGCCAGCACTTGCAGCGCCGTGGCCTGGGCGTCGGCAATGGCGTCTCCGTAGCCGATGCCGACCTGGAAGCTGACGCGGCGATTCGGGTTGCTGGTGTAGTTGCAGATCGGGCTCTTGTAGACGGTCGAGCTCGGAATCTCGACATGGTTGCCGTCGAGCGTCATCAGGCTCGTGGCGCGGGTGGTGAGTCGCTGCACATAGCCCTCGACGCCCGCGATGTCGACGAAGTCGCCGGACTGGAAGGGCCGCTGGGTGCTGAGCAGGATGCTCGCAAGAAAGTTCTCGGTGATGTCGCGAAACGCGATACCGATGATGAGACGGAGCAAGCCGGTGCCGCCGAGCACGGTCACGGCGAGGCGCGTGAGCCCGGAAATGCGCAGCACGATGTAGAGCCCGAGCAGCAACAGCGCGAGCCCGGCGAGACGCGCGAGCACATCGCGCACCAGCGGCGCTCGCACCCGGCGGGCCAGCAGCCGGCGCGTGAGCCAGGTGAAGCCCCTCGCCGCCCACCACGCAAGGGTCAGGATCAGCGCGGCGACCAGCAGGTAAGGCAGAGCCAGGAGGGTGGCACGGCCGAGTCGCTCAAGCTCCTCGGCCACCGGCGCCAAGTCCCAGGCCGGCTGCTCGCGCACCTTGATGCGGTTCACCAGCGCGACCAGGTCCTCGGTGCGCCGCGCGAGGTCCGCGGCCCAGGTCCGGTACTGCTCACGGTCCCTCGTGCCGCCGAGGACGGCGACCCCGTCGCGCACCGTCACAGCCGGGTCCTCGAACCAGCGCGCCGCCTCGAGAATGCCCCGGAGCCGACGGGCGATCTCCGAATCGCGTGCGCCGGGCTCGACGTCGACCCGCTCCGGGGTGGGCACCGTCTCGTCGGCGAGCTCCGGGAGCGCCTCCGAGTTGGCGACGCCCTGTGCCCCGGCCCACGGGGCGAGCAGGCCGAGCGCGAGCGCGGCCGGCGCGAGCCTTAGGCTCGCCGGAAGCCTCCGCCCGCGCGTGCCGCAACGCCGAGGACCACCGCGATGGCCGGCACCGGCCGGTGCTCCGCCAAGCGGGTGCAACCGAGCCAAGCCCTGCGGATATCTGCCGACAGCAATCCAAGACAATGGCGTCTGCCTCGCCGCGACCCGCGCAAGCTCACCGCAGGTGCGTCAGCACCACAAAGAAGCGGCTGAGACTCCGGCCGCGTATGGACCAAAAGGATCAGCAACTACCATGCCGCTCTGGGGGGACGCGTCGGGTGCGTGGCGCGCCCGCCGCCGGCAGCCTGAACCGCTTGCGCGGCGGCGGCCTTGGCGACGTCAGGCGCATCGATGCCATCATCGGCACACATATTGCTTAATAGTGCGGGCGGCCGCGCGTGCGCGGCGCCCAGATCAGGCAAGGCTAGGTACCGCCGAGGGTTTTCCGACCCCGGTCGGTCCTGCGCCGGCGGTATTTCAACATCGAATGTCAGGTTTACAACATGCTCCTCGATACCTACCAGGCCGATGATCGTTTCTGGATCACGACCTTCTTTGGCGCTACCAGCGAGGGCCTGCAGGCGTTTCGCGGGGACTTCATCGTCAAGCACGGCGAGCTCAACGTCACCGCCGGCAAGCGCAACCCGCCAGAGGCCCTGCTCAAGCAAGCGGTTATCCTCGCCGGTGAGGACTCTGCGAAGCTGGTGGCCGGCAACTTCTCCAGCGTGGACGAACTGCCGCAGCTCATGGCCGGCTTTGGCGCCGACATGGACCCGGACTGTGTCATCTTCCTGTTCATCGACAACCTCGCGAGCGACGCCGTCGTCGAGCAGGACGGTCGCCGCTACGTGCTCATCCAGCATCGCGAGGGGATCGTCTGGAACGAGCTGATGGAGCTGTTATACGTCGAGAAATCCGATCTGAAGGGCCAGAACGGTGAAGACAAGGTCGCCACGGTCTGGCGCGCGGCACAAGGCTATGAGCCGAAATCTGCCGTCAAGCCCCTGGACGAGGTCATCGCCACCAAGACCAACGTCGTCCGCGAAGCCTGGGGCGCCGTGTAGCCGCTACAAGGGCGCGGCTTCGGATAACGGGGCCGCGCCTGACATCAGACCGCATTCCGGGCCGCCGCTTCTCCCCGAGGCGACGACTTCTCCTACTATTTCCTGCCCCTGCACTCACGACGTGCTTGAAGGGGCGAGGGCTGAGGCCCAAGGGAGCCCTGCTCGGCCCTCGACCCTCGACCCTCGACCCTTTGTGACGCAAAGCCTCGTTAGGAATGCCTCTTGGGCTACAGTGTCCCGGTCCAAACGGACAAGACGCCCGTCCCCTTGCCGACGATGCGCACGCGAAGACCTCCCTGCCCACGCCTCGCACCCTTCGGAGACCATGATGACCGCGACCAGCAGCAGCGCCATTGCCGACGGCAGTTACGTCGAGCTCACCTACCTCGTGCGGGATAGCAAGACCGGCGATGTCCTTACCGAGGTCCTCCGTCCTCTCAACTATGTTCACGGTGTCAACGAGATCCTGGCGCCGGTGATCACCCGAGAGCTTGAAGGGAAGACGCAGGGAGACCGCGTCGATCTGCTTGTCGACTGCAATGAGCTGTATGGACCTAGGGACGATACCCTCGTGATTACGCAGCCGGTCGCGCACGTGCCGCGCGAATACCGTGAGCTGGGGACCCAAATCCTGATGGAGAACAATCTGGGCCAACTGAAGAGCTTCCTGGTGACCAAGATCGAGGGCGACACCATCACCTTCGATGGCAACAACCCGCTCTGCGGCCGGGAAGTCATCTACCAGGTGAAGATCCAACTGGTGCGGGATGCGACGGATCAAGAAAAGCAGATGGGCACGTCGGAGGCGCCGGACCAACAAGCGTGAACACTAGCGAGGCAGAGCCTCCGACCAACCAGGGCAAGGAGCGTCGTCTTGCGTCGCCCGCTCGTTGCCGCAAGCGAAACCAAGGGCCGAGGAGGCCTTCCTTGGCCCTCGGCCCTCGGCCCTTATGCCTTCAAGCACCTTGTCGCCGCAAAACTTGACTCATCTGCAAGAATTTCGGCGCCGTAAAGAAATCTAGCGGCCTGACCAACAGTCCGACCACCCCCGCGCTCAGCTTGAGGCCGGCCCGATCAGGTGTGGTGGGGCGGCATGGTCAGACGACCCAACCACCCCACGCGGCCGCGAGCCTCAGGGGCGTTTCGGCGTCTTGTACTCGGTCTCTTTCTGCAGCGTGTCCCAGATCGTTTGATACCCCACGAAGCCCTTCTCATTCGGCTCCATTTGCTTGGTCTTGTAGAACCGCGCCTTACCTTCCGGCACTTTTGGTCTGGTGTTGGATTGCTGGCTCATAGGTCACCTCTGTGGAAACACCGTTACGGCTGAAATGGAGCCCGCGACGCCGCGGATCGCCCCGTTGGGACACCAATTGCGAGCGCGCAGCCCGCCAAATCCGAAAGACTATCAGCGTTCCGTCGCCGGCAAAGCGCGAGAGCCAAGGGCCGGTCCGCGCGCTCGCAGTCGGATCAATCGGCTCTTTCTTGGATAATCTGCTCCAACGCCTCGTAGACGAACTCGTGCGTGTAAGAGTTCTCGCCGCAGTGCGTCAACACACCATCGGCGGTGCGAAATGTTAGGTACGGATGAACCTCGCAACCGCCGGCTTCAATCGCCGCTGTATCGTCGATCATGCTGGCGATACTGAACGCGATACCCGCTGCCGCCTCTTCGAGCTTGGCGCCATCCAAGCCCGCTTCCTGCAGCTTGACGCGGACGCTCTGGACCATTTCACGCACAAAGATCGCCTGCTGCTCTTCGTATAGCGTCGGATCAAGGCTGAGTTGCATTGTCTAATACCTTTGCCGGGAGCGACGCCCCGGGTGTCCGGGTCTTTCGCTGGAAGCGCTGGACCAGCTTCCAGCCCTGATGGCCTCAGGCCAGCATGGCCTGACTGCGCACTCGGCCGCTGCCGTGGTCGCAGTTACCCGCAACCCGAAGGGCCGCCCCGCGGCTGCGCCGCGGACTACAGCGGCACGGGCTTGACGCCCGAGAGCTTGGGCTGGGCGACCACCTTGCCACCGGTCGCAATCTCCGCGTCCGTGGCATCGCGAACGGCGAGTATTTCAAGCTGAAAAATGACCTGGCGGCCACATAGGGGATTATTGCCGTCGATCGTCAGCGTCTTCTCATCGATGCGCGTCACCAGAAACGTCTTGGTATCGCCCCGGTCGTTCTCCATGACGATGGTCGTTCCGACCTCTCGGTAGGCCTCCGGAACGTTCTCGATATAGTCGGTAATCACCAGCGATTCGTCTCGCGGACCGAACAGCTTGTTGCAGTCCAGTTCCACCGCGATCGTATCGCTGGCTGCCTTGCCGTCAAGCTCCGCCATGACCTGCGGCGAAAGCACATCGTTAACACCATGGACGTAACCAAGCGGGAAGTCCACGCCGGTCAGGAAATGACCGGTCTTTGCGTCGACGACCTTGTACTTCAGCTCGACGTACTTGTTCTGTTGGATGGTGTCGGTCATGCCTTTAGAAGATCGATGCGGCAAAAATACGGACTTCCCCCTTCTCGTAGCCGAGAACCATTCGCCCCAGCCACTCCCCCGGCATCGTCGTGCTGCGCACGCGATAGAGCGCGGTCACGTGCTCGCCCCGACGAATGAGCCCAAGGAAGTCGCGCTCCTCGGCCAGGTTCCGTGACAGTGTGCTGTGCGCGAACTGCTTGCCAAGCTCAACCTCGTTCAGGCCGAGTAGCAGCTCGTAAGAGAAATTTCTAATAAACTTTCCGTATTGACCTTTGTTCGAGAACTTGATCAGGTCGTCCCAAAGCGGATGCGCGATGTCGAAAATCTCTTCGTCGGACAGATCAATAATATTCATGTAGCGTCGCCAACCTCTATAGCCGCGGGAAAGATCGAATACCGAACGATTCGCGACCGCACGCGAAGCAGTTCGGGGCCCAATACCAAAGCCCCGAACTGCGACAGGGGCTTACGCAGCTTCAGCCGCGGGCTTCTCGTCGACCAAGTGATAGCAAGGCGCCTTCTCCATGGTGTACTCGCCGGTCTCGGGGTCGCGGCGCGACACGGTTAGCACATGCCAGTTGTCGTCGTCCACCCGCATGGCGTCGCCGCGGTAGTAATACCCGGGCCAGCGCGTCTCCTTGCGGAACAGCGTGTGGTGCATGACGGCCTCGGAGGTCATGTGCCGATGCTTGAGCTCCCACGCGCGCAGCAGCTCGTGGATGTTCTCCGCGGCAACCTTCTCCAAGTCTTCTTCCAGGAGCTTGAGCTTCTTCAGGCCGATGTTCAACAGCTTCTCGTTGGTCATGTAATTGACCGTGACGCCGCCGCAATACTCGTCCATCAGCTTTTGCAGACGATCCAGGCCCTGCCGGGGATTGATGTAGTTCGGATTGACAGACCCGGCGGTGATCTCGTTCCGGTAGATCTTGTAGTGCTCCATCGGCTTGTAGACTTCTGCCTTGCGCCGGTCGATCTGCTCATCCGAGACGCGGATGCCCTCGCCCTTGCCATCGTCGATGTACTTGCATGCCGCCTTGGCCGCCAGGCGCCCTTCCGTGAACGAACCGGACGAGAAGGCATGCGGGGTGCCACCCACCGCGTCGCCGGCGCCGAACAGGCCTTCGACGGTGGTCATGCGGTTGTAGCCCCAGAAGTACTCGGGCGGCGACAAGTCCTCCGGACCGGAGCACCAGGCCCCACAACCGGTGGCGTGGGAACCCATGACGTAGGGCTCGGAGGTGGTCAGCTCCGGGTTCTCGTACTTGGGATCGACGTCCGTCGCTGCCCACAACACGGCCTGGCCGACGGTCATGCCCAGGAAGTTGTGCCAGCCGATCTCCTCGAGATGCGGGTCCTGGAAGGCCTCCATGGTCACCATGTGGATCGGACCGCGGCCGGCATTCACCTCGTTGATGAACGCATGGTTGCGCAGGCAGGTGGGGATCGGGCGATGGGTGCGGTGCGACGCCTCGACATCCAGATAGCGCTTGCCGACCATTTCCTCCAGGGCCGGGAACCACTTGGATTCGTACTCCTCACCCATGCCGTTCTGCGTGTAGGTCTTGAGGTGCAGGAAGTACGCACCGACGGGGCCGTAGCCGTCTTTGAAGCGAGCGAGAACGATGCGATTCTCCATCTGCGTCATCTTCGCGCCGGCACCGATCATCAGTCCATAGGCGGAGCCGGAGGACCAGGGCGCGTACCAGACGCGGCCGGCACCCTCGCCGACAGAGCGCGGCTTGAAGATGTTCGACGCACCACCGGCGGCGACGACCACGGTCTTCGATTTGAACACGTGGTAGTTACCGGTGCGCACATTGAACCCGACGGCGCCGGCGACGCGATTGTCTTTGGATTCGTCCATCAGCAGATGGGTCACGCAGACACGATTGAACACCTTGTCCGCCGACTTCTTGGCGGCCTCGGCGACGATCGGCTTGTACGACTCACCGTGAATCATGATCTGCCAGCGGCCTTCACGCTGATAGGCACCCGTCTTCGGATTGCGCATCAACGGCAGACCCCATTCCTCGAACTGGTGCACCGTCGAGTCCACATGCCGGGCCATATCGAACAGCAGGTCCTCCCGGACCATGCCCATGAGGTCGATACGCGCATAGCGGACGTGGTCTTCCGGATTGTTCTCGCCGAAGCGGGTGCCCATGTAGCAGTTGATGGCATACAAGCCCTGCGCAACCGCGCCGGAGCGATCGATATTCGCCTTTTCCGCGACGACGATCTTCTTGTCCTTGCCCCAGTAGCGAGCCTCAAAGGCCGCACCGGTTCCGCCCAGCCCCGCACCGCACACCAGGATGTCGATGCCGTCCTCAATGATTGTCTTGTAAGCCATTATTCGTACACCCCAGTCTTCAGTTGCAGCCCGGCGGCCTCAAACGTGTGGAGGCCCCCCTCATCGAACCGGATGTATTTCGGCTCGTTGTAGAGATACTCGCTGTCGCGCATCTCCTGGCTGGGCGGCGGCACATCGGCAAGTTGCGGAATATGCTTGCCCCAAGGCTTCGTGGTGATCGGCGCGAGGAGATTCATGTCCTTCTCGCCGTTGCGGAAGATGATCCGCCAGGCAATGACGCCCTTTTCCTCGTCGCGGCGCACGCGCACCGAGTGGCCAAGCGGGGCGAAATCCGCATAGCCGCGGACATCAATGGCGTTATGCGGACAGGCCTTCACGCAGGAGTAGCACTCCCAGCACATGTTGGGCTCGATGTTGTACGCACGGCGGACCTTCGGGTCGATATGCATGATATCCGAAGGGCAGATATCGACACACTGGCCGCAACCGTCGCAGCGGGTCATGTAGACGAAAGTTGGCATGCTGTATTCCTCTTCGTGACTTGAGTCAGCGACGCGAGATTAGAAATGGGACGGCGCTTCGCGCTTGATGCCGAGGCCCATATTGGGGGGGTTGTCACCCATGTACTCGGGGATGTCCGGGTAACGCTCCTTGCACTCGGCACTCGACAGGTCGGGGATCTCCGGCAGCTTGTCACGAGAGCCGTCCGCGACAGCAACCTTCTTCTGGAACGCCGCCGCCGGCTTGAAGAACATGTGCGCAAACTTCGACCACAGAATGGTGCTGAACAGCGTGGTCGCTGACGCAATGAAGAGCACGAATGCGAGCAGGCTCAAGACCGAGGTTGAGCCGGTGATGGATTGCAGAAAGGACCAGACCAGCGCGAAAGCCGCCATCAGCATCAGGGACACGACGAAGATGTCCGACTGGTGCACGTTGTACCAAAGGTTGCCATCGGAACGCACATCGGCGCGGAGCTTGAACCAGAACCAAGAACCGCCGAAGCAGATGGAGACGGCACCGAGATGCCAGAACAGCGGCGCGAAGAAGGAGCTCTCGCCTTCAGCGAGCGGCAGGCCGAAGATCATGATCGCGGTCGTCACCACAAAGAACACGAAGCCGTACATGGTGAAGAGGTGAGCGAAGCGCCGATCGGGGTTTTCGAACTCGCTGGAGGACAACACCTCGTTCGTGAGCGTGCTGACAGCCAGGCTCAGCTTCTCGCCGCCGTTGACCTCGCGCTTGGCGATTTTCTTCAGCGCTTGACCTTTCTCGAAGAAGTACTGCGCGCTCTTCTTGTGCACAACATCGAGCAAGGTGCCGCCGATGACCAACAGGACCATGAGAACGACGTACGCCTGCATGACCCCGGGTTCCAGCGGGAGGCTCGCGGACAGAGCCGCGAATGGGTTGGTTGTGATCATTGGTTGGTGACCCCACTTAGGACCTGGACTATCTCAGAAACAGTGACCCGATCCGCCCTCGCATCAGGTGCACCGGTATGCCGAAGGGGCGGGAACCCAACCCGTCCATTGGGAGATCGGCGGTGTATTTAACGCATCCGTGCGATAACGGCACAGTCTAAGCGTTTTGGTAGGCCACCCGTGATTGAAACATTTTCGGGCGTCATAACCGCTGCTAATGATGGCTCGCGCCTTCGACAAGAAAAGTGCAGGCCACTGTTTTTGTAGCTATTATCGTCCCTCCTAAACCCGCCGCCCAGGCCCGGGCCGTGGCGCTGAGCCACCGCCGCTGTGGCTTGCCATGCCTCGGCCGTTATGCCCCCATAAGCTCTGCGCTGCCCGCGGCGGAAGCGGCAACCGGCACAGTAATTTGCCGTATCGCTGACTGGACAAAAGCTGTGCGTCCGCGTCGGTGAAGCGTCCGGCGCCCGTAGCGAGCGCCCCCAGCCTTGATCTGTCGAGCGAGGCCGCCCTGAGTACGCAGTCGTCGCGACCGCCTGCCCGGCGTTATGATCAAGGCCAGCCCATTGCCGGCTTGCTTTATTGATAAAGGACGCCATCGCGGCGCCCCATGGCGTAGGCGGTCTCCCCTGCCGCCATGCGCAGTCGCGCTTCAATGCGAATCTTATCCATAACGCCTTGGTCGGCGACTTCCGGGTAGAGCGCATAGAAGCGCGCCACGTCGAGCGCGTTCGCCTTGGCCGCCAGCTCCATGCGCTGGCGGTTCTCCCAGCTTACGCCATGCAGCATCAATAAGCGGGGGGCTTGGCGATGCAGATAGCGCCGGCACAGGTCCTGATGCTCGTCATGGTCCCAATCCTCGCGAACCAGGAAGGGCGGGAACTCCTCGCTCTCGTGGTACCTCCGGGTGAACCACTGCGCGCGCGGTTTTGGACCTGCGCGCTCGGCGACGCAGCGTTCTAGTCGGTAATTCACAGGGCCATAGGACCTGCTGCGCTCCGCCTCGCTCGTTTCAACGGGCATCACCGCCGCCGGGAGCGCCGTCCATTCCGTGAGCTTCGGAAACGACGCCATCTCGGAGGCCTCTACACAAGAGAAGATCAACGCCAGCGGGGAGCCGTTCTTGGGCTCAAGCAGCCAGTATTCATAACGGTCGGCGGCCTCGAACGGCAGTCGGGCGTCGAGCAAAAATGTCGCTAAGTCGAGTATTCGCTGGTCCACTTCGCCATCTTCCGTGGAGGGGTTGGCGATCAACTGGGCGAGATCGCGATGCCGGATATGCGCCGCCCGGATGAAGCGACCGCGCTGCGGCGGGCCGTTCGGTTTGCCACCACGACCGTTTGCATAGATGAATTGAAACTCCCACAGGTCCCCATCTGTTGAGAGTGCTCGCGCGCCACCGGATTCAGCGATCTGCACCTGTGCCGAATATGGCTGCAAGAGACGTTGAGAGTGAGCTCTGATCATTTCGGCCCTCGGTCCTCGGCTCAGCCGGCGCGGGTGGTCGGCGAGCGTCGCGCGATTATTCCGTACTGACGCTGTCCGCCGCATCCTCCGCGCCGAGCGCCGCCTTTAGCGCATGCCAGCTCAGCGTTGCGCACTTGACCCGCATCGGGTAGCGGCGCACGCCGGCCAGCGCCGCGAGGCCGCCCAGGGCTTCCGTAGTATCGGCAGCATCGATGACGCCGGTGAGCACGCCGCGCATGGTCTCGAACAGCGCCTCGGCCTCGGCGACGGTGGCGCCCTTGAGGCGCTGAGTGAGCAGCGACGCCGATGCAACAGAAATAGCGCAGCCGCTGCCCTGAAAGCTCAGGTCCGCGATGTGCTCGCCGTCGTCGTCGAGCTTGAGGTACAGCGTCAGGCGGTCACCGCAGAGCGGATTATCCGCTTCAACGGTGCGGTGGGCATCCACCATGGACCGGAAGTTGGCCGGGTGGCGGTTGTGGTCCAGGATGATCTCCTGGTAGAGGTCGTCGAGCTCGTTGCTCATGCGAGCACCCCACGTGCATAGTCGATAGCATCCGCCAGGCGGTCGATCTCGTCGCGGGTGTTGTAGAACGCGAGCGACGCCCTGGTCGTGGCCGGCACGCCGTAGAAGTCCATCAGCGGCATCGCGCAATGGTGGCCGGTGCGTACGGCGACGCCCTTGCGGTCCAGCAGCGTGCCCATGTCATGCGCATGCACGCCGTCCACCAGAAAAGACAGCACGGGTGCCCTGTGCGCGGCGCGGCCGATCAGGCGCAGACCCGGGACAGCGTCCAGGCGCTCCACGGCATAGCGGAGCAGGCTCTGCTCGTGGCGGGCCAGGGCGCCCTGATCGAGGTTGTCGAGATAGTCGATGGCGGCGGCAAGGCCGACGGCGCCGGCGAAGTCCTGGGTGCCGGCCTCGAAGCGCTGCGGCGGGTCGGCGAAGCGCACCCGCTCGAAGGTCACCCGGCGGATCATCTCGCCGCCGCCCTGCCAGGGCGGCAGCGCGGCCAAGTGCGCCTGCCTGCCATAGAGCACGCCGATGCCGGTGGGGCCGAACATCTTGTGGCCGGAGAAGCAATAGAAGTCGCAGTCGAGCGCCTGCACGTCCACACGCTGATGGGCCATGGCCTGGGCGCCGTCCACCAGCACCGGCACGCCATGCTCGTGAGCGATGTGTACGATGTCTGCGATGGGGTTGACGGTACCGAGCACGTTGGACACGTGCGTCAACGCCAACAGCCGGGTCGGGGGCGCGAGCAGGCGCGGCAACCCCGCCAGGTCCAGCTCGCCCGCGTCATTGATGGGCAGCACCGCGATGTCGATGCCGGCGCGCTCGCGCAGCAACTGCCAGGGCACGATGTTGGCGTGGTGCTCCATCTGCGTCAGCACGACGCGGTCGCCCGCGGACCAGCCCTGACCCAAGCCATGGGCGATGAGGTTGATGGCCTCCGTGGTCCCGCGCAGGAACACCACCTCGCTCACGGAGCGGGCATTGATCCAGCCGCGCACGCGCTCGCGGGCGCCCTCGTAGGCCAGCGTCGCGCGCTCCGCCAGCGCGTGCACGGCGCGGTGCACGTTGGCGTTGTCGTGGCGATAGAAATCGGCAATGGACTCGATCACCGCCGTCGGCTTCTGTGCCGTCGCGGCGTTATCCAGGTAGGCCAAGGGCGCGCCGTTGACCTGCTGATTCAGGATCGGAAAGTCCCGGCGGATCGCGTCCAGGTCCCAGGGGCGCGGGCCGGATGGCTCGGGGGCGTCGGCGGCGGCGATCTCGGCGGCTAAGGTCATGAGCTCCTCGCAGGGCATTGCAGAAACCTCGTGCATCGGTCGGAGTTTAGACCCCGCAGCCCGGCCTGCGAAGCGCGCGACGGAACGATCGATGCCCGGACCTCAGGGCCGACCATACGCAGCTTGCGGGCGGGCTGTGCACGGAAGGAGCTGCCAAGCAGGTGCGATGTGAGACATGACCCCCGCTCTCTCGGGCTCCTTGGCGACGCCGACTGACGCAGGCGCGCCGTCCATGCTCGCGATTTCGATAGCGATCCCGATCCCGACGCGCCTCGCCAGGGCCGATGGTCCGCACAGCGGACCCTAAAGCCGCCGAGCTCCTAGCCCGCTCTGCAGACCGCCCGCGCTGGTCGGAGCGACGATGAGCCCGCCGAGCATGAAGGCGCCGAGCCAGAGCGCATCGGGGCGGATCTCGGCGAGCGTCGCATCCTTGCCGGCCTCGCCGCCATATGCGCCAATTACCGCTCGCGCATCAGCGAGCTGGCTGGCCTACGGGCTCTACGCCTTCGAACGCGGCCACCCCGGCGACAGCCTGGCCGGCTTCCAGCTCCAGGGCGCGGAACGGCGCTTCCAGCGCTGGGAAGGCCGCCCGGACCGCCCGCTGGACCTGCGCGGTGCCGATCTCGCGGCGCGACGCTGGACGGCGGCGAATTCACCGACTGCGATCTCAGCGACGCCCGGCTCGACGGCGCGGACCTGTCGCGGTCGGTGCTGGATCGGTGCCGGTTGGATCGGGTGCAGGCGGCGGGGGTGGATTTGACGGGGGCGACGGTGCATGAGTGCTCCGCGATGGAGATTCGGCTTGATGCGCCGCGACTCCATCACACACATTGGCTCGGGCAGTTGCCCCCGATCCTGTCCGAGGAGGTCCAGAACGCCCGCGCCGAGATCGCGGACCGGCTGGCCGACAGCCCAGCCTGGCACCGGAGGTGGAAGCGATGCTCACCGAGATCTGGCGCGGGCACGCCGACAGGCCAACGACGCGCTGCTGGCCGTCGGCGAGCATGTACGGCTGCCGGAGGATTGCCTTACGTCCCGGAGCAGGCGCTGGACGACGGCTTTGTTCCCAGCCGGCCGGCATCGCAGCGGTGAGGACCATGCTCCAGCCCACCCCGGGCCCCCGCTCCCGGCACCCTCAACCCGAGGCTCCGGCGCGTCGCCACCTCGCATGAAACTCGACGCAGGCCCGCTCGAGAGAGGCCGGAGCCCGCTGCCGCAGCGCGCGCTGGTCACACATCTCCATTAGCTTTCCCACCAGATCCGCACAATTACCTGGCCGGTCGAGGTTCGGGTACGCCGTCGTCTCGTTGACATCCTGCCCTGCGAGATAGGTGATCAAGGTCTCGATGTTGCGGGCGGGAATGACGTGGATGATCGCTTCATCGCGCGGACGGTCTGATAGGTCGTGACCTTTGAGCGCCTGCCCAAGGCCCACCGTGCGTGCACCGGTGGATTGCGTGTCCTCGTCGATGATGACAACGAGCGCCCGTCCTTCGATATAGCGCTTGCTGCGCAAAGCCTTGACTTCCTTCGGGTAGGCCTCGCGCACCCATTGCTCGCCGCTGCCTCGCCCCTTCGGCGCCTTCTCGACCCGAACCCCGAACCCCGAACGGCCCGTCGGTGGACCCCCAACAGCTCCAGAAAGCGACGCGCAAAGGTTTCGTGCTGACTGTCCTCGCAGAGCAAGACGACCTGAGTTACCCGACGGCTCATCGCTCCCAGCCCCTCGCGATCGATGTAGATGCGACGAATCATGACGCTGCTCCGGGGGCCTTGGGAGCCACGGATTGTTGCGCGTGGTTCGGGGTCTGACCAATGTCCGCGGGCTCAAGGTGCGGGCACATCCCGAATGCGATCCACTTTCGCGCCCCGTGGCCAGCATCCCGACGCTCGACGACGGGTCAAAGGACGACGGGTCAAAGGACGACGTGTCAAAGCAAGCGCTCGCGGCAAATTTGCCAGATGTCTGGATGCCTATGCCGGAGCTCCGAGATCGGCGCCCGGTGTTGGCCGTTGCCATCGAAACACCATGCCAGAATGCCGTTGTCGTCACGTTCGCGGAGCTGCTCGATCAGCTCATCAGCATCGGGTTCGACCGCCTCGATCGCCGTGACGATGATCCTGACGATGCTGCTGTAACTGCGCTGGTAGATACGAGCAAGCGATTCTCTCCGATGCGAGTGGAGAGTGGAGAGTGGAGCGTCTCTACCGTCTTCTCGCCTTTGGGGCAGAAGGCGTTCCGTTCGAGATCGAACCGAGCTACCACGTTGCCGGTCTCCGGGTCGAAATCCAGGTGCTCCCAGGGAGCATCAACGGTGGGATCGATCAAGAGAGGCTCGCCCATCGCATCGGTTGGGAATTGCTTGCCCTTGAGGCGACCGCACTCTGCGCAGCACAGCAGCATGTTCGTCCAGACGAACAGGCACTCGGGGAAGGGTGTCTTCGGGCGGAAATGTTCGATATCAGTGCCGTGAGAGTCTTCGCAGTACATGCAGCGCTCGGTCCTGCCCGCCATGCGCTTCAGTGTAGCCTCGACGTCGCGAAGGCAGCGCGTTTGACGCGCATTCCTCCAGATGCGCTCGGCATTGAACTGCGCGTCGCGGCGCTGTCAATTTGCAAGAACCTGCTTTCGGCCGAGCCGGAAGCGCACCCCTGCGGGCAGCGGGAGGCGGTAGATCCGACGCATGCCGATCTACAATTCCTCTTCGGTCTCGAACAGCTTCAACTGCTGGTACTTGTCCTGTTCTTGCGGCGACAAGCGAGCACCGGCTCGCCGCTTGCTTCGATACTTCGCGAGCTCAGCCCGCGCATCGACCGCCCGAGGTGAACGCGTGTTCGGCAGACCGAAGGCCGGTGTTAGCAGGATGGTATCAGGTCGTCCCGCGATCACCTTTTGGTAATCCGCATCGCTCAGCGGCTGCGGGAGCTCGGCCGAACCCCGCTCTGGCAGCACAAACAGACCATTCGGGTCCGCCGCCTGGCAGATCAGTGGGCTGTGCGTTGTGACAAGAAATTGAATCATCGGGAAATGCCGCTTCAGCCAGAAGCCGATCTCCCGCTGCCATTCCGGGTGCAGGTGAGCATCAACTTCGTCGATCAATACGACGCCGCTGCGCTTCACGTAGGTGTTGCCTTGCTCATCGGTTCCGGTGAGATCGGCGAAACCGTAAACCTTGATCAAGTGGCGCAGAATATCGGCAAGCAGTGCGAGACTCGCCCGGTAACCGTCGCTCATCTCGTCCCAAGACAGGCGCGTGCCATTGCGGTCCTGCAGCCAAAGGCCGTCCGAGTCAACACCATCGACGGTAATCTCGTTCGGCAGGAGATCGTCGGAAAGAAGGTTCAACAGCAAATCCAACTGGGCGCTCTCTTCCGACTTCCCTTCAAGCTTCTTGTGGTTCAGTGTGCGCAGCCATTCATCGACCTCTTTGAGCGACGCTGCTTCCTGGAACATGGTGACGAAGCGCTCGGACGCGGGCGATACCATCGCGCGTGCTGCCTCGGGGGATGCACCGAATACGCGGCGGAACGGGCCATAACCGCAACTGAACCAACCGCTTGCCTTCGGAGACCAAATGGAACGGCCTGGCGTTGAGTAAGTGCGGGGCGTTCCCTCGGGCTTGACTGCGCGAACTACGACGTCCTCTCCCCCTGGCTCCAGTCCCAATCTCGCCGGGAAGGGGCCGCCGCGTCGTCGGCCTTCGCCTGTCATTCCATCGTCTTCGGGTATCCCTGCAATGTGCAGCTGGATGTAGGCTGGCTCCTTAACGGCGCCGCAGCGTATCCAGCCGCGGAAACTTGGCTGTAACGCGCGTGCGGTGTCGGCTCCCGTCAGGCAAACGGCGATCGTCTTAAGCAACGTGCTCTTGCCGGAGCCGTTGTCGCCAGTGAACACAGTCCAGCCGGCATAGCCACCCCCAGGCCGCTTCAGGTCGAAGTCCAGTTGGCGGAAACCGCGGATGCTCTGGAGCGTAATGTGGTCGATATGCATGAGAGACGGAAGTCGGATCGTTATCGGCTCACGGCAACAGGCTCGCAACCGCAACAGCGCAATCGCGCGCAGCCAGCGGGCTCGCCATGTCGCCGGCGAGCAGCGTGTCGCGTGACCGATAACCGTCGGCGTTGGGCTGTCGGTAGACCTCCAACACCAGATCCCGCAGGTTGATGATCCAGTAGTCCGGCACGCCGTTGCGGGCGTAGACGCGGGCCTTGCGGCTGCGGTCGTAGTCCAGGCTGCTGTCGGCGACCTCGACGATGTGCAGCGCGGTGGTGGGGTGGTGATGGACGTAATCGCGCGGTGATCCGGGGACGACGGCGACGTCCGGCTCGGGCTCGGAGGTGGCGTCGATGGCGAGCGGCTTTTGGGTGCGCAGGTACGCGGCGTCGAAGGGACAGGCCCGGAGCGCCGCCTCTACCAGGTCGCAGGTGCTGGCGTGCAGGCTCTTCTGTGGGCTCATGTCGAGGATCTCGCCGTCGAGCAACTCCAGGCGTGTGCTGGCGGAAAAGCCGCCGGTGTTGACGATGTGCTCGTACTCGGCTCGGGTCCAGCGATGGACGTGGCTCGGGGTTGGGTCTCGGACGGCGTTGGCCATGGCGTTGGTGTCAAGCGTGGGCTCGTCATCTGGTGCGGATCATACATCCGACCTGCGCCGCTCAATGACGGGCCGCGGCTGCATGCGCTGCGGCCGCATCCCGCTCAATGCGCCTCATCCCAGTTATCCCCGACGCCGGTATCGACGATGAGCGGCACGGCCAGCTCGGCGGCGCCTTGCATGATGGTCTGGATGCGCTCGCGGGCGGCATCGACGGCGCCGTCTGCCACCTCGAACACCAGCTCGTCGTGCACCTGCATGATCATGCGCACCGGCGGCTGCTCGGTGCGGAGCCAGTCGTGGACGCGGATCATCGCGCGCTTGATGATGTCCGCCGCGGTGCCCTGCATCGGCGCGTTGATGGCGGTGCGCTCGGCGGCGCTGCGTAGCTGGCCGTTGCTGTGGTTGATGTTGGCGAGGTAAAGCCGGCGGCCGAAGAGGGTCTCGACATAGCGGTCGGCGCGGGCTTGGGCGCGGATACGGTCCATGAACGCGCGCACGCCAGGGTAGCGGGCAAAGTAGAGATCCACGTATTCCTGCGCGACGCCGCGCTCGATGCCGAGCTGGCGCGCGAGGCCGAACGCGGACATGCCGTAGATGAGGCCGAAGTTGATGGCCTTGGCGCTGCGGCGCTGCTCGGTGGTGACGGCGTCGAGCGGCAGGCCGTGGATCTCGGCGGCGGTGGCGCGATGGATGTCTTGGCCCTCGGCGAAGGCGGCGCGCAGGCGCTCGTCGCCGGACAGGTGCGCCATGATGCGAAGCTCGATCTGGCTGTAGTCCGCGGCCAGCATGCGGAACCCCGGCTCCGGCACGAAGGCGCGGCGGATGCGCCGGCCGTCTTCGCTGCGGATGGGGATGTTCTGGAGGTTCGGGTCCGATGACGACAGCCGCCCGGTGGCGGCCACGGCCTGGTGATAGCTCGTGTGCACGCGGCCGGTGGCGGCGTTGATGAGCGCCGGCAGCTTGTCGGTGTACGTTGACCGGAGCTTGGTGAGCCCGCGGTGCTCGACGATGAGCTTCGGCAGCTCGTAGCCGTCGGCGGCGAGTTGCTCCAGCACGGCCTCCGATGTGGACGGCTGGCCCTTCGGCGTCTTGGCCACCACGGGCAGCTTCAGCTCGTCGAAGAAGATGGCGCCGATCTGCTTCGGCGAGCCGAGATTGAACTTGCGCCCGGCGGTGGCGTAGGCGCGCTCTTCCAGCTCTAGGGCGCGGTGCGCGAGGTCCGTGCTCTGCGCGCGCAGCTCGTCGGCGTCGATGCGCACGCCGGTGCGCTCCATGCCGGAGAGCACCGGCACCAGCGGCATCTCGATGTCTCGGTACACGGCGGCCACGGACGGCGTCGCCTCGATCTTCGGCCACAGCGTGCGGTGCAGCCGGAGCGTCACGTCGGCGTCCTCAGCGGCGTAGGGGCCGGCCTGCTCCAGCGGGACCTGATCGAAGGTGAGCTGCTTGGCGCCCTTGCCGGCAATCTCCTCGAAGTGGATCGTGTCGTGGTTCAGGTACTTCTTCGCGAGCGAGTCCATGTCGTGGCGCGTCGCGGTGCTGTCGAGCACATAGCTCTCCAGCATGGTGTCGTGCACGCAGCCGGTGACCGCGATGCCGTGGTTCGCGCAGACGCTGATGTCGTATTTCAGGTTCTGGCCGACCTTGTGGCGCGCCGGGTCTTCCAAGAGCGGCTTTAAGCGCGCAAGCACGGCGTCTCGATCCAGTTGTTCCGGCGCGCCGACATAGCTGTGCGCCAGCGGCACGTAGGCCGCCTCGACGCTGCCGGCGGTGTCGACGGCAAAGGACACGCCGACGATGCGGGCGTTCATGTAGGCCAGATCCGTGGTCTCGGTGTCGAAGGCGAAGAGATCGGCCGCGGCCAGCTTCTCCAGCCAGGCATCGAGGCTGGCCTCATCCAGGATCATCGCGTATTCGGGCGCGGGCTTGGCCGGCGCCGGGTCGTCGCCGCCCGACTCGCCGTTCAGCGAGGCCAATAGCCGCCGCGACTCGATGCGCTCGTACCAGCCGCGGAGCAGGTCCAGGTCCGGCGCACCGGGCACCAGGTCCGTCGGGCCGAAGTCGAGCGCCACATCGGTCTTGATGGTGGTGAGCTGCCGCGACAGCGGCAGTTGTTCCAGCGCCGCGCGCAGGTTCTCGCCGACCTTGCCCTTGACTTGCTCGGCGTTGGCGATGACGCCGTCCAGGCTCCCATAGTCCTGAATCCACTTCGCGGCGGTCTTCGGCCCGCATTTGGGCACGCCCGGGATGTTGTCGATGCTGTCGCCCATCAGCGCCAGGTAGTCGACGATGCGCGCGGGCGGCACGCCGAACTTCGCCTCGACGCCGGCCGGGTCGAGCACCGTGTCGGACATGGTGTTGACCAGCGTGACGTGCTCGCTCACGAGCTGTGCCATGTCCTTGTCGCCGGTGGAGATCAGCGTCGCAAGGCCGGCGTCGGTGGCGCGCTGCGCGAGGGTGCCGATGACGTCGTCGGCCTCGACCTCGGGCACCTCCAAGAGCGGCAGCCCCATGGCGCGGATGATCTCCTTGAGCGGCGCGAGCTGCTCGCGCAGCTCATCCGGCATCGGCGGGCGGTTGGCCTTGTAGTCGGTGTAGAGGCGGTCGCGGAAGGTCGGCCCGGAGGCGTCGAAGACCACGCCGATATAGTCGGGCCGCTGCTCGTCGATGAGCTTGCGCAGCATGTTCAGCACGCCGACGAGGGCGCCGGTGGCCTCGCCGCGGGAGTTGGTCAGCTTCGGCAGCGCGTGATAGGCGCGAAAGAGATAGCCGGAAGCGTCCACGAGGACGAGCGGGTACCGGTCGGGCATCGGACTCTGGGGTCAGGGCGGAAAGCCGCAACGGTAGCATGCACGGCGCCGCGCCGGTGCCCGGGCGCCTGTGACCCAAAGCCGGCGCGCGGGCGGACAGCCCGGCCAGCCGGCGCTCAGGCGCAGGCGGCCTCGAGCAGGCGGCGTGGCGCCGTGGGCGTGGCCAAGGGCGCGGCGCGGATCAGCGCGGGCCCGAGCTCCCGGTAGACCAGCGCAAGCGGTGCCCGGCGCGACAGCGTCAGGATGCGCGTGCCGGGGTTCAGGAACGGATGGAAGCTCTCGAACAAATGGACCTCCGCGCCCGGTGTCAGCAGCCGGCGGACCCGGTCCATGATCGCGGCCGGACACTGCCGCAGCGTGAGCCGGCCGAGCCGGAGCGTCTCGCCGCCGACATCGATGAGGGCGGGCCGGCTCTGCGCCACCGCCAGCCGCCGGGGCTCGCCGCTCGGCGCCGGGGGCGCGGCGTCGGCGAAGAGGCCACCCAAGCACTCGGTGTCGCCACCGCGCAGTTGCGTGCGCACGGACGGATCCAGCACGAGGCCGATCTCGCCGTCGCCCAGCAGCCAGCGCAGGTCGACGCGCGCATCCCGCAGCAGCTCCCACAGGCCAAAAGGCTGCGCCCAGCCGGGGTAGTAGGCGCGGTGGCGGCGCAGCAGTCGGGCGTCTGTCATGGCGATGCTCCGGGATTGGGTGGCCCTGTGCATGTTGGGGGATAGCGCGCTGGATGTCCAGCGTGCGCATAGTGGAATTCCATAATTTCAATAGCGCTTGTCTTCCAGTCCTCCGGAGTGGGGCGCATTCGGTGCCATCGCGCCCGCGGTGGCGCCCGCGTACGACGCGCGGGGGCGGTCAAGCCCCGATCCGTTGCACGGGCATTTGCACCGGACTGCGGCGTGCATCTGCCCGCAGCGCTCGGCCGGGCCTGCCGGGGCAAGCGATCAGGGCGCGGCCAATAGCGGGCAACGTGCGCAGTGTCCGAAAGCAGGTCTGCACCGCGGTGTAACATTCAGAGCGCTCGGGCCATCGTCGGCGTGGCACAGCCGCAGCCGGCGGACCGCGCGTGCGCCGGCCGCCGCGGCTCGGGTCCGCGCATCGCCAATACCCGTTTCGCCGAGATCCTGCTCCGTCACACGCCCCCCATGCTCAGGCTCCTGTCCATGCTGCTGCTCCTGGGGCTCCCCGTGGCCGGCGGTGCTCAGTCCTACGAGTGGCTCGACAACCCGCAGCTCATCATTCTGGGGGCGAGCCTGGACCCGGAGACGAAGGTGCTGCGCATCCGGGGTGAGCACTTCGGCCTCCGACTGCCGACAGTCACGCTCGACAGCATGCCCCTGCCGGTGCGCGAGGCGACGCAGACCTACATCGAGGCGGGGCCGATGCCACCCGGCGTGACGCCCGGCAGTCACATCCTGCGGGTGGTGGCGGGGGACGACCGCTCGCGCTTCGACGCCTTCAGCCTGGAGCTCGGCGAGGGCGCCGCCAAGCCGGCGCCGCCGCCGCCGCCCGAGCCCGTCGGCGGCTTCAACCGGCTCGGCACCCTCGACACCGCGGGCGATGTCGGCTGGTCACCGGCCATCGCCATCGGCGGCGACGGTCTGCCGGTGGTCGCCTACCTGGACTACGGCAACCGCGACCTCAAAGTCGCCCACTGCGCGGACCCGGCCTGCACCAACGTGCGCCAGACGGTAGTGGACGCCGACAGCGATGTCGGCTGGTCCATCGGGCTCGCCATCGGCGCCGACGGGCTGCCCGTCATTGCGTACTTCGACAACGAGCGCGGCGTGCTGAAGGCCGCACGCTGCCGCGACGCCGGCTGCTTCACGGCCGATATCGTAGACGTGGACAGCTCGGGTGACGTCGGCAAGTTCGTGGACATCGCCGTGCCCGAAGACGGCCTACCCATCATCAGCTACTACGACAGCAACCACCGCGACCTGCTCGTCGCGCTGTGCCGCGACCCGGGCTGCAACAGCGCCGTGCTGCGGCCCATCGACACCGCCGGCGACGCCGGCTGGCACAACGCCATTGCGGTGGGTGCCGACGGACTTGCGGTGCTGAGCTATTTCGACGCGAGCCGGCGCGACCTGAAGGTCGCCCGCTGCAGCGACCGGGGCTGCTCTGGGGTCGAGTCCACCGCCGTGGATTTGGGCGGCGTCGGCATGGGCACGGACCTCGTGCTCGATGCCCTGGGCCTGCCCTTTATCGTCTACTGGGACTTCTTCAACGACGACCTCAAGGCCGCACGCTGCCGGGACCCGCTGTGCAACGACGTGACCCTGCAACGCGTGGACGCAGAGGGCTCCGTCGGCGCGAGTCCGGCCGTGGCGCTCGGCGTGGACGGACGCCCGATCATCGCCTACCACGACCACAGCAATAGCGATATCAAGCTCGCGCACTGCCCCGATATGGACTGTGCCGACGCCACCGTGGTGACGCTGGACTCCCAGGGCTCGGTGGGATGGCACATTGATGTGGCCGTGGGCCGCGACGGCCTGCCCGTGGTGGTCTACTACGACGAGACCAACGGCGATCTCAAGGTCGCGCACTGCGCGGATCGCGGCTGTACCCGGGCGCCACCGCCGCCGTCGTATTGAACGGAGACGACCAAGGCACCGTCCAACAACAACTGATACAACCCCATCTCCGACAGTCACGTTCCGCCCGCCGTTCGTCGGGATCGAAATCGAAATCGAAATCCTACCCATAACCGCATTTGTCACCATCGATCGCGATCGCCCAACATCGAGCTCCGCAGCAACGAGTGTACCGGTTATTCTTGAGCGTACGCCCAGGGTGATCCCAGCTCCGCCCGCGCCCTTCGCCACTTTTGGGCGTACAAGGCGCCTTCCCTGAGCCTCGCCATCCGTGATTCCACGCGCGATGGTTAGGAGGTACCCCCTGTTAGTCGTAAACTCACGCACTTAGATTTATTGCGTAGGGTTAATCATGGCGGGACATGGATCCAAGGGCGGCCTCAAGTGGGTGCGCGAGGAGCTCGTCACAAACCTCGCGCGCATCGGCACCCAGGTGCGCAGCGGCGGCGACACGGCCGACGCGGTGACGCTCTTGTTCGAGATGCGCGCCGTGCTGATGGCGCTGCCCTTGCCCGCCGCGTCCATGCTCGCCGAGGAGATGCAGCGCACCTGCGAGCAGATCCTCAAGGATGCGACCGTCGACGCCGAGCAGGCCCGGCAGTCCGTGGCGCTCGCAGTGGTCCAGCTCGATGAGCACCTGCGCCACACCGACGCCGGCGAGCACCAGGACCCGCTGGCCCTGCTCGCCAGCATCAACGACCTGCGTCATTCCCGCGGTGTGCCGCCGATGAGCTCGGCGGAGCTGCTGATTCCGGCCTCCGTGCTCGCGCAGAACGAGCAGGTCGCGTCGGACTCGCTGGCGGCACTGGTGCGCCTGGCGCTGAAGGTGCGCCCGCACTTCCATCGCTACCTCGTGCGCTGGTTCAACGGCGACAACGCCCACGAGGGCCTGCTCGGGCTCTCGCGCCTGTTCAACCACATGCGCCGCTATTTTAAGCAGGGACCGGTGCACGAGCTGTTCCTTGGCGCGGAGGCCGTCGTCGACGGGCTGCTCGACGGCCAGTTGGAGGCGGATGCCCCAACCAAGGCCGTCATCGGGCGCATCGACAAGATCCTCAAGCCGCTCACGGCATCGACGCCGGAATGGCCCGCGGACCTGGCGACGGCGCTGCTCGGAGATCTGCTCGCGCGTATGGCGCAGTTGCCGTCCACATCGCCGGCGGTGCAGGAGCTGGAGCGCATCTTCGGCCGTCGCCTCACCGATGACGAGGAGCCGGACGGCGTCGGCCAGTCCACGGAGCACGACACCGCACCGATGCTGGACGCGCTCCGCCGGGAGCTCGACGCCATCGCCGCGCCGCTGTTGCGCGGCGGCGAGCCGCCGAGCGCCGCTGTGCTGGCCGCGATGCCGCGGCGCCTGGTGCGCCTCGCGGAGTCTCTGTCGGCCCTCGGCCAGGAGGCGACGGCCCAACGCATCCGCCGTTGCGCCGAGGCCATCGAGCTCGACGGCAGCTTGGATTCGCCAGACCCCGGCCGGCTCGGTGATGTGCTGCGCACGCTGCGCCTGGTGGACGGCGAGCTCGCCGCCTGCGCCGAGCTGGCCGCACCGCCGCACACCCCGCCCATCCAGCGCGCCGCGCCACGCGCGCGCGACGCCGCGGCGGAGAGCATGCGCGATGCCCGCAGCGCCTTGGCCGGCGCCCGCAACGCCATCGGCAGCGGGGCGATGAAGCCCGGCCAGAGCGGGCAGCTCGCCGACACCTATCGCACCTTGCAGGCCGTCGCCGGCACGCTGCGCGGCATCGGCGAGGCCGAGCCGGCGCGGCTCCTGGACGCGCTGGCCACGCAGTTGCGCATCCGCTATCTGGACCCGAGCCAGCTCCCCGGCGAGGCCGGCGTCGAGCTCATTGCTCGCGCGCTGGCTGCCGTGGACATTCACCTCGAAGACCGGCTGGAGCGCGACATGACGGACGTGCGCATGATTGCCGAAGCGGACTACGCCATCGAGCGCCTGTCCGGCCTGCTGCGCCCGAACGAGGAGGTGGACGGCGACTCCGAGGCCAGCGACTCGCTGCCCTGGTCCGAGGTGTCGCAGTCGGTGAACCTGGAGTTCCTGAACCTGTTCCTGGACGAGGCGCAGGACGAGCTCGATACCATCCGCATGCAGCACGAGCGCTGGTCCAGGGACCGCCACGACGACGTGGCGCTGTCGATCCTGCGCCGCTCCTTCCAAACGCTGAAGAACAGCGGCAGCCTGGTCGGCGCGCGGCACCTTGCCGACCTGGCCCGCAACACGGCGAGCGTGCTGGAGCACCTGCTGGACCGGGAGCTGCCGGCCGACGTGACGGCGGCGGATTTCCTCGCCGACCTGGTCGCGCTGCTGCCCGAGATCATCGACGCCGAAGCGCAGCGCCGCAAGGCCCCCACCGCGAACCTGGTGCGCACCGCCAAGGCCCTGCTCGCCGCCGCCGCCAACCCGCAGGGCGCCAAGGTGATCCCGCTGCGGCTGCTCAACAGCGGACCACAGGCGGCCCGGCCGGAGATGGCCACGCCGACGGCGCCCGCCCGCGCCCTCGACGCCGACGATAACGCCCCGGGCGACGGCCCCGGCGAGCAGTCCGAGGCCATACCGAAGCCCGCCGCGGCGCCGCCGGCCGAGCCGCCGGCCGAGCCGCCGGCCACGACCGCTGCAATGCTCGCCGACGAGGGCCTCGATGAGCTTCTGGACGGCGAGGGTCTGGTGCAGGTCTTCACCGAGGAGGCGCGGGAGATCATCGATGCCCTCGACGGGCAACTGCGCGCCTGGCCTGCCGCCGGCCCCGGTGCCGACGAGCTCGCGCTGGCCCGGCGCCGCCTGCACACGCTCAAGGGCAGTGCGCGCATGGCGGGGCTCGCGCCGCTGGGCGACCTGAGCCACGCCGCGGAATCCCTGCTCGCCGGCACCGAAAGCCTCGCACCCGCCACCGTCGCGCAGCTCCCGCTATTGCTCCAACGCACGCTGGACGCCCTCTCGGAGCAGCTCGACGCCGCCCGGCAGGGCGCGCCGCTGATGCTCGCCGACACGTTGGTTGCGGAGCTCGCCGCCGCCCGCTCGGATGCAGAGACGACCGGCATCATGGCGCCCGCGGCGCCGGTGCCGGAACCTCTGCAGCCCGCGCCGGCGCCGTCGGCGGCCGCCGATCCCACGCCGGCGCCGTTGCCGGAGGCAACGGACACGGATGCCCCGACTGCACCCCGCGATGATCCGGCGACGCAACTGCGGGTCGGCACCGACTGGCTCGACGCCATCATCAACCGTTCCGGCGAGGTCGGCACCTACCGCGCACGGCTGGTGCAGCAGAACGCGCGCCTGGGCTTTCGGCTCGCGCAGCTCGACGACGGCCTGCGGCGCATCGGCCGGCGCATCGATGCGCTGGTGGAGGCCGGCCCGCCGGCGCTGCCGGCGCCGGTGCCGGTGCCGGAAGACGAGATCGACGAGGTGCTGCCCGGGCTGCGGGAGTCCGCCGCCCTGCTCGCGGAGTCCCGCGCCGTCGCCGCCGCCATCGGCGAGTTACAGCGCGACAACGCCGACCTGCTACGCCAGCAGATGCGCATCGCCGAGTCCCTGCAGGACGACCTGCTCGGCGCCCGCATGCTGCCCTTCGGCCGCATCGAGACGCGCCTTGCACGGCTCGTGCGGCGCACCGCGGAGGACCACGGCAAGCGCGCGCAGCTCGTGCTGCGCGGCGCCGACGTCGCGCTCGACCGCAATGTGCTGGAGCGCTTCGTGCCGGCGCTGGAGCACCTGCTGCGCAACGCCGTCGTGCACGGCATCGAGCCACCGGCGACGCGCGCGGCGCAAGGCAAGCCGCCGGTGGGCCAGGTCAGCATCGGCGTGGCCCGAGAAGGCAACGACGTGCTCATCGACATCGCCGA
Organism: Thiohalocapsa sp. ML1; assembly: GCF_001469165.1. Taxonomy (GTDB): domain Bacteria; phylum Pseudomonadota; class Gammaproteobacteria; order Chromatiales; family Chromatiaceae; genus Thiohalocapsa. Next base: position 24,419 of record NZ_JABX01000035.1, on the reverse strand, counting down.
CGACGGCGCCGGCATGGACCCCGAGCGGCTGCGCGAGCGGGCGCTGGCGCAAGGCCTCATCGCGGCGGATGCACAAGTGTCCGAGCGCGAGCTCATGGCGCTGACGCTCAAGCCCGGCTTCTCCACCGCCGCGGCGCTGACGCAGGACGCGGGCCGCGGCGTCGGCCTCGACGTGGTCAGCACCCAGGTGACCTCGCTGAACGGGGAGCTTGCGCTCGCCTCCAAGCCGGGCCGCGGGGCGCGTTTCTCGGTGCGCCTGCCGCTGACCTTGTCCATTGTCGAGGCGCTGTTGGTGAGCGCCGCCGACACGCTGCTCGCCGTGCCGCACGGCACCGCGCTCGCGGTGGCCAGGGTCGAGCGCGAGCGCTTGATCGCCGGCGATGCGCTGGTCACCTATCGCGGCGAGGTCTTCCCGGTGGAGCCCATCGAGCGGGCGCTGAATCCGGGCGCCGTGCCGACGCCGCCGCAGCAGCGCTGGCTGCCGGTGCTGCTGGTGGCGGCCGGTGCGGAGCGGGTCGCGTTTCAGGTGGACCTGCTCCTGGAGAGCCAGCGCGTGGTGGTGAAGCCCCTCGGGCCGCCGCTCGCGGCGCTGCGCTGGCTGTCCGGCGGCACGGTGCTGCCGGACGGGCGCGTGGCGCTGCTCGCGGACCTGCCGGCGCTGCTGCGCGCGCTACGCCAGCCGCAGGCCGCCAGCCCCGCGGACACGCGGCCCAGGGTGCTGGTGGTGGACGACTCCGAGACCGTGCGCCGCGTCGCGCAGCGCCTGCTGGCGCGCGAGAACATGGCCGTGACCACCGCCCGCGACGGCATCGAGGCGCAGGTGATGCTGCGCAGCCGCCAGCCGGACCTGTTGCTCGTGGACCTCGACATGCCGCGCATGAACGGCCTCGAGCTCACCCGCTGGGTGCGCGACAGCGACGACCTGCGCCGTTTGCCCATCATCATGATTACCTCCATGGCCGCCGATCCGCAGCGCGCGGAGGCCCTAGCGGCGGGCGTGGACCGCTTCGTCGCCAAGCCCTTCGCCGAGGACGAGCTCATGGCGCAGATCGAGTCCCTGCTGCTCTTTACCGGCAACGCCTGAGCCATGGGCGGGCACGCAAGCGTGCGCCTGCCGGTGCCGATGCAGGCACTGACCTGGGACGATGGCGGGCGGCGCTGGCTCCTGCCCGCCGCGCTGGTGCTAGAGGTGGTGCGCTGCGCGGCGCCGACGCCCGTGGCGCTGGCGCCGGCCGCGCCGCCGGCGCTGCTGACCGCGCTGCTCGGCAGCGTGCATTGGCACGGGCGCAATGTGCCGCTGTTGTGGCTCGGCGCCGACGCCGCCACGGCGCCGCCCGCGGCGCCACACGGCCGGGAGCCCACGGCCGCGACGCGCATGCGCGCGGTGATCTGCCCGCTGCTCGATGCGCGCATCGGCATCGAAGCGGTCGCGTTCGCGGCCAACGGCGTCCCGTCGATGCTGCTGCTGCGCGATGGCGAGCCGCAGCCGGAGCCATCCGCCGGCGAGCCCTTCACGGCGGCAGGGCTGCGGCTCGGCAACCTGCGCTGCGCGGTGCCGGACCTCGACGCCGTCGGCCGCGCGCTGATCGAGCTCGCGCCGGCATTGACTTGAGCGCGCCCGAGAGGGCCAAGGGCCGAGGGCCGAGGCAGCCCTCCTCGGCCCTCGGCCCTCGGCCCTCGGCCCTTCGTCTACGCCATCAGTTGCGAAAGTCCCCCCACAGGGTTTGCAGCGCCGCCAGCGCGGCGAGCGGGGCGGTCTCGGTGCGCATGACCCTTGGCCCGAGGCGCACGGCGACGAAGCCATGCTGCAACGCCAGCTCGCGCTCCGGCGGCGCCAGTCCGCCCTCCGGGCCGACCAGCAGCGTGACCCGGGCCGTGGGCGGCGCGGGGAGCGCCGGCAGCGCCTGTGCCGCCGCGTGGTGCAGCAGCAAGCCGGTGTGCTCCGGCGCGCCGGGGGCCTCCAGCCAGGGCGCCAGGCGCTGGGGTGCCGCCAGGCTCGGCAGCCGGCGCCGGCCGCTCTGCTCGCAGGCGGCGATGACAATGCCCTGCCAGTGGCGCAGCCGCTTGTCGCGGCGTTCCTCGGCGAGCTTCACGACGCTGCGTTCCGTGAACAGCGGCACCAGGGCCGTGGCGCCCAGCTCGACGGCCTTCTGCAGCACCAGGTCCATGCGCTCCCCCTTCGAGATGCCGATGGCGAGGGTCACGGCCAGCGTCGGCGCGGGCTCCGGCGGGCCGGCCTGCGCGATCTCGGCGACGGCGCCGCGCCCGTCGGCGGCGACCAGGCGGGCGTCGTAGTCGTGCCCGTCCCCGTTGAACAACAGGAGCTGGTCACCGGCGGCGAGCCGCAGCACCTGCGCCACATGGCGGCTCGGGCCGGCCTCCAGCTCAACCCGAGCGCCCGGGGCCAGCGGCTGCGGGGTGTAGATGCGATCGCGGCGCATGGCGGTGTCGGGCAGTCGGCCGACCGTTCAGCCGCAGCGGGTCGGCCCGGTTCCGCGTACCGCGGCGAACAGCAGGAGCCCCCAGCTCGCGGCCAGCGCAAGGCCGCCGAAGGGCGTGATGGCGCCGAGCGCCGGGGTGTCCGTCAGCACCAGCAGGAACAGGCTGCCGCTGAACAGCGCGGCACCACCGGCCATGATCCAACCCGCGATGCGCGCCGGCGGGCCGAGACGCTCCACGCCCAAGAGCGCGATCACCAGCAGCGTCGTCGCATGCCAGCCGAGGTAATGCGCGCCGGTCTCCCAGACCGTCAGGCGCTCGGCACTCACCTGGCCTTCGAGCCCGTGCGCGCCGAAGGCACCGAGCAGCACGGCGGCGAGCCCAAAGGTGGTTGCAATGGCGAAGAGAGTGCGGTGCATCAGGCGAAACCGGAGTGGGACAAGAAGCCTGGCATCTTGAACCTCTCCCGCGGCGCGTTCAAACGCTCAGCCGGGCGCCGTCGCCTCCGCGCCATCGCGCAGCAGGCTCAGCATTGCCCCCAGAGCGGTGGCGGTGCGCTCGGGGCTTTGCGTCAGCGCGGCGTCAAGGCGCCGGAGCGCGGCATCAAGGGCGAAGAGCCAGGGCGCCTTCTGCATCAGCTCCGCATCGCCGCCGGCCGGCAGCACGGGCTCCGTGGCCGCCGCCGCGTAGGCGCTCACGAGCAGCCCGAGCATGTCGCGCCGCCAGCGGGTGATGGGCTCGCCAAGGCGCCCGCCTAGGTCCGGATGCTCCGTGTCCATGGCTTCGGCGACCTCGGCGACGGTCTCGTGGCAGGCGGCGAGCAGGCGGCCCAGGTCCGACAGCGGCGGCAGCTTCCGCCGCCGCGGCGCGGGCGGCCGGTCGGCGGGGCCGCCGGCGCCGATGAAGACGACGTCTTCCCCGGCAACGAGCACACGCTCCAGGCGCAGGTCGCCATGCACGCGGCAGCGCACCGGGCCGAGTCCGGCGGCGCTCCAGGCGTCGAGGAGCCCGTCGATACGCTGCTGCTCCACGAGCAGCGCGTCGGCGAGGCTGCGCTCGCGCTCGGCCATGGTCTGCTGCCGCGCCTCCAGCCGTCCGAGCACGTCGGCAACGGCGGCGCGCAGCCGCTGCCGGAAGGCGCCGGCGTCGGCGGCGGCGTGGCGCTCCGGGCGGAAGGCAGGGTTGCCATCGGGCACGGCGAGCGCGCCATGCATCTCGGCGAGCCGGGTGCCGGCGCGGGCGATGAGGCCCTCGAAGCTGATCTGGCCCGGGTCTTCGCGCCAACTGTCATCGCCGCGGGCGCAGAAGTGCTCGTCGCAGAGGCGGCGCAGCAGGGTCTGGATGCGGCCGGCGAGGTCGCCCTGATTCGGCACGAACTGCTCCAGGAGCGCGAGGGTACAACCCGGCCCTGTCGGCTCGGCATGGTCGACGTGGCCGGCGAGCGCCGGCACCCCGGCGAAGCGCGCGACCTCGGTGAGGTGGCGGCCGATCTCGACGAGCGGCTCCACCCGGGCCGCCGATGCCTCGGTCGCGGGCTCGGGCTCGGTCTCGGTCTCGGTCTCGGTCTCGGTCTCGGTCTCGACCACGCAGTGGAGCGTCTTCAACAGCAGCCGGTCGCCGAGCACGGCGCCGTTGTCGGCGTCCTCGATCAGCATCTGCACCGGCGCGTCCAGTCCCTCCGCGGCCAGCTCGGCGAAGGCGCCGGTGGGGCGCAGATGCAGCGCGCCGGCACCGAGGGGCAGCGTCGCACCGGCGCCGATGTCGCGCACCAGCGCCTGCACGAAGCCCGCGTCCGCAAAGGCCTCGTACAGGTACCCCGGCGTGGCGTGGCGGCGCACCTGCGCGAGTGTCGTCGCCGCGGAGGGCACCGTCGGCAGCTCGGCATCGCCCTGCTGCCATTGGATGGCGAGCGGCAGAAACAGCCGCTCGGCCGGGCCGACGCCGCTGGCCTGGGTCAGGCGCAGCAGCAGCAGCAGGCGGTCGCGCCAGGGCTCGGCCGCCTCCACGCGCAGCTCCGCCGGCAGCGCGCAGTGCCGGGTACGGCAGCGGCGCGGGCCGAGGTAGCTCGGCAGCACCCGCTCCGCGAGCAGGGCCAGTGCGCGGTAGGCGGTGCGCGGGCGCTCGGCGCGCTCCGGCAGGAGACTCTGCCAGCCCTCCGGCAGCACCAAGGTCAACAGTCGCGGCGGCGTCACGCGCTCGTCGTGCCAGGCAGGCGCGTCAGCGTCCTGCGATAGCAGGAACCAGTAGAAGCCGTGCCCCGGCAGCGTCAGCAGGTAAGGCAGCTCGCCGATGGGCGGGAACGGCGTCTGTCCCAGCAGCTCAATGGGCACGCGCCCGGCGAGGTGCGACAGGTCAAGCTCCACGGGCTCCGCACCGCGGCCCAGATTCGCAACGCAGAGCACCACGTCGTCCGGCTCGACGGCGCGGTCGGCGTCTTCGGCGCCGCCCGGATCGAGCGTAGTGCCGCCGGGGGCGCGGGCGACGGGTGCGGCGTGGTCCGCGACGTCCGCCGGGCGGCGGTAACGGCGCACGTAGGCGAGGATCTTGCGGTTGCCGGGATGCAGCAGCTCGATGACGCCGCGACCGAACACCTTCTGCGATTTGCGCACCTCGATCACCCGGCGCATCCAGTTCAGCAGCGACGACGGCGTTCGGCTCTGCGCCTCCACGTTGACGGACTGGTAGCCGTAGATCGGGTCCATGACGGGCGGCAGGTACAGCCGCTCCGGGTCCGCGCGGGAGAAACCGGCGTTGCGGTCCGGCGACCACTGCATGGGCGTGCGCACGGCGTTGCGATCGCCCAGATAGATGTTGTCGCCCATGCCCAGCTCGTCGCCGTAGTACAGGATCGGCGAGCCGGGCATGGACAGCAGCAGGCTCACCATGAGCCGGATCTTGGCCGGGTCGTTGCCGAGCAGCGGCGCCAGGCGCCGGCGGATGCCGACGTTGACCCGCATGCGCGGGTCCGCCGCGTAGGTCCGGTACATGTAGTCGCGCTCGCGGTCGCTGACCATCTCCAGCGTCAGCTCGTCGTGGTTGCGCAGAAAGATGGCCCACTGGCAGTTGGGCGGGATCTCCGGCGTCTGCTCCATGATCTCGACGATGGGGTGGCGCTCTTCCTGGGCGAGGGCCATGTACATGCGCGGCATCAGCGGGAAGTGATAGGCCATGTGGCACTCGTCGCCATCGCCGAAATAGTCGCGCACGTCCTCCGGCCACTGGTTGGCCTCAGCGAGGAACACCCGGTTCTCGTAGTGCGCGTCCACGACCCGGCGCATCTCCTTGATGACGGCATGCGTCTCCGGCAGGTTCTCGTTGTTGGTGCCCTCGCGCACGCACAGATACGGGATGGCATCGAGCCTGAGCCCATCCACACCCATATCCAGCCAGAAGCGCATGACGCGGGTCATCGCGCGCACCACGCTCGGGTTGTTGTGGTTCAGGTCCGGCTGGTGGGAGAAGAACCGGTGCCAGTAGTACTGGCCCGCCACCGGGTCCCAGGTCCAGTTGGACGACTCGGTGTCGGTGAAGATGATGCGCGTCTCGGCGAAGCGCTTGTCGTCGTCGCTCCAGACGTAGAAATTGCGCTTGGGCGAGCCCTGCGGCGCCCGCCGCGCGGCCTGAAACCACGGATGCTGGTCCGAGGTGTGGTTGATAATCAGCTCGACGATGACGCGAATGCCGCGCCGGTGCGCGGCGCTGACGAAGCGGCGGAAGTCTCGCCGGGTGCCGTAGGGCGGGTAGACGTTGCGGTAGTCCGAGATGTCGTAGCCGTCGTCGCGCATCGGCGACGGGAAGAACGGCAGCACCCAGATGCAGTTGACGCCCAGCTCGCGGACGTAGTCGAGCTTTGCAGTCAGACCGCGAAAGTCGCCGGAACCGTCGCCGTCGGTGTCGAAGAAGGCCTTAACGTGCGTCTGGTAGATGATCGCGTCCTTGTACCAAAGCGGGTCGGAGGCCGGGGTGGTCGGCGCTGTGCCGGGTTGACTCATTGGACAGGTACTAGGTGCTAGGGGCTAGGGGCTAGGAAGGCAGAGCCTCAGACCGACCAGGACGCGGAGCGCTTTCTTGCGCAATCCGGTCGTCGCCGCAGATGAACCAAGGGCCGAGGGCCGAGGGCCGAGGAGGGCTCCCTTGGCCCTCGGCCCTTTTGCCTGCAAGCGCCTTGTCGTCGTGAAACTTGACTCATCTGCAAGCATTTGGCGCTGTCAAGCAATCCAGGTGCTAGGTGCTAGGTGCTAGGTGCTAGGGGCTAGGTGCTAGCCCCTCGCCCCTTCCTCACCGGCTCAGGTCCGGATTGCCCTCATCGAAGGCGCCGTGCACGTCGGTTTCGTCGCTGTACGGTGGCGGGCTGTCGGGCACGTTCGGGCCAAGGTCCGGGTTGTCCTCGGCGACCGGGTCCGGATAGCGCTCGACATCGTCGGTGCCGACCTGCTGCTCGGTGGCCGGCGGCCCCTCGTAGGGAATGCCGTTGCCGCGGGTGTCGATGAGGTCCGGGTTGCCCTCGGCGAAGCCGGGGTACTTCTCCACCGGGTCGATGGCGCTCTCAGGGCCGGGCTCGGCGACTTGGGCGATGGCCCCTTGGCCGAGCAGGACGGCGCTGCTGCCGAGCAGGCAGGTCATGAGGAGCAGGTCTTTGCGTCGCATGCTGTTGTCTCCCATAGTGGTATCTCCGCCTGGTGTACTCTCCTTCGGTCGTTCGGTCGTTCGGGGGATGAGTGACGCACCGTGCCGACGGCCGGGTCGCCGTTGGCATCGCCACTGCTGCTGAATTTGCTCGTCGCAAGAGCCTTGCCAGCGTCCGGCAAGCGCCTGCCCGCGTCGGACCAGAGCCTTGCGCGCGTCCGGCAATGCCGCGGGCGCGCGAGCGCGACGCCGCTTGGCGCTCGGCTTGGCGGATCGCGGCTGAAGCCGCTCCCACGGGTAGGGGCACCGCGCCGTTGCGGCGGTGGATATGCACCAGCGTTTGGCGCAAAACACCCGTCGGGATGATGTGCGAGCGCGCGTGGATCGTGGCGGCGGCTGGCACGGACCGGGCAAGCCGCGGGAGCCGCTCGCGCGGCGCCCCGACGGCGCGCTGGTATGGCATCTGCATCCGCGCTTTGGATGGCAACCCCAGCGCAGACCGAGCAACGCATGCAGCCGCGAGCCACGACGACCTCGATTCCGATTTCGATCCGGACACCCGGCACGAGCGGGCGAGCGCGCAGACGCGAAGCGGCGGCGTCGGCCCGCGGAGGCGCCCGTTGAGCACGAGCCGCCACCGCATGCCCTTCGGTGCCGAGCTCGACGACGGCGCCGTGCGCTTTCGGCTCTGGGCGCCGGCCGCGGAGCGCGTGGCGGTGGAGATCAGCAACGGCGACGCCGAGCCGCACCTGCTGGACCTGACGCCAGCCGGCAACGGCTGGTTCGAGCTCACCACCGAGGCCGCCGGCCCCGGCAGCCGCTACGGCTACCGCGTCACGGGCGCCCAGAGCGACGGCCGTCTGCCGCTGCCGGACCCGGCGTCGCGCTTCCAGCCCGAGGGCGTGCACGGCCCCAGCGAGGTCATTGACCCGACCGCCTTCTGCTGGCACCAGACCGGCCCCGGCTCCGACTGGCGCGGCATGCCATGGCAGACGGCCGTGATCTACGAGCTGCACGTCGGCTGCTTCTCGCGCGAGGGCAGCTTCGCGGGCGCCGCGCGGCGCTTGCAGCAGCTCGCTGACCTGGGCGTCACGGCGGTGGAGCTGATGCCGGTGGCGGCCTTCCCGGGCCGTCGCAACTGGGGCTACGACGGCGTGCTGCCCTTTGCCCCGGCCGCGAGCTACGGCCGCCCGGAAGATCTGAAGGCCTTTGTCGAGCAGGCCCACGCCCTCGGGCTCATGGTCCTGCTCGACGTCGTCTACAACCACTTCGGGCCTGAGGGGAACTACCTGCACCTCTACGCGCCGCAGTTCTTCACCGACCGCCACCAGACGCCCTGGGGCGACGGCATCAATTTCGATGGCGACGGCAGCCCGACGGTGCGCGACTTCTTCATCCAGAACGCGCTGTACTGGATCGAGGAATACCGGCTCGATGGGCTCCGGCTCGACGCCGTGCACGCCATCGCCGATGACTCGCCCACGCACATCCTCACCGATCTGGCCCGGGCCGTGGAGGCCGGTCCCGGCCAGCAGCGCCGCGTGCACCTGGTGCTTGAGAACGACGCCAACGAGGCGCACCGCCTCAAGGGCGACGCCCGCTCCCCCGGCCGCTATGCCGCGCAGTGGAACGATGATTTTCATCACGCCGCCCACGTGCTGCTGACGGGCGAGCGCGACGGCTACTACGCCGATTACGCCGAGGCGCCGGCCCGGTCGCTCGGCCGCTGCCTGGCGGAGGGCTTTGCGTACCAGGGCGAGGCGTCGGGTTTTCGCCATGGCGAGCCGCGCGGCGAGCCGAGCCGCCTGCTGCCGCCCACGGCCGTCGTGAATCTGCTCCAGAACCACGACCAAGTCGGCAACCGCGCCTTCGGCGAGCGGTTGCCCCAGCTCACCCGCCCGGAGGCGGTGCGTGCGGCCACCGCCGTGCTGCTGCTCGCGCCGTCGCCGCCGCTCCTGTTCATGGGCCAGGAGGTGGCCGCGGACAGCCCGTTCCTATTCTTCTGCGACTTCGGCCCGGACCTCGCCGAGGCCGTCACCGCGGGACGCCGGCGGGAGTTCTCGCGCTTTCTGCGCTTCGCCGACGAGGCCGCGCAGCAGGCCATCCCGGACCCGAACGCCCCCGCGACCTTCGCCCGCTCACGGCTCGACTGGTCCGATCTGGACCAGCCAGAGCATCGCGCCTGGCGCAGCTTCCACCGCCGGCTCCTGGCCCTGCGCCGCACCGAGATCGTGCCACGCCTCGTCGGCATGGGCGGCGCGTCCGGCACCGCCGTTGTCATCGGCGAGACGGGGCTCAGCGTGCGCTGGCAGCTCGGCGACGGCGCCACCCTGCAGCTCTTCGCCAATCTCGGCGAGCGCGAGCTGGCAGACGCAGCGCTCGCCACGCCGCTGGCCGCGCTCGCCCCGACCGACCGCCTGCACATGGAGCCCGCCACCGCCGAGTCGGCCCTCGCCGCCGGCCGGCTGCCGCCCTGGGGCGTCGCCTGGTATCTGACCCCGGCGGCCTCCGCGGCCTCCGCGGCCTCCGCGGCAACCCCGGAACCTGAGCAAGCCGGCTGACATGGACCCCACACCCGAGCTGGACCGACTCTGCCGGCACTTCGGTATCGCGGCCACGTACCGAGACTTCGCCGGCCAGGAGCGCCAGACCGACGACGCCACCCGCCGCGCGCTGCTCCGCGCCCTGGGCGTCCCGGCCGGCGACCCGGAAACCGAGGCCGAGAGCTTCGCGGCGGCCATCGAGGCCGAGTGGAGCCGCCCGTTGCCGCCGGTGCTGGTGCACCGCCAGGGCGACCCGGCGCCGACGCTGACGCTGACGCTGCCGGACACGGCCGATGCCGCACGCTGGTGCTTCGTACTGACCGAAGAAGACGGCCGCGAGCACGTCGGCCCCATCGACCTCAGCGCACTGCCGGTGGCGGCGGAGCGCGAGATGAACGGCGTGCGCTGGCGCCGCCGCAGCTTCTCGGTGTCGCCGCCGGCCGAGCTCGGCTATCACCGGCTCCGGCTCTGTCCGGGCGACCCGGCCGGCGAGGCCGTGGCCGCCACCACCCTCATCGTCGCGCCGCGCCAGTGTTGGCAGCCGCCGCGCGTGCCGGCAAAGACCTGGGGCCTGGTGACGCCGCTGCCCGCGGTGCGCTCAGCGCGCAACTGGGGCATCGGCGACTTCACGGACCTGACCCGGCTGGTGGAGGTCGCCGCCGCGGCCGGCGCCGGCATGGTGGCGCTGAACCCGCTGCACGCGCTGTTCCTGACCCGCCCGGAGCGGGCCGACCCCTACGGCCCGGCGAGCCGGCGCTATCTGAACCCGCTGTTCATCGACGTCGAGGCGCTGCCGGAGCTGTTCGAGAGCGAGCCGGCGCGCGAGTACGTGGACGGCGACGCCTTCCAGGCCGGGCTGCGGGCGCTGCGCGGCAGCCCGCGCATCGACTATGCCGGCGTCGCCGCCGCCAAGCTCGACGTGCTGAAACGGCTGTTCCGTCACTTCGAGGCCGAGCACCTCGCCAACGACAGCGAGCGCGCGCAGGACTTCCGCGTGTTCCTGGCGTCCGAGGGCGACTCGCTCGCGCGCTTTGCGCTGTTCCAGGCGCTGGCCGAGCATCTGAACGCGCAGCGCATGGACGCCGACGGCGGCGGCTTCGATGCCTGGCCCGCCGAGTATCGGGACCCGTACTCGCCCGCCGTGCAAGCCTTCGCCCGCGAAGAGCCCGCGCGGGTCGAGTTTTACGCCTGGCTGCAATGGCTCGCGGCGCAGCAGCTCGCCGGTGCCGCGGCGCGGGCGGCATCCCTCGGCATGGCCTACGGGCTCGCGCTCGACCTCGCCGTCGGCGCCGCGCCAGACGGCGCGGACCGCTGGGGCGCCACGCAGCGCTATGTCAGCGCCGCGCATGTCGGCGCCCCGCCGGATGAATTCAGCCCCAAAGGCCAGAACTGGCACGTGCTGGCCTGGCATCCGCAGCGGCTGCGCGAGGCCGCCTATGCGCCGCTCGCCGCGGAGCTGCGCGCGAGCATGCGCCACGCAGGCGCACTGCGGATCGATCATGTGATGGGCCTGATGCGGCTCTTTCTGGTGCCCGATGGCGCCCCACGCGGCACCGGCACCTACGTCGGCTATCCCTTCCAGGACCTGCTCGGCGTCGTCGCGCTGGAGAGCGTGCGCAATCGCTGCGTCATCATCGGCGAGGACCTGGGCACGGTGCCGGACGAGGTGCGCGCGGCCATCCCGGACTGGGGGCTCCTGTCGACGCGGGTGCTGTACTTCGAGCGCGACGCCGACGGCGGCTTTCTGCCACCCGAAGCCATCGAGCCCAACGCGCTCCTCACCGCCGCGACGCACGACCTGCCGCCGCTCGCGGGCTTCTGGGCCGGCGTGGACCTGGAGCAGCGCCGCGAGCTTGGCCTGTTCCCGACCCCCGAGGACTACGCCGAGCGCCTGCTGCAACGCACCCACGACCGCACGCGGCTCCTGCTCGCGCTGGAGCGCGCCGGACTGCTGCCGGCGGACACGAGCACGGACCCCGTTGCGGTGCCCGAGCTGACCCCGGCCCATGTCACCGCGGTGCAGCTGTATCTCGCCCGCTCGCCGGCGCGGCTGCTGCTGGTGCAGGTGGCAGACCTGCTCGGCGAGCGCGAGCAGACCAACCTGCCCGGCGCCGGCAAGGCCTATCCGAGCTACCAGCAGCGCCAGCCGCTGGCGTTGGAGCACTGGCTCGCGGAGCCCGCCGTCGCGCGCATGCTCGCGGCGCTGCGCCGGGAGCGCGGCGGTGCGGCCGAGCCGCCACCGATCCTCGACCACGAGCCCCTGGCCTGCGCCGGCACGGCGCCGCCCGAGACGGCCGGCACCGAGGCCGCCGCGTCGCCCGCAGACTCCGCGCCGCTCATGCCCACCATCCCCCGCGCCACCTACCGGCTGCAGTTGCACGCGGGCTTCGGCTTTGCCGACGCGGCGGCGCTGGTGCCCTATCTCGCCGAGCTCGGCGTGAGCCACGTCTACTGCTCGCCCTACTTCAAGGCCCGGCCCGGCAGCACCCACGGCTACGACGTGGTAGCACACGACCAGCTCAATCCGGAGCTGGGGGAGCGCACGGATTACGACCGCTTCTGCGCCGCGCTCGCCGAGCACGGCATGGGCCAGGTACTGGACATCGTGCCGAACCACGTCGGCATCATGGGCGCCGACAACGCCTGGTGGCTGGACGTGCTGGAGAACGGCCCCGCCGCCCGGCACGCGGCCTTCTTCGATATCGACTGGGCCCCGCTCAAGACGGAGCTGCGCGGCAAGGTGCTGGTGCCCGTGCTCGGCGGCCACTACGGCGACGTGCTGGACCATGGCGACCTCAAGCTCGTCTTCGACCGCGGCGGGTTCCGCGTCGAGTACTTCGAGCATCACTTCCCCATTGACCCGCGTGAGTACCCGCGCATCCTCGGCCCCGGCCTGCCGGCGCTGCGCGAGCGCCTGAAAGGCGACAGCGGCGAGGCCAGCCCGGCGCTCACCAGCTTCGAAAGCCTGGTCACGGCCTTCGGCAATCTGCCGCGGCGCGAGGCGCTCGACGCCGCCTCGCTGGCCGAACGCCGCCGCGACAAGGAGCTGCACAAGGCGCGCCTCGCGGAGCTGGTGGCCGACGACGCGGACCTCGCGCGCTACATCCAGGACTGCCTCAAGGCCTACAACGGCGCCGAGGAGTATTCCGCGGATAAGGGCCTGCTGCATGCGCTGCTGGAGGCGCAGGCCTACCGGCTCGCGCACTGGCGCGTGGCCGGCGACGAGATCAACTACCGGCGCTTCTTCGACATCAACGACCTGGCGGCGCTGCGCATGGAGCATCCGGAGACCTTCGATGCCGTGCATGGGCTGGTGTTGGCGCTGATCGGCGAGGGCTGCATCCACGGGCTACGCATCGACCACCCCGACGGGCTCTACGACCCGGCGGGCTACTTCCAGCGCCTGCAACTAAAGGCCGCCGAGGTGCTGGCGCCGACCCGCACGCCACGCGACGACGACCGGCCGCTGTACCTCCTGGCCGAGAAGATCCTCGCCGCCGACGAGCAACTGCGCGCCGACTGGGCCGTGCACGGCACCACCGGTTACGAGTTTGCGGCCCTGTGCGATGCGCTGCTGGTGGACCCCGCCGGCGCCGAGCCGCTGGCGGACTGCTACACGGAGTGCACTGGCCGCGCGCTCGGCTTTGCCGACGAGACCTACCAGGCCAAGCAGATGGTCATGCAGCACATGCTCGCGAGCGAGCTGCACCTGCTCGCGAGCGAGCTCTCGCGCATCTCGGAGCTGGACCCGCACACCCGCGACTACACGCTGCAGGCGCTGCGCGGCGCGCTGCTGGAGGTGGTCGCGTGCTTCCCGGTGTATCGGACCTATCTGTCCGAGCGCGGCGGCTCCGACACCGATCGCCATCAGGTGCTAAAAGCCGTCTCCGAGGCGCGCCGGCGCGCCGACGCGCCGGATCTCAGCGTGCTCGACTTTGTTCGCGACGTGCTGCTGACGGACATTGCCGACGGCAAGCCCGAGCGCTATCGGGAGCGCGTGCTGCGCCTCGCGCTCAAGTTCCAGCAATACACGGCGCCGGTCACGGCCAAGGGCGTCGAGGACACGGCGTTCTACCGCTGGCATCGGCTGGTGGCGCTGAATGACGTGGGCGGGGAGCCCGAGCGCTGCGGCATCGACATCGAGACCTTCCACCGCGCCTGCCAGCGACGGCTGGGCGACTGGCCGCACGGCATGCTCGCCGGCTCCACGCACGACAGCAAGCGCTCCGAGGATGTCCGCGCGCGCCTCGCCGCGCTGTCGGAGCTGCCGCGGCTCTGGTGCGCGCGGGTGCAGCGCTGGGGGCTTTTGAACCGCCGGCTGCATCGCGCCGACGCGGCGGGCCGGCCGCTGCCGGACGCAAACGCGGAATACCTGCTCTACCAAACCCTGCTCGGCGTCTGGCCGGAGCCCGAGAACGGCACGGCGCCGGACCGCACCGCCCAGACGAGCCTGCAGGCGCGCGTGCGCGACTACATGATCAAGGCCGCGCGCGAGGCCAAGCTCCACACCGCCTGGACCAACCCGGACCCGGCCTACGAGGAGGCATTGGCCGGCTTCGTGGACGCGGTGATGGACCCCGAGCGCAGCGCTGCCTTTCTGGAGGACTTCGACCTACTGCTGCGGCCCATCGCCCAGCTCGGCCGGCTGAACAGCCTGACCTTGACGCTGCTGCGGCTCGCCGCACCGGGCGTGCCGGACATCTACCAGGGCACGGAGCTCGGCACCCTCAGCCTGGTGGATCCGGACAATCGCCGGCCGGTGGACTTCCGGCTGCGCCGGGCGCTGCTCGCGGAGCTGCCGGAGCCGAGTGCCGACGCGCCCATCACGCCGCCCTCGTGGCGGCACCCGGAGGGGCGCGCCAAGCTGCACCTGATCCACCAGGCGCTCAAGGTTCGGGCCGAGACACCAAGGCTCTTCGCCGCAGGCGACTATGTGCCGCTCGGGGTCGAGGGACCGCTTGCGAACCATGTCATCGCCTTCGCGCGGGTGCACGCGGGCCAGGCCGCGCTCGCCGTGGCGCCGCGGCTCTTGGCGCCGCTGCTGCTCGGCTACGGCGTCGGCGAGCCCCGGCCCACCACCGTGGACCTGGGCAAGGCCGCCCGGCGCGATCCCTTCGCGCACCCGAGCTGGGAGGCCACCTTCATCGACGTGCCCGCCCGCCACTGGCAGGACCGGCTCACGGGCGGCGGGCTGGAGGCGCTCACGGACGACGGCGCGGAGCGCCTCTGCGCCGCCGACCTGCTACGGCGCTTTCCGGTGGCTTTCCTGACCAGCGGCGACGCCGCCGATCCGGGCTGAGGCCCTAGATTGCTTGACGGCACCAAGTGTTTGCTAACAAGGCAAGTTTCACGAGTTTGCTAATGAGGCAAGTTTCACGACAACACGGCGGTTGCAGGCCAAAGGGCCGAGGGCCGAGGGCCAAGGGAGCCCTCCCCGGCCCTCGGCCCTTGACCTTTGGCCCTGGGCTCACCTGCGGCGACGACCGAGAGATAGCGCCGTGAGCCTCCTCGTCGCCGACCGTGGGCACGCGCATATCGGCACCTCCGGCTGGTACTACGACGCCTGGGAGGGCCCCTTCTACCCGCCGGACCTGCCGCCGACAAAGCGGCTCGACTACTACGGCGCGCGGCTCGACAGCGCCGAGATCGACAGCAGCTTCTACCACCTGCCGAGCGTGGAGACGCTGGAGCGCTGGTGCGCGCGGGTGCCGTCGGACTTCGTCTTCGCGGCCAAGGCGAGCCGCTACATCACGCACATGAAGAAGCTGAACGACCCGGCGGAGAGCCTGGACCGCCTGGTGACGCGCATGGACATCCTCGGCGAGCGCCTCGGCCCCATCCTGTTCCAACTGCCACCAGGCTGGCATCGCAACACCGAGCGCCTCGCCGCCTTCCTGGACCGGCTGGACGACCGCCACCGCTGGGCCTTCGAGCTCCGCGACCCTAGCTGGATCGACGACACGACCCTCGCGCTGCTGCGGCGCCACAACGCCGCCTTCTGCATCTACGAGCTCGACGGCTGGCGCTCGCCCGCGCACATCACGTCCGACTTCGTCTACATCCGTCTGCACGGCCCGGGCGCCGCCTACCAGGGCAGCTACGACAGCGCCGCGCTGGGGCACTGGGCGCGCGCCATCCGCGCCTGGTGCGCCAAGGGACTCGACGTCTACTGCTACTTCGACAACGACGAAGCCGGCTATGCGGTGCAGAACGCGCTGGCGCTCAGGGAGCGGCTTGCACGGCAGGCGGCCGCGTCGCCCGCCATCCCGGCCTGACACCGTCGGGGCCGGCAGCCCTGACGAGTGCAGCGGCCGGGCCGCGGCGGAGAGTCGACCGCCAGGTCGACTCCGCGACGCGAAATCAGTGCATCCCGCTCTGTGGGTGTTGACCCTCGGCTCTTTTGCCTGCAAGCGCCGTGTCGTCGCGCTTCACCTGCGGCGACCAGCGGATTTGCACCGGCAAGTCCAGACGGGGCTCGCGGCGCCGCGGACCAGCGCCGGTCTCAGCCCCCGTGTCCGACCACCGTGAAGCCCGCCCAGGCCTTGGGATGGGAGTAAGCGCCGGTGGCGATGATGCCGAGCTGGCTCTGGCGCAGTGCCTCGGCGCTGGTCATGCCGGGGGTGGAGAGCTTGCGGAAGGATTGCACCAAGAGCTCCGTCGTCGTTAGCGACGGGACCTCCCAGTGGCTGACCAGCAGGTTGCGTGCGCCGGCGAAGAAGAAGGTCCGCGCCAGACCGGACAACGCCTCGCCGCTCTCGCCACCGCCGCCGGTGTCGCAGGCGGACAGCACCACCAGGTCCGCGTCCATCTTGAGCTCCGCCGCCACCTCGCTCGCCTCCAGCAGGCCGTCGGCGTAGGCGCCACTGCCCGGCGTGGTCACCAGCGCGGCGTCGTTGAGGCAGGCGAGCTTGCTCGGCAACAGACCATGCGTGGCGAAGGAGACGATGCGGTAGCGGTCCAGCGGGCGCTGCTTCACCGCCCGCTCCGTGAAGGCGCGCCCGAGCACGACGCTGCCGGGGCCGGCGCCCAGGGCCTTCGCGCTCTCCCGGATCTCGAAGGCGGTGTCCGGCAGCGGCGCAAAGTTGGCGATGAGCCCGGCCTCTTGTGCGCACTGCGCGGAGCGCGTCATGCCGGCGCCGGCCAGCACCGCAGAGGTGTTGCCGCCGGGGAGGGGATCGCCGAAGCCGAGGAACGGATAGCGCGCCTGCGACGGCTTGGCATCGCGCAGGCTCGCGAAGGACTGCACCGCCGGTGCCAGCGTCAGCGCGTGCCGCGCGACCATGAAGGTGACGCCGGAATAGTCGAAGCCCGAGACCGGCGGCGGCGGCTCCACCACGAGCATCGCGAAGGGCAGGCTCAACAGGTCGCCGGACGGTATGGTGACCAAGTGCCGCAGCGCGCTCAGCTCCGCCGTGACGGGTCCGTAGAGCGTCTGGTAGAGCCGGTAGGCCGCGTCCACCGGATAGGGCGGGATGTCCAGCGGGTCCTCCACGGGCGCACGCAGCGCGGCGACGATGCGCCGCGCCTCGGCGCTGGTCAGCTCGACGGGATAGATGCGGATGTCGTCGCGGGTGACCAGGAAGCCGACGCCGCCGTCGGCGCCGATCAGGAGCTGCGACAGCCCCTCGCCGGCGCGCAGGCCCTGCTGCACCCGGCCGACCGGGATTGCCTCGAACAGCACGAGCTGGTTGTACTGCGGCGACGCGGACTGAACCTCCAGCTCCAGGCCCTGCAGCGCCGCGTTGATCTCCTCGTAGCGCCGGCGCAGCGCCTCGGTGGCGGGCGCGCTGGCGGCGCCGGCGACGTCGAGTTGCTCGCGCACGCGCTCGCGCTCACGCTGGGCGTCCTGGATGTCGCGAATCAGGCCGCTCACGGCCTGGTCGCCGGATTCGAGCCGCGCCGTGACCTCGGCGATCTGCCGAGTCACGGTGGCGCTGGTGACAAGCTGCGCGGCCTCGAACAGCTCCGCCGCGAGCGCCTTGCCGCCACGCTTGGCGCCGATGCGGAAGTACGGCATGGCTGCGTCCACGTCTACGCTCCCGCCCTGCTCCGCAAACACCGCAAAGCCTTCGCGGAAGGCGTTGAGCGCCTGCCCCTCTTTGCCCTGGCGCGCGTTGATGCGCCCGAGCGCGAGCCAGGCCAGCCCGCCGCTGCGCGAGCGCCCGACCAGGCCCGCGTCGGTGGCGACGGCGGACTTGAGCAGGCGCTCAGCCTTGCCGAGCTGCCCGCGGCGCTCGGCGATCTCGGCCCCGAGCACGTCGAGCTGCACCGACCAGGTGCGCGGCGCCTGCGGGTTCTGCGCATAGAGCTTGCGTGCCTGCGTAAGCTCCGTCTCGGCGGCATCCACCCGACCCTGATTCAGCAGCGTGCGGGTCTCCACCATGCTGCTCTTGACGGCGTTCGCCCAGGCGCTCGCGCCTTCGCTGGCAAGCAGATCCGCCCCTGTGGTGGCCGTGAGCAGGCCGGAGGTCGCCGTGAATTCGTGCCCGGCGGTGAGGTCGAAGGCGCCGGTGTCGCCGGCGTAGCCCTGGGCCTGGAAGAGCCGGGTGGCCTCGCCGGCGAGTGCGGCGGCCTCCGCGTTGCGCCGCTGGTTGGCCAAATGCATGGCGCGATAGCCGGCGAGCCGCGCCCGGTCGACGCCGACGTTGCCGGAGCCGGGCAGGGCCGCATCGGCGCGCTCGAACATCGCCTCGGCGGCGTCGAACTTGCGCTGGTTGCTCAGCTCCAGGGCGATGTGCATCGCGAGGAAGGCCACCTGCTCCGCGCGCTCCTGCTCGGCCACGGTCAGCGCGCGGCGGTACTGCTGC
Organism: Thiohalocapsa sp. ML1; assembly: GCF_001469165.1. Lineage (GTDB taxonomy): Bacteria > Pseudomonadota > Gammaproteobacteria > Chromatiales > Chromatiaceae > Thiohalocapsa. Next base: position 6,004 of record NZ_JABX01000035.1, on the reverse strand, counting down.
TCGGCGAGCGCGTACTCCCCGCGTCGATTGTGGTAGCGGGCGAGCCGGCGCAGGTCGTTGTACTGGGTGATGTCGCGGATGTCGAAGTCGGCGCCGGCGAGCCGACCTTGCAGCCGGCGCATCTCTTCGGACTCGTCGCCACCGAGGGCGTCCGCCGCGCGCCGGCCGCTGAGTGCGCCGATGGCCTGCTCCATCGGGCCGAAGGCGCTCGGGATGCTGTCGGCCAGATAGACCTTGTCGCCGATCTGCACCGCCAACGCCTGGAAGGCCCAGCCGCCCTTCTGCAGCCGGCAGTCCATGGCGATGGCCGCAACGCCGTCCAGCACCGAGGTGCCCGTGGGGACGTCGCAGTCGAGGAACTGCTCCAGACGCGTGCGCCACCAGCCGTCGCGCGCCAGCGACTCCGCCGACCCGGCTCCGACCCCGGCAACGAAGAGCGAGCCGCTCGGCTGCTCCCAACGCCCGCACTGCAGGCTGTAGTAGCGCGCGCCGGCCTCGGCGATCTTCGCCGGCGCCGGGCGGCCCGACAGCGTGCAGGGCTCGCCGCTCTGGTTCGTGCCGACATCGAGGTCGACCGCGGTGCCGTCGTCGCCGACCGGCGTCGCCGCACAGCCCGCGAGCAGCAGTGCCGCGAGCGTTGCGCTCGCGCCGCATGCCGATAGCCGGCGCAGGGCTGCGCGGATGTGGCGGGGCCGCGGCTCAGTCATGGTCATGCTCCTGATCGTACTCGTCGCCGTCGCCGTCATCGTCGTCATCGAGCCCTGCCGAGCCATCGTCCGCCGGCCCCCAGAGCGCCTCGTTCCCGTCACTGAGGTACAGGATGTCCTCGTCATCATCGACCCCGTAGTCCGGGATCGCATAGGCCTCGGCGAGGGAGCCGCTGAAGTAGCGCGCCAGGATCAGCGTTGAGTCCACCACCGTCGCAAGCTCGTCCATCTGGCTCTGGATCAGCACGCCGCTGAGATCATAGGTGGAGAGGACGCGGCGGCCGGCGTCGAGCGTTGTGGTGCCGTTGTCGGCGATGAGCAGGGCGCTGATGAAGATGTCGCTGTTCGGGCCCTCCGTCGCCAACAGGATGTCGCCTGTGCCGATGATGCGGATATCCTCGGTCACGTCGAGCCGACCATGGTCCGGCGGCGAGCCGTCGCCGAGGGTGCGGACCTCGACATTGCCGTTGGTGGCGGTGATGCCGGCGAGGGGTTGCGAGCCGGTGGTGCGGCCGATGATCAGGTTGCCCTGCCCACCGTCGATCTGGGTCAGGAAGACCCCGCCGCCGTCCGCCTGGGCCGCGACCGTCGCGATGTCCATCAGGATCGGGGCAGCCGATTCGCCGACAGCACCCCCGGCCCGCAGCGCCAGGGAACCGCGATCGTTCACCGAGGCGCTGATGACACCGGGGCCGATGGAGCGGATATTGCTGCTCGCAAACAGCTCGATGTCGCCCGTGCCGGTGCGAATGTCCGACAAGATCAAGAGCTCGTTCCCGGCTCGCAGCAGGATGTCGCTGCCGCCGGCCGACACCGGCGCGCCGATGGTCATGGTCCCGCCGGAGCTCCCCTCGATGTCCCCCGAGCCGGTGCTCACGCCCTGGTTGAAGCCGAAGGTCACCGCATCGCGCTCGCCGATGTAGATGTCCCCGCTGCCGGTGACGGCGTCGATGCGCTCCACCGCGGTGTCGATGTCCCCGTCGCCGACGGCGCCGATGCCGGTGGCGGCGAGCAGGATCAAGTCGCGGCCGAGGAAGTTCTCGTTGCCGATGCCGTCGCCGGACGGGCTGGCATCGAGGATGCGCCCGCCGGTGCTCTGCACGCGCAGGTCCGTGCCCGCTTGGACGCGGCCGACGCCGATGTTCTGCGCCGCGGTCAGTTGCACCGGACCGCCGGCGGTGTAGCGCGTCCCGCCGTCCATGGTCAGTGCACCGCTGCCTGCATTGGCGACGATGGCGCCATTCGCGCTCACGTGGCCGGCCGCACCATGGGTGATGCCGCCGGCGGCGGAGAGCGTCGCATTGTTGCCGGCGCTGACGGCGGCGTCGATGCGCTGGCCGGCGCTGCTGGTCAGCCTGGCCTCCCCCCCGGCCGTGACGGCGGCGTTGACGGTCTGGGTACCGATGCTGGTCAGCGAGATATTGCCGCTGCCGGTGGTAGTGACGGCCTGGGCGACGGTAAGCGCGCCGCCGTTGGTCACGCGGATCTCTGCACCCGGCGCCCCGGTTGTCACGGGAGCCGTTGCGCCGAGTTGGAGATCGCTCGCCTCGGCGATGAAGATCCCGCCGGTGCCGGACCTTGCGTTGATGCGCTCGACATTCGTGTCCAGCGCACGACTGGCCGTGCCGATACTGCCGCCGGCGTCGAGGTCGGCTAGGCCGGCGGCGATCACGCCGCCGGTGAGGCTGCCGCCCGCGCTGACGTTCGCGGTGCCGGCGCTGATGCCGCTGCCGACGACGACGATGCTCGCGTCCGCGCCCAAGGTCGCCGTGCCCGCGGTCTGGACGTCGTTGAAGGTGACGTCGCCGCCGCTTTGGTCGAAGTCGATGCGATCTCCGCTGCGGCTGCGCAACTGCTCGACCGTCACCGCGTCGGCGAGGGTGTTGTCGAGGTCGATGGCGCCGTTGACGGCGTCGGCATCGAGCACCGCGGCTCGGGTCCGTACCGCCGTGGCGGCACCGATGCCCAGGCCGGCGTCGAGCTCGACGCGCTGCGCCACGAGCGCATGCGTGGGATCGGTCGGGCCGTCGATGGCGCCCGCGGCGCTGACGGCGATCTCGTCGTCTTCGGCGGTGACGGTGCCTTCGAGCGCGATGTCGCCGCTGCCGGTGGCGCTGAGGGCGATGTCGGCACCCGTGCCGTCGGCGGTGACCGGGCCGCTGACCGTCAGCTCGGCGCCAGCGCCCGCGCTGGGGTTGGCATTGGCGATGTCGATGCCGCCGTCGGCGGTGCTCGCGGCCTGAATCTCCAGGCTGCCGCCGCCCGTCTGGTCGAAGTCGATGCCGCCGGTGCCGAGCGCGCGCAGGCCGGTGACGGTGACGTCCGCGGCCAGGGCGTTGGCGATGGTGATGCCGCCGGTGGCGCTCTCGGCATCGAGGGTCTGCGCCGCTGTGGTGACGTTGATCTCGCCACCCGCGTCGAGGTCGGCTAGGCCGGCGGCGATCACGCCGCCGGTGAGGCTGCCGCCCGCGCTGACGTTCGCGGTGCCGGCGCTGATGCCGCTGCCGCCGACGACGATGCTCGCGTCCGCGCCCAAGGTCGCCGTGCCCGCGGTCTCGACGTCGTTGAAGGTGACGTCGCCGCCGCTTTGGTCGAAGTCGATGCGATCTCCGCTGCGGCTGCGCAACTGCTCGACCGTCACCGCGTCGGCGAGGGTGTTGTCGAGGTCGATGGCGCCGTTGACGGCGTCGGCATCGAGCACCGCGGCTCGGGTCCGTACCGCCGTGGCGGCACCGATGCCCAGGCCGGCGTCGAGCTCGACGCGCTGCGCCACGAGCGCATGCGCGGGATCGGTCGGGCCGTCGATGGCGCCCGCGGCGCTGACGGCGATCTCGTCGTCTTCGGCGGTGACGGTGCCTTCGAGCGCGATGTCGCCGCTGCCGGTGGTGGCGAGGGCGATGTCGGCATCGGCGCCGTCGGCGGTGACCGGGCCGCTGACCGTCAGCTCGGCGCCAGCGCCCGCGCTGGGGTTGGCATTGGCGATGTCGATGCCGCCGTCGGCGGTGCTCGCGGCCTGGATCTCCAGGCTGCCGCCGCCCGTCTGGTCGAAGTCGATGCCGCCGGTGCCGAGCGCACGCAGGCCGGTGACGGTGACGTCCGCGGCCAGGGCGTTGGCGATGGTGATGCCGCCGGTGGCGCTCTCGGCATCGAGGATCTGCGCCGTTGTGGTGACGTTGATCTCGCCACCCGCGTCGAGGTCGGCTAGGCCGGCGGCGATCACGCCGCCGGTGAGGCTGCCGCCCGCGCTGACGTTCGCGGTGCCGGCGCTGATGCCGCTGCCGCCGACGACGATGCTCGCGTCCGCGCCCAAGGTCGCCGTGCCCGCGGTCTCGACGTCGTTGAAGGTGACGTCGCCGCCGCTTTGGTCGAAGTCGATGCGATCTCCGCTGCGGCTGCGCAACTGCTCGACCGTCACCGCGTCGGCGAGGGTGTTGTCGAGGTCGATGGCGCCGTTCACGGCGTCGGCATTGAGTGCTTCGGCGCGGGTCTGCACCGCCGCGACGGCGCCGATGCCCAAACCGGCGTCGAGCTCGACACGCTGCGCGATGAGCGCCTGCGCGGGATCGGTCGGGCCGTCGATGGCGCCCGCGGCGCTGACGGCGATCGCGTCGTCGTCGGCGGTGACGGTGCTTTCGAGCGCGATGTCGCCGCTGCCGGTGGTGCTGAGGGCGATGTCGGCACCCGTGCCGTCGGCGGTGACCGGCCCGCTGACCGTCAGCTCGGCGCCGGGGCCCGCGGTCGGGTCGGAGTTGGCGATGTCGATGCCGCCGTCGGCGGTGCTGGCGGCCTGAATCTCCAGGCTGCCGCCGCCCGCTTGGTCGAAGTCGATGCCGCCGGTGCCGAGCGCGCGCAACGCGGTGACGGTGACGTCCTCGGCCAGGGTGTTGACGATGCGGATGCCGCCGGTGGCGCTGTCGGCGATCATGGTCCGCGCCGCGGTGGTGACGTTGATCTCGCCACCCGCGTCGAGGTCGGCCAGGCCGGCGGCGATCACGCCACCGGTGAGGCTGCCGCCGGCGCTGACGTTCGCGGTGCCGGCGCTGATGCCGCTGCCGCCGACGACGATGCTCGCGTCCGCGCCCAAGGTCGCCGTACCCGCGGTCCGGACGTCGTTGAAGGTGACGTTGCCGCCGCTTTGGTCGAAGTCGATCGCGCCGCCGCTTTGGCTGCGCAACTGCTCGACCGTCACCGCGTCGGCGAAGGTGTTGTCGAGGTCGATGGCGCCGTTCACGGCGTCGGCATTGAGTGCTTCGGCGCGGGTCTGCACCGCCGCGACGGCGCCGATGCCCAAACCGGCGTCGAGCTCGACACGCTGCGCGATGAGCGCCTGCGCGGGATCGGTCGGGCCGTCGATGGCGCCCGCGGCGCTGACGGCGATCGCGTCGTCGTCGGCGGTGACGGTGCTTTCGAGCGCGATGTCGCCGCTGCCGGTGGTGCTGAGGGCGATGTCGGCACCCGTGCCGTCGGCGGTGACCGGGCCGCTGACCGTCAGCTCGGCGCCGGGGCCCGCGGTCGGGTCGGAGTTGGCGATGTCGATGCCGCCGTCGGCGGTGCTCGCGGCCTGAATCTCCAGGCTGCCGCCGCCCGCTTGGTCGAAGTCGATGCCGCCGGTGCCGAGCGCGCGCAGGCCGGTGACGGTGACGTCCGCGGCCAGGGCGTTGGCGATGGTGATGCCGCCGGTGGCGCTCTCGGCATCGAGGGTCTGCGCCGCTGTGGTGACGTTGATGAGATTCCCGGCGTCGAGGTTGGCCGTCCCGGCACCGATTACGCCGCCGGTGATGCTGCCGCCCGCATCGAGGTTGGCGGTGCCGGCGCTGATGCCGGTTTCGGCGACGACGAGGTTGGCGCTCGCGCCCAAGGTCGCCGTGCCCGCGGTCCGGACGTCGTTGAAGGTGACGTTGCCGCCGCTTTGGTCGAAGTCGATCGCGCCGCCGCTTTGGCTGCGCAACTGCTCGACCGTCACCGCGTCGGCGAAGGTGTTGTCGAGGTCGATGGCGCCGTTCACGGCGTCGGCATTGAGTGCTTCGGCGCGGGTCTGCACCGCCGCGACGGCGCCGATGCCCAAACCGGCGTCGAGCTCGACACGCTGCGCGATGAGCGCCTGCGCGGGATCGGTCGGGCCGTCGATGGCGCCCGCGGCGCTGACGGCGATCGCGTCGTCGTCGGCGGTGACGGTGCCTTCGAGCGCGATGTCGCCGCTGCCGGTGGTGCTGAGGGCGATGTCGGCACCCGTGCCGTCGGCGGTGACCGGGCCGCTGACCGTCAGCTCGGCGCCGGGGCCCGCGGTCGGGTCGGAG
>NZ_JABX01000034.1 GCF_001469165.1 Thiohalocapsa sp. ML1 | reverse complement strand
TCACCGTGCAGCAGCGCATTGAGGCACTGAACTTGGCGCCGGACATCGAACCGGCCGTCCTCGGACAACTGATCCCGGCGCTCGACACCGACACGCGCGCATCTATCGAGCAGGTCGCCGGCGATTGCGCCGACCTGTTTCAGCGCTCCAGCTCCGCGGTGGAGGGCCGCAACGGCCAGCTCTCGCTCCATCACCACGGCCGTCATCGCCTCAGCGATCGCAAGCTCGCCGCGCTCACCGCCGTGCACAACTTCCACATCCGCCGCCCCGACGGCACCACCGCCGCCGAGCGCTTCTTCGGTCGCGCGCCGCCGCCGCTGTTCGAGCAGCTCATCGCGCGCATGCCGCTGCCGCCGCGCCCGCGCCGACGACGACCGCCGACGCCAAAGGTGCCCTACCTGACTCCGCTGGCCGCATGACCGGGGGGTGGACGGAGTTATGATCAAGGCCGAGAAAGGATATCGATCTCTTTGTGGCCGTGGAGGACGTTTACGGCGTTGTACCCGGGGACCTTTTGGAAATGCACGATGTGCTTGAAGTTCCAACTCACGATTCGCAGATCCAATACCCCTGGGGTAACCTCAACGACCTCGGCTAACAGTAGCATGCTGGCGAAGAATTCGCGCACGGCCTCCGGCGCAAACATGATCTCGCGCTCGACAACAGCCGAACTGACGAGGTGAAACCTCTGTTCGCGAACCTCTTTGAAAAACTCCGTACTTGGCGAAGAGAATTCGTCATCGAACACTCCACCAAATACAGATGTGTCAGCGTATATCCGCATTCTAACCAGCCAGGGGCCACAGCCATCACATTCTGAATGTTCGGTACGGAAGCCGCGGCTCGCTTCGCTCGCGCGATCTAACCTTATTCGTTGGGCCGTCTCGCCCCGCCTTTCGACCCGCCGGCCCAGCTCTTGTATGGGTGCGGCCTGCGCTTGTTCGAGTGCCAGAAGCTGCGGGTCCAGGCACGTCAATCTGGAAGTGCGTATCCTGACGGTGCACGACGGCAAAGGCCAGAAGGATCGAGCTCTGCCGCTCCCGGAGGTGCTGATGCCGGCACTCCAGGCGCAGATGGATGCCGTGGCGAGCCTGCACCGCGCGGACCTAGCCGCGGGATACGCCGGGACCTTTCTGCCCAACCGCTATGAGCAGAAGTCCAAGTCGGCGGCGAGGGAGCTTGCGTGGCAGTGGTTCTTTCCGGCGGCGCGGTTGACGCGGATGCCGCAGACCGGTGAGCTGCGCCGCTATCACCTGCACGATACGGCGCTGCAAAAGGCCCTGAAGGCGGCGGTGCTGGAGGCGGGCATTCCCAAGCGGGCCTCCGCGCATACCTTGCGCCACAGCTATGCCTCGCACCTGCTGCAGGCGAACGACGACATTCGCACCATCCAGGAGCTGCTGGGCCACGGCAGCGTGAAGACGACGATGATCTATACCCATACAGTGCCCAGCGTGACCGTGAAGCAGGCGCGGAGTCCTTTGGATCTTTGATGGGAAGTAGCGCCTTATCCTTGGCATCGGGAATCTTCGGCCTGCGCCCGGACCGCGTTGAACGAAGGGGTGCACGGCAGGACCTGCCTGAGCGAGGTCTTCATCGACATCGCAGCCGCCATGGTGATGCCGAACGACCGGCCGCCGCGGTGACAATACCGCCGAGCCGCGTGGAGATGGGGGCGGGCAAGCGGCCTCGCTGCTCGCCCGCCCGCCGCGCCTGCCGGCCTCAGAGCGTCGGCAGCCCCGTCTGCTGCACCTGATACACCAGCCGATCGAACACGTGGTCGACCTCGTCGTAGCTGTTGTAGACGCCATGGGTCGAGATGCGGAAGCCGACGCGGTCGTCGCCGGATGCCGCCAGGCTCGACTTCCAGGTGACGAAGCGGATGTAGACCTTCGGGTCCTCCGCCGCGAGCGCGTTGCCGACGTTGCCGATGGCCGCGCGCAGGCCGGCGTAGCTCGCGCTGTCGTCCCTTCCGACGAAGGGATTGAACGAGGTCAGCGCCGTCGCGAACGGACTGTACGGCGGGCGCGCGTCAACCCAGAGCGAGCCCGGCCACTGGGCGTCGATCTTGGCCTTCAGATAGTTGCCGAGCTCGACGCCGCGCTGGTAGATCGCATCCAGGCCGATCTGCTCGAAGAAGGCGAGGGCGTCCGTCATCGCGTACAGGGCAGGGCGGTTGTTCTCGCCGCGGGACTGAATCCAGGTGCTCGGGTCGTACTGGCGGTTGGCGATGGCCCCGGGCGACAGAAAGGCGTACAGGAAGAAGTTGCCGAGCTCGAAGGGCGGCAGGTCGCTGCCGGTGTTGCGGACGTACAGGATGCCCGTGCCGGGGCCGCCGCAGAGCCACTTGTGGCCGGCACCCGAGACGAAGTCCGCCCCATAGGCCTGCAAGTCGATGGGCAGCATGCCGAAGCCGTGCGCGGTGTCGACGATGCTGTAGGCGCCGTAGGCGCGCGCCAGCGCGCAGAGATCCTCCACCGGCAGCCGCAGGCCGTTCTTGAAGAAGATGTCCGAGACGGCGAGGTACTGCTTCGCGCCCGCGGGCAGGGGTGCGGCCAGCGCGGGCTCGAATAGGTCCAGCACGTCCTGCACCGTGATGGCGGCCGTGAAGGGCGAGATGAGGCCCATGTCGATGGTCACCACCTCCACGCCGTGGTTGGCGGCGGCCCAGGCGATGGGACCGGTCAGCGCCGGGTGCTCGAAGCTCGTGGTGATGATGCGGTCACCCGCCTGCCAGGGCGTGCCCGCGAAGATCAGATTGCAGCCGTCGGTGGTGTTGTAGCTCAGCACGATCTCGGTCGCGCTCGCGGCGTTGTAGGCCGCTGCCACCTGCTGCTGGCGCGCGGCCAAGGCCGACGGGCTCAACGGGAACAGGTTCGGATAGTCGGCGTTGAGGTTGGCCTCCCAGTCCTTCGGGTCCTCGGCCTTGTAGAGGTTGTAGGCGCCGAGGTTGCCGAGCGCGAAGGCCGGCAGCGAGCCGGTGGTACCCGTGTTCATGTGGATGTAGTCGGCGTCCAGCGTGAAGGCCTTGCGGACCTTGCGCCAGTAGTTCTCGGTTGCGGGGTTGCCGTTGATCGCGGGCGGTGCTGACAGGCCCTTCGGCAACCAGCCACGACGCTGCCCCGAATTGCTGTCGGCAATGGCGGCGCCGGGCGCAAGCAGGCCGAGGCCGCCGGCGGCGGTTGCGGTGGCGACACCCTTCATGAAATCCCGGCGGCCAACACCCGGGGCGGATGCAGCATCCTGCTCGAAGTTGCGGCGGCTGTGCATGGTCATGACTGAGCACCTTTTGGTCCGGAAAATGGAAACAAGCGGCAACAGATTCGCTCCCCATCGAAATCCGATGGGCGAGCGAAGCCCTCGCAGTGACTGCGTGGAGGCATCGCCAGCAGAAACGCCGAGGGTCGGGTACAGCTCGGCGTCACGGCGGTGAGCTTAGATGGCGCGCTCGTCGATCTTGTGAGCCGTGTCACAGACCGATCAATGCGGACGCCTCGGCTCGCGGTCACTTGATACAGGACAGTGATGGGGCACGTCGAGCAGGTCGTCTGCCGACCAGCCCCGCGCCGGAACCTGAACCGGGAGGTGAACATTGGGCGCTTCCGGAATCACATCTGACTTAACATAATCTGCATTATGCGCAGCGGACCTGTAGGCGCAGTATAGTGATGTACGGGTGATCGAGCGCGTGCGCGACCGGCGGCTGTTGCAGGTCGATGCGGCAAAGCAGCTCGGCTTGACGCCGCGGCACATCAGCCGACTGGTGGACGCCTGCGAGCGCGACGGTCCGGTCGCGTTGGTGTCAGGACAGATCGTCGTAGAAGACTTCCACGGCATCCGCGAAATCGAACCCGTGCTTGCGCCGATTCGCCTGGCGCTTGGTCTCGTCCCACTCGAAGTCGATATCCACCCAGCCGAGCGGCGCGAACCGGACATTTCCACTTTAACCGAACGTCCGTAACTTCCGCCGAACATCCGGCGTCGCATGAGTCGATCCGCAGGGCTTCCCTGGTCCCGTCGTCAGGTTCATGATTCGGCGGACAACGCTGGCCGCCCGGTGCGCATCACCCAGCAGCCCCTGACGAGACAGCGCCCGAGTATTGGACGCCGACAGCGGGCTTTGCGCCTGCGCGGCGGGCTCCATGGCTAGGACGAACCGATCAGGAGCTGGTTTTGCTCAACTCAGCCGCGCTTCGTGTGCCCCTGTTGCTGGCCACCACCCTGGTGCCGATGCCCTCGGCAGGCGAAGCCGACGGCCCCGGGCGCACGCTGACCGTCGCCTCCAGCAACAACTTTCCACCCGTCAACTTTCTGGACCAGGACGGACACTTGACGGGCTTCGGGCGCGAGCTATCGGATGCGGCGCTGGCGCAACTCGGAGTCTCGGTACGCCGCCGGCACTCAGCGTCCTGGTTGGAGGTCCTGCAATGGCTGGAAGATGGTGACGCGGACCTGATCCACGACGCGGCCTACACCAAAGCGCGCGACACCTACCTCGACTTCTCCGTGCCCATTCTGGAACTGCCGGAGGTCATTTTCGTTCGGGATACGCACTTGACGATTCGGGATCTCGCCTCGCTCAATGGCAAATGGGTCGCCTGCGTGCGCGCCCACATCAGCCATCTCTATCTGCAAACCATGCCCGAGATCCATTGCCATGTCGTCGAGACGCCGGCCGAAGGCATCTATGCGCTGGTGTCGGGCGATGTGGATGCCTTTGTGTATCCCAAAGAGATCGTCGAGTTCTACACGCAAAGGCTGCGTCTGACCGACAAGCTCAAGATCGTTGGCGAGCCGTTACGGACGCTGGTATGGTCCATGGCCGTGCGCGACGGTGACAGCGCATTGCTGGCCGAGCTGAACCGTGCCATCACGCAGCTCAAGGCCAGCGGTGAATACGATCGGCTCTACACCAAGTGGTTCGGACGCAGGCTGCTCAGCGGCTACTCCGCGCCGGAGCTCTACACCCTGGTCGTCGTCGCGGCGCTGCTCGGACTCATGGTCAGCGGCGTCGCCATCCTGTTTCTCGACAACCGACGCGTCCGCAAAGCGCGGCTCGCGCTCCAGCAGAGTGAAGAACGGTATCGGCTGCTCGTCGAGAACCAATCCGACCTGATCGTCAAGGTGGACACGGCGGGACGCTTCCTGTTCGTGAGTCCGTCGTATTGCGACATGTTCGGCCTGCCCCGGGACTCGCTGCTGGGCAAGACCTACATGCCGTTCGTTCACGAAGAGGATCGTCTCGCAACCGCGCAGGCCATTGAGCAGTTGTCGGCATCGCCCTACTCCGCCTATGTGGAACAACGGGCCATGACGAAAGACGGCATGCGCTGGTTGGGCTGGCAGGACACCGCGGTGCTGGGCGAGAGCAACGAGGTCGTGGCCATCATCGGCGTCGGCCATGACATCACGGCCCGCAAGGCGGCAGAAGCCGCACAACAGGAAAGCGAGCTGCGCTTGCGCATCGCCGGGGAGCTGGCCTATGACCTGATCTACGAATGGTCTGTGGCCGACGAGAGCCTCACCTGGTTCGGTGACCTCGACCGCGCACTCGGCTATGACAAAGATGCCATCTCCCGGGGTGCATCGTTTTGGCTCAGCCTCATCCACCCGCAGGACGCAGCGCCGCTCACGCATGTTTTGCAACTGCGCGGCACGCCGAGCGACCCGCTGCACCTCGAATACAGAATTCAGCATCGTAGCGGCAGGTATCTGCACTGGAGTGACCAATGCGTACCGATGCTGGACGAGCATGGCCGCGCCTACAAGTGGCTCGGGGTCTGCAAAGACATCACCACGCAGAAGGACCAGCAACGCGCGCTGGAGTACATCGCCCACTTCGACACCCTGACCGATTTGCCGAATCGCGTCCTGCTCATGGTCCGCCTGCGCCAAGCGATGGCCCGGGAGAGGAATCGCGGCGGTCAGTTGGCGCTGGTCTACCTGGATGTGGACGGCTTCAAGCAGATCAACGACCGCTATGGCCACGAGGTGGGAGACCGCTTCCTGGCCGAGCTGGCCACTTGCCTCAAGCACGCTTTGAGGGGAAGCGACAGCATCGCCAGGGTCGGTGGCGACGAGTTTGTCGCCATGCTGCTGGACGCTGGCGACGCCGACGAATGCGCCCCGATGCTGGAGCGCCTCCTGCGTGCGGCAGCCGAGCCCGTGCGCGTCGGTGACCTCGTGTTGCGGGTCACCGCGAGCCTAGGTGTGACCTTCTATCCCCAGAGCGAGGACACGGATGCCGACCTGCTGCTGCGCCAAGCCGATCAGGCCTTGTATCAGGCCAAGCTCCTGGGCAAGAACCGTTACCACATCTTCGATGCGGCTGAAGACCGCAGCGTGCGCGGCCGGCACGAGGAGGTTCAGCGCATCAGCGAAGCCTTGGATTCCTCCGAGCTTGTTATCGAGTACCAGCCCTGCGTCAACATGCGCACCGGTGAGGTCTACGGCGTGGAGGCCCTGCTCCGCTGGCAACACCCGGAACGGGGGCTGCTAGCCCCGGCCTGCTTCCTGCCGCTGGTGCAGACGCACCCGCTGATGTCACGCCTGGGCGACTGGGTACTCGGCACGGCGCTGGCGCAGATGGAGGCGTGGTCGAGTGCGGGGCTGGATCTTCGCATCAGCGTCAATGTGGCGGCCTGGCAACTGCAGGACACCGGCTTCGTCGCGCACCTGGAGGCGCTGTTTGCCGCGCATCCGCGGGCGGACCCGCGGCGGCTGCAGCTCGAGGTGCTGGAAAGCGCCGCGCTGGAGGATCTGGCGCAGGTCTCGCGCATCATGCGCGACTGTGCCGCCATGGGCGTGCACTTCGCCCTTGATGACTTCGGCACCGGGTATTCCTCACTGACCTACTTGCAGCGGCTCCCCGTCCGCACGTTGAAGCTCGATCAGACCTTCGTGCAGGGGATGCTGGAAGACCCGGACGACCTGATCATCCTGGAAGGCGTGCTGCGCATGGGGACCGGCCTCGGGCGCGAGGTCATTGCCGAAGGCGTGGAGACGCGTGAGCAGGGCGAGCTGCTGCTCAAGATCGGTTGCGAGCGCGCCCAGGGCTTCGGCATCGCGCGCCCCATGCCGGCGCGCGACGTGCCCCAGTGGTGTCGCACCTGGCGCACCCACGACAACTGGCGCGAGCAGCGCCCCATCGAGCAGGACGACCTGCCCCTGCTGCTCGCATCCATCAGCCATCGCGCCTGGATGCGCGCGCTGGAGAACTATCTGCGCCTGCGCGCCGTGAAGCCACCGCCCATGCGACACCGCGACTGCGCCTTCGGTCACTGGTTGAAGCGCGTGAAGCAGGCTCGCTACGGCGGCAGTGCCGGGTGTGCCGCGCTGGTCGCGCTGCATGGCGACATCCATCGCACGGCGGACCACCTGTATGCGCTCCGGCTCGATGGGCAGCAGGAGCCCGCGCTCGTCGGACTCGACCGGCTGAAGGGCGAAAGCGACGCGCTCATCTCGCACATCGAAGGTCTCCTCGCCGCGCCGCGCCGCAGCACGGCCCCGGACAGCGCCTCTTACGCGGGCATTTCCAGAGACTTCTTCACCGCGGTCGAGACTTCTATCGAAACAAACGGAGCCGCTGAATAAGCGGATGGACGACGACGGCCTGAGTATTTTGGAGTTTTCGATGTCGAGCGGTTGATCCTCGCTGGGGTCTCGATCATCGCGTCGGCCATCACCACCACCGCACGGTCCGCCCTGCGGACCGCCCGCGACCCGCGAGTGCCGCTGGCCGGAACGACGATCGAGGCCCTCCTTGGCCTCGATCATCGTGCCGGCCACATCGCCTGCCGCACGCAAGCGGTTCGCACAGCGGACACTACTGCGCTGGGATCGCCGGCTTTCCAGCCGGCTCGCCGCCAGCGCGGCGGACCGGGATCGCCGGCTTTCCAGCCGGCTCGCCGCCGACGCGGCGGACCGGGATCGCCGGCTTTCCAGCCGGCTCGCCGCCAGCGCGGCTCGATGCCGCGTCGGCGGCGTCCTGGCCGATCAGAGAGCACATGCGCGCTCGTCCGCCCGGCCGCGCGGCATGGGCAACCGCCCGGCTCCCGCGCCGCAGATCGCGCGCCGGGGGCATCGAGCCCCCGGCACGCGAAGCCGGCTGAAAGCCGGCGCTCCCAGTCGGCGCCGGCGCGGTCTCGAGCCCGCTTGTCGGGCATAGCTCAGTTTGAGAGTTTGCAGATGAGTCAAGTGTACGACCACACCTGGGGGAAGGGCCGAGGGCCGCGGGCCGCGGGAGCCATCCTCGGCCCTCGGCCCTACAGCCGCCGCGCTCCGTAGCAGCCCCCGCGCGCTGGTCGGTGTGATGATCAAGGCCGGCCTGGACGACCAACCAGCGTCTTGGCTTTCCGTAATCGCCGGCTGCCGCGGCAAGAACGACGTCGCCGCGCCTTATGGTTCCCATGGGTGATGGTTCAGAATATCGGCCTGCAGCATGTCGATCTCCGCATCCGCATCGGCGTCGCTTGCAAAGGGCTCTGGCGCGACGACGCAACGCAGCGCCTCTTCAACCACCAAGCGCAGCGAAACCCCGCGTGCCCGCGCGATCGCTTGCACTTGCCGTTGGAGATCGTCTGGAATCGTGGCACGAAGCGTTGCCATCGAGAACCTCGTCTAACGTGGGCTAAGCCCAATCATGATCCAGGTCCTTGAGCGAGAACGGAGCCAAAAAGGGCAGCGTTTGTCAAGCACGAGAAAAGGGACCGCACGAACACAGGGATAGACCACGTTTTTGCACAGACCAAGCTCGCCCTGCCCTTCCGCGTGGCCGTCATTACGGGGCCGTCCGGGCAACCCCTTCCACGTGCGCCGGCCAAGCATGGCGGCGATCTGACGCTCGAACTTCGCGCTGCCAAGGACAAAACCGCCGTTCGTGCACTCGCGCAAGCGCCCCAGAACCTCTGCACTCAGCTCATATTGACCACGTCGCCGCGCACGCGATAGGGCTTGATGTAGGGTGTCCCGGCGATCACCAACTCACGCGTGTCGGTTATGCGTCCCGGCCGCCCGAGATGTGGATGGTCGGCGAGGTGCTCGATTACCTCGAGGATGCGCAGCACGCTTTGGTGCGCGGGGGAGCCGCCGCCGAGATGATCTGCGACCGCGTCCAGATCGCAGTCTGCGCGACGCGTCCAACGGATCCTCACGCCGGCTGCCCCCGATCGACGCCCGATCGACGCGAGCGTCGGCCCGGTTGCTCGTGAGGGCCTTTGGTCAGCCTTCTCCGCCGGACTCCGCCCGCAACAACCAGCGCCGCTTGACGGCCTCGTGGCTGACCAGCCGACCGGCATCGGCATCCTCGACGCCGGCCTGGATGGCCGCGATCTGCCAGGCGTTCAGCTTGATGTACTCGTCGATGGCGCGGAGCGCCACAAAGGACTTGGAGCGTTCGGTGGCTGCCGCGAGGGCGTCCAGCGCGGCGTTGGCCTCATCCGAGATGCGTAGCGTGAGGTCCAAGCGCTGACTTGCTCCGGCAATCATCATTAAAGCCCAAGTTGGCAGGGACGAGGTCAGGGACAGGGAACGCTGGCGCGCCTGGCTGCTGACCCCGGCAATCCCCCGAAGGGATGAGGGTCAAAGGCATCGGGGCATGGGGGGCATGGGGGGCATGGGGGGGCATGGGGGGGCATGGGCCGGAGTGTCGGCCTCCCGGCCGACACGGATCAGACCGAAACCAACTCGAATTCCGGGGACAGTTTACTTAACTCGCTCTCGGCGATCAGCCGGAGATGAGTAAACTGTCCCCGGAACTGGGATCCTCGGCATGGGCGAAGGTAGGCGCGACCGGGCCGCGATGCTGTGCCAGCTCGCGAACCTGCCGGCGCACCCGGAGTCCGTGCCGATCAATCTGTTGGTGCAGGTGGAGGGCCGGCCGGGAGGCCGACACTCCGGCCGGCCGGGAGGTCGACACTCCGGCCGGCCGCGAGCATGGACGGCGCGCCCAAGGTCAGTCCGTCTCGCCAAGGAGTCCGAGATCGAGCCGATCTTTCGGTCGGCCGGTCGCGCGTTTGTTGGCAATGAGCTGCGCACGCCCGAGCACCGGGATTGTCAGGCCACCGAGCTGCACGTCCAGGCGGCCCGCATGGGCGGCTGCGTAGTCGACGCCGTCGATGGAGGTGAGGATGTCAATGCGCCGCGGGGGCAGGCCGATCTGGTAAACCAGTCCCGGCGCAGTGAGATCGGCCTCGCTCAGGCGATGGGCGTCGATGGGGGCACCGAACCGGCGGAGGGCGGCGAGCACGCGCATCGCGTTCTCCTGCGTCGGCTCGACCAGGATGTCGAAGTCCCCCGTGGCGCGCGGGATACCGTGCGCCGCCAGCGCGTGGGCACCGACGACGATGAAGTCGGCACGCGCAGCTTGCAGGGCGTCGATCATGTCGCGGAAATCGACGTTGAATCCGGGCGCTTCAGCCATCGTCACCGTCAGAGGGTCGTTGCTTGATCTGCGCGGTACCGGCCGGCCGAATTACCCGTCCGGGTGCCGCCGTGCGCGGATAGTCCGGCCACGGCCGACCGGTGAGCGCCCAAGCGTCCAAGGTCAATTGCCAGACCATCGCCATGCGTTCCGCCGCCGTGGTGGTGGCGCTGAGGTCTTCGCCGGGCTCCTCGCCCAGCCGGTGTCGCTGCACGGGCCACGCGCGGCGAGCCGCGGCGCGAGCGGCACGGGCAGTGTCGTGGTCCGGCGGCTGTGGCGGCGTCGCGGTGTGCATTTGCGCTTGAAGGCGTCAGCGGTTGAATTACGGTAATTACGGTGACACTTTACCATTAATTACGGTGACACGTAAGATTCTTGTTGCTTCCTACCTCTCCATAGGTATCCCAAATCTGTAGCGCTAGATCCTTGCTCACTGGCTGGCGAACTTGCACATACGGAATCCTCGGATCAACTGCCCGATAGAAGCCGATCAAGTTGGACACCAAATCCTCGGCACTATATCCACTATTCGTAGCCCAGCGGAACGGCCATCCAGACTGCATAGACTCGAAAGCGTCGGACACGTCCAGAAAAATTGACAGCGCTACCGACTTCTTGTCGCTTGTATTGAGGCCTTTCTTAATGTCGTACACCCGCTGAACACCTAGTTTGATATGTTTATTGCCCATCAGTTGCTTGTACTTAATTCTGAAGTATCCCGGTTGCCGCCTGGTTTCCCGGCGGTGCTGCAATATCTCTGCCATGCGACGGTTCGGCTCCCGACTCGGAGCAGTAGGACTTGGAGTGTTACACCATCCGGCTCCCGGCCCAAGTCTTCCGCCGTGGAACAGGGGAGCGAGTCCAGCGCCCTATCGACTCCGCGCGTGCGGCTTCCGCCGCGCCGCCGAGCTTGCCGCGCACCGCCACAGGGCGGGCACGCCGACGGCGTGAAACGCGCGGGCATGGTGGTCACGGACTTAAGTCCTCTCGGTTTAGGGCCGCGTTTCACCCGCGCATTGTCTCGGGCCGCCACCCGCAATGCTGACCGCGCATGACCCGGCGTCACAGCTCGTAGGGGTGGCTCCGACTTCCACGCATCACCGCCCGTGTCCTCGCTTTTACGCTTGTTCGCGGGTGCCCGCTTCCCGCGGACCGATGCGCGGATCTCCCTGGTTACCGCGTGTTCTCGATCTCAATATCCACACGGTCAGGCTCGACACGGCCTCGGACCCCGGGGAGTATCCGTGCCGCTCGCCAGAGCGCGACACGGATTGTTGCCTGCCGGCGGGACAAAACCGTCGGCACTCACCAACCAAAATTTTCGGGGCTCAACACCTTCAGGGTCGGCTTCACCCGTTACCTTTGCACCTCGCCTGCGCATCAGCCGAAGCATCGACGCGCCTGTTACCAGTCACGCCGCAAGGCTCGATACTGGGCTCGCGGCTCACGATTACCCAGGCGGGACTCGCACCCGCTAGAACACGCGGCCTTGCCAGGCCGCACTGTCCCGGTTTTCCTTCCTGTCCCGGTTTTCCTTCCTGTTTTACTCCCGGCTTTCCGCGGTTTTCCGTCCTTTCTGTGTCGCCTTAGCTTGTGAGGCTGGCCTCGATTCCGCACAATATCGGTGGAACGTCCGCTGTTTCGCTCCGTCAGTGAGGGCAACCCGCACCATGAAGCTCAAAGTGATCGTCCACGAGGCCGAAGAAGGTGGTTACTGGGCTGAGGTTCCTGCTATCCCAGGATGCGCGACCCAGGGCGACACCTTCGAAGAGCTGCTTGCCAATCTCTATGATGCCGTAGAGGGTTGCCTCTCCGTCGACGTCGAAGAGATTGCCATCCAAGACACCGATCGAGTCATGGAGATCGCCGTTTGAAAGCCGTCAGCGGTAAGCACTTTTGCCGGCTGCTCGAAGCGCACGGCTGGGTGCTCTATCGCATCGCGAGCAGCCACCACATCTACGGGAAACAGGGCAATCCCTCCCGCATCTCCGTGCCCGTGCATGGCAACGCCACGCTCAAGATCGGCCTGCAAAGGCACCTGATGAAGGTCTCCGGAATCGAAGAGTCCGAGCTGTAGTCGGCGCAGTATCCCCTGAGCGCCAGCGAGCCGCATCGCGGCTGCGATGGGCACTACGTGGCCCGACCGCTTACCCCCGCTCGCGAAACACTAGTGGTACGACCCCAGTTCCTCCCTCTTCTCCGGTTGAGCTTAGTAGAAAACCGTGGTCTGTCCCCCTTTTTTTCGTCCCCCTTTTTTTCGACCGGTTGGCATAAAGGGCTCTGACCCCTTTATCCGGACCCCTTTATCCGACCCCTTTATCCCGCGGCCTTGCCAGGCCGCACTGACCCCTTTTTCGCTTCGACCCCTTTTCGCTTTTTCCCCTCACTTGAGATGGACGACCGTGAGATAGAACTGCCGCCCAGATGCCGCCAGAGCCACCAGGCCGTTGGCCTGAGCGACAGCGCTGATTGCGCCGCCGATCCGAGCATAGACTTCTGGCAGAAACAACGACACGAGGGCTGCGCTCAGCACCACCATGAACAGCACCGCCGCCAGGTATAGGCCTTTCAGCATCCGCTCAAAGTGGCCAGTAAGCCGCAGGTTCACCACCAGTTTGCGGTCCATGACCGCCGTAAGAATCGACAACGCGGCAATGACGAAGCCCAGCAGCGTGCCGGCGATCGATGCCAACGTGCCGCAGATGGACAGCACGTCCGCATGCGATCGCGGCGCCAGTGCCTCATGGGCGTAAAACGCCGCCACTGGAGAGGCGACGAGCAACACCACGGGCAGAGCCCGCCTAGACCAACCCGCCGATCCCATCGCCGAATAACTCGTCAAGCTGCTCGCGCCGATCATCGAATGCCTCCTCAAGGGCGGCATGCATGCCAACGGGATCGAAGTACCGGCCGGGCTTCTCGACTGGCTTTACAACCACCATGCGATCCTTGATGAGGTCGATACTCGATCGGACGTTGTCGGCGTCCTCGATGTCCAACACGGCGCGATCCACTGCGTTCTCCCGCACCAACTCCGCGACGGCTGATCGCACGCGGTCATGCAGGAACGCGCGAGCCGGATCTGCCACGCTCAACGGCGCCGCCTTAGCGATCATTTGGAATCCGTAGGCGCCGGTGCCCTGCAAGACCTTCATCAAGTGATGGTTGATGGTCTCGTTAGCATACATGTCCGGATTCTGCGGCGTGGCTACTCGCACGTCTGCCACCCTGACCCTCACGCCGCCGCGCATCAGCCTGCGCATCGGCTCCAACTGCAGCACCGGATCGAAGGCAACCCGCCGCTCGGCGCAGAGCCCCAGGTACTGCCCCAGACGCGCCGACGCGCTGCCGTTGCCGTTCCGCTGATAGACCAGCACGTTGCGGTCGGCGTGGTAGTGGAAGAAGTTCTTCTCCACCAAGCCCTCATGCTCCGCCAGCGCCAGGTCGCGCTCCACGCCGCCCGGGGCGCCCGCGTGCGGAATATCGTCCTGGCGGATCTTCGCCAGTTCCCCGCGGTAGCAGCGACGATGGAGGAATAGGCGCCTAACCTCGAAGTACATCGTCCCGATCCGCTGCGCGGGCGCCGCCCCGCGCAGCGCCTCGAAGACCTCACCGAGCGATCTGATCTCGTCATCGACCCGGGCCTGCCAGAAGTCGATCGTCACTTTTTTGCTATTAGCCATGCATCTTCCTCTCCGGAATCATTCGGCGAGTCCGACCGGACGTCACCGCACGTCCACCAACCACAGGTCCACCGGCAGCGGATAAAGGGGTCAGAGCCGAATGGCGCTTAAAGCCGCTTATCCTCCCCAATCAGATACTTGCGGGGTAGGGAAACTTGAGCGGCGGGCCGTCTTTGGCGCCGTTCCCGCCCGATCCCTCTCCCTGAGCGTCCTGCAATCTCGCGGTTTCTCGACGCAGAATGGCCATAAGTTACGGATTCTTATAGGGTCCGCTCTGAAGTTAGCGCCATTCCGCACTGACCCCTTTTCGCTGAAGGCCTTGTCCATTCGCCGCGCCCGCTACTTATAGTCTGTAGACGCAAAGTCATCATAGTTAGATCGTAGCCTACATGGCAAAGGATCCAAAAATAGTAGTTGGCAGCAACATACGCAACATCCGAAAGGCGATCGGTTGGTCACAGGAGCAACTCGCCGAGGCGTGCGGCCTCCATCGCACGTACATTGGAGCGGTAGAGCGAGGCGAAAGGAACATCTGCCTTGAAAACATAGTAGCGATATCTCGTGCGCTTCGAGTTAGCACAACTACGTTGTTAGAGGGGATGGAGTGATGCCCTCGCCATATCAAGGAAAAGCACCAACCCAATGGCCTGCGGTAACACAAGAACTTATCAAGGATCACCCCCTGCAATTGAGCGAACTCCGCGAAGTCGTCCTAGAGGCTTGGGATTCTATCTTTGCATCCAAGATGGGAACAAAAGGGTTCCATATTGGTACAGACATACTTCCGAAGCCCCAGATTATGGGCTTCTTGTTGCACGAACTAATTCCCCTAGAATTAGCGTCGAGATACCCGAACGAGTGGAGAGGAGAAGAGTCCGCTTCAGACAAGGACATCGTTTATGTACCTAACGCCAGCTATTCGATAGAAGTTAAGACATCATCCGATCCGAAGCATATCTTCGGCAACCGTAGTTATGCGCAGGCAACAACAAAAGGAAAGAAGGCCAAGTCAGGATATTACCTCGCGATCAATTTTGAGAAGTTTGCCGCATTGAGACGCGACCCTAAGATCTTACTGATCCGTTTTGGTTGGTTAGACTCTGACGATTGGGTGGGGCAAAGAGCTGCGACCGGTCAACAGGCACGGCTACCGCCAGAAGTTGAGCAGGGAAAACTGTTTGAACTCTATCGCAAAAGCTAAAGAAGCGTCAGCTGAGACTGGGCCATCTTCCTTTCCTCTTTGAAGTTCTTGAAGCGCTGCACTGCAAGCCTGCAATACTCCTCATCCTTCTCAAATCCGACCGCCACCCTTCCCAGCCCGTAGGCCGCGATTCCGGCAGAGAACGAACCTGCGAATGGATCGAAAACAACCTGCGCCTGATTCGATGAAGCCAGGATAACTCTTTCTACCACTCCCAACGGAAACTGCGCGGGATGCCCCGTGCGTTCTCTTGAACTTCGCTTGCTTCCGGTTGTTACCTTTGGAAACTCCCATACATCTGAAGGATTTTTCCCAAGCGGATTACATCGGTATTTTCCATTCTTTTTCTGATTAGGGTATTTGACGTTTGGATCACGGATATCGTCAAGATTGAAAGTGTAATTACTCTGATCTTTCACGAAAAAAAGCCATTTCTCATTCCTTGGGCTGAGGCGGCTTCTTGCCGATACACCCGCTCCATATTTCCATACTATCTCTTGAAGCATGTAAAATTGCGACTTATCCCAAAGCAAGTAGGCGATGGGTACGCATAGACCCTTTCCGGGTACTTCAAAATAACCGACATTCAGCCAAAATGCTCCCGCGGGCTTTGTCACGGCGTAGATCTGGTTCATCCATGTTTGGCACCACGCGATATATTCCTCTACGGTCATTTCCTGTTCGTACGCTTTGCCGATATTGTAAGGTGGTGAGGTTAGAGTAAGGTCAACTTCAAAGTTGTTCTCGCCGAGCGCAGATAGGAGTTCAACGGAGTCTCCCTTGTAAAGAAAAAAGCCTGTTTCGCAGAAGTAGGGCTTGCCAATAGCTTCTGTCAAGATAGTCTCAGTTCTTGAATGCAGATTCGCTATTCTGTTTGTCAGCTCTACTGAAAAAGCGGAAAGCATAGACGGCGGTGCAATTGCCGTCGCGGAATGTGGATCAATACCAGACGCAACGTGAACGTTATGTTGCCGGTCAGCAATTCTTCGGGATTTATCTTCTTTCAAAGCTACTTTCATTGTGTCGTAAGCCTAGCAATCGTTCCTCGTTCGCTCCGAGTAAGGCCGTCACTTGTAGTGGATCGAATCAAAGATACCAGACTACCCCAACGTGTTGCAGATAGTCTCCGATCCAACGGCAGCAGAGCCGGGCGCTACCACCATTAGCCGGTCCCGGCTCCGATCATAGCCACAGGACGTTAGGCCATGATCGCCGGGGCGGCAAGGTCCGATCGTCGGCTTGTGGCTGCTTACGTATTGTGTTCTTAACGTTCGTCATCAGCCTGGGGTCCGCCGGTGTCCCAGGTGGCTGCGGGTCTGCCCGTGGGCGGCGGCGTTTGTGCTCGTGGGTCGGCGTTTGGGGGGCTTCGTTTGGGCTTGACGGGCGATTTCGGTCGCCCTACCGATCGCGGGTGACGCCGCGTAAAACGTATCCTGACGCCGGCAGCCCCCGGATCGACGTCGGGCCCGATGACGACGGGGCTTCTAGTCAGCCTTCTCCGCCGGACTCCGCCCGCGATAACCAGCGCTGCTTGACGGCCACGTGGCTGACCAGCCGAACGGCATCGGCATCGTCGACGCCGGCCTGGATGGCCGCGATCTGCCACGCGTTCAGCTTGATGTACTCGTCGATGGCTCGGAGCGCCACGTAGGACTTGGAACGCTCGGTGGCCGCCGCAAGCGCCTCAAGCGCGGCGTTGGCCTCGTCCGAGATGCGTAGCGTGACCGTTGCCATGGGCGTGAAGCGGATGTGATGCAGATGCTTGCGAGTGTAGTCAGCCTGCTTGCGGCGTCAACCAGAGTGGCGGGCGGGCGCTGGATGTGATGCGTGCGTCCGCTGGGCGACGGTGGGTGGGTTGGTGGGGATTGGGTGGTGGGTGCGTGGCGGTTCAGTGTCCGGTTGGGGCGTTTTCTGTGCGGTTGACGGGCGACTGAAGTCGCCCTGCCCCAGGGGCCGGATGAATCCGGCGTACCCAGGCGGCTACGCCCACCCGAGCCGCTCCGCCAGCGCCGACCCGCGTTTGACCCGCGCGCGGCACGCGTAGCGCAGCACGGCGTCGGTGGCGTGCACGGTGACGTGGCTGCGGGCTCGGGTGACGCCGGTGTAGACGAGCTCGCGGCTCGCGAGCGGGTGCGGCTCGGGGGGCAGGACGAGCAGGACCCGGTCGAACTCGGAGCCCTGGCTCTTGTGCACGGTGAGCGCGTAGGCGGGTACGTGGGGCGGGAGCTGGCGCACGGACAGGCTGCGGAGCGTGCCGTCGGCGGTGCGAAAGTGCGCGGCGAGCCGGCCGTCGGCGCCGCGCCACAGCAGGCCGACGTCGCCGTTGAAGAGGCCGACCTCGTAGTCGTTGGCCGTGACCATGATCGGCAGGCCGTGGTAGGCCTCGCCGCCGTCGGCCTTGCCGAGCTCGCCGAGCCGCGCGGCGATGCGGGCGTTCAGGGCCTCGACGCCGAAGGGCCCGCGATGCAGCGCGGCGAGCACGCGCGCCTGCTCCAGCAGCGTCAGCGCCAGCTCGGGCGCTGCGGCGTCCGGCACCTTGGCGAACTGCGCCGCGGCCCAGTCGATGCAGCCGGGGTTGAGCGCGTCGCCGACCGGCAGCAGCCGCGCGAGATCGCTCTGCGCGCCGGCCCCGAGCAGCGTCACCGCCGCGTCGGCGTCGCCCGCGTTGACGGCGCGGGCAAGCGCGCCGATGCCGCTGTCCGCGCCAAAGCGCCAGCTCTTGCGCAGCAGGGCGACGGCCGCGGCGGCGGGCGGCGGCTCGGCGGCGCCGTCCACGGCAGCGGCGGGCGCGCCGAGCGCCGGCAGCGGTGCGGCGCCGAGATCGGCGAGCAGCGTGAGCTGCTCGGCGTGGTAGTGGATCGGCCGGCCCAGGCCGGTGATGTCGCCGAGCACGTTGCCCGCCTCCACGGACGCGAGCTGGTCGCGATCGCCGAGCAGCACGAGCCGCGCCGAGCCCGGCAGCGCCGCCAGCAGCCGCGCCATCAGCGGCAGGTCCACCATGGAGGCCTCGTCCACCACCAGGCAGTCCACCGGCAGCGGGTTGTCCGCATTGCGGCGGAAGGCGCCGTCGGTGCCCGCATGCCCCATGAAGCCCAAGAGCCGGTGGATGGTCTCTGCCTGCTCCGGGATGCGCGCGAGCAGCGCCCCATCGATGCCGCCGGCGGCGATGCGCCCCTTGCCGGTGCCGATGGACTCGGTGAGCCGCGCCGCGGCCTTGCCGGTGGGCGCGGCGAGGGCGATGCGAAGCTCCGGGTCAAGCGCCAGCAGCAGCGCCAGCACCTTGACGACGGTGGTGGTCTTGCCGGTGCCGGGGCCGCCGGAGATGACGGCGAAGCGGCGCGTGACGGCGATGGCGGCGGCGATGCGCTGCCAGTCCGGCTCGCCATCGTCGGCGTCTGCCGGGAACAGCCGCCCGAGCCAGTCCGCCAGCGCGGCCCGGTCCAGCCCCGTCTCGATCCCTATGGCCGGCCGCATGCGCGCGGACAGCGCCGCGGCGACGTCGGCCTCGAAGCGCCAGTACTTGCCGAGATACAAGCGCGTGCCGTCCAGCACCAGCGGCGTCGCGGCCTCCGGCGCGCCGACCCAGGTGCAGGCCGCGAGCGCCGCGAGCCAGTCGTCGAGCAGCGGTGCCATCGGCCCGTCCGCGGCGCCGTCCTCGCCCGGAAAGAGCCGCGTGCCGGCATGCTCGGCCAGGTCCACGCAGACATCGCCCTCGAGGTTGCGCGCGCTGACCAGCGCGGCGGCGAGCGCCACCGGGCCGTCCGCGGCGACGGCGGCGCCGCGCGCGACGAAGCGGGCGAAGTAGCAGGCGAGCGCCGGCAGCCGGCGCGCCTCCATCAGCGTGTGCAGGGACAGGCTCATTGCCGCTCACCTCCGTGGTCGGCCCGGGGGAAGACCTGCGCGTCGAGCGCGGCGATCAACGCGGCGCTCGGTCGCGTGAAGAACACCCCGCGCGCCGGCCCCGTCTCGGGTCGCAGCCCGCGCAGGAACAGATAGAGAGCGCCGCCCATGTGGCGCTCGTAGTCGTAGTCCGGGATGCGTGTGGCGAGGTAGCGATGCAGCGCCAGCGTGTAGAGCAGGTATTGCAGATCGTAGCGGCGCGCGAGCACGGCCCGTTGCAGCGCGTCCGGCGCATAGTCGTCGAAGCGCCGGCCGAGCAGGTTGCTCTTGTAGTCCGCGACGAAGAAGCGCCCGTCGTGCTCGAACACCAGGTCGATGACGCCCGTGACCATGCCGGCGAAGTCCGCCGCCGCGATGCCGGGCAGCGATTGCCCCGCGTGCGCGGCGAGCAGCGCGTTCAGCGCGGCGATGTCGGCGCGCGCCGCGGCGAGGTCGAAGGCCAGCTCGTTCAGCCGCCGCTCGGCGGGCAGGTCCGCGAGCCGCAGCCCATCCGGCGAAAGCGGCGTCTGCACCGCGCGCTCCATCAACAACGCCGTGTCGGCGCCGTGGCGCCGATGATCCAGCCCGAAGCGCGCCGCGTGGCGCACGGACAGCTCCAGCGCCTGGGTGCGGATATCGCCGGTGAAGTCCAGATGCTCCAGCAGCAGGTGCAGGAAGCTGCCGACATCGCTGCCGGCCGGGTAGCGCAGCGCCGGGTCATCGTCCGCAGGCGCCGGCTCGGGCTCGGCGAGCGGGTCCGCCGGCGCGGGCGGCTCGTCGTCTACGCGGAGCCCTAAGCCGGCGATGGCGGCGCTCGGCGGCGCGTGCAGGTCGCGCACCAGCGCCGAGAAGCTGGTGATGCGCCAGTCCGTGGCGATGCGGCCGGCAAACACGCGCGGTGCGAGCGCCAGCGCCGCGTCGTCCGCCGGCAGCGTGGTCGGCAGCGCGGCCTGCGGCAGCGGCGCGACGGCGATGCTGCCCGCCGCGGCTTTGGCGAGTTCGGCGAGGTCCGCCTCCGGGTCCGCGCCGTCCTGGAAGGCGTTCGGCGGCTCGGTGGCGAGCGCAGCGGCGCTCTGGTGCGGATGCAGCAGCCAGCCCATCGCGGCGGCGCCGGCGTGGGACTCCTTCTGCCCGGCCCGGCCCCAAACCGCGTAGACGGCCGACTCCGCACGGGTCAGCGCGACATAGGCGAGGCGCACGTCCTCCGCCAGGCGCTCGCGCTCGGCCAGGCACAGATGCGCGGCGCGCTCGGGCGAGCCGATGTCGAGGCAGGGCTCGTCGTTGGCCGCCGCGTGGAAGCGCAGCGGCTCGGCCTGCTTGGTAATCATCGGGTTCCACAGGTCCGGCAGGAACACGACCGGGTATTGCAGGCCCTTCGCCGTGTGCACGGTGACGATCTGCACCAGCCCGGCGTCGCTCTCCAGGCGCAGTTGCAGCTCGTCGGCGGCCTGCTCGCCGGCGCGCTCCCGGCGCTGGATGCGGAACCAGTTGAGCAGCGCGTCCATGCCCGCGTGCTCGCGGGAGGCCTGCTGCAAGAGCTCGCCCAGGTGCAGCAGGTTGGTGAGCCTGCGCTCGGCATCCGGGCCGGCCGCGAGGGCGGCGGCGATGGGGCGCCCGTCCACGCCGGTCTGCCACAGGAGCTTTTGAAACAGCGCCATGAAGCCGCGCCGCTGCCAGGCGTTCTGCGCCGCGATGAGGCCGTCGATCCAGTCCGCCCAGGCGCGCTCGTCGGCGGCGATGCGCGCGATGTCCGCGTAGCACAGACCAAGCAGCGGCGAGGCCAGCGCGAGCCGCGCCTGTCCGCGCTCGCGCGGGCTCAGCACCGCTTGCAGCAGCGCCTCCAGCGCGGCGGCCTCCTCGGTGTCGTAGACGCTGGCGCGCTCCACCGACACGGCGGCGATGCCGCGGGCCGCGAGCACGCCGCGCAGCTCGGCGCCCTCGCGGCGGGTACGCACGAGCGCGGCGATGTCTCTGGGCAGCAGCGCGCGGTCTTGCTTGACGACGCCGGCCGCGTCGCGCTGCACGAGCCGCACCTGGCCCGTGCGCGCGCCGGCCAGCAGCCGGGCGATCTCGTCGGCGCAGGCGGCGCGGGCGAATGCGCCGGCGTCAGCCTTAGAGAGTGGCTTACCGGTCTCGCCCAGCGGCAGCGTCCACAGCGTCAGCGCCGGGCGCTCGCCGTCGGCGTCCAACAGATAGGCGTGCGCCTTGTCCGCGGCGGTGCTCGGGGCGAAGCCGATGGCGTCGAAGACGAAGGCGTCCGGCCGCCGCTCGAACACCGTGTTGACGGCGCGCACCACCGCCGGCGTCGAGCGCCAGTTGGTCAGCAGCGTGCTGCGGGCGCCGGCGCCGACGGCGGCCTGCGCGGCCATGTAGGTAAAGATGTCGCCGCCGCGGAAGCTGTAGATGGCCTGCTTCGGGTCGCCGATGAGCACGAGCCCGGCGCCGGGGCCGGCCACATAGAGCCGGCTGAAGATCTCCCATTGCAGGCCGTCGGTGTCCTGGAACTCGTCGATCATCGCGACCGGGAAGCGGGCGGTGATGGCAGCGGCCAGCGCCGGGCCGCCGGCGCCGGCGAGCGCGTCGCGCAGCGTCGTCAGCAGCGCGTCGAAGGACAGCACGCGGCCGTCGCGGCCCTGTCGGGCGAGCTCTTCGCGCACGAACACGGCGGCGTCGGCGAGGGCTGCGGCCTTGATGTCGGCGCGCAGTTGCTCCAGCGCGGCGTGGACCTCGCCGCAGCGGGCGAAGAAGGGGTCGTCGAGGTCCGGGTCGGACTTGTTCTTCTTGAGCTGCGCTCGAATAACCTCGGCGGCGAGGGTCTTGAAACAGTCCGGCGGCGGTCCTGCCGGAGGCTCGGCGAAATACTCGTCCAGCGCCGCGAACGTCACCGCCAGTACGTCCGGATGAAAGGTCGTCTCTTTGGGGCGCTTCAGGGCGGTGCTCGACGTCAGCGCGTGCATGAGCCGCCCGCCGTCGCTGCGCCACTCCCCGGCAATGTCTCGCAGCTTCGGCAGCAGCGCATCGAAGCGCCCGAGCACGGCGTGCACATCGGACACCTCCGGCAGCAGCCGGCGCGGCGCGGGCGCCAGTAGCGGGTCGAGCTGCGCGCGCAGGCGCTCCAGCGTGCCGACGGCGGCCGTGAAGAGGCCGAGCTTCGCCGGGTCCAGCGGATAGCCGGTGCGCCGCCACCAGTCCTGGACGGCGGCGCGTTTCTGCTCCGCGTCGTCGGTGAGCACCTCAACGCCGAAGCCCTGCCCGCTGTTGAACGCAAACTCCGTCAGCGCCCGCTGGCAGAAGCTGTGGATGCTGAACACCGCGGCCTCGTCCATGGCGCGCACGGCGAGCCGGAGCCGCTTCACGGCCAGGTCGAGCGTCTGCGGGTCGGCGCGCAACTGCCGGGCGAGCGCGTCGAGAAAGGCATCCTTGCTCGCCCCGCCCTGCTCCAGCAGCGCCAGCGCATCGAACAGCCGCGCCCGCAGCCGCCCGCGCAGCTCGTCCGTCGCGGCGTTGGTGAAGGTGACCACCAGCACCTCGCCGACGCGGCGCCCGCCGAGGATCTGTCGCAGATACAGGTTCGCGATGCTGTAGGTCTTGCCGGTGCCGGCGCTGGCCTCGATGAGGTGCACGCCGTCCAGCGCAAAGGCGAGCATGGCGGCGTCGTCCAGCGCCCGGCCGGTGTGTGCGTGCGTGCTCATGCGTGATCCCCCTCGGCGGCCAGCAGCGGCCGGTACAGCTCGATCGCGAGGCGCGCGAAGTCCGGGTGCGCCAGCGGGTCGCCGGGGACGTCGCGCAGCAGGAGCCGGATGTAGTCGTCGTCGACGTCGCCCCGGATGTTGTTGTAGTCGTTGCCCTGCCAGGCCTTGCGGGCGGCATTCATGGCCTTATCCGGGTCCGCTTGCCAGGCCTCGGCGAAGGCGGCGCTGGCCTTCGGGAAGATCGGCAGCGGCCGATGCAGCCCTTCCCAGTAGAGCGCGACCAGCTCGCCGAGCTTGGCCCGTGCGTCGGCCTGCCGCAGCGGCCGGCGCAGGATGAGGCTGGCAGCGGGATCGAGCCCCAGCAGCACCGAGGGCTCGGGATCTTGGATGCGCGCTGCATCCACCACCGCCCAGCGCGCGAGGTGCGCGAGCCAGAGCTTGAGGCGATGCTCGCCGCGAAGCGTCTTCGTCGCGCGCCAGCGCAGCAGCCCCAGCCCCGGGTAGAGCCCGCTCACCTGCCCCGTCAGGCGGCGCGGGCCGTCGCCGTCCGGCGTCAGGGCGAGGTCGAGCTGGAGGCTCGACGGGCGCTGCCCGGCGTAGGGTGCGAGCGCCTCGTCCAGCGGCGCCAGCGCGGCCTGCTCGCTCGCCAACGCCAGCTCTGCGAAGGCACCGTGCGGCAGCAGCCCCTCGGCGGCGAGGCGCGCCGCGCTCGCGGGCCGATCCGCGAGCCGGTCCTCGATCAGCCGCGTCTTCAGCGCCCAGGCGGCGAGGTGGTCGAGGTCGAAGGGCTCCTCGTCCGGCTCCAGCTCCGTCTCGCGCAGGTAGACGCCGAGGCGCGTCTGCACGAACCAGCGCAGCGGATGGGCGAGGAAGCGCTCCAACTGCGCGAGGGTGACGTCGTGCATGGCCTCCGGCACCGGCGGCAGCGCGGCGCTCGGCCAGTCGCTGCCGGTGTCGGCCGGCCGGCCCGCGGACTGCTGCACCGCGTGCGCGATGCGGCACCAGTGCGCGTCGAAGCTGCGCGGGTCCGGCTGGTTGTTGCCCTCACCCCGGCCCTCTCCCAGGGGGAGAGGGAGACTAAGGAGCGCGCTGCGCGCGACTTTCAGACTGAAGCGCGCCGGGCTGAAGGGCTGCAACGGGTGCACGCGGGTGATGGCGTCGCTGAGCTTCTTGTCATCGGTCGGCGTCGCGAAATACTGGTCGAGGTGGTCCAGCAGCTCCCGCAGCAGCACCGAGGGCTGGCGCGGCTCGTTCTTCCGCAGGTCGCGGCCGACGCAGCTCAAGTAGAGCCGCCGGCGGGCGCCGAGCAGGGTCTCCAGAAACAGATATCGGTCCTCGTCGCCCTTGCGCGGGTCGCCTTGGCGCCAGCCGTGGCGCATGGGGTCGAATTCCACCGGCCGGTCGCGGCGCGGGAAGGCCGCATCGTCCAGCCCCAGCACGCAGATCACCTGAAACGGCAGGCTGCGCATGGGCCGCATGCCGCAGAAGGTGACGCCGCCGCTGAAGTAGCGCCCGCCGCGGCGCTCGCCGACATCGCCGGCCAGGTGCTCTTCCAGCCAACTGCGCACCAGCGCCAAGCTCAGCGGCTCGGGCACGTCGACGGCCTGCGCGGCCAGCTCCGCGACGGCGTCGCGGATGCGTTGCAGGCGCCCGTCCGGATCGTCGCGCTCGCCGAAGCAGTCGGCGACGAGGCGCGTCAGGTCCTGCTGCCAGTCCGCCGCCGGGCGCGGCGCGGCCAGCTCGCGGGCGGCGTCGCCGAGCCGGTCGAACAGCCGCCAGAAGGCCCCGAGCGCCGCGGCGGCCTTGCCCTCGACACCGGCCACCGGCGCGATGCCGGGCAGCTCCGCGTTCTCCGCCAGCGCATAGCCGGCGAACAGCCGCTCCTCGGCCTGCGCCCAGGTGTTGCCGGCCGTGCCGGGCAGGCCGAGGCTCGCCTTGTGCGCGCTGTCGCGGCCCCAGCGCAGGTTCGCCGCACCCAGCCAGCCGCGCACCTGCGCCAGGCCGTCCGCATCGAGGTCGAAGCGCGCGGCCAGCTCCGGCACGTCCAGCAAGCTCAGCACCTCGGACTGCGTGAAGCGGCTCTCGGGCAGCGCGAGCAGGCGCAGAAAGACCCGCACCAGCGGGTGCTCGTCGGCGACGGTGATGTCGGACAGGTTCCAGGGGATGTGCGGCGGCGTGTCGGCGTCGGTTCGGCTGGCGGCGTCCGGGCGATGACGGTCGAACACGGCTTCGATGTCCGCGGCATAGCGGCCGATCTCGGGCACCATCACCAGCACGTCTTCCGGGCGCAGGTCCGGCTCGGCGGCGAACATGGCGAGCAGCGCGTCGTGCAGCGCCTGGCACTCGCGCGCCGGGCTGTGGCAGAGGTGGACCTGGATGGAGTCGTCCGGCGTCACGGGCTCGCGCTCGGCCGGCACCGAGGTCAGCTCGAACAGCCCGCGTTGCAGATGCCCGAGCAGGGTGTCGGGCCAGTCCTCGGCATAGACGTCGCAGTCCGCCGGGTCCGTGTCCTGCTGGAGCAGCAGGTCCTGCAACGCCTGGCCCTGCCGGCCCCAGGAGCCGAGCAGCGGGTTGCGGACCTCCCAGAGGTCGGCATTCTCCGGCGTCGCCAGGCGGCGCGCGGCCTGCGCCTTCTGCGAGACGAGATCGGCCCAGAACTGGTCCGTCGGCGTATGCAGGTACAGATCCACCGGCTTGTGCCGCGCGAGCGCGTGCAGCACCTGCACCAGGATCGGCGGCAGGCTGGAGACGGCGAAGAGCGCGGCGCGCTCGGGCAAGCGCTCGGCCAGTCGCTCGGCGGGCGGCGCCGCATGCAGCGCGGCGAGCAGCCGGTCCAGCACGGCGACGCGGTGGGTCTGCTCGTGGCCGGCGACGAGCTGCCGCCAGAGCGACGCCTGCCAGGGCTCGCCGGCGCCGCCCGGCGCGCCCGCCGTCCAGGCGCGGATCAGCTCGGGCCGATAGAGCTGGCAGCGGTCGTAGACATCGGCGATGCGCAGCGCAAGCTGCCAGCGCTTGCGCCCGTCGGCGTCGTCGCAGAGATATCGCGCCAGCGTGGCGAAGTCGGGCAGCGGCAGCAGCGCGGGCAACGCCGCGAAGACGCGCCAGGCGAGCGCCTCGCGCGCGAGCGGGTCGTCCGCCGGCAGGTCGTCGAGCAGCGCCCGGGCGAGCCGCCAGATGAAGCCCGCCGGCAGCGGATAGTCCAGGTTGGCGGCGACGCCGCAGATCGACGCGAGCTTGAGGTTCACCCAGCGCGCCATCGCCGGGCTCGGCGTGACGACGGTGACGGGCAGAAAGGGGCTCGCGGGCGGGGCGTCGATGAGCTGCCGGGCGAGCTCGGCGAGCAGTTGCTCGACGCGGTTGGAGCGGATGATGCTGAGCATGATGCGGTGGGCTTGGGGCCGGTCCTGATCCTTGCGACCGGGAGAGTCTAGCGCCGGCGGTGGCTCAATGGCTGAGCCTGTGGCGGCGGGTGTGCCGGCGCACATGGGCGGCTATCATCCACGAAACCGGCCCGACTGTAGAGAAACCCCATGGAACGCGCCTACCGCCTCATCATCTCCTGCCCGGATCGGGTCGGCATCGTCGCCGCCGTCAGCGACTTCATCGCCGGGCACGGCGGCTGGATCACCGAGGCGCATCACTACACCGACCCGGAGAGCCAGTGGTTTTTCATGCGCTACGTGGTGCGCGCGGCGTCCCTGCCCTTCGGGCTCGATGAGCTCAAAGCGCGCTTCACGCCCGTCGCCGAGCGCTTCGCGATGCAGTGGCGCGTGTACGACACGGGCGTCAACAAGCGGGTGGTGCTGCTGGCCAGCAAGCAGGCGCATTGTCTGTCGGACCTCCTGTACCGCTGGCGCAGCGGCGAGATGGCCTTCGACATCCCCTGCGTGCTGTCGAACCACGACGAGCTGCAGAGCTACGTGGAATGGCACGGGCTGCGCTACTGCTGCTTTCCGGTGGACCCGGCCGACAAGGCTGCGCACTTCGCGGCCGTGGCGCAGGCGCTGGCCGAAACGAGCCCGGACGTCATCGTGCTCGCGCGCTACATGCAGATCCTGCCCGGGCCCATCTGCGCGCGGTATCCGGCGCGGATCATCAATATCCATCACAGCTTCCTGCCGAGCTTCGTCGGCGCGCGGCCCTACCACCAGGCCGCCGAGCGCGGCGTCAAGCTCATCGGCGCCACCTGCCATTACGTGACCACGGAGCTGGACGCGGGCCCCATCATCGAGCAGGACGTGGTGCGCGTCGGCCACCACAACGGCGTCGAGGACATGATCCGCTTGGGCAAGGATGTCGAAAAACAGGTGCTCGCGCGTGGCTTGCGGTTCCATCTGGAAGACCGCGTGCTGGTGCACGGGAACAAGACGATTGTGTTCGGGTGACCGGTGCCGACAGGCGTCGACAGGTGTCGACTAGATGGCTTGACGGCGCTGTATGCTTGCAAAGGAGTCAAGTACACGCGACTCGGCGCATGCTTGCAGAAGGGCCGAGGGCCGGGGGCCAAGGGAGCCACCCTTGGCCCTTGGCCCTTGGCCCTTCACTCACTTGCGCCAACGAGCGGGTTGCACAACACGGCGCTCACTGCGCTGCTCGGTCTGAGACCTCGCCTCCCTGGAGTGTTGACTGGAGTGTTGACTGGAGTGTTGACCTCCAGGTCAACACAGCGACAGAGCGGGATGCGCCGGCATCGCGAGTGCCGAGCCGACCGGGAGGTCGGCTCTCCGGCCCGACACCGCCCGGCTACGGGCTAAGTTCAGCCTTGGAACAGATGCACCGTCAGATGCGCCGGAAACGGCGTGCCGGCGGTGTCGATCTGCCCTGCCCCGCCCGCGGCCCGGCGCGGCGTGCCGGCGGCGAGCAGCGGCTTCAGCAGCGCCGGCACCACGGCGCGGTTGATGTGCCGGCCGAAGCAGGTGTGCAGCGCATAGCCCCAGAGCATGTAGTCGTCCCAAGGCCGGTTGGCGTCGAAGGCGTCGGGATTATCGAGGCGGGCGGCGTCGAACATGGCGCTCAAGTTGGAGGCCAGCACGAGGCTGCCCTTGGGGACGCGCCGGGCGCGCAGCGTGCCGCGGGCGATGGTCGTCTCGAGGACGGCGCGGCGGTAGATGACGGGGTTGACGGGGTTGAAGCGCAGGGCCTCGAAGACGCTGGCCGCGAGCCGGGCGTCGTCGCCGGCGCGGGCGGCGACGCAGGCCTCCGCGAGCGGTTGCGGGCGGTCCAGGAGCTGATCGAGCGCCTGCACGGCGGCGCGGGAGAGCGTCGGCACGGCGCCGATGATGAGCCCAATGAGATTGTTGCGGATGGCCAGATCGTCGAAGCCGAGCGTGCCGGCGCGCTGGAGGTCGAGGCAGCGATTCAGCACGTCGTCGGTGTCCGTCGGTGCGGCCTTGCGCTCGGCGATGCAACCGTCCAGCCAGCTCCGCG
Source organism: Thiohalocapsa sp. ML1 (assembly GCF_001469165.1). Taxonomy (GTDB): domain Bacteria; phylum Pseudomonadota; class Gammaproteobacteria; order Chromatiales; family Chromatiaceae; genus Thiohalocapsa. The sequence continues at coordinate 40,666 of NZ_JABX01000034.1, read as the reverse complement.
CGGCGGCGGCGGCGTCCATGGCGCGGCGGTCCACGTCCGGGTCGGCGCCCAAGTCGATGAACAGATACCAGAACATGACGCTGGTCCAGGCGATCAGATCATCCCGGGACGGCTGCCCTGCCCCGCCGACGGGCGTGCCGAAGTAGCGCGCGACCATGTCCGCCACCACCGGCAGCGTCAGTTCCGCCGGCACGTCAAGCTGGGCGTCGCTGTCCGCCAAGACGGCGGCGGCATGCTCGGCAACGGTCGGCAGGATGATCCCGTCCACGTCCTCCCAGCGCGCCGCGAGCCGCATCACGGACACGTCGTGCTGGTAGGCCGGCGAGTCCTGCATACCGAGGAAGAAGTTCTCGCCGCTTGTGATGGCGCGCATACGCGGCTCGTAGACGACGGCGAAGTCCGCCTCGCGCGCCAGCACCTCGCGCACGTCGGCGTCGCGGGTGACGATGACGGTGCCGCTGTTCTCGTACGCCTGCACCAGCTTGCGCCCGAGCACGAGGTTGGCCCAAAAGACGCGCAGCACGCCGAACAGCGCCCGCTGCCCGGCAGTGGTGGCGAGCGCGCCGAGCAGGCGCTTGCTGCGGCCCGCCTTGTCGCCCGGGAAGGCGCCGGCGAGGAGCTTGGCGAGCGCGATCAGGCTCGCGATGCCGCCGCCCAAGAACGCGAGCATGCGCACCGGCAGCCGCAGCAGGTTCGTAAGGAACGCCATGCTGGCCTCCGACTCAGGTGGGCGCGTCAGGTGGGGTCGACGCTGCCCTGCGCGATCATGCGCAGGGCGTTGATGCCGGGCAGAAAGAAATAGTCCCCGCCGCGGGTGGTGACAAAGTTCGGCAGGTTCGCCGCGATGAAGGGCGGCGCATCGCCGTCGGGGTCCGCCGGGATCACGTGCTTGGTGGCCGGCATGGCCGGGTCGAGGCGATGGTTGCCCACCAGCGGGCAGGTGTCGTTGCCGGTGTCGAAGTCGAGCCCGTACTGAATCCACTGCTGCTGCAGGAACTCGAACTGCCGGCTGAGGCTCGCGCAGATGGCGATGAAGATGACGCCGTGCTCGCCGTCGTCGGTCGGGCTGGCCGGGTCCGAATAGCCATACGGCAGGCCGCGCCGCAGGATGCGCCGGCGCTTGTTCAGCGATGACCCGGTGCGCGCATCCGGCTCGCCCGCGTGCAGCATCGGGTCGAGCATGTCGCGGGTGTTGACGCGCCGCAGGTGTGCGCCGTACGGGCACTTGATGCCGTCCTTGTCGGCGCCGAAGGTGAAATCGGCCAGCAGCGCATCGAAGGCGTCCTTGCGCGCCAGCTCCGCCGGCGTGCGCTCGGCGCGGGGCTTGATCGAGATGGCCGGGATGTCCTGCCAGTGCGCCTGCAGCACGCGCCATTCGGCATAGGTCGGCGCGGCGATGAGCGGGATGCCGTCGCTCCAGCGGCCGACAAACTTGGCCTTCAGCGTCTCGATCGCCGCGTCGCCCTCAAGCCCCCACAGCCGGCCGAAGATCTGCGCCTGCTCCTGCATGTAGCCGTGGAAGGTCGCGACGTTCTGGTGCAGCTTGCGGAACACCATGTACGTTCCGTTGCGCGTAAATTCCCAGGGCGGCGCCGTCGGCGGCAGCTCTTGGGACTCGTCGGCGTGGCCGAGCAGGAACTCGCCGGTGGCGAGCGGCGCCCAGCGCTGCTCCGGCGCCGGCGTGAGCTTGCCGCGGCCCTTGACGAGCCGCGCCTCGGCGTCCGGCTCGTAGCGGCCCTCGAACACCGGATCGCCGATGCCGTCGGTGAAGCCGAAGTGCTCCTTGCCCGTGGGCACCGGTGTGCCGTCCGGCCCCGGGGCGAAGATGGCCGAGGCGGCTTGGTAATCGGCGCCGTCCGGGCCGTTGCCGGGCAGCAGCACGACGGCGGGATGTTCGGCAATGTCGGCCATGAGCCGCGCGTGGGCCGCGTCCATCAGCGCCATGCCGCGGGCGTTGATGGACAGCCAGATGTGCACGTGGCCAAGCTCGGCGTTGGCGGCCATCTGCCCGCCCTTGACCCGCTGCTCGGCGTTGGTGCGCCAGATCGGGTCCCAGTGCACCGGGGCGTTGTCGCCCTCGTCGCCGAGGATGTAGGTGCGCCCCGGCATGCCGTCAATGAACTCCGGCGGCATGCGCGCCAGCACGCTGGTGGGCAGGCCTAGCGCCAAGAGGCCGTAAAACGTGAAGGCGATATTGAGCGTGGTGTCCGGCGCGTCCACGGCGTCCGGTGCGCTCGCGTTCGGCCCCTGGCGCCAGCGCACAGCGCTGGTGATGCGGGTCCGCACCCGATCGACAAAGGCGCGCCCATTGGCCGCCTGCGCCGGGTCGATGCGCAGAAAGTAGTAGCGCGCACACGGGAAGCCGAAGCGGCCGTAGGCGCGCACGACGTTGCCCTGGATGTCGGCGAGATCGAGGTGGGTCGTGCTCACCCGTGGTTCCGGCTTCCCGCCGGGGCGGATCGGTGACGGGATGTCGGCGAGGTCGCGGTGAGTTGTGGTCATCGATGTGCCTCCATCAAGCGGCTGCGATCACGCCCGGCGGCTGCGTCGGGCCTGAGACGTCGCCGGGCTTGTGCGTGTCGGCGAAGTCGCGGAAGGCCGCGTACAGCGCCTCATCATCCGCACCCTGCTGGGCGATGACGAAGTCCGTGAAGTGCTGTTGCAGGTATAACGACTTCAGCACCGACGGCAGGTCCGAGCTCGGCGCGGTCGGCAGCGGCGCCTGCGCCTTGTCCACCAACTGGTAGTACAGCCGAGCACCCAGCCCGACGGTGACCGCCAGCGCCGCGAGGCTGATCCAGATCCAGCCATCCAGGTCGAACAGATGCAGCACAAAGCCGAGCACGGCGATGAGCGCCGCGAGCCCCGGCAGCACCAAGAGCGGCAGCAGGTTCATGTTCTTCGCCGGCAGGCCGTTCGCCCAGTAGTCGTTGAACGGCATCGTCGTTTCGACCTGACAGTCCCTGATATAGCGGAAGAAGCTGGCGTGGTCCCGCACCCGCGCCTCGAAGGCCAGGCAGTGCCGCAGCACGCCACGCAGCTCGTCCTGCATGGTGTCCCAGAGCGCGTCGGTGTAGCTGCGTAGCGCCGCGTCGTCGCCGGATTGCGCGTCGATGTCGGCACCAAAGAAGAGATACGAGCACTTGAGCCGGTCCACCGGCTGCGGGGTCAGCGGGTTCAGGTTACGCACCCGGTCCACCAGCGCGTTGCCGGAGACGCGCCCATTGAACACGACATCATCGATGACGACGAAACGCGCGAGGTGATTCAGCGAGTTGCGCGCGAACGGGCTGTTCAGCGCCGCGTCGCGCGAGACGCGGTTCTGCTTGGCCGTGGGCAGTAGTGCCAGCTCTTCGCGCAGCAGGTCCACGTGGGAGCGCCAGCAGCCGTCGCTGTTTTGCTCGGCATCGGTGCGGATCGGGATCAGCACGGACAGGAAGTAATGACCGCCGTCGAAGTTGGGCATGTCGGCTCCTCGTCAATACGCGGGTGAAGGGCGCGCGGCCCGCCGGATGGAGCCGGTGCTCAGCCCCAGCGCGCCCCGGTAAGCGGCAGCAGATTGCGGTCCGCGTCGAAGGTGGCGTTGCTCGCCACCGGCGCGAGACCGGGGGCGCCGAAGCTCGTCTGCACCTTGCGCAGCGCGGCGCGATAGGCGGCGGCGAACTCCGCCGGGGTCTGCTCCGGATGCTTGGCCGCCAGCTCACGCAGGGCGTGCATGACCCGCAGCGCCGCCTTGATGTCGCGCTGCGCACTGCCGGGGGTGGCGTTGTAGTAGTACTGGGTGTCCAGTTGGTTGTGGACGATGTAGGACTTGAACGGCGTCAGCGGGATCGAGGACGGATACTTGATGCTGGAGTACCAGAAGAGATCGAGTCCGCTCGGGATGCCGTCCGCGAAGGCATCGATGTACTGATCCCAGGTGCCGTTGAAGTTGCTGCAAAAGAACATGTAGTCGTGGCGCAGCCGCTCCGGCCCCTGGCCCAGGTCCGGCCACTGCTCGCGCTTGATGATGAACCAGCGCGCGAAGTGGATCAGCGACAGGCCGAGCAGCCCCGACAGCGTCTTCGGCAGCAGCCGCGCGGCCATGAAGATCAACCGGTTGATCCAGGTCCGCGACGGCGGCATCGGCGTGATGACGTTCATGCCATAGGCCTTGCCGGCGAGATTGGACATGGGCTATTCCTCCTGCTGGCGCGATGGCCGCGGTTGGCTTGTCCGGATCGAAACCGACGCGCCGCGCGGGACGCGGCTGCCGGGGGCGCTCGGTGTTGGCCCGGGCCCCAGGCCGCGGCGCCCCTGGCCGCGGGGCAACGAGCCGCCGGGCGAGCATTTCCCGATGCTTTCACTCAGGCGCATCATGCGCCCCAGGCAGCGTCCATGACAATCGTCACCTGGCACCCCGCCATGGGCGACTGACGCACCAGCGCCCGCGCCCGCGCGCTTACACACTTTTTCGTAGCTACCCGCTTCCAGCGGAGCCTTGCGCAGATCTACCTGGTTTTGCGGCATATCCTTAACAGTCCGGCTCGGCACGGCCTCGGACCCTTGGGGGCACCCGTGCTACTCGCCAGAGCGCCACAGGGTTCTTGCCCGCATGGGGGGCAAGCCCGTCGGCAGGCTATCGGCCGATGCTCGCCGCCTGGGTCGGCATCACCAGTGCGGAACCGTTCATAAACACCTGATACATACGCATCTCCAACACTCACGCTCCGCCAGCCATACGTCGAATTCGGGATCGAAATTGAAGTTCCCCCTAACCGCATTTGGCTCAAGCGGCCTCGAAGTGCAACCCTCGAAGTGCAACCCGTGTGTCGTGCGATGCCGCCCACCGTCGATAGCGCTAGCGCAACGTTGGGCTCCGCTGTGACGAGTGTACCGGTTATTTTTGTATCTTCACTTGCCTTTGCACCCCAGGTGCCGAAGTCGGCGCCATCAGAGATCGCCTGAACGCTTATGGCCATGTCTCAGCAGCACCCAACCGACCTGGCCGCTACGCCTTGCCCGTCGCGACCATCGGAGGTCATCCCAGCCCCCTTGTACCTCCTGCGCGTCGATGCAACTGGCAACGCCAGCGTTTGCTTCGTCACGGAGCGGCTGCTGGAGATGCTCGATCTGTCCCGGCAGCAGTTCCTCGCCGACGCACGGTCGATCTTCCAGCGCGTGCATCCGGACGATCGTCTAGTGTTCGAGGATCTCCATCGCGAGGGCTGCGCCGCGCCGCAGCCTTTTTGCTGGGAGGGGCGGGTCGTCCGTGGCGTAACCCGCTGCTGGCGAGTGGAATCCTTCCCGCAGCCATTGCCCAATGGTGGCACGCTCTGGGAAGGGAGCGTGATGGATCTCACCGACGCTCGGGATGCCCAAGCGGCAAACGTGGCCTTGGCCCAGCGCACCGCCTGTGAAGAGGCGGTGCGGGATATCTCGCGGTTGTTTCTGGCCACCAACGCTTCCATCCTTGATGCGGCGATCAATGCCGCGCTCCAACGTATCGGTACCTGCCTGGGCGCGCACCGCTGTTATCTGTTCCAGATGGACGCAGGCGGTCTCACCATGACCTGTACCCATGAATGGTGTGCGTCGGGAATCGCGCCGCAAATCGATGACCTGCAGGCACTCTCGGTTGCTCGCTATCCCTGGTTGCCAGAGATCGCGCAAACCCGTCAGGCAGCCTGGATCAACCAAAACGACATCGCTCGGCTTTCGTCTGCAGAGCAGCGACTCATCCACGAAGGCGGAATTCAGTCGATGCTCGCGATGCCGCTGTTCGAGACCGAGCAGGCCGAGCACATGAACGGCATACTGGGGTTGGACGACGTGCAGACGCGCAGGCGCTGGAGCGAGTTCGAGCAAAGGCTGTTGCGGCTCGTGGCTGACATCATCAGCGCGGCACTGATGCGCGACCAGCTCCAGCAGGCGCTGCACGCCCAGGCGTATCAGGATGCGCTGACCGGGCTGCCGAACCGGCGCGCCTTCGATGAACGGCTGCGGGCCGAGCTCCAACGCGCGCGGCGCCATGGTCAGGTCTTTGCATTGCTGCTGCTCGACATCGACAACTTCAAGGCCATCAATGATACCCATGGCCATACGATGGGGGATCAGGTCTTGCAACGGCTGGCGCAGATCCTCGTCCGGCGACTGCGCCTTTCCGACGCGCTGGCGCGCTGGGGTGGCGAAGAGTTCGGACTATTGCTCCCCGAAACCACGGGCCTCGCTGCCATCCGACTTGCCGAAACTCTGCGCCGGGCGGTTGAACATGCGCGCTTTTTCAATGTGGAGCGGCTGACGGTGAGCATCGGGGTCAGTCAATTCGCACCCGACGACAGCATCGATAGCCTGTTTCGGCGAGTCGATCAGGCGCTCTACAGTGCCAAGGCGCAGGGTCGCAATCGCTGTTCGCGTCTGTGAGCCGGTTGCTGCCGATCAGTCATTCCATTACCCCAATAGTCCAGTGAGAACGAATACGAGCCGACCTCTGATGCCCCGCGTCGGGCGTTGTCGCCCCGCCATTATGGTCGCCCTCGTCGTCGCGCTTGGCGCGTCGGGGTCAATAGAAGCGCACGGGCAGCTAGATTCCGACCCCATCCCCACACTGACGCGCGATAGTCCTCTCGTGCTTGAGCGAAAGCTGCCTGCCGGGAGCGCGGATGCGACACTTTCGTTCATCGTGCCGCCGACGCCCGGCAGCCGCCTGCTCGTGCAGTTGCGGAGCCCCGTGTCGGACTACCGCGCGACGCTCGTGTCGGCGACAGGTGCCGTGCTTGCCACCAAGGTCCCCGGGGCGCCCTTGGTATTGGAAGGCGCCACGCGCCACCACCCGGAACGGGGTGACCTGGTGGGATTCGAACCGCTGCGGGATCCTGAGCCCGGCCAGTGGGCTTTGCGCATACGGTATCCGGCTGGTGCAACAAGCAAGACGCTGAGTGCAACCCTGTACTTACAGTCTCGCTTTACTGTTGCCCTCAGCGCGATGCCGGTCAGCCCCCGGGCTGGCGAGCCTGTGTTGCTGAGCCTGCGTGTACGCGATTACGGATCACCTATGGAGCGAGGCATTGACCCTGAAATCCATGTGCTCGCAAGCGGCGGTGGGGGCGAGGCGACCGTACTGCACCCACGTCTCGGGCTGAACAACGCGCACGGCATCGACCTGACCCGGGAGCCCGGCGTCTTCTTAGCAATCTTCGAGCCACCAGGTGCCGGGCGCTATGAGCTGACGGCCGTGACGGGCCTGGCAGGCGTTGCGCCGCAAGCACTGACGTTGCGCGTCCGTTAGGCGTGTGCTTCAGCCGCAAGCGCCGCCTTGTCGGGGCGGGACGGCAGCTTGCTGACCCCAGGTCAGGGACTACAGCGCCCTTGCCATCATCAGCGCATCCTCGCGCCGCGACGGGTTCCTGTCCGCGCTCGGGTAGTAGCCCTTGCGCACGCCGATCTCATCGAAGCCTTCGCTGCGGTAGAGGGCGACGGCGCTTCGGTTCGACACCCGCACCTCCAGAAAGGCCGTGTCCGCGTCCTCCCGCCGCGCGAGGGCAAGCAGCCGTCGCAGCAGCCGCCGGCCGATGCCGAGGCGCTGGAACAGCGGATGGATGCAGATGTTCAGCAGGTGGCACTCGCCGGCGGCGACGGACATGATGCCGTGGCCGATGATCATCTCCCGCGTCTGCGCCACCAGGCAGCAGTAGCGCACGCGCAGGCAGTCGCGAAAGATCGCCTCCGACCACGGCGACACGTAACCGGCACGCTCGCAGGCGAGCACGGCGGGGAGATCTTCCTCGCGCATGACCCTGAGCGCAACGGACATGTCCTGGGGGGCGGCAACCATGCTGCGCTTCTTAACCGCACCGTGCCCGGAAAGCAAAAGGGTCTGATTCACCCGGCGGCTGGCGCGCCTGCCGGGCGCAACACAGGCGGGCAACCGCATTCCGTCCGATCCGGCACGGGCGGCAGAAACGGCGGCGCACGAATCCCGCGGTGCTTGCCGTGCTCGTCGTCGTGCGGCGCCCGATCGTGCTCGGAAACACGGCGAAAGCGGCAACAAAGATTCTTCGGCTGTTTGTTCGGAATTGCCGAAGCAAAGCAGCAAGCAAGCCCGGGCCTAAACCGCACACCGACGCTTGACAGGGGACACGGCGGCGGCATCGGCCACGCTGCGCCAATGCTGTCCATCGGACGCTTTAACACTTCCCTGACGCGGATCATGCCCGGCAGCGATTCCGGCGGCGGCTTGGACGCAGATCAGTGGTCCATAGGGACGATGGGGCTATAGTCGCGGCAGGTTTTTGTCCACCGGCCAAGCAACGGTCGCCGCGCCGCCGGACGCCCCAGCAGCGCACCCGCCGCCAGCAGCAGCCAGCCTCACTTCGGGAAGTACCCATGTCGCAGAACCAGATGGTCACCCTCGACGGCAACGAAGCCGCCGCCTATGTCGCGCACCTGACCAACGAGGTCATCGCGATCTACCCGATCACCCCGGCCTCGCCCATGGGCGAGTGGTCCGACGAGTGGTCGTCGCTCGGCCAGAAGAACCTCTGGGGCACGGTCCCGGACGTGATCGAGATGCAAAGCGAAGCCGGCGCCGTCGCCGCGCTGCACGGCGCGCTCCAGGCGGGCTCGCTGTCCACGACCTTCACGGCCTCCCAAGGCCTGCTCCTGATGATCCCGACCATGTACAAGGTCGCCGGCGAGCTGACGCCGACGGTACTGCATGTGTCGGCCCGCTCGCTCGCCGCGCAGGGATTGTCGATCTTCGGCGATCACTCGGACGTGATGTCCGTGCGCGCCACCGGCTACGCCATGCTCTGCTCCGCGTCGGTGCAGGAGATCATGGACTTCGCGCTCATCAGCCAGGCCGCGACGCTGGAGAGCCGGGTGCCGTTCCTGCACTTTTTCGACGGCTTCCGCTCCTCGCACGAAGTAGTCAAGATCGACCGGCTGCCCGTCGAGACCATCCGCGCAATGATCGACGAGGACCTGGTCACGGCGCACCGCCGGCGCGCGATGAACCCGGACCACCCCATCATCCGCGGCACGTCGCAGAACCCGGACGTCTACTTCCAGGGCCGCGAAACGGTGAACCCCTTCTACGCCGCCGTGCCGGACATCGTGCAGGCGCAGATGGACAAGCTCGCAGGGCTCACCGGCCGGCAGTACAAGCTCTTCGAGTACGTCGGCGCACCGGATGCCGAGCGCGTCATCATGCTGATGGGCTCCGCCATCGGCGCCGCCGAGGAGGCGGTGGAGCACCTCGCCAACCAGGGCGAGAAGGTCGGCATGATCAAGGTCCGGCTGTTCCGGCCCTTCGACCCGAAATACCTGCTCGCCGCGCTGCCGGTCACGACACAGAAGCTCGCCGTGCTCGACCGCTGCAAGGAGCCCGGCGCGAACGGCGACCCGATGTATCAGGACGTCGTCACGGCGCTGGCCGAGGCCGTGGCCGAAGGCAACATGGCGCAGATGCCGCGGGTGCTCGCCGGTCGCTATGGCCTGTCCTCCAAGGAGTTCACCCCGGCCATGGTCAAGGCCGTGCTCGATGAACTGTCCAAGGACCAGCCGAAGAACAAGTTCACCGTCGGCATCATCGACGACGTGAGCCATTCCAGCCTGGACTGGGACCCGAGCTTCAAGCCCGATGCGGCGGCCGGCGTCACCGAGTGCATGTTCTACGGCCTGGGCTCCGACGGCACCGTGTCCGCCAACAAGAACAGCATCAAGATCATCGCCGAGGAAACGCCCAACTTTGGCCAGGGCTACTTTGAGTACGACTCCAAGAAGGCCGGTGCGGTGACCATTTCGCACCTGCGCTTCGGCCCCAAGCCCATCAACAGCACGTATCTCATCGGCGACAACGAGGCGAGCTTCGTCGCCTGTCACCAGCCGACCTTCCTCACCCGCTACGACATGCTCGCAAAGGCGAAGGCGGGCGGCACCTTCCTGCTCAACTCGCCGACGCCGCCGGACAAGGTCTGGGACGACCTGCCGAAGGCCATGCAGCAGCAGCTCATCGACAAGGGCTTGAGCTTCTATGTCGTCGATGCGTATCGCATCGCCGAGCAGACGGGCATGGGCCGGCGCATCAATACCATCATGCAGACCTGCTTCTTCGCGATCTCGGGCATCCTGCCGAAGGACGAGGCCATCGCGCAGATCAAATATGCCGTGAAGAAGACCTACGGCATGAAGGGCCAGAAGCTGCTCGAGCGCAACTACGCCGCCATCGACGCGACCCTCGCCGGCCTGCACCAGGTGGACGTGCCGGCGCAGGCCACCAGCACCTTCGAGCGCCCACCGGTGGTGCCGGCAAACGCGCCGGACTTCGTGCAGCGCGTCACGGCCACGCTCATCGCCGGCCGCGGCAACGAGCTGCCGGTGAGCCTGATGCCCCCGGACGGCACCTGGCCCACGGGCACGACACGTTTCGAGAAGCGCAACATCGCCCTGGAGCTGCCGCAGTGGGAGGAGGACCTCTGCACCCAGTGCGGCAAGTGCCCGCTGGTGTGCCCGCACGCGGCCATCCGCGCCAAGGTGTACCCGGCCGAGCTCGTCAACGACGCACCGGCGTCCTTCCAGCACATGCCGATCAAGGGCAAGGACTTCCCGTCCGACTACCACGTCACCTATCAGGTGGCTCCGGACGACTGCACCGGCTGCGGCCTCTGCGTCGAGGTCTGCCCCATCCGCGACCGCAAGGACCCGCAGCGCAAGGCGCTGAACATGAAGCCCGCGGAGGAGCGCCACGACATCGAGGTGCCGAACTGGGACTTCTTCCTGTCTCTGCCCGAGTACGACCGCACCAAGCTCGACGGCACCAAGATCAAGCACGCGATGATGATGCAGCCGCTGTTCGAGTTCTCGGGCGCCTGCGTCGGCTGCGGCGAGACGCCCTATGTGAAGCTCGCCTCGCAGCTCTTCGGTGACCGCATGCTCATCGGCAACGCCACCGGCTGCTCGTCGATTTACGGCGGCAACCTGCCGACGACGCCGTACACGACGGACTCGCACGGCCGCGGCCCGACCTGGAACAACTCGCTGTTCGAGGATACGGCGGAGTTCGGCCTGGGCCTGCGGCTCGCGGTGGACAAGCAGAACGATCAGGCGCGCGAGTATGTCCGGCAGCTCGCCGACAAGATCGGCACCGATCTCGCCGACGCCATCCTCAACGCCGACCAGACCACGGAGGCCGGCATCTTCGAGCAGCGCGAGCGCGTGGCGGCGCTGAAGGAGAAGCTCGCGAGCATCAACGCGCCGGAGGTGCCGTCGCTGCTCGGCGTCTACGAGCATCTGGTGCGCCGCAGCGTCTGGATCGTCGGCGGCGACGGCTGGGCCTACGACATCGGCTACGGCGGCGTCGACCACGTGCTCTCCACCGGCCGCGACGTGAATCTGCTGGTGCTCGACACCGAGGTGTACTCCAACACCGGCGGCCAGAAGTCCAAGGCGACGCCGCTCGGCGCGGTGGCCAAATTCGCGGCGGGCGGCAAGGCCACGTTCAAGAAAGACCTGGCGATGATGGCCATGGCCTACGAGAACGTCTATGTCGCGCAGGTGGCCTTCGGCGCCAAGGATATCCAGACCGTGCGTGCCTTCCTGGAGGCGGAGTCCTATCCGGGGCCGTCGCTCATCATCTGCTACTCGCCCTGCATCGCCCACGGCGTGGACATGTCGAACAACCTGCGCCAGCAGGACATGGCCGTCAACTCCGGCCACTGGCCGCTGTTCCGCTATGATCCGCGCAAGCTAGAAGTGGGCGAGAACCCGCTGTCCATCGACAGCAAGCGGCCGAGCATCCCGTATCGCGACTACCTCGCGAGCGAGACCCGCTTCAGCGTGCTGAACCGCACCCACCCGGACGTGGCCGAGGGCTTCCTGAAGCTCGCGCAGAAGCACGTTGAGAGCAAATACTCGCTCTACGAGCAGCTCGCGCACATCGCTTGGCAGAAGGCCGAGAAGCCGGTCGAGAAGGCGGAGTAGCCGAAGAAGTACGGAGTACGGAGAAGAAGTACGGAGTACGGGGTACGGAGTACGTGGGCTTTCCCGTACTTCGTACTTCGTACTCCGTACTCTCCGAAAGCCTTTCGATCACGCCCACATCCCATCTTCAGCCGGAGCACCCCATGGATCTATCCACCAAATTCCTCGGCCTCGACCTCAAAAACCCGCTCGTGCCATCCTCGTCGCCGCTGTCCAAAAGCGTCGATCAGTCCAAGAAGCTCGAAGACGCTGGCGCGGCGGCCATCATCATGTACTCGCTGTTCGAGGAGGCCATCACCGCCGAGACGGAGTCGATGAACCGCTTCCTGAACCAGCAGGACACGGGCTTCGCCGAGGCCGACGACGGCTTCCTGCCTGCCTGGCAGGACTTCAGCACCGGCACCGAGCCCTACCTGGAGAACCTGCGCAAGCTCAAGGAGGCGCTGGACATCCCGATCATCGCGAGCCTGAACGGCGTCACGCCGTCCGGCTGGGTGGAGCACGGCAAAGAGCTGGAGCAGGCCGGCGCGGATGCGCTGGAGCTCAACGTCTACTACGTCGCCGCGGACATCAACCAGTCCGGCGACGCGGTGGAAGATCGCTATGTGGAGATCCTGCGCACGCTGAAGGGCGCGATCTCCATCCCGATCAACATGAAGCTCTCCCCGAGCTTCAGCTCCGTCGGCAACATGGTGCAGCGCCTCGCCGGCGCCGGCGCCGACGGCGTGAGCCTGTTCAACCGCTTCTACCAGCCGGACATCAACACCGACAGCCTGCGGCTGCAGCCGAGCCTGCATCCGTCCACGTCGGCCGAGGCGCTGCTCGCGATGCGCTGGATCGCGATCCTGTACGGGCGCATCGACAACCTGTCCTTAGGCGCCACCGGCGGCGTGCACACGCCCGACGATGCCGTCAAGCTGCTGCTTGCCGGCGCCGACGTCGTGCATCTGTGCAGCTCCCTGCTCCGCCACGGCGCGGGACACGTGGGCGTGGTGCTGAAGGGCATTGAGCAGTGGATGGAGTCCCAGAGTTTCGAGTCCGTCGCGGACTTCCGCGGCCGCGTCAGCGCGCTGGCGGTGCCGAACCCGGCGGAATTCGAGCGCGCCAACTACGTCAACATCATCGACAGCTACAGCTTCGCGCCCGGCGTGATGGTCTGACCCTGCACCGCGCGAGCCAGGCCCACGCCTGACTCGCGCGGCCCGCCCGGCTGAGCCGCCGCCCAATCGGCGCCCTCTTACCAGCCCCATTCATCGGCCGCCGCGGCATTGCGCCGGCACGTAGGGCGCTCGCTCCCGGATCTCGTTGATGGTGCAGCGCACGCGCACCGTGCCGTTCTCGACCTTGATCTGGAAGTGCAGCCCGATGTCGGGCGAATCGGTGGAGCGCAGCACGAACGCATAGCCGTGTGGCGGCTTGGGCTGGTATTCGACACGCCCCCAGACAGCGCTCGTGGCGCCGAAAACCTCCTCGTACGTGCCCGCATCGCCTCCATAGGCGGAACCGCTGGCGGGCGGCAGGCCGATCTCGATGAAGGTGGCCGGCAGCACGCCGTTGCTCGCGTAAAACTCGGTCAGCCTCGTGCGCAGCGCGCCGAACTGGAGGTAGCCGTCCACGGAAGCGGCGCGGCGCATGTAGTTCTCGTAGGCCGGGATGCCCACGGCGGCGAGGATGCCGACGATCGCCACCGCGATCATCAGCTCAATCAAGGAAAACCCGCAGGTTCGGTGCCGGCCGAACATGCCATGCCTCGCTGTGCTCGCGCGCTGCTGCCGACGGCTTCGGCGATGCTCCGTGGTGCACGGCGCCGGCACCGCTGCCGTTCTTACGCCTCAAGCATAGCCGAAAATCCAGACCGTCAACGCGCCGGTTGCAAGAGCGGTGAATCGGCTCTCACTTCGGCACCGCGGGGTGATCTCGGGTACTCGATTATGGCAGCGACAACGACAACGGCAACGGCAACGAGTGAGCCCGGCTCGGACTGCGCGCTCGCTACGGCGTCGACCCCACCGCCAACGCCCGGCGATAGACGTCCGCATCCCCGTGGCTGAGGCAGCAAGCGATGATGCGCTCAAAGAGCGCCGCCTGCGCGCGCATCTCCGCCACGGCGATGGCCGCCGCCTGCTCCTTGGGGAATGCGTAGACGCCGGTGCTGATGGCCGGCAAGGCGATGCTGCGAATGCTGCGGGCGCCCTCCTCGCGCGCCAGCGCAAAACTGTTGCGATACGCAGCCCGCAGCAACTCCGCCTCACCGTCGCCGCCGCCGCGCCAGACCGGCCCGACGGCGTGGATGACGTAGCGCGCCGGCAGCCGAAAGCCCTGCGTGATGCGCGCCTCGCCGGTCGGACAGCCGCCGAGCTTACGGCAGGCCGCGAGCAGCTCCGGCCCGGCGGCACGGTGGATGGCGCCATCGACCCCGCCGCCGCCGAGCAGCGAGCTGTTGGCGGCGTTCACGATGGCATCGACGGCAAGCGTCGTGATGTCGGCGACGATGACCTCGGGCTCGGTCATGGCTCCGCGCTCCCGGCCGACGGGGTGCTCAGGCGGAATGCTCAGCCGGGCGCTCAGCCGGGCGCTCAGCCTTCTTCGCAGGCAGGCGCCGGTGACGCGCAGGCGTTGTCTCCGCGCCGGCAGAAGTCGAAGCAGGTGATGAGCCGGCCCTCGAAGGTGGCATCGACGCTGAGGTCGGAGCCGCCATTGCGCACGCTGAACCCGGGCTGGCTCGCCGGCGATTGGCCCACGACCTCAATCAGCTCCGCCGGATACTCGATGTCCAGCGTGACGCGCATCGGGTAGTAGCCGTCCAGGAAGCGGCGCATGTAGGGGCCATTGCGCAATCGATAGTGGCCGTCGCCCAGGTCGGACAGGGCCTGGCTCTCGGCTTGGATGCAGAGGACCGCTTCGGCGCCGACGTTCTCAAGCTGCACGCTGTGCCCTTCCACCCAGGCGCGGCCGATGTTGCGGCTGGAGGCGATGGTCAGGTCGCGGATGCCGCCAGCGCGAAACAGAATCTGCGCCGCGGGCACGGCGTCGATGTTCTCGTGGCACTGCTCCAGCGTCACCCAGCCGCCGTCCAGGCTGTCGCGGGTGATGCGGATGCGGTTCAGGTGGTTGTGCTCGCCGACGGCACGCTCAGCCGGTAGAAAGTGCAGATCGCCCTCGTTGACGGCGGCGATCTGCTCCATCAGGTCCTGCTCCTCGCGTGCCCAATCGGGCCAGTCGTCGTCCGCATCCGTGCCGGCGGCCGACAGGGCCCCGCAGCACGCGGACAAAATCGCTGCGAAGAGCAGACGGACGGCGGATCGGACTCGCTCGGACTCGGACATGCTTTCCCCCGTTTCGGATCGCGTGCTTGGGTGCGTCGCGCCGCCGCAGCGCACTCACTCCAGGATGCCACAGCAGCGGCGCGCGGAATCCGCGCCGTCCGCGTGCGATTGCAATGCCGGGCTGCGCAGACGCGGGCGCGATATGCGCGTCGGCTTAGCGATCCTTGCGCTTGGGGCAATCCTTGCAGCGCTTGTCCTTCTTGTACTTCTCGCAGCACTTCTCCTTCTTCTTAGCCATGCTGATGGTGTCACCCGCTCCCGGTTGCCGTCACGCTTGCGTCAGGCCGCCGGGGCGGCGGCGGCCGGCGCCATGGTCTTCGCGGCAGCGCCGAGCTCGTTGTCGATCATGAGCAGCCCCTGCCCCTGATCCCCGAACAGCTTGAGCCGGCCGATGATGTCGTTCACGGTGGCCTCTTCCTCAATCTGCTCGGTGACGAACCATTGCAGGAAAATGTTGGTCGCGTGGTCTTTCTCCGACAAGGCATGATCCACGAGATCGTTGATCCCGGCGGTCACGCTGCGCTCGTGCGCGAGCGTGTCCTCGAACATCGCGAGCACGCCGTCCGGGCTTACCGGCGGCGCGTGGACCGTGGCGAGCGTCACGTCCGCGTCCTGATCGAGGAGGTAGCGATACATCTTGAGCGCGTGGGTCATCTCCTCCGAATGCTTGGCCATGAACCAGGCTGCGGTGCCCTTCAGGTTGGCGCGCTCGGAATGCGCGGAGAGGGACAGGTACAGGTAGGCGGAGTACAGCTCGTGGTTGATCTGCTCGTTCAGCCGCGTGCGCATGGCGTCGGAAATCATGGGAATACTGCTCTCGGGTGAATGCGGTTGGTGACCACCGGCGGCACGCCGGCCCCTGACTACAGGCAAGGTGACCGCATGATGGCAGTTTTCAAGCGACTGAGGGAGCGTGGTTTTGTCCGGGCTTCCGCCGCGGCCCCACAGGGCCGGGCGCGTGCCGCCGCTGCCTGCCGCGGCAGCCCGCCGCATCGCGCCGACGCCCCCGGCTATACTCACGCGCGCCGCGCCTCAGGCAGACTACTGCTGCACGAGCGGCTCTACCCCTACGAACCGGCAACAACATGGGATGCTCGATGCAGGAACCGCCCGGCACGGCAGTGCGCGACACCCCCAAGACAACCCCCGCCCAGACGCGACTGCGCGTCGCCGTCGCCGGCGCAAGCGGGTTCATCGGCTCCGCGCTGCTGCCCGAGCTCGCCGCCCGGCACGAGGTGCTGGCACTCACCCGCTCACCGGCGCGGGCCGCGACGCCGTCCGCCCTGCCGGGGCTCGCCTGGCGACACTGCGACCTGTTCTCCGCCCCGGACCTGACGGCCGCCCTCGCCGGCATCGACGCCGCCGTTTACCTGGTGCATTCGCTGGCGCCGTCGTCGCGGCTCACGCAGGCGAGCCCGCGCGACATGGACCTGGTGCTGGCGGACAACTTCGCCCGCGCCGCGGCGGCCAACGGCCTGCAGCACATCGTCTTCGTCAGCGGCGTCATGCCGCGGAGCTTCCGCTTCTCGCCGCTCCTGTGGAGCCGGCGCGAGGTCGAGATGGTGCTCGGCTCCCGCGGCACGCCGGTCACCGCGCTGCGCGCGAGCCTCGTCGTCGGCCCCGGCGGCACCGGGCCGCGGCTGTTGCTGGATCTGGTGCGCCGGCTGCCGGTGCTGGTGCTGCCGGCGGCGGCGCGCTCACGTACCCGGCCCATTGCGGTCAAGGATCTCGTGCGCGCCATCCTGCACTGCTTGGGCCAGCCGGTGACCTACGCGGGCGCCTTCGACATCGGCGGCGCCGATGAGCTGAGCTACGAGCAGATGCTGCGCGACACGGCGCGCGTGCTGGGGCTCAAGCGCGCCTTCCTGCGCGTGCCCTGGCTGCCGACGGTCTTGACGTCGCTCACGGCCCGGCTTGTGAGCCGCGCGCCGGCGGCGATGGTCGGGGCCATCGTCGAGAGTCTGCCGCAGGACACCGAGATGCAGCACAACCCGTTGCAGCAGGCCATCGCGCCCGACGCGCTCGGCTTTGCCGATGCACTGGCCGCGAGCATCGACCCCGCCACCAAGCGCCTCAAGCCGAATCCGCGCGAGCAGGTCCGCGAGCAGGACAACCATCTGATGCGCGAGCAGTCACTAGTGCGATCGATTCAGCGCGTGATTCTGCCGCCGGGGCAGGACGCCGCCTGGGTCGCCGGCAACTACTTCCGCTGGCTCGGCGAATGCTGCTGGCCCCTGGTCCGCTCACAGGTGGACGCCGGCGGCAACGTCGAGGTCTGGACCCGCATCCTGCCCATGCGGCTGCTTGCCCTCACCCACCAGCCCGCCGCCAGCACGCCGCAACGCCAGGTCTACGCCATCAGCGGCGGCTTCCTTGCCCGGCTCAGGTCGCCGGGCCGCCCGCGCTTCGAGTTCCATACCCTCCTGGACGGTCGCTACACCATGACCGCGATCCACGACTACGCCCCCGCCCTGCCCTGGTATCTCTACGTCATCACCCAGGCCGTCGGGCACATCCTGGTCATGCGGCGGTACCAGGCGCGCCTCGCCCGCCTGGCGCGCTGAGCTCGAACGTTCCGCAGGACAGAAATCGCCTTAGGCCCAGGTCACTCTGACATTGCCGTTTTGGTACTCGCAGGAGAAGATCGCGCGCTTATCTTTGGGGTAGTGCTTGCGCTTGTGCTTCATCAGCATCTCGACCAGGCTTTGCGCGTCTCCATCAATGAATGCATGCTTCACGGCTGCAATCGCCTGCTCCGTTTCGCGCAGTCCGAAACGATAACCCGGCTCGTCGTCGTAGTCTGCGTCTGCGAAATTCCAAGCGAGATGGACCATCCGCAAGGCAACCGCGACCGCTTCGGGCGAAGGATCTTTGCCTTGCAGCACGCTCGCGGCCATCTTCTTCGCTATGGCACTCAATTTCTTGGGCATGCGTCCCTCCGATTGATCACTGACTGACGAGGCTTCGCGTCAGACCGACGAGTCGTGCTCATCGCCATCGAAATCGCCATCGAAATCGCTATCGAAATCGTTATCGAAATCGAACCGAGTGGCGCCCGATCCCGATGTCGATTTCGACGCACTTGGCCAATCCGACGCGCCCCGTTCGAAACTTGACTCATCTGCAAACATTCAGCGCGCCGTCCAGCAAGCTAGTGCTTTGCTGCGGAAATCCCGAGACCGTGGTTTCATCGTTGTCGTGGTCGTTGTCGTGGTCGTTGTCGTGGTCGTTGTCGTGGTCGCAATCGAACGTGCGCCGTGTTGACCGGCGTTGGCTGGAGTGTTGACCTCCAGGTCAACACGGCGACAGAGCGCAATGCACTGATGTCGCGAGGAGCCGACCTGGAGGTCGGCTCTCCGGCCCCGGGGGACCCGCCCGCGACGCTCCGAGACGGTCTCGGGACGTCCGCCCGTTCGAGACTCGACTCACACCGCCCGGACGTTCACTCCGTCTCGCCTGCGATCTTGCTGAAGTTGTGCCAGCCGGTCTGCTCGTCGTCGGTGCCGTAGGTGACGACCTCCGCGTAGCCGGGCTCATCGGTCGGCAGCGCAAACTGGAAATAGCCCTCCAGGCCCGTGCATGGCTTCGGCTCCAGCTTGAGCTTGAAGATCCGGAAGGTGCGGCCCGACTGCAAGCCGAAGGTGTTGTCCGGGTAGGTCGTGTCCGACCACGTCGAAACCAAAGCGTAGGTCGTCTCGCAAGGGGGGTTGTATGGATTGCCCCCGCGCCAGGAGATCGACGTCTCGCCGATCTGCAGCTTGCCGTAGATGGCTTCCGATGCCCGGTCGTTGCCGCTCCAGGTGCCGAGCAACGCCGCTTCGCCGGCCTCGGCGGCCGGTGCAGCGGCTAGTGCCAAGGCCAGTATCACCATAGCGTTATTCATCTGACTCAACTCCCGAGAAATCTTCATATTCGGTCCAGGCAGCGTACACCAATGGCCACGGGTCTGACATTGGCGCTGTGCGCGCAGATGGGCATGACCTTTTCCACACCGGCATGTGGCCAGCCGCTCCGCACGCGGGCAGAAGGCAGCTCAGAACAGCCCCTCGTCGCCGCCGAAGAAGTCGCCGAACAGGCCGCCGTCGTCTTCCATCGGCTCGGGCTCGATCGCCTCGGGCTCGGGGGCGGGCTCCGCGGGGGCGGCGGCCTCGGGCGCAGCCGCCTCGGCCTCGCCGGAGAACAGGCCGGAGACCGCATTGGCGAGCAGCATGCCGCCAGCCACGCCTACAGCGGTCTGCATGGCCCCGGCCATGAAGCCGCCACCGCCGGTGGTGGCTGCGGTGCCGGGGGCGCCGGGCGCGCCGGGCTGCATGCCCGTGGCGTGCGGCGGCACGCGGGTGTTGGACCAGCCGGAGGACTTCGGCGCCGAGGCCGCGGCCACCGCCGGCGGGCGCGGGGGCTCGGCCGCGCCGAACAGACCACCCAGGAAGCCACCGCCGCCCTGCGGGCGGGCGGCGACCTCGCGCTCCAGCTCCTCCAGCCGGGTCTGGAGGTTGCGTAGCCCTTGCTCCTGCACCAGCACCACCTGGGCCAGCAGATAGGCGGCGGCGGGCTGGGCGGCCATGCGCTCGCGAATCAGCGCCTCGGCCTCGCCGTCGCGCGGGCCGGCCCCGGTCTCCGCCTGCTGCAGGCGCTGGAACAGGCCCTCGATCATGTCGCGCTCTTGTGGATTCATGCTCGCCTCGACCTCGTCATCATCAGAACAATCGGACCCGGCGGTCGCCGGGGATCTCGCGGAGCGCAGCCTACCGCGGCGCGCCGTTGAGCAGGAGGGTGCTCGTCGCGCAGCCAACCCGGCAGCGCCGGCCACTGCCCCGCCATCGGCGCTTGCAATCGGCAACGCAATCTCCGGCGGACCTGGCCCCGGACCGGCTCAATGTTGCCGTAGTCCTGGAATCTTGGTTCATGCAAGGCTTTTGCGACCCGAGCCCTTGCCGTGACCTTGCCCCTCGGCCCTTTCCCACCAAGCGCCTTGTCGCCATGCAACCGACGCGGGAACGGCTAACCCCGCCACAGCACCGGCAGGCGCAGGTGCCGCTTCAATGCAGCCCCCAGGTAAGGCCAGAGCCGACCCTTCTCCCAGAGCATGCGGGCGTAGAGGGTTGCAGGCTGGCCGGGCGGCTTGCGGTAGTCGGCGCGGGGCTTGAGCGCAATGGCGTCCCGTTCGCAGACGGGCAGGCAGACGCCGCAGCCGAGACAAACATCGGCGTCAACGGCGGCCCAGCGCGCTTGTTCCGGCGAGCGGCTGTCGCGCACCGGGCTGCCCAAGCCGATGCACTTGGCGTTGCAGGTGCGCAGGCACTCGCCGCAGTAGTCGCAGCGCTCCGGGTCGATCTCGGCGATGAAGGGCGTCTTGCCGAGCCCGTCCGGAAAGCCGTTCTGCACGCCGGCCATCAGCTCGCAGCAGCAGCGGCAGCAATTGCACAGAAACGACGGCTGCTCGCGGACGTTGTCGGTGACGTGGGTGAGGCCGAGCGAGCGGGCGTAGGCGAGGGTGTCGAGCATCTCATCGACCGTGCGCTCCTCGGCCAAGCCGCGGCGCACCAGAAAGCGCGCGCCCTCCCCGAGCACCATGCAGATGTCCTCCACCGGCGCGCCCTTGCGGCAGGTCTGCCCCAGGTGCTCCTTTTTGTGCCGGCAATAGCACATGGTCACCGCGCGGAAGCTGGCGCGGCGGATGATCTCCTGCGCGTCCTCGTAGGGCGTGATGCGGGAGCTGACCGGAATCTGCTCCGCGTCCACCAGCGCGCGGGCGATGGGGGTGCGGCTGCCGAAGAATTCCTGCGCCTGGCCGTCGCGCTCGTGCAGATACTCGCCCATCAGCTCGGCGACGCGCTGCACCGGCAGGTCGGTGCGGCTGCGCATGAAGGTGAACTCGAAGAAGCCGATGAGCCCCGGCATCAGCATGTAGTAGGTCGCGCCGGCGTAGGGCAGGTCCATCACCAGGCCCTTGTTGGCCATGGACTCCAGGATGCCGTCGAGCGCCGCCGGCGCGATGCCGGTGGCGTCCGCCAGCTCCGGGAGCGTCGCCTCCATGAGCGGAAAGCGGGAGGCGACATAGGCCTCGCGCTCATCGAACAGCAAGGCCAGGATCTCGCGCAGCTTGTCGCTGTCCACCAGCCCGATGGGGTGGCGGTTCAGCCGGTCGATGAGCGGCACCAGCGAGGACTTGGTGCTGAGGAGGTGTCCCATAGGAGGTGTCCCATAACGCTATTGCCTGGCGGTTCACCGACGGATACGGGCAGTTCGGGCGGCGGCTTGCCGGAAGTGTAGGCAAGGGCGTGAATGCCTGCATTGATGCAGCCCCGGCACATCGGGCTCCTGCGCCGGGCGGTGTCGTCCGCCCGCGCCGCCGGCTCATGGCTCCAGCCGGATCTCGGCGCCGCTGCCGCCGCTGCGCAGGCGCTCCACGTGGAAGCGGACCAGTCCATCGTGCGGGAAGCGTGCCGCACAATCCTCGAAGGCGGCGAGCGCCCGCGAACTCTGCTCCCCGACCAAGCCATAGGCGTGGTCGTAGGCCGCCGCGAGCCCGGAATCGATGTCCGCCTCCGTCAGCGGTGTGTAGGTCTCGATGGGCGTGCGTTTGCCCTTGAGCAGCAGGGCGCCGATGGGTCGCAGCGGCATCCGCGGACATTGCGCCACGGTGTCGGCGCTGACCGCGATGCGGGTGCCGAAGAACCGGTTCGCGGACTCCAGGCGCGCCGTCGTGTTGATGGGGTCGCCGAAGGCACGGTAGTCGAGCTGACTCTTGCCACCGAAGTTGCCAACAATGACCTCGCCCGTATGCACCCCGATGCGGGTATGGCCGAAGGCGACACCGTCGCGGCGCATTTGCTCGGCAAAGCCCGCGGCGAAGCGGTCGATGGCCAGTGCGCAGGCAAGCGCGCGCCGGGCGTGGTCGGGCTGCACGACCGGGGCCGAGAAATGCACCGACACGGCATCGCCGACGATGCGCTCCAGCGTCCCGTCATGCTCGAAGGCGATGCTGATGAGCCCCTCCAGATAGCGGTTCAGCAGGTCCACCAGCGCCTCGGGCGCGGAGCGCTCCACCAAGGGCGTGAAGCCCGCAAGATCCGTCATGACGAAGCTGCACTCCCGGCGCTCGCCGCGCAGACGCAGCTCCTCGGGGTGACGCATCAGGTGCCGCACGAGGTTCGGCGAAACGAAGCTCGAGAAGGCCCGCTGCACGAATCGTCGCTCACGCTCGCTGATCGCATAGCCGACCAGGGACAGCGTGGTGAACACGGCAACGATGGTTACGGCCGGCGTCAGCGCATCGAACAGCAGCAAATGCTGCCGGAACAGCCAAAAGCCGCCGGCCAGCACCGCCGCCACCAGCACCAGCCCCGCCAGCACCAGCCAGGCTCCGCGGATGCGCAGGGACAGCAGGATCAGCAGCAGCGAGCCCAGCGCGCCCGCCAGCGCCTCGGCACCGGGGGCCCAGCGCGGGCGCAGCGGATGGGCGCCCGCCAGCAACTGGCTCACCGCCTGGGCGTGAATCATCGCCGCACTCAGCCCTTCGCCCAGCGGCGATGTCACGGTGCTGCCGATACCGGGTGCCCGGACGCCGATCAGCACGATGCGCTGCGCTAGTAGACCCGCCGGCACCTCGCCCGCCAGCACCGCGGCGGCGCCGATCACCGGCAAGGCCGTCCGCGGCGCGAAGTGGAGCCAGATCTCGCCGTTGTCGTTCAGGGGGATGGATCGGCTGCCGATCCTGATGGACAGCGGCGTGTCCGCGCCCGGATCGGCGGCGACGCGGACCATGTACGAGCCCGCACCGGTAGCCACGCGCAGGATCTCGGCGGACAGCGACGGCAGCAGCGCGTCGCCCATCTGCACCAACAAAGGCACCCGGCGCAGGCGCCCGTCACGGTCCGGAAACACGTTCAGCGCCCCCAGACCGGCGGCAGGGACACGCGCTGCCGGCGGCAGCAGACTGGCGGGCAGGCGGCTTTGCAGCCGTGGCGCCGCCGCGCCGACCACGCTGAGTCCAACCGCCCGCGGCGGCGGCGTCGGGCTCCCGCCCTGGTCCGTCAGCGCGTAACCGACGACGGTGGGCAGCCCCATGATCGCCCGGGCCAGGGGATCGGGCGGCACCCCCGGCTGCGGGGCCTCGCCCCCGTGTAGGGCCTGCGCGCCCGGCTCGGGCGCAAGCGCCTGCGCCGGGATCATCGTCAGCGCCGCCGGGCCGGCGCCGGCGGCCGCGAGCCGCTCCAACAGCGCCGCCAAGGTCGCCGACGACCAGGGCCAGGGCCCATGCGCGCTCAGCGCCTGCTCGTCGATCTCAACCACGCTGACCGGGGCGCGCGGCGCTGCCGGGGATACCGCCATGTAGGCGTCGAACAGCAGGGTGCGCATGGTCGAGAAGACCTGCGGGCAGCAGATCTGGGCATAGACGGCCAGCGCGAGGAGCGCGGTCGCCAGCAGCGGCGCCAGCAATTTTCCGTGCATTGGCCCAATCATGCCCTCATGCGCGCGCGGTTGTTATGGCTTCATCCGCCGAGCGAGACCTGCGATGATCGACCCCAGCGGATGCTCGCGGCGCAGAGGCGTCACGTCATGCGCGGCTTTCGTGCCCATGGCCATCAGCTCCATCGGGGTCGGGCTGTACACCAGTGTCTCGCATCGAGGTATCCGCCAATGACAACGCACGCCCCCGCCATGGCGGCGGTATCGATGGTCCGATCGTTGTGCATGTGGTTGTGCATGTGGTTTTGCATCTGGTTGTGCGGCATCGCACAGGCACAGGAGACGGCACGTGCGGAGGTCGGCGCGGTCGAGCGTGTGCAGGCGCCGGCAAACGCGGTCTTCGAGGGTGACGCGCGCAGCCTGGAGCCCACCGCGCCAGTCTACTACCTGGACCTGTTGCGCACGGGCGAGGCCGCGCGGCTCCGCGTGGCGTTGGCGGACGCGTCCACCATCACCATGGGCGAAAAGGCCGAGCTGAGGGTGGACGAGCTCGTTTATGCCCCGGGGCGCGAGACCGAGGCCACGCTGAACCTCATCAAGGGCGCGCTGCTGTTCATCGGCGACAAGCTGCGCGCCAGTGAGCGTCGGCGCGTGCTGATCCGCACCCCCGTCGCCATCCTGGGTGTTCGCGGCACGCATGTCTGGTACGGCCCCATCGATGGGGCCATCGGCGTCTTGGTGGTGGAGGGCGAGGTGCTCGTCAGCAACCCCACGGGTCGGGTAACGCTGCGCGCAGGCGAAGGCACCACGATCCAGCCCAACGGCGCACTGTCGCCGGCCAAGACCTGGGGCGCCGGCAAGGTGGAGCGCGCGTTGGACATGGTGGCGTTCGACTGAATCAATCGGCGTCCGCGCGCTGGCGCAGCAGGATCTTGCGCCCTGCCCCGCCGGCGCAACAGCGCTCCCCGTAGGCTTGCCGGAACGCGGCCCGGGCGGCATCGCCGGTGCAGTGCGTCGGCACCAGATAGGCCAGGTCGCGGAGCACCAAGCCGTGCTCGGGCGGCTCGCACTCCTTCAGCGCAAGGTGCTGCTCGTCCCACTCGCGATTCTGCTCGTCCCACTTGTGCGCCTGCGCCTCGCGGTCGCGCGCAAGCTCGTTCAGCACACGGTCAAAGCAGTCGTCGGTCTCGGCGCGGCCCGCGTAGAAACCGCGCGTGAGTTCCAACACGTAGTCGCGCAGCGCCGGATCCTCGCGCAGCAGGCGGGGCAGCTCGCGCTTGATGGTCTCGATGGTGCTGTCCATGGTGGCTCGGTCCGGCGATGCCGGCACGGCAGTTGCGAAAAGCGCATCTTAGCCAGTCGCGGCGCGTGACGGAACGAAAAAGGTGCTCGGCGGCGTGTACTTCGGCTCGCCCGTCAGAAGAGGGCCTCGGCGCGGCGCGCCGACACCTAGACCCCGTTCCTGCGGGCGCTGCGAAAGCGACCGGAGTGCGGCCGGAGAGCCGAACTCCAGGTCGGGTCCGCTGAACGTCAGCGGCTGGTGTCGCTCGAAAAGACCCGACGCTCGCCACGCGGGCGCGGCCACAGCAGGATCTCTCGGCCGACGCCGCCCGCGACACAATGCGCGCCATAGGCCTGTTCGAACGCGGCCCGCGCCGGGTCGCCGGTGCAGTGGGTGGGCACGACGTAGGCCACGTCGAGGGCTTGCAGGGCTTGGATGCTGCGCTCGATCTCCGCAGCATCGGCGTACATGAGATGAAAGCCGCCGATAGCCCAGTCGATGGGCCGGCCAAGCAGCGCCGCGCCACGCTCCACGATGCGCGCCATACCGGGGTGGGCGCAGCCGCTGATGGCCGCGCTGACACCGCCCAAGTCCAGCACCAAGCCGTGCTCGGGCGGCTCGCTGTCGAGGGTGCCGGTGCTGAACAGCCCGGGCGCGAGCTGCTGCGGCTCCGCCCCCACCACCACGAGCTCCCGGCACTGCCCGCGCAAGTCCGCGATCAGGTGCTTCGAGAAGCCCTGGTGCAGCACCACGCTCAGGTCCGGGTTCTGCTCCAGCACGGAGTCGAGCCCGCCGATGTGGTCCCAGTGCGGATGCGACAGAAAGAGCGTGTCCACCGACGCGACCGGGCAGCCCAGCGCTGCCATGTTGCGCAGCAGCGCGCGGCCGTTGCTGCCGGTATCGAACAGGAGCCTGCGCCCGTCGGCTTCGATCAGGGCCGCGAAGCCCCACAGGCGCTCCAGACCTTCAACGCCGGGCACATTGTCGAACAGGATTATCAGGCGGGGTAGATTTGGCATCTGGGGAAAGGGCCGAGGGCCGAGGGCTAAGGAAGCCGACGCGAGATGGGTACATCAGCGCATCAAGACACGCTCTGGCCTCGGCCCTTGGCCCTAGTGCTTCGCTGCCAAAACCCCGAGACCGTGGTTTCATCGTTGTCGTTGTCGTTGTCGTTGTAGTTGTCGTTGTAGTAATCGAACGTGCGCGGTGTTGACGGGCGTTGACTGGAGTGTTGACCTCCAGGTCAACACGGCGACAGAGCGGGATGCAGGTTGTCGCGACTGCCGAGCCGACCGGGAGGTCGGCTCTCCGACCCGGCCCGGGCCGTTCTGGATCGGCTACCGACCCGCCCGCGACGACCCAAGACGTCTCAAGACTTCCGCGCCGCTGCACTAGGCCCTCGGCCCTCAAAAAGGCGGCTCTTCGCCGAACATCGGCGGCACGCCGTCCTGGCGATAGCCCTCGCCGTCGCCCGCGCCCTGCCCGGCTGGATCGACACGCCAGGCCTTGACGTCGGTGTACCAGCGACCGTTGAACTCGCGGCTTTCGAGGTCGAAGTGAACGGTGACGTCCTGCCCCTGCTGGATGCCGAATTGGTCGATCTTGTCGCCCCAGACCATGAAGCAGACCTGCTTCGGGTAATCCCCCGGGATCTCGATGACGTACTCCTGCTTGCGCCACTGGCCGCGGGCGGAGGTGCCGGACTTCTCCGGCAGGATTTGGATGATCTTGCCTGTCAGTTCCAAAGCGCTTGGCTCTCTTGATGAAGGATCTTGATGAAGGATCTTGATGAAGGATGCATGAAAAGGGCAGCACCGCGGCCGACGAACATGCACTGACCGCGCCTCACCCGGCGCCACATCGTACCGGACGGCGGGGAGGCCTGTCCCGACCGCCAGCCGATCCGCCTGCCCGCCGCGTGCGCAGCACGGCCCTGGCGCGTTGCCGAGGCCCGACACACGCGCCCGGGCTCGGCAACCGCGGCACACGGCCGATATACTCGTCGGCCTTGGGCCCCTTGGGCCCCTTGGGCCCCTTGGGCCCCTTGGGGCAGCGGGCATCTGTGCAACAGCTTCGGGTTGCACGCGCGCGCCGTGCCCGAAGGGCCAAGGGCCAAGGTCCGACGTTCAAAAGGGGGCCTTCGACGTCGCTCCCGCACCAACCACAGCATCATCAACGCCAACGCCAGCACCATGCGGATTCTGACCTATCGCGGACTCGACCCCGCGGCCATCCCCGGCATCGCCAAGCTCACCGACCGCCTCGCGGCGGAGGACTTCCGCTCCGCCGACGTGAAGAAGGTCGGCGACAACCTGTATCGCGCCCGCCTGGACCGCAGCAACCGGCTCCTGTTCTCGCTCTACCGCCACCAGGGCGAGCGCTGCGCCCTGCTGCTGGAGTACATCCCGAGCCACGCCTACGAGAAGTCCCGCTTCCTCGCCCGCGGCGTGCAGGTGGACGAGGAGCGCATCCCGGACGCGGCAGCGGACGCCGCCGACACCGCGCCGGAGCTGCCCTACCTCAACCCCGCCCTGCCCCGCTTTCACCTGCTGGACAAGGTGCTGTCCTTCGACGACGACCAGGAGCTGATCTATCGTCAGCAGCCGCCGCTGGTCATCATCGGCTCCGCCGGCAGCGGCAAGACGGCGCTGACGCTGGAAAAGATGAAGGACGCCCCCGGCGACGTGCTCTACGTCACCCGCTCGCCCTTCCTGGTGCAGAACGCGCGCGGGCTCTACTACGCCAACGGCTGGCAGCGGGAGGATCAGGACGTGAGCTTCCTGTCCTTTCGCGAGTACCTGGAGAGCGTCCAGGTGCCGCCGGGCAAGGAGATCACGCCGCGCGCCTTCGCCGCCTGGGCCGCGCGCCAGCGCTTGCCCAAGGCGCTGAAGGACAGCCATCAGTTGTTCGAGGAGTTTCAGGGCGCCATCACCGGCGCCGACCCGGCGCAGGCGTACCTGAGCCGCGAGGCCTATCTGGGCTTGGGCGTCAAGCAGTCCATCTACCCGCCGGAGACCCGCGCCGAGGTCTACGACCTGTTCGAGAAGTACCTGCGCTTTCTCGACGAGCAGGGCTGGTTCGACGCGAACCTGGTGAGCCACGCCTGGCTCGCGCGCGTTGCACCGCGCTACGACTGCGTGGTGGTGGACGAGGTGCAGGACCTGACCAACGTCCAGCTCCTGCTGATCTTGAGGGCGTTGCGCGACGGCAACAACTTCCTGCTCTGCGGCGACGCCAACCAGATCGTCCACCCCAATTTCTTCTCTTGGTCCAAGGTCAAGAGCCTGTTCTGGCAGCAGCAGACGGATGCCGCCGGCACCGGCACCGGCACCGGCGCGGACCTGATCCGCATCCTCAACGCCAACTTCCGCAACTCGCCGCAGGTGACCGAGATCGCCAATCGGCTCTTGCGCATCAAGCACGCCCGCTTCGGCTCCGTGGACCGCGAGAGCAATTACCTGGTGCGTAGCTGCGGCCCCGCTCGCGGCCGCGTCGGGCTGCTGCAAGACAGCGAGCGGGTCAAGCGCGACCTGGACCAGCGCACCGCCGCCTCCGCCCGCTTCGCCATCCTGGTGCTGCACCCGGAGCAGAAGGCGGAGGTGCGCCGGTTCTTCCGCACGCCGCTGGTGTTCTCGATCCACGAGGCCAAGGGCCTGGAGTACGAGAACGTGCTGTTGTACGGCTTCCTGTCGAGCGAGGAGAAGCGCTTTCGCGACATCGCCGGCGACCTGTCCGAGGCGGACCTGGCCGGCGATCTGCGCTACGCCCGCGCCCGCGACAAGGGCGACAAGTCGCTGGAGATCTACAAGTTCTACATCAATGCGCTGTACGTGGCCGTGACCCGGGCGGTGCGCAACCTCTACCTCATCGAGCCGCGCCCCGAGCAGCACCTGTTGTCCCTGCTCGGCCTCACCGAGGTGCACGAGGGCGTCGATGACGTCGAGACGCAGACCTCCAGCCTGGAGGAGTGGCGCCACGAGGCGCACCGCCTGGAGCTGCAGGGCAAGGAGGAGCAGGCCGCCGAGATCCGCGAGCAGATCTTGAAGCAACGCACCCCGCCCTGGACCGTGCTGCGCGGCGAGGCCCTGGAGGCCCTCAAGGACAAGGCCCTGGTCAAAGGCGAGAAGAAGGCCGGCATCGCGCTGATGGAGTACGCCCTGGTGCATCGAGACCAGCGCCTGCTGAACGCCCTGATCCAGGCCGGCGTCAAGGCCGCGAAGCAGCCGGACAAGGCCCTGCCGACGCTGGAGAAGAAGCACTACCTGCCGTACATGCTGAAGCACTCCGGCGCCGTGCTGCGCGAGGTGGACCAGTACGGCGTGGACTTCCGCAACGTCTTCGCCCAGACCCCGCTGATGGTCGCGAGCCGCATGGGCAACGCCGAGCTGATCGAGGCCCTGCTCGACCGCGACGCCGACACCGGGCTGGTGGATGCGAACGGGCTGAACGCCTTTCAGATCGCGCTCGAGCGCGCCTGCGCCGACGAGCGCTTTGCGCGCAAGCGCCTGCCGGCGGTGTACGAGCGCCTGGCGCCGCCGAGCCTGGACATCCAGGTGGATGGCCGCCTGGTGAAGCTCGACCAGCGGCTGATGGAATACCTGATGCTGTGCCTCAGCATGGTGCTGTTCTACCTGGCCCTTGGCGAAAACTACGCCACCGGCCGCCAGCTCATGTCCGCCGCCGACATCGAGCACATCCTGACGCACTTCCCGGAGTCCATCGTGCCCGCCCGGCGCAAGAAGCGGCAATACATCTCCTCCATCCTGGCCAAGAACGAGATCGACCGCGACGACCCTTACAACCGCAAGCTCTTCCTGCGCTGGCGCCGCGGCGAGTACACCATCAACCCGCGCCTGGCGCTGCGCGTCGAGGGCGAGTGGCGGCGCATCTACGACGTGCTCTCACCCGAGCGACTGGGCGCCCAACTGCGTAACCCGCTGCACTGGGGCGAGCACTTCTACGACCCCAACGCCAGCGCCGAGCAGGCATTGGACGGCCTGCGCCGACACCTCAAGGACCTGAGCGACGGGCGCACGCTGGCGGAGATCTTTCCGGTCCGCCGCTGATCCGGGGCCCCGGCGCGGCCTGAGCGGAGCCGCAGGCAGCCCGGCCGCCCGGCTCCAGCGGTCAGTCCAGAAAGCGCAACACCGGCGCAAGAAACGCAGCGGGGTCCTGCACATGCAGCGCGTGCGCCTGGCCCGGCTGGATCACCGCCTCGGCATTCGGCAGGGCGAGCAGATCCGCCAGCACGTCCGCGGGCGGAAAGATCAGATCCCGCTCGCCGCCGAGCACCAGCGTCGGCGCTCGCAGATCGGCGAGCCCGGCGCGGCGGTCGAAGCCACGCATCGCCGCCACCTGGCCACGGAAACCCGCCGGCGACTGCGGATACGGGTAGTCGATGGCGAGGCGCAGCGCCTCTGCAACCACCTCCGGCTGCGCGAAGAACCCCGGCGTGAAGATCCAGTAGAAAAAATTCCGGAACCACAGCGCGGGCTCCATGCCGGCATCCAGCGTGGTGGCCCAGTCGGCGAACAGCGCATCGTTGCGGGCGCTGCTGCTCGCCGCCGTATTCGCCAGCACCAGCCGGCGGATGCGCTGCGGATGCTCAAGCGCAAGCGCCAGGGCGATGAAGCCGCCCATTGAATGCCCGAGCAGATCGAATTGCTCCAGCCCCAGATGATCCGCGAGCGCGACGCAGTCGCCGGCCATGACATCGATGCTGCTCGGTGCATCCTGTGGCGTCGTGCGCCCGCAGCCACGGTTGTCGAACAGCACCAGGCGCCGATGCTCACTCAGCGGCTTCATCACCGTCGCCCAGGACTGCGAATCGCTCGCGAGCCCCGCGACGGCCACGAGCGGAGCGCGCTCCTCGGCACCCCGCGCGGGGCCATGCAGCTCGTAGTAGAGGTCGATGCCGTTGATGTGGGTGACTGGCACGGTGGTTGCTCCGGGCTGGGGAATAAGATGGTGTCGATCCTGAGGCCGACCAGCGGGAACGGCCTGGCTCCCACGCTCGACCGGCGTGGGAGTAACAGCAATCTAGGCCCTCCCGCCGCCTCAGTCCCCCGGCAGCCAGTCGTCATCGAGGATCTGCGTCAGGTCGTAAGGGCAGGCCCCGGGGAAGAGCTCTGCATCGAGGTCGGTCTCGATGACCGCGTCCCGCACCGCCTTGCGATAGACCTTGTCGAGGTTGGCCGAATCCAGCAGCCGACGCAGGCTCGGCGACTGTTCGAGCAGCCGCTCAATGCTTGTGCGCTGATGGTTGATGGTCAAACGCCAGCTCTTGCCGCGTCGCTCCGGCTGATGCTGATGTTTCAGCAGATGCAGCAGCAAGACTTGCAGACGATTCAGCAACTCGCGCCGCTCGCTCGCCCCCATCAGCTCCAGCTCCTCGGCGAGGTGCTCGACATCCAGCTCATCGAGCCGCCCCTCACGCAGCAGCTCCGCGTTGCGCAGCGCCCAGGCGTGAAAATCGGCGTCGTAGGTGGTGGCTTCGGTCATTGTTTCATCGCTTCCGGTCGCGGTGGGCGGCTCGGCGACAGGCTCTCTTTGCGTCCGTCGCCGATGCGTTAGGGCCAAGCGGTTTGGTGCTGTCAAGGAC
Source organism: Thiohalocapsa sp. ML1 (assembly GCF_001469165.1). Taxonomy (GTDB): domain Bacteria; phylum Pseudomonadota; class Gammaproteobacteria; order Chromatiales; family Chromatiaceae; genus Thiohalocapsa. Next base: position 9,087 of record NZ_JABX01000034.1, on the reverse strand, counting down.
TCTAGCGAGGACGAGCCTCAGACCGACCAGGGCACGGAGCGCCGCAGGTGAACCAAGGGCCAAGGGCCGAGGGCCAAGGGCCGAGGCGGGCTCCCTTAGCCCTCGGCCCTTTTGCCCGCAGCCGCCGTGTCGTCGTGAAACATGACTCATCTGCCAACATTCGGCGCCGTCAAGCAATCTAGCGAGGCAGAGCCTCAGACCGACCAGGGCACGGCGCCTCTGACCAAGGGCCAAGGGCCAAGGCGGGCTCCCTTGGCCCTCGGCCCTCGGCCCTTTCGCCCGCAGCCGCCGTGTCGTCGCGAAACTTGACTCATCTGCCAACATTCGGCGCCGTCAAGCAATCTAGTCCACTAGCTCCGCCTCCACCACGCTGCCGAACACGAGCTTGCCGTCCACGGCATCCACCTGCACGGTGTCGCCGGGCTTGAAGTGCCCGGACAGGATCTCCTGCGCGAGCGGGTTCTCCAATTGCGCGCGAATCGCGCGCTTGAGCGGCCGGGCACCGTAGACCGGGTCGAAGCCCGCCTCGCCGAGCAGGTCGAGCGCGGCGTCGCTGAGGTCGAGCCCCATGTCGCGGTCCACCAGCCGCTGCTTGAGGTAGCCGATCTGAATGCGCGCGATGGCGCGGATCTGCACCTCGTCGAGCGGGTGGAACACCACGATCTCATCCAGCCGATTGATGAACTCGGGCCGGAAGGCCATGCGTACGATCTCCATGACCGCGTCCTTCATGTCGGCATAGTTCGCCTCGCCGGCTTTCTGCTGGATGATGTCGCTGCCCAGGTTGCTGGTCATGACGATGACGGTGTTGCGGAAGTCCACCGTGCGGCCCTGCCCGTCCGTGAGCCGGCCGTCGTCGAGCACCTGCAGCAGCACGTTGAATACATCCGGGTGGGCCTTCTCGACCTCGTCCATCAGGATCACCGAATAGGGCCGGCGCCGAATGGCCTCGGTAATGTAACCGCCCTCCTCGTAGCCCACGTAGCCGGGCGGTGCGCCGATGAGCCGCGCCACCGAGTGCTTCTCCATGAACTCCGACATGTCGATGCGGACCATCGCCTCTTCGGTGTCGAACATGAACTCGGCCAAGGCCTTGCACAGCTCCGTCTTGCCGACGCCGGTAGGGCCCAAGAACAGGAACGAGCCGATGGGCCGATTCGGGTCCGACAGCCCGGCGCGGGAGCGGCGAATGGCATCGGACACGGCACGCACCGCCTCGTGCTGGCCCACCACGCGCTGCTCGATGCCCTGTTCCATTTGCAACAGCTTCTCGCGCTCGCCTTCGAGCATCTTGGACACCGGAATGCCGGTCCACTTGGAGACGATCTGCGCGACCTCTTCTTCCGTGACCTTGTTGCGCAGCAGCCGGGTCTCGTTGTGCTCGGCCTCGGTGGCCGCGCCGAGCCGCTTTTCCAGCTCCGGGATGCGGCCGTATTGCAGCTCGGACATGCGCGCAAGGTCGCCGGCGCGGCGCGCGGTTTCCATCTCGACGCGGGCGGTCTCCAGCTCCTCCTTGATGTGGGCGGTGCCCTGCACGGCGGCCTTCTCGGACTTCCAGATCTCGTCTAGGTCCGAGAATTCACGCTCCAGCGCGTTGATCTGCGTTTCGAGATCGGCGAGGCGCTTTTTGGAGGCCTCGTCGGACTCCTTCTTCAGCGCCTCGCGCTCGATCTTGAGCTGAATGAGCCGGCGGTCGAGCTTGTCCATCTCCTCCGGCATGGAGTCGATCTCCATGCGGATCTGGGAGCCGGCCTCGTCGATGAGATCAATCGCCTTGTCCGGCAATTGGCGGTCGGTGATGTAGCGGTGGCTCAAGGTCGCCGCGGCGACGATGGCCGGGTCCGTGATCTCCACCGCGTGGTGGACCTCGTAGCGCTCCTTCAACCCGCGCAGGATGGCGATGGTGTCCTCGACATTGGGCTCTTCCACCAGCACCTTCTGGAAGCGCCGCTCCAGCGCCGCGTCCTTTTCGACGTACTTGCGGTACTCGTCCAGCGTGGTGGCGCCGATGCAGTGCAGCTCGCCGCGGGCGAGCGCGGGTTTCAGCATATTGCCGGCGTCCATGGCGCCCTCGGCCTTGCCAGCACCGACCATGGTGTGCAGCTCGTCGATGAACAGGATGACATTGCCCTCCTGCTTGGCGACGTCGTTCAGCACGGCCTTGAGGCGCTCCTCGAACTCACCGCGGAACTTGGCGCCGGCAATGAGCGCGGCCATGTCGAGGCTCAGCAGGCGCTTGGACTTGAGCCCTTCGGGCACCTCGCCGTTGACGATGCGCTGGGCCAGGCCTTCGACGATGGCGGTCTTGCCGACGCCGGGCTCGCCGATCAGCACCGGGTTGTTCTTGGTGCGCCGCGCGAGCACCTGAATGGTGCGGCGGATCTCGTCATCGCGGCCGATCACCGGGTCGAGCTTGCCCTGCTCGGCGCGCTCGGTCAGGTCGATGCTGTACTTCTCCAGCGCCTGGCGCTGCTCCTCGGCGTTCGGGTCGTTGACGGACTCGCCGCCGCGCACGTTCTCGATGGCCTTCTCGATGGCGCCCTTGCTGGCGCCGGCTTGGCGCAGCAGGTTGCCGAGCTCGCCCTTGTCCTCCAGCGCCGCGAGCACGAACAGCTCCGAGGAGATGTAGGCATCGCTGCGCGCCTGCGCCAGCTTGTCGGTGAGGTTCAAGAGCTTAGCCAAAGCGTTGGACACGCTCACGTCGCCGCCGGTGCCGGACACCTTGGGCAGGCGCTCCAGCGCCTCGCCGAGGCCGGAACGCAGGCGGTTGACATTGACATCGGCTTGGGCCAGCAGGTGGCGCACGGTGCCGCCGTCCTGGTCGAGCAGCGCCACCATCAGGTGCACCGGCTCGATGAACTGGTTGTCGCGGCCGAGCGCGAGCGACTGCGCGTCCGCCAGGGCCATCTGGAACTTGCTGGTAAGTTTGTCCATGCGCATGGACTTAGACCTCCGGGGGGTCAAATCCGGTGATTCTTAGGGTTATTGCCGAATTGCGGTAGCGAGCCCCCGAATTCAAGCACTCTCGGGGGGAGAGTGCCAGCGTGCGCCGGGCGTCCGCCCAAGCTGCTCGGCGTGCGTGCGCCCCGATCCGCGGGCTGCCATGGCTCAGGCGAATCAGTCCTGGTCAGGGTCCACGCCGAGCGCCCGCAGCCTTGCTGCCAAGGCCTCGGCGCGTTGACGCTCGACTTCGGCCTGCCGCGCCTCGGCCCCGGCGCGCTTTGCCTCGGCGTCCGCACGCTTCGCCTCGGCCTCGGCGCGCGCGCGCTCCCGCTGCCACCCGGGGAACGCGAAGTCGGCATAGACGGGGTCACCGATGAGCGCGGCATCCCCCGGCCGGCGCAGCAGATCCGCCACGCGGAAGCGAAAGCCCGGCAGCACCGCGGAGGCGATCACGCCGTCCACCTCCGGCAGCGGCCGGTAGAGCCCGGACGCGGCATCGCGGCGGTAGAAGGCGCGCAGCCCCGGATCCGCATGCAGGATGTAGTACTCGGGCACGCCGCCGGTGGCGTATTCGCCCTTCTTCTGCTTGGCGTCGCGGTCGATATCGGCCTGCTTGCGATCCGACAAGGCCTCGATGCAAAGGTCGTAGACGCCGCGGTAGGAATTGTCTTCGAGTCGCAGCGGCTGCACGTTGTCATGGTGCACCACGGCCATGTCGGGCCGGCGGATGACGGTGCCCGCGGGCAATGGCAGACGAAAGCCCATGTCCAGCCCGGTGAGATCGGCGATGGGACGACTGGCCAGAAAGGTCCGCAGCAGCGACAACAGCCAGGCGTAGATCAGAAAGGTCTCCTGATTCGACACCGGCTTTACCTCCAGCACGCCGTTGTTCCATTCGTAGCAGATGTCCGACTGGCCGTAGTAGTCGCGCCAGTAGACCTCCTCCGAGACGCGGCGGCCGGCCTCGCAGGGCGGCTCCGACACGGGTGCGCGCCGCGGCGGCCGGGCGGTCGAGGCGGGGACGAGGGTGTGGTCGGACATCGTGATCTCCGGGCGCGTCGCGCTGCCGGGTCGGCGTTGTCTGAGGATAGCACGCAGGGTCGGACCAGCCAGCGGACCACGTCGTGACGCTCGTTGTCGGCGGGCGACGGCACAGCGGGTCCTGGTCGAGCACTTCGTCTATCTAGCCGAAACCCCGGGTACGGACACGGCAGAGCGATTTCCGGAAAGCACCCGGTCCAGCTTCGAGGTCTTGGCCGAGCAGCCGGCACATGCCGGGATACCCTCCTTCATGGCGTCGGGACCTCCTTGACCCGGGAGCGCGAGGCGGCGGGGTGACGGCGATGGGATGCGATGGTGGACATGGCGATCCGGACGAAGGACCGGCCCGGCGTCCCGTTCCCGTCGGGCCGCTCACTCAGGTCAAGGCCTTCCGCAGAAGGCCCGGCTGCTGCAGGTGAAGGTTGGCGAAGCCGATGCGCAGCTCGCCGGACCCGTCGGGGTTCCGGGCATGGATGCTCATAGGGAAGCCGAGCCTCTACTGGACTCAAGTGACCCGCACCGAGGCCACGGCGGCGCCCGCGCCTAGTCCGGCCCGGGCACATCCTTGCACTCGCGGAAGATGCGCTTGTCGCAGGTCGCGCAGATGGACTTGTCGAGCTTCTGGAAGATGCCGTGGATCGCGGCCTCCTTGGATTGGAACAGATCGCGGGCGCCCTGCGCATCCAGGCAGCCGCAACGCTCCAGCGCCTCCCACAGGCCTTGCTTGACGTTGATGAGGTACAGCCCGCCGCCCGCCGCGCGCCGTCGCCGGGCCTCCGCGGCAAGGGTCTCGCCGCCCTGAAGATCCACGAAGTTGATGCCCTCGGCGATGATGGCGAGGTGCTTCTGGCCGGGGTTCGTGTCCCGCAGACGCCCGAGCCAGACCTCCAGATGCGCCACGGCGCCGAAGAAGAGCGAGCCGTCGATGCGCAGAAACCGAAGCTGCGGGCACTGCGGCACGTTCGGGTCGCTGGAGAAGGCGCGTTTCGGGGCACGCGGATCGGGTGACAGCGTCACCAACCGCGGCTTGGACGTCCGTTCCAGGTACAGCACCAAAGACAGCAGTACGCCCGCGAAGATCGCAAATTCCAGATCCAGGAACAGCGCGGAGAAGAAGGTCACCGCGAGCACCCCGGTCTCGCGCCGCGAGGCATGGATAATGTGGCGGATCTCCTTGCGATCGATGAGCCCCCAGGCCACCAGGAACAGCACGGCCGCCATCGTCGCCTTGGGGAGGTAGCTCGCGTAGGGCGCCACGAACAGCACCAGGAGCATCAGCATCAGGCCCGCGAAAATGGCTGCGAGCGGCGTGCGTGCGCCGGCGTCGTAGTTGACCGCACTGCGGTTAAAGGAGCCCGTGGCGACATAGCCGGAGAAGAAGGCGCCGGCGATGTTCGAAAGCCCCTGGCCGATGAACTCCTGGTTGCCGTTGATGCGGTAGCCGCCGCGCGCACCCAGCGCGCGGCCGATGGACACCGCCTCCGTCAGCGCGAACAGCGTCACCGCCAGCGCCGCCGGCGCCAGCGCCCGGATGTGCTCCAGCGTCAGCGATGGTGCCGACAGCGGCGGCAGGCTCGCCGGCAGCGCGCCAACGGTCGCGATCTGCGTGACCTCGGGGCCGAGCAGTTGGTCCAGCCCCAGCGCCGTGAGCCCGCCGGCCAGCATCGCCGCCAGCATGTACGGGATCACCGGCAGGAAGCGCCGTACCAGGATGCCGACCACGAGCGTCGCCACCGCCACCGCCGTCGCGTAGGGATTGATCTCCGCGGCCTGGCCGGCAAAGCCGATCAGGATGTCGTGCACATGGCCGCCGCTGTCCAAGGGCACGCCGAAGAAGTGCTGGAGCTGTTTCACCGCAATCAGCACCGCGGCGCCGGCCGTGAAGCCCACCACCACCGAGTGCGAGATGAAATTCACCAGCGTCCCCAGGCGCGCCAGCCCGAGCGCGAGCTCCAGCACGCCCACCATGAAGGTGAGCGTCAGCGCCAGCGTCACGTAGTCCGGTGTGCCCGGCACCGCGAGCAGCGACAGCGATGAGAACAGCACCACCGAGGCCGCCGTCGTCGGCCCGGACACCAAGTGCCGCGAAGACCCGAACAGCGCGGCGATGATGGCCGGAATCATGCCCGCATAGAGCCCGTACTGCGGCGGCATGCCGGCGATGGTCGCGAAGGCCACGCCCTGCGGCAGCACGACGATGGCCCCGGTCAGCGCCGCGAGCAGATCGGCCCGGAGGTCAGTGCGGGTGACCCGCGGCAGCCAGGCCGCGAACGGGTAGAGCAAAGAGAACGAATAACGGGACAACGAGGACACCTGCTTAGATTGCTTGACGGCGCCAAACGCTTGCAGATGAGTCAAGTTTCATGGCGACAAGGGGCTTGCGGGCAATAGGGCCGAGGGAGCCCTCCTCGGCCCTTGGCCCTCGGTCCTTCCCAAAAAACTGCCGAGCGCCACGCTCAGCGCAACTGCGGCAGCCCCTGCCAGGCGCCGATATCCCATCCGCTCGCGACAAAGCCGCGGGCGAGCCCGGCGCCGAAGCGCTCGGTCAAGCGCTCCAGCAGGTCGCGCTTGGTGCTGTACGCGACGATGTCCTCGGCACCGACGATCTCGCGGGCGACGTAGCTTGCGCTGCCGATGCCGTCGCTCAAGCCCAAGCCCAGGCTCTCCTGCCCGGTCCAGAACAGGCCGGAGAAGAGCTCGTCGCCGCCGTTCAGCCGATCGCCGCGGCCGGTCTTCACCGCGTCGATGAACTGCGCGTGCATGTTGTCGAGCAGGCCTTGCAGGAACTCGCGGTCCTGCTCTGCCAGCGGCGAGAAGGGGTCCAGCATGCCCTTGCGCTCGCCGGCGGTGAGCAGGCGCCGCTGGATGCCGAGCTCCTCCATGGCGCGCTGGAAGCCGAAGCTGTCGAGCCGCACGCCGATGGAACCCACCAGCGTCGCCTCGTCGACGTAGATCTCGTCGGCGGCGGCGGCGATGTAGTAGGCGCCGGAGGCCATGGTGTCCACGCCGACGGCGTAGACCTTCTTGTCCGGGTGCTTCTCGCGCAGCCGGCGGATCTCCTTGAACACGTAGCCGGACTGCACCGGGCTGCCGCCGGGGCTGTTGATGCGCAGGATGACGGCCTTGGCGCGATCGGCCTCGAAGGCCTTGCGCAGCGCCGTGATGATGCGGTCCGCGCTGGCCTCGCCGTCCGCGGCGATGGCGCCCTTCACGTCCACCAGCGCCGTGTGCTTGGCGGCGGCGGTTAGGGATTCGCCTAGGCCGTTGGCGTAGTAGGCGGCGACGATGAGCAGCAGGTAAGCAAGGATGCCGAAGCGAAAGATCGTGCCCCAGCGGCGCGAGCGGCGCTGCTCGCGCAGAAACTCCGCCGCCATGCGGTTGATCAGCGCCCGCTCCCAGTCGGGGTCCCCGGGCGCGGGCATATGCTCGTCGCGGGCGGGGTCGCGGGGCTTCCAGAACTTGAGGGAGTCGAGATTCATGGTGTCTTAAGTGCTAGTGGGCGTTTGGTCCGATGTGGCAATACCGCGGGCGCGGTCCGCGAGCCAGCCGGGCAAGGCGTCGATGGCGGAGAGGCAACCGAGCGGCTCCAGCGCGAGCAGCCGTTCCGCCGCGTGCACGCCGTAGCAGACCGCGAGCGCATCGACGCCCGCGTTCTTTGCTGTCAGCAGGTCGTATTCGGTGTCGCCGATCATGAGCGCGCCGCGGGCGTGCACGCCGAGCTCCTCCAGCAGTTCCAGGAGCATCTGCGGATGCGGCTTCGAGAAGGTCTCGTCCGCCGAGCGCGTGGCATGGAAGTGCGGGCCCAAGCCCGTCTGCGCCAGCGCCTGATCGAGCCCGCGACGGCTCTTGCCCGTGGCCACGGCGAGCAGATAGCCCGCCTCGCGCAGCCCGCCGATCACATCCGCCGCGCCAGGAAAGAGCGGCGTCGGCGTGTCGTCGATCTCCAGGTAATGGGCGCGGTAATGGACGATGATCTCGGCTCGGGTCGGCTCGTCGAGGTCCGGCGCGAGCTGTGCCACCGCGTGCGACAGGCCGAGGCCAATGACATCGCGCGCCGCCGCCGGCGGCGGCGTGGGCAGGCCAAGCTCCCGAAAGGCCGCCTGCATGCTCGCGACGATGCGCGCCGCCGAGTCCATCAGCGTCCCGTCCCAATCGAAGATCAACAGCTCATAGCGCACCGGCGTGCTCCTCGCAGGTCTATTCACAGCCTCTCGGCCCGTTGGATGACAGCGGCCAGCGCCGGCGGCAGCGGCGCGCTGACGGTGATGGGTGGCGCATCCTCGCGCGGGCGAAAGGTCAGTGCCGCCGCGTGCAGAAAGAGCCGCTTCAGACCAAGCGCCCGGCACGGCTCGCGGTCCTCCGGGCGGCCGTACTTGGTGTCGCCCGCCACCGGCGCGCCGATACTCGCGGCATGCACGCGGATCTGATGCGTGCGACCGGTGTGCAGCTCCACGTCCACGAGCGTGGCGCCGCCATAGGCCGCGACGCGCCGGAACACCGTCAGCGCGGACTTGCCCTCGGCATGGTCCACGCGCACCACGCGCTCGCCGCCTTGGAGCTGGTTCTTCGCAAGCGGCAACTCGACCCGCTGCACGCGCGTGGCCAGCGGCCCGAGCAGCAGTGCCTGGTAGCGCTTCTGCACCGCGTCTTCGCGCAATTGGGCATGCAGGAACCGCAGCGCGCTGCGGCGCTTGGCGATCATCAGGCAGCCGGAGGTGTCGCGGTCCAGCCGATGTACCAGCTCCAGCTCCTCGCCCGGGCGCAGCGCCCGCAGCGTCTCGATGACGCCGTGCGCGATGCCGCTGCCGCCGTGCGCGGCGACGCCGGCGGGCTTGTCGAGCACCAGCACGCGGTCGTCCTCGTATAGGATGCAGTCGGCCAGCGCCGCGGTGAGCCCCGCGGACGGCGCGCCCTTGTCTTCCGCCATTGCCTGGCGCACCGGCGGGATGCGCACGTCATCGCCGGTCGCAAGCCGATGGTGCGGCTTCACCCGCCCCTTGTTGACACGCACCTCGCCGCGGCGCAGCAGCCTGTAGACCAGGCTCCGCGGCACGCCTTTCAGCTCCGCGAGCAGGAAATTGTCCACGCGCTGGCCTGCCGCCT
>NZ_JABX01000033.1 GCF_001469165.1 Thiohalocapsa sp. ML1 | reverse complement strand
CCCCCGCCATGCGCGAAGGCTCCGGCCTGGTCAGATTCTCCGAGCAGCAACCTGATCGCTACTTCGACGTCGGCATCGCCGAGCAGCACGCCGTCACCCTCGCCGCCGGCATGGCCTGCGAAGGCCTCAAACCCGTGGTGGCCATCTACTCAACCTTCCTGCAGCGCGCCTACGACCAACTGGTGCACGACGTCTGCCTGCAGAACCTCGACGTCACCTTCGCCGTGGACCGCGCCGGGCTCGTCGGCGCCGACGGCGCAACGCACGCCGGCAGCTTCGACTTGAGCTACGCCCGCCCCCTGCCCAACCTCATCATCGCCGCCCCCGCCGACGAGCAGGACTGCCGCCGGCTGTTGGACACCGCCTACCAGTACCCCGGCCCCGCCATCGTCCGCTACCCCCGCGGCAACGGCCCCGGCGTCGCCATCGACAAGCGCCAAGGCCCCCTCCCCATCGGCCAGGGCGAGCTGCGCCTACAAGGCCAGGACGCCGCGCTGCTCGCCTTCGGCAGCCGCCTCGACGCCGCCCTCAAGGTCGGGCGCAAGCTCGGCCTCACCGTCGCCAACATGCGCTTCGTCAAGCCCCTTGATGAGGCACTGATCCTCGCACTCGCCGACCGCCACCGGCTCTTGGTCACCATCGAAGAGAACGCCATCGCCGGCGGCGCCGGCTCGGCGGTGTCGGAGCTGCTCGCCGAGCACGGCGTCACCGTGCACGTGCTGCACCTAGGCCTGCCCGACGTCTGCGTCGAGCAGGGCGGCCACGACGAGCAGCTCGCCGTCTGCGGCCTCGACGCCGCCGGCATCGAGCAGACGGTGCGCGCGGAGATGGCTGCGCTGGATGTGGAGCCGGAGCGGCTCAAGCGGCGCAGCATGCAGGCGGTTTGACGAGCAGGGCGGGCGCCGGGGCGAGCGCGAGGGGGCAGGGGCGAAGGGAATGGCGGCTACGGAGCGACTGCTTGTTGCAGCGCATTCACTCGCGTTGCCGTGAGCACGATACTGCTGGGGGTTCGATAGCAGAGCCGAAGCCGGCCCCGCCATGCTCGACATCCTGATCGCGGACGATCACGCCCTGCTCCGCGAGGGGCTCGCCGCCGCCCTCGCCACGGGCTTTCCGGCTTGCCGCATCGCCCAGTGCGACACCTGGGCCGGGGTGCATCGTTGCATCGAAGCCCTGCGGTTCGACCTGATTCTACTGGACCTGTTCATGCCGCGCCGCCGCGCCTGGGAGTTCGAGCTGCGCGGGCTCCTGGGCGCGGTGCCTGACACGCCCGTCTGCATCCTGTCCGCATCCGCCCAGCCGGCGCACGTGCAGATCGCCGCGGAGGCCGGGGTGCGCGCCTACGTGGTCAAGACCGTCGCTGTGCCGGAGATTGTCGCGATCCTGCGCCGGGTGCTGAGCGGTGACACGGTGTTTCCGCCGCCGGAGGGGCCGGCACCGGCTTTCGCCGACACGGAGCCGGCCGCTCGCCTGACCCCGCGGCAGATGGAGATCGTGGAACGGCTCGCTGCCGGCGCGACGAACCGCGAGATCGCCGAGACCCTCGGCTTCACGGAGCACACGGCCAAGCGCCACGTCTTGAACATCTGCCGGAAGCTCGGCGCCGGCAACCGCGTCGAAGCCGTCGCCATCGCCCGTGCGGTCGGCCTGTTGACCCGGTATTAGGGCTTCGCTGAGGTGCGCCCGTTTGGCTTCGTTGTCGTTGTCGTCATCGCGGTCGTCATCGATTACGACTACGAGGACAACGACGACAACGGCGACACGCTCGTTGGCCCTCGGCCCTTGCTGTGAAGGGCTCGGTGCAGCCGCACGAGGCCTACTGTCCTGTGGCAATGCTCGATTCCAAAACCCTGCGGCAAGAGCAGATGCGCGCGGCCATCGACGGCTACCTGCCCGTCGCCGCCCTCACCGCCGCCACCAGCCTGCTGATCTACGGCGCCTTGGGCCACGCGTCCGGCACCAGCACGCTGGCCGCCAACGCCTGGTTCGCCTGGCAGGCCGGCCTGTGCCTCGCCTGGGTGCTGCTGTCGCTGCGCTACCGGCGCGACTTCGGCCCCATTGAGGCCGTGTGGGAGCGCCGCATCGAGCTGCCGCTGACCGTGCTCTCGGGCCTGGGCTGGGGCCTGTCCTGGCCGGTGTTCATGGACCCCGGCAACCTCGCCAGCATCATCCTGCTCAACGTCATCACCTCCGCGGCCTTCTTCGTCTACGCCGTCTCCACCCCGCTGCATGCACTGATCACCAACGTCGGGCTGCTCGCCTGCGCCCTGCCGGTGATTGCCTACGCCTTCTGGGTCGGCGGCCCGCTGTTCCGCTGGATCGGCGTCGGCGCCGTGATCCTGGTGCTCGGCGCCTTGCTGTTCGCCCGCGTCGTCCACCGCATCTATCTCGGCGCCGTGGAGCAGGCCCACGAGAACCGCCGCCTGGTGGCGGAGCTGAAGCTGGAACAGGCGCGGGTGGCGCGGGCCAACCGCGACAAGCAGCAGTTCTTCAGCGCCGCGAGCCACGACCTGCGCCAGCCCATCCAGGCGCTCAAGCTGTTCCAGGGCGTGCTCGGCGCGGAGCTCACCGAGCCGCGGCAGCAGGCCCTGCTGCACAAGATGGGCGAGGCCATCGAGGGCCTGACGCAGTTGCTCGCACCCCTGGCCGACATCGCCAGGCTCGATTCCGGTCGGCTCCAGCCCGAGCCGCGCTGGATCGATCTCGACGACCTGCTGCGGCGCATCGAGCAGCGCTATGGCGAGCTGGCGGCAGAGCGGGACATTGAGCTTCGCCGCGTCGAGACCTCGCAGCAGGCCTTCGTGGACCCGCGCCACCTGGAGCGGGTGCTGAGCAACCTCGTCGTCAACGCCATCGCGCACATGGGCCGGCCGGGGACCATCCTGCTCGGCGTGCGCCGCGGCGACGGCCGGCGCAACGGCGGGGCAGGGCGCGCGGCGGCACAACGGCGCTTGCGCATCGAGGTCCTGGACAACGGCCGCGGCATCCCCGCGGAGCACCAGGCGCGCGTCTTCGACGAGCTGTATCAGGTCGGCAACCCGGAGCGCAATCGCGCGCGCGGTGTCGGGCTCGGGCTCGCCATCGTCCGGCGCCTGTGCGCGCTGATGGGCTGCCGCATCACCCTCGAGTCCACCGCGGGCCGCGGCTGCCGCTTCACGCTGCACCTGGAACAGCCGGCGGCGGACAGGGCGCCGGCTGCCGAGCCGCCCGTGTCCGCGTCCGCCGTCCCCGACCTGCCCGCTGTGCCCGGCACCGAGGTCCTGATCCTGGAGGACGACGGTCAGCTCGCGGACGCCCTGCACCTGCAACTCGCCGCCTGGGGCTTCCGCCCGCGCACCGCCCACGACACCGCCTCGGCTCTGGCCACCCTGGACGGCTTCACGCCGCGGCTCGTGCTCGCCGACCTGGAGCTGCGCGGCGGCGAGACGGCGCCCGCCGTGATCAAAGCGCTGGAACGGCAGCTCGGTCGGCGGCTTCCGGCCCTACTGGTCACCGGACGGGTCGAGGGCGACCCGCCCCCGCTGCCGGGCTTCCCGCCGGTCCTGCACAAGCCCGTCGCGCCGGGGCGTCTGCGCGCGGGGCTGCTGGCGTTGTTGCCGGCCGTTGATCGGTACCGATAGACGCGCGCGCCGCACGCGGCGGCCGGTGCGCGTCGCGGGCCGCCGGGCGCCCTCTCGATCAGCATCAGGCTGTGACGGCGGTCACGGATTGAAACAAAACCGTATTCGTAACCGATTGATGGGTATGCCTCTTTTGTTCGCGTACAACTTTCGTGCAATTTCGCCGCGGTGCTCGGTTTGGCCGGCGAACGCCGAGCACGAGCTGTATGTCTACACGCAGGACGACTCGGGCGCGAACGGGCGCCGGATGGCACTGACACCGGCCGGTGGCAGCACGGTGATCACCGACCCTGCGGACGCCAACGCCAACACCTTCATCCTCGGGCAGAACTACCTGCGGCTGGACGTCATGTCAGACGCGTCCGGCGTGTTGAGCTTCGATTACGTGCGCCACACCAGCGAGGCTAACCTGAATGGGCTGCAGCTGGTCGTCGCCGAGGCCCAGGCGCCGGCGCCCGCCAGTCTCGGCCTGCTCGCGGCGGGCGGTCTGGTCCTTGCCGCGGTACGGCGGCGGCGCCCGCGAAGCGCGGCCTGAGTCCAACTCCCGTCTCTCGTCACACCGCTCCGCGGTGTGACGCATCGCCGGCCGCGGAGCGGCCGGAAGCCCCCTCAGGCCGCATCGGCCAGCACGCGCTCGATCTGCAACGGATAGACGCCGCTCTTCTGCGCATCCAGGATGGTGATCTCGCCGATGCCGTCGGCCGTGTAGCCGATGTTGACGTTCCAGCTCGAGGATTCGTCGCGGACGATCTCGCCCTTGGCGAGCTCCATGAAGAGGATGTCGTCTTCCTCGTAGTACACGATCTTCATTACGGTTGCCTCTGTTGCCAATCGACCATGATGGTCTTGACGATGAGTGTGTCACCGACGACGACCGCGGCGCAGACGAGATTGTCGCCGCGTGCCGGAAAATGGTGAGAAATCCATGCGTGCCCATGGCCCTTCTCTCGAATAGAACCCTGCTCGATGAGTATTTTGACCTCGGCCAAGGTGACATGCCGCTTGGCCATGGCCTCGATGGCGTGGTTGGTCAGCGAAACGCGCTTGGCGAAGCGCGCGCTGTGGAAGCTCTCACTCATGCGGTCGCAGAATTGCCGGCTGTTGTCGCTGCTAAGGACGTGCAGATGTTCCGCCATTGTAGCCCTTGCATCGAGGTACGACTGCCCGGGCAATCCTCGGCGGCGGGCAGGGGTCCTGGGGTCAGTTTGATCGTCACGGCGCTCCAGCGCCGTGACGCACCCGGCGCCGCTCCAGCGGCGCGTGGCCGGTGGCGGGCCGCCGGGGTCGGCGTCCTTCGCCACTGGGCGCTGGAGCGCCCGGGGATGCGTGACGACGCTGGAGCGTCGTCACGATCAATGCACGGCCGCATCAAGCGAGCCGGCGCTGTGCATGGCAGGGCCGGCGATGCCACGGCCGCGCCCGCGTTGCCGGTGGGCGGGGCGCGCTACACTGCGCCCATCGCCGCCGCACCCCGAGCCGCCGCCATGCCCCGCAAGCGCCTGCCCATCGGCATCCAGACCTTTCGCAAGATCCGCGAAGACGACTGCTATTACGTCGATAAGACCGGTTTCGCGCTGCGGCTGATCGAGGAGGGCACGCACTACTTCCTGTCGCGCCCGCGGCGCTTCGGCAAGTCGCTGTTCCTGGACACGCTCGCCGAGCTGTTCAGCGGCAACGAGGGGCTGTTTCAGGGGCTCGAAGCCCACGCGCGCTGGGACTGGGGCCGGCGCTTTCCGGTCATTCGGCTGAGCTTCGGCGGGGGCGTCGTGCAGAGCCGCGCCGAGCTGGACCGGCGCATCCGGGCGCTGCTGCACGACAACGCCGAGCGCTTGGGTCTCCCCTGTCGCGACCCGGAGGACCCCGTGGGCTGCTTCGCCGAGCTGATCGCCCGCGCCCATGCCGAGCACGGCGAGCGCGTCGTCGTGCTGGTGGACGAGTACGACAAGCCGATCCTCGACAATCTGACCCGGCCGGACATCGCCCGCGAAGCCCGCGACGGGCTGCGCAACCTGTATTCCGTCATCAAGGACAACGACGCCCACATCCGCTTCGCGTTCCTGACCGGGGTGTCGAAGTTCAGCAAGGTCAGCCTGTTCTCGGGGCTGAACAACCTGCGCGACATCACCGTCTCGGCGGAGTATTCGGCGATTTGCGGCTATACCGAGGCCGATCTCGATCAGGTCTTTGCACCGGAGCTGGCGGGACTCGATCGCGATCTGATCCGCGCCTGGTACAACGGCTACAACTGGACCGGGGAGGCCGTTTACAACCCGTTCGGCGTGCTGCTGCTGTTGCAAGAGCGCAAGTTCCGCGCCTGGTGGTTCGAAACCGCCACGCCGACCTTCCTGATCGACGTGCTCACCGAGCGCCAGACCTGGCTGCCGCAGCTCGGCCAATTGCAGGCCGACGCCGCGCTGCTCTCCGCCTTCGACGTCGGCCACATCAGCACCGAGGCGCTGCTGTGGCAGACCGGCTACCTGACCATCGACCGCGAGGAGGAGATCTTCGGCGAGTACCGCTACCGGCTGCGCTACCCGAACCGCGAGGTCTACCAGGGCCTGACCAACAGCCTGCTCCAAGCCTGGACCGCCGACGCGCAGGCGGTGCTGCGCCAGAAGCAGCGCTTAGGCGAGCTGCTGCTGGCCAACGACTTCGCCGGCATGGAGGCGCTGTTCACCGCGTTCTTCGCCAGCATCCCGCACGACTGGTACCGCAACAACCCCATTGCCAGGTACGAGGGCTATTACGCCAGCGTCTTCTACGCCTACTTCGCGAGCTTAGGCCTGGACCTGACCCCGGAGGAGTCCAGCAACGCCGGGCGCCTGGACATGGCGCTGCGCTTCAACGGGCAGGTGTACCTGTTCGAGTTCAAGGTCGTCGAACTGGCCGCGGACGGCGGCGCGCTGGCGCAGCTCAAGGAACGGGGCTACGCGGATCGGTACATCGGCAGCGGCCAGCCGATCCACCTCATCGGCGTCGAATTCAGCCGCGAGCAGCGCCGGGTGGTGGGCTTCGACGTGGAGACGCTCCACGGCTGAGCTGCCTTTGCCCGCCAATCGCCTGCGCGTGGGCCTCGCCGCCGCGGGGCGCGGAGCGCCCGGCGATGCGCGACACCGCCGGAGCGGTGTCGCGAGCCAATGAGGCTTTTTTTCGCTGTCCGCCCGCGTCAGGCCAAGCCGTGCGGATAGCTGTCGCCGACGATGTCGCGAAGGTGCTTCAGTTCGTCGCCGTAGGCGCGCGAGCGCTGCACCGAGCCGGCATAGATGGGCCGGCGCACCTGGGCGACGCTGGCGGTGCGCACCGGGCGGCGGTTCTCGTAGAAGCGCAGGCAGGCGTCGTCCCAAGGCAGGCCGCTGTGGGCGATCAGCGCCCGGGCGCGCGCGGGCAGGTCCGCCACCATGGATTCGTAGGGCAGGTGCAGCACGCGCCCCGGCGGCAGCACCCGCTGCCAGTGCCGCATGGCGCCGATGTAGCGGTTGTAGTAGCGGCCCAGCTCGCCCAAGTCGTAGGCGAACTCCATGGTGTCGCTGAACAGCCGGGTGTAGTTGGACAGGCAGCTGTCCATGGGGTCGCGCATGCTGTGGACGATGCGCGCCCCGGGCAGGGCGCGGCAGATGAGGCCCAGGTAGTGCCAGTTGCCCGGCATCTTGTCCGTGATCCGCAGTGCCGTGGCATGGTGGCCGCGCAGCCGTTGCAGATAGGCCGCGCCGATCTCGCCGTAATCGGCGTCGGTGAGTCGCGGCAGCCAGTCCGCGGCCTCCGGCATCGGGCCGACTTTGGGGTGGGCCGCGAGCACGGCGTGGAAGTCCTTCAGCTCGCCGGCCCCGTGTACGTCCGGGTGGCTGCACAGCACCTGCTCGATGAGCGTGGTGCCGGAGCGGGGCATGCCGACGATGAACACCGGGGTCGGGTCGGCGTCGTCCGGCGGCGGCGGGAAGTCGCCCGCCGCAAACGGCGCGCTCAGGGCCTCGACCAGGCGCTCGGCGCGGGCCTCGTCGTAGTGGATGCTCGCGCGCTTGAGCCGATTCGCCTCGTGCCAGGCGATGAGCGCGAGCCGGTGCAGGCCCAGGTCGTCGCGCGCTTTGCCCAGCGCGAACAAGAGCCGCAGCCGCTGCTCCGCGGTCAGCGCGTTGCGGCGCACCAGCTCGGTCTCCAGAAAGCCGTAGTGCGGGTCGTCCGCGCTGTACTCGGTCAGCGTCGAGAGGTTCTGGTGCGCCTCCAGGAAGTCCGGGCGGGCGTCGATGGCAAGCCGCAGCCGCCGGCGGGCCTCATCCAGCTCGCCGCGGTCGATGAGGATGGCCGCGGCATTGTTCTGCGCCTCGGCGTGGGCCGGGTCGATGGCGGCGGCGCAGAGATAGGCCTCCAGCGCGGCGTCCTCCTCGCCGGAGCGGTTCAGCGTGCTGCCGTAGTTGTTCCAGGCCAGGTTGTGGCGCGGGTCGAGCGCGACGGCGCGCGCGTAGGCGTCGCGGGCGCCGGGCAGATCGCCGGCGTCGTCGAGCGCGATGCCTAAGTTGTACCAGCCCACCGCGTCGTCCGGTGCCAGCCGGGTGGCCGTGCGGCCCTCGACAATGGCCTCGGGCAGGCGCCCGAGCCGGCGCAGCATCTCGCAGAGGTTGCGCCGCAGGCTCGCCTGCGCCGGGGCGGCGGCGACCGCCTTGGCCATCAGCTCCGCGGCCTGCTCGGCCTTGCCGACCTGGTGGGCGATCAGCGCCAGGGTCTGCCAGGCGCCGGCCGTGTCCGGATGCGTCGCGAGCACCTGCCGGCAGGCGGCCTCGGCCTCCGGCAGCCGACCGGCGGTGCGCAGTTGCTCGGCGCGGGCGAGCAGGGCGGCGGGGTTGGTGGGTGGCTTCATCTAAGGCGCAAGCGATGCTGCAGAGGCGACGTGAACGCCATGGGGTGGACCTTGTTCACAGCAAGAAACCGTCAAGAGAAAAGGGCGCAGGGGTCTAGGAGCCGCCAGCGGCGGTTCTACCAGCCCGGTGCCGGTCAGTAAATTGCACGAAAGTTGTACGCGGCGGAAATCGATCGGCCGATCAACGAGTTGCGAGAGATACTTTTGTCGCCACGCCGCATCGCCGGCTGCGCGCGGCCGGGTCGGTATGACGGGCAGCCCGCGGGAAAAAAATTTGACCAGTAACCCATTGATTCGGCTGCAATCAACCGGCCGCGTACAACTTTCGTGCAATTTCGCCGGGCGCGTTGTGGTGGTAATCCTGTCGCCGGAATCGAGGCATCGCCCACCCGCGCGCCTCCGAGACAGAACCGCCAACCCCTTTTCCCCGGTCGCCGCGACCGGCAGCAGGAGACTCGGGGACAAGGGCTATGCCGAGGGGGCGGGATGGGTTTCGCTGCGCTCTACCCATCCTGCGGCCTTCGAGGACAAGGGCTATGCCGATCGCCACCGCGGCAGCGGCCAGCCGATCCACCTCATCGGCGTCGAATTCAGCCGCGAGCAGCGCCGGGTGGTGGGCTTCGACGTGGAGACGCCGGGCGGCTGACGGGGCCGTGCGCGCCGGTCTCCGGGCGTGTGTCCCCTGCGGCCGCCGGCCGCCGGGCGCCTATGCAACCGCGCCACGGCATGCAGCGGTATCGGGCGCCGTCACCGCGGCCACGCCGCGCCGGGGCGCCGCCTTGGCGCCGCTGCCCGCCGACGGATAGCCCAGCCGCAGCAACAGTTGCGGTGCACCGACGCCGAACAGGTGCCTCAGCTCCGTGCGCAGTCGCGGCACCTGGACCGGCTGGTTCAGGTAGGACGCTTTTAGCCCTGCCCGGCAGGCCGTGAGCAGCAGCCGTTGTAGGCCCTGACCCGCGGCGAGCCAGTCCGTCACGCCGTCGCCGCCGGTGCTGAGCAGCGCCAGGAGCGGCGCGGTCTCCACCAGGCGCCGGTTCTCCGCCGCGACGCGCTGGCCGAGGTCCAGGCGCCGGATCACGAGCCGGATGATGGGCGCCGCTAGGCGGGGCACCGTGAGGCCGTCGCCGGCTTGGCGCGGCCGCATCCAGGCGGCGAGCTCTCGCCGCCAGAGTGGGTCGGACCACTGCGCGCGGTCGCCCCGCACCACGAGCCGTGCCGCGGCGGCGCGTTGCTCATCGTTGAGCAGGGGCTCCAGCCGGACGTGCTCCGCCGCCGCGGCCTCGGCGAGCCGGTGGATGAGCGGTCTCTCGACGTGGCGCTCCGCCATGGCCGCGCGGTGCGTGTGCCGGGCCGGCAGCGCGTCGGCCAGCGCCGCCAGCGCGGGGTCGGCAGGCTCGCGCTCGGCCACCGACAGCCGCGCCAGCAGGTCCGGCTCCGCCGCCGTCGGGCATAGCGTGATGCGGCTGCCCATGCCGGCGCGGGCGGCGGCGACGCGCAGGTTCAGCAGCGCGGCGCCGCAACTGATGGTCAGCTCGCGATCGGCGGGGTCGTTGCTGGGCAGCGCGCGGGTCCGATCCGCGTAGAGCGCAACGGCCGTCGGCGTGACGCAAAAACGCCACGGCTGGGTATTGTGGCTCGACGGCGCCAGCGTGGCCGCCTGTACCAGTGCGTCGGCCTGTGCGCGCCAGGGTGTCGTCGGTTCCATGAGGGCTCCGGGCTAGGGCTCGCTAGCCCCGAGTCTAGTGCAGCGGCGCAGATGATGCTCCGAGCCTGTCCCTGGTCGCTGTCGTTGTCGGGCGCCGACAACGACAACGGACGGGGGCCTGGGAGCTCCGCAACACGGCACCGGCCATCGCGCCGGCAGGCCGGGGCCAAGTCGCCGGGCGCGGCGGCTGCCTCGGTCAGGCTGAAGCGCGGTCTCGTCGACGCGCCCGCAGCACGAGATCCAAGAGGTGGGAGAGCCCCGCGAGCGCCAGCAGCAGCGCGATGCTCTGCCAGGTGGCACCGGTGAGCGCGGCGCGGGCCACTAAGAGCAGCAGCACGCCGGAAACCAGCGTCGGCCAGACCGGGCCGAGCCCCGGACCTCTGCGGAACCGCCGCCGAAGCCACCAGAGCAGCAGGGCCTCCGCCAGCACCAAGAGCATGATCAGGTCGACGACGAGGCCGGAGCCGAGCGCCTGGGCGAACAGCGCGCCGAGCTCGGCGGCGGGGTTGGCCATGGGCGGGACGCCTCTCAGAGGTTGTGAAAAATTCGCCGGCCGTCGCGAGGGCGTCTCCGGGCGTGCCCGGCCTGATCGCAACTCGGGCGCTGCGCAACGCCGCCGGGCGCGCCCACAGGCGCCTGCAGTAGGTCGCTGGATTTCTTCACGACCTCTCCACCCGCGCTCACCGGCGCCGCCGAGGCATCCGGTAGGGCAGCATGTGCTGGACGATGGGCGAGCGGAAGCGGTCCAGCGCCAGGCTCTCGTGCACTGCCGTCAGCCGTTGGCCGAGGAGGTGGGTGTCGATGACCGAGCGGGAATAGAAGGGCGTGTCCTCGAGGGTCTTCGCGACCTTGGGCGGGCACCCTGCGTCTGCTTGGCTGCCGCGCGGCACCTGCCAGATGGGCGTGCGCGGCAGGCGGTGATTGGGCGGCGACTCGAACTCCTCGACCCCCTGCGGCGAGAAGCGCAGTGCGAGGGATTTCGCGCCGGCGTGGCGGCGGTCCATGTTGTAGAGAATGGCGCTCTCCTCCTTGCCCATCGCCGCGCGCGACCAGTCCCAGTAGACGAAGCCGTCCTCGATGGGCTCGTCGCCCCAATTACGGTCGAAGTAGGCGTGGCCGCTCCAGCGCAGCTCCGGCTTTTGCAGCTCAACCTCCACCCGCGCGCTCGGTGCCACCGGGCGCCAGCGGTGGCGAGCGGCCTCGTCGAGCGTAAAGACGCGCTCGTTGACGAAGTGCGGCGTCAGATGGACGCGCCCGCGCACCCGTTGTGGAACGGGGGTGCCGATCTCGTCGATGGCGATGGTCAGCCCGTCACGCTCGTCCCAGTGCAGCCGGCTCGGGCCGATGGTGAGTGTGGATGGGGTCTGCGCCAGCGACGTGGCCCGCCGCTCGGTCATGGTCCAGCGGCGTTCGCTGCCGTATAGGCAAACATTCAGCGACACGTACTCACGCGGGTCGTCGCTTCCCCGGCGGCGACCCTTGAAATAGTAGGGCGAGAAGACGCTGCCGATGAAGGCGATGAGCGTCAACCCGTGCCTGCCGTCGTCGCTCAGGGCGTCGACGTACCACCAAGCGTAGCCCCGGGGCGGGACGTTCAGGTCGAGCTCAGGTCCGCGAGGATCGCTTCCGCGGCCATGCGCCCGGAGATCGCCGCCATCGGCACCCCCGGTCCCGGATGCACGCTGCCCCCCGCCAGATACAGGCGCGGCACCTTCGAGCGCGCCCCCGGGCGGCGGAACGGACCCTGCCAGCCATGGGTTGTGCGCCCGTAGAGTGCTCCCCCCGTCGCCGGGAACAGGCGCTCGAACGCCATCGGCGTGGTGATGACGCGGCGCGCCGACGTCAGGTCCACCTGCAGGCCGCAACGGGCCAGGAGGTTGAAGGTGTTCTCCTCGCATTGCTCGATCTCTCCGGGCTCGAAGGGTTGAATGTCGCCCCGCGGCGGGGCGTTGACCAAGCACAACAGGCGCTCGGGGCCGTTCGGCGCAGCGCTGTCGTCAGCGCGGTCCTGGGCGCAGACATAGACCGTCGGCTCCTCGGGCAGTCGGCCCCGGCGGAAGATGGCGTCGAACTCCGCGGCGTAGTCGCTGCTGAAGAAGACATTGTGGCGCACCAGCGGGAAGCCCGAGGCAGGCGCATTGACGCTGAACGTCACCGCCGACAACGAGCGTGCCTTGACGCCGTGTCGGGGCACGGCGCGGCGCGGCTTGCGGCCGAAGCGCCCGGCGGCCAGCGCTGCGCTGTCGGCGTTGCAGAGCACGGCGTCCGCGGCGATGCGCTCGCCGTCGGCAAGGCGCACGCCGACCGCGCGACCGTGCTTTACCTCCACCTCGGCCACGGTGCAGCCGTAACGGACGGTGACGCCCTGCGCGGCCGCCAGCGTCGCGCAGGCGGCGGGCAGCCGCTGGATGCCGCCCTCAACCATCCAGACGCCGCCTAGCTCCACGTGGGCGACGATAGCGAGCGTCGGCGGCGCGCGAAACGGCGAGGAGCCCACGTAAGTGGCATAGCGACCGAACAGTTGGCGTAGGCGCGGGTCGGGAAAGAAACGCCCGAGGTCGTCCCACAACGTCGAGTAGGGCTTGAGCCGCGCGACGGGGATCAGCCCCGCGTCCAGCACCAGCGACAGGGGCGTCGGCGTGGCCTCGTGGATGAAGGCGCGTTCCAGCGTGCGGTACATCTCGCTGGAGCGAGCGCAGAAGTCGCGGAACAGTGCTGCTTGCCGTGCGCCCGCGAAGTCGCCGATGGCATCCACGGAGCGCTTGATGTCGGCGAAGAGATCCAAGCGCTGGTCGGCGCTCCAGGCGTGGCGGGCGAGGATCTCCGCCGGGCGCAGCGTCACGTGGTCTGCGAGCGAGCTGCCGGCGGCGTCGAACAGGTCCTCGAAGACGTTGCGCATCGTGACGACGGTGGGGCCCGAGTCCACCAGCGCACCGTTCACGGCGACCTCGCGCATTTTGCCGCCGGGATTGCGGCTGCGCTCCAGGAGCGTGACGCGCACCCCGCGGGCGGTGAGGCGGAGCGTCGCGGCGAGGCCGCCCATGCCCGCTCCGATGACAATGACGTGATGTTCAGCCATGGCACGCGGCAGGGCAGTGGCGTTGGCGGGCGCGATCAGGCGTTCCGGCCTGTTGCGTCGAGGCCGGCTTCGCGGCGGAGATGGACACGCAACGGCTTAGCTGCTCAGGTTACCCCCAGGTCGGCGAGCACCTTGTCCGCGGCCAGGCGCCCGGAAATGGACGCCATCGGGATGCCCGGTCCCGGGTGCACGCTGCCGCCCGCGGTGTACAGGCCCGGCACCTTGGTGACGGTGCCGGGCCGGTCGAAGGAGCCCCACCAGCCGTGGTTGACCCGGCCGAACACGGCCCCGCCGGAAGCGGGGTAGGCCTGCTCGAAATGGGCCGGCGTGGTTACGGCGATCTCTCGGCTGTCGGCGAGGGTGAGGCCGCAGTGATCGAGCAGGGCCATGACGCTCGACTCGCAGCGGCGGATCTCGGCCTCGGGGATGCTCTCGGTGTCGCCGCGGGCGGGTGCGTTGACCACGAGCAGGAGCCGTTCCGGCGCGCTCGGCGGCGCGGCATTGGGGTTACCGCGATCCTGGGCGCAGATGTAGACGGTCGGATCCCGCGGCAGGCGGAGGTCGTCGAATACGGCCTTAAACTCCGCCCGATAGTCAGGCGGGAAAAAGACGTTGTGAAACTGCATCGGGAAGCCCTCGGGCCGCGCGACCAGGTTCCAGGTGACGACCGAGTGCGAGCGTTTCGCGGCCGGGATGGGCGCCACGGCGTCGCGCACCTGCTCGCCGAACAGGCCCGCGCCGAGGGCTGCGGCGTCGGCGTTGCAGATGACTGCATCGGCGTCGAGGCGTTCTCCATCCGCGAGCAGCACGCCGCGCGCGCTGCCGCGTTCCACCACGATCTCCTGGACCCGGGCGCCGTAGCGAAAGGTGACGCCCTTCTCCTCGGCGAGCGCCGCCAGGGCCTCGGGCAGACGGTGGATACCGCTCTCGACGGCGAACACGCCGCGGCTTTCGACGTCCGCCACCAGCATCAGCGTCGCCGGTGCGCGGTACGGCGAGGCGCCGACATAGGTCGCATAGCGGCCGAAGAGCTGCTTTAGGCGCGGGTCCTTAAAGTACTGACCGAGCGCCTGCCAGAGCGTGAAGATGGCCTTGATGCGCATGAGCTCGCTTAGGCCGCTCCAGCCGAAGCGCGCGAAGATCGTGATGGGGGTTGGCTGCGGGGAGCGGATGAAGGGATGGTCGAGGGCCTCGTAGACGCGCTTGGCATGGGCTGCGAAGCGACGGAAGCCGTCCGCTTCCGTGGGCCCCGCGAACTCGGCGATGGCCTGCGCGGAGCGCTCGTGGTCGCCGAACAGGTCAAGGCGCTCGTCCCGGCTCCAGGCATGGCGCGCCAGGATGTCCGGGCTGTGCAGCGTCACCCGCTCACGGAAGCTGGTGCCGGCCTCGGCAAAGATTTCTTCGAACACCCAGGGCATGGTCAGCACCGTGGGGCCGGTATAGAAGGACTGATCGCCCTGATGTTGCTCGCGCAGCTTGCCGCCCGGGCGGTGTCCGCCCTCCAGCACAGTCACCTCGACGCCGGCCAGTGCCAGCTTCAGCGCGGCGCAGAGGCCCCCCATGCCGGCACCGATGATGATCACGCGATTGTTGAGCCCGGGCATGTCGTCTTGAACCTGCTTGCGTTAGCCTTTCGTGGAGTGTCTATTCTCTGAGACACCCAATCATGTCTAGACTACACGACAGTCGTCGCGGTGCCCACTGACGGGGAGCAAGCAACCCCGTCGCTTCCGCCAGACGCGCCCGCTGCGGGGCGGCACGGCCGGGCGCTGCCGACGCAGTCCGTCGGGCAATTTCGAGGTTTCCAACACGTACAAGAGGAGCGAGCTATGCGCTATGCGGCAAGACGAACCTGGCCGGAGAAGATCAAGGCATGGGAGTACCTAGGCGAGTCCGAGGACATGCAGGACTTCGCGCTGATGTTCGCCGAGGATAAGCGCCTGCCGGCGGACACCGAGTTCGTCGTGATCGAGAAGGCGGGCGCCGAGTCCGAGATCGAGTTCTTCAAGGTGACCCGCACGGAACCTTATGCGCTCGTCGCCGCTGAGCCGCGTGTGGAGTCGGCGTCGAACCCGGCTCCCGCCGAGAGCGGCGCCGACGCGGGCACATCCGGTGTCCTAGGCGCGAGAGCCATGGATGGCGGCGTTGAGGCCATCGCCGGCGTCTGGCGAGCGATGTTCGGCAACGCGCTGTTCTTCGGCAAGGTCGGCGGGACGGCGTTGCTGCTGTTCGTCACGGCCGTCTTCCTGGCCAAATGGTGGTTCAACGCTTGGTGAGGGCCGGGCGCCGCGGGGACGCTGGTGCGGTGTCATGCAAATTCACACAAGAAAATCTGTAAATCACTCTTGACACCTGATGCTGTCAGGTTAGACTAACACCTGTGCCACGTCGTCGGGTTGGTCAAACGCCTTCGGGCTAAACCACTGGCTTCTCCGGCGGCAGGCCTTGGCGGCACGCTCATGTGCCGAACTGACGTTCCGTAACCGGAGGTTATTTCGATGGCCGAATCCAAGAATCTGTCGGGTCTCACCGACGAGCAAGCGAAAGAATTCCACGAGCATTGGAAGCATGGCACGTGGAGCTGGGTCATGATCGCTACGGTCGTGCACGTGGTCACCTGGGTCTACCAGCCCTGGTTCTGAAGCTCTGATCGACTAGGAGAAAATCGATGAAAGTCCCGTATTTGATGGCCGACCCCTCCGTCGCGCAGCCCGAGCACCCGGAAGAAGACTGGAAGATCTGGACCGTGATCAACCCGGCGACCTGGATGGTTCCGTTCTTCTTCATCCTGTTCATCCAGATGTGGATGGTCCACTCCTATGCGCTGAGCTTGCCGGGCTACGGCTTCAAGGACAGCGTGCAGGTGAAGACCGCGGCCGTCGTGGAGACGCTTCCGCAAGCGCAGATCGCGCAGGTCCAGTAAGGACTCCGGCGTCCCGGCCGCGCCGCCACCGTTTCGCGGTGCGGCCCGGCTGGATCGGCCCGTAACCCAGCGCTTCTCGCGCTGGGCTGCGGGCTGTGTTTGTGCGTGGTCGCAGATACTGCGTCGATCCGGCTGTGTTTCGAGCACGCTCAAGCGAGCGGGAGCCCGCGAGCGCCGCCGCCTTCTATCCAGACACGATGAGAATCAACTCGCCGCCGAGTGCGTTGCGCGCTTGGCCCAGCCCTTCGGCGTCCATGGGGCGCCGACATACATGATCCGCCACATGTCGACGGGGTTGTTTCGCATCGCGAAAAAGCGGTGGATGACCGGGTCCGAAGCCAGATAGAAGCGCTGCATCAGGCGTTGGCGTTTCGGACCATGAAAGAATCCGAACATCAACAGATTCAGAAACGCGAGGAAACGCGCCTGGATACCCATGCCGCGGATGAGGCGGCGCCATTGCGGCCCAAAGGTATCGCCGACCGGCACCGAGGATAGGTGCTCGGCGAGGCGCACGGCCGCCGCCAGCGAGTAGCCCGTGCCCGGATTGAACCAGCCGCCGGCATAGCCGCCGATGATTGGGTTCGTCATCGCCGCGCGGAAATGGCTCCGGGCCGGCATTGGCAGCACGCCCGCCTCGGTGCGCAGCACCTCGGCGACGGCGAGCCCGAGGCCCGCGGCGTCGGCAACGATGCCGTCGCTGAGTGCCGGTACATCCAACTCGGGCGCGTCGGAGAAATAGGTATCTTCGATGAGAACCCGATCCGGCGCGAACGGCAGGATGTAATGAAAGCGAAAGCCGTCGCGCTGCGCGCAGCGGCTGTCCATCAGGATCGGTGTGTTTAGGTTCGTCGGTGTGGTGAGCAGGCACTCAAGCCCCACGAACTTCTGATAGCCCCCGCTGAATCGCCCCCGCCCCATGGGTTGCGCCGCTTCGGGGCCGCGGGCGTCGACGACCACCTGCCCGCGCAGCCGCGCGCCATCGGCAAGGATCGCGACATCGCCGTGCACGGCTGTCACGGCGCTGCCGAGCCTGACCTCAATGCACGGCGACGCGGCCGCCGCGTCCATCACGAGCCGGTGCAGGTGCTCGGAGCTCAAGGAGCGGTAGGCCCCCTTCACCCAGCGCGCCGCGTCGTCGAAGTAGAGCTGATAGCCGGGCCATTCGTACTCGATGAGAGGGCGCGCCCAATCCAGCGCGGAATTCGGCAGATCCAGTGTCTGAAACGACCAGATGTGGTTGCCGCCGATGACTTCGCCCTGTTCCAGCAACAGTACCGACGCCCGGGGTTTACGCGCGGCCAGCGCGAGGAGGATCAGGGCGTTCTGCAGGCCACCGCCGACGAGCAGATAGTCGACGTCCAAGGCGGGCGATGCTGTGGTCATGTGGGGCTCCGGGAGCGCTGAGCGGTGGAATGGTAGGCCGAGTAAGGGTGGCGCGACGTCACCGCAAGCCTACCATGGCAATAGTGCCGATCCGCGGCGGTGCCGGCGGCCGATGGGCTGATCCGTACCGGTTGCTTGCTCGCCATCAAGGTTGCGCCTAGCTGCACCAGGTGCTGGCCGGTCCGGGTCGTCGTGTTTGATGGCTGTCAGCGCGTCAGTGACCTAGCGCGGCTTAAACTGCTGCGATGAGCAGGGGTGGTTGCGCGGGCGGCGGCCCCGGCTCGCGTTCCGCGCCGCCGCTGCGGCGCCGTCTCCCAGTCAAGGACTCAAGCCTATGCAACGTCGTCACTTCATCCGCAATCTGGGCCTCGCCGCCGCGGCCGGTACCGCGTTGGGGGCCGCCGGACTCTCCGCCATTCAGCCGCGCCGCGGGGTGCTGCCCTTTGCTGCCGCGGACAATGATGCGCTGCCGTTGAGTCCGTCCGTGAAGAAGCGTGTCGTCGTTGTGGGCGGTGGGCTCGCCGGCATCGCGGCGAGCTACGAGCTCCTGAAGCGCGGCTTCGATGTCACGCTGGTGGAGCGTGCGGACAATCTGGGCGGCCGCCTCACCGGTTGGAACGTGGATGTCAACGGCGAAATCATGGCCATGGAACATGGCTTTCACGGCTTTTTCAACCAGTACTACAACCTGAAAGGGCTGCTGGAGGAGATGGGCCTCGGCGGGAACTTCAAACCGGTGCTGGACTATCCCGTTATCTTCAAGGACCCGGCCAAGGGGACGGAGAGCTTCACGAACACGACGACGATCTTTCCGTTCAACCTCTTCGCCGTCGTGAACCAGGCGCGGTCCGTCTCGATCCTGGATTTCAACAATCCCTTCGGCCGGCTTTACGAGCTGATGCGCTACGATCCCGAGCGCACCTTTGCGCGCTTCGACGACGTCGATTTCAAGACCTTCTGCAAGCGGGTCAACCAGCCGATGGTGGACACCATCATCGAGCCTTTCGCGCACACCTCGTTCAACCAGTTCCACCGCTACTCGACGGCCGAGGGCATGAAGTTCTTCCACTTCTTCTTCCTCGGCAACCCGGACGGCATGGGATACGACCAGACCATCGACGACGCGATGACGTCCGTGGTCACGCCGATGACGCAGCAGCTCCACGCGCTCGGCGGGCGCGTCATCACCGGCGTCGAGGCGGATCGACTCGTGCTGCGCGACGGGCGCATCGAGAAACTCGTCATGAAGCGTCCGGGCGATATCCAGGACGCACCGCTCAGCGTGCCCGCCGCCGACATCGGCACCGATTGGACGGCGTTCTGGCAAGGCACGAACCTGTTCTACGCGCGGCGCGAGGCGGACGGGGGCTACCGGGCCCTGTCCGGGCGCTGCACGCACATGGGCTGCCCGGTGGGGCTCGATGCAGCCACCGGCGGCTTCGCCTGTCCCTGCCACGGCGCCAAGTACGACGCCGATGGGAGCCCGACGGCAGGCCCCACGGTGGTGCCGCTGGTGGCGCTCGACGCCGTCGCGGACGGCGGCACGCAAGTCGCGCTGATGCCGCGGGCGCAGCAAAACACGCCGGAGCTCACGGCGGATTATTTCGTGCTCGCCTGCGACGTGCCGGGGCTGCAGGAGATCGTGGGCCGCTCGGGGCTCGGGCAGCAAGGCCCGCAGGAGGCGTTTGGCACCGGCGTTGCGAATCTGGGCGTCGCCGACCCCTATATCGTCTGGCGGCTGTGGCTGGACCGCGAGTGCCCGCCCATGGCCGTGCCCTTCTACACCGTGAGCGGCTGGCGCTACACGGACTCCATCGCCATCTACTCGCAGATGCAGCCGGCCTACGAGGACTGGGGCCGCCGCCACAAGGGCTCCGTCATCGAGCTGCACGCCTACGCCGTCGAGCCCGAGAACGTCATCGACGAGGCCGAGATCAAGCGCGTCATGCGCGCGGAGCTCGATGACCTGATCCCACAGTTGCAGGGCGCCACTGTCCTGTATGACATCTACACGATGCAGCAGAACTTTCCGCGCTGGGCTCCGGGCGACTACGCCGGGAGGCCGGGCATCGACACCGGGCTGCCGAACCTGTTTCTCGCGGGCGACTTCGTGCGGCTGGAGGTGCCCGCGAATCTGATGGAGGCGGCCACGATGACCGGGCGCATCGCGGCCAATCGGGTGCTCGCTGCCGAAGGGCTGCGCGAGAATCCGATTCCAACGGTGGACCTGACCGGACCGCTGGTCCTCTGATGCTGCCGACTGCCGACTGCCGACTGCCGACTGCCAAGCCCGGCCGGAACCGACGCGCGCGGCTCCGCGCGCGGGCAGCGCCCGGACGCGCGCGAAGGCGTCTTGTCGACACGGTGCTGCGTGTCGGAGTCAAGCCAAAGACCGACGAAACAGCGGTCAGCGCCCCGCTCGATGCGGCGCGCGCGCGCGGCGGCGACGACTGCCGCGGGCGACCACAAGAATAATCTGTAAATCGATCTTGACACCTGCGACTGTCAGGTTACACTAACACCCGTGGATCGCGCATCGCCCCGGGGTTGCCCGGATTCGACGGCGAGAAGACAGCGCCTTCCACGCTTAGGAGTGGTCCGTTCGAAAACGCCGGGCGGCACTCGTACCAATCCCTTAGCTGGAGGTTATTCAGATGGCCGAACCCACCAAGAACCTGTCGGGCCTCACCGACGCGCAAGCGAAGGAATTCCACGAGCATTGGAAGCATGGCACGTGGAGCTGGGTCATGATCGCCACTGTCGTGCATGTGGTCACCTGGGTCTACCAGCCCTGGTTCTGATCGCGATTCGATTCCGAACGCCCCAAACACCAAGCGTCTAAGCTCTTGCAACGCGGAGATTCCCGATGAAAGTACCGTATCTAATGGCCGATCCGTCCGTCACCACGCCTGATCATCCGGAAGAAGACTGGAAGATCTGGACCGTGATCAACCCGGCCACTTGGATGGTCCCGTTCTTCTTCATCCTGTTTATCCAGATGTGGATGGTCCACACCTACGCGCTGAGTCTGCCGGGCTACGGCTTCAAGGACAGCGTGCGGGTTGCGGCGCCTGCGGCTGTCACGGCTCCGGCTCCGGCTCCGGCCCCGGCTCCGGCTCCGGCCCCGGCTGCCGAGTAAGCAGCGCCATCGGCTGAGGTGTCGGCCGATCCTTCGCGGCCCAGTGCCGGTCCTTCGGACCTGAGCCTGGGTCGCCAGCGGTGCATTCCCACACGTGCACCGATCGAAAAGGCCCGGCGCCGGTTAGGTGTCACCTCGGCTGATCAAGCCGGAGTGGTGTCCGAGTCGGCGCCGGGTTGACTTTTTCCGAGGCTCGCCACGCGACCCGCATCGGTAGCGGTGCTGCTGGCCCGAGCTTCGATTGGGCTGATCCGTCCGCATCTCTCCCGGCTCGGCACGAAGCCCGCCGAGGCCGACTATCGCGGCGTTGCAGGTCGCCACGGCGAATGGCGGTGCGACCCGGGATACGGCGCCCTCCCTCCCTTATTTAACATTGTGCTTACCCGTGACACCCCCGTGCCGGGGGCGAGCGCGCGAGCCTCCCCGGGCCGCCGGGGGCCGTATCGCGGAAGATCCTGCCGCGGTGCGGTGCTTATAGCTGTGGACGCACGCGGTTCGCGGGAGGTGCTGCTCAAGGCGCTGGCTTGTCCTTGCGCGCATCCGGGGCGCTCAAGAATGGCTGTAGTGGCCAGGGGGGGGTGAGCCCGCGAGGGTCGATAATCGAACAAAGTCGCAGCGCTTCGGGACATCGCGGTCGACGGTGAGCGACATCGCACGACCCACGCGCCTCTCACTCCGGCATCGCTTGAGCCTGCTGCGGGTCGGGGCAGCATCCCGCTCCCGCTCCCGCTCCCGCCGATGTGGCGTTGGTTCGATGACACGGCCTCACCACGCGCAGCAGCGGGGCGATAGCCGAGCGCGGCGGAGCCTCAGAGCGACAAGCGCAGGTTGCGCGACCCGCTCGTTGACTCAAGTGAACCGAAGGGCCGAGGGCCGAGGGCCGAGGCGGGCGCCCTCGGCCCTTGACCCTATTGCCCTCAAGCGCCTTGTCGCCATGAAACTTGAGTCATCTGCACGCATTTGGCGCCGTCAAGCGAGCCAGGGATGCGAGGCCTTAGACCGACCTGGGAAGAGAACGGCTTGTTGTGCAACCCGTTCGTTGGCGCAAGTGAATCAAAGGGCCGAGGAGGGCGTTTCGGCCCTTGGCCCTCCGCCCTTCGGCCCTCCGCCCTTGGCCCTCCGCCCTTGGTCCTTTTGCACGCCCGCGCCTTGCCGCCATGAAGCTTGACTCATCTGCTCGCATTTCGCGCCGTCAAGCAACCTAAGGCATCTGGTCGAGTCCGAAGCGCGGATCAGTCGGCTGCGGCAGTGTGTCGTTTTCGTCCCGCGGCGTGCGCAGCACCATCCGGACCAGCACAGCGAAGGCGGCGATCAGCAGCACCACCTCAATTATGTAAACGAAGCGGTAGCCAACGGAGATCTCCGTGAGATTCGGCCCGAGCGAGCCGGCGACGGCGAGCCCGGTCGTGACGTCGCGCAGTGCCCCGCCGAGTGCGATGGCGATGCCCTGGGAGGTCGCCTGTACCGCGCCCCAGGCGCCGAGTGCCAGTCCCGCCTGGCCGCGCTGGGCGAGGCCCATGGCGGCGGTCAGCGTGCCGACGCCGAGCAGGCCGTTGCCGAAGCCGATGAAGCCCGTGCCGATGCGGAACACCAACGGCGACTCCAGCGTCGCTGCCGTGATCACCAGTACAAAGCCGCCGATACCGACGACGGTGCCGATGGCCGCGAGCCGGTAAGCGTTGCCACCGCGGCTCAGCGAGTAGCCGGCGAGCACGAAGGCGAGGAATGTGCCCGCGGCCAGAATCGCCGTGAGCTGGGTCGTCTGCGACACCGTGAGCCCGAGCACTTGCGCGCCGTAGGGCTCAAGCAGGATCTCCTGCATGCTGAAACCCGCGGTGCCGAGACCAACGGCGATAAGGAGCTCCGTCGAGTGCCCGCCCTTGAGGAATTCCCGCCAAGTCTCCTTGAACGGCGGACGCGGGATGTTGGCGACGGCGCGCTTGATATCGATGGACTCCTGCTTCCAGGCGGCGATGAAGTTCAGCACCAGCGTCGCAAGCGCCGCGGTGTGCACCACTTCCACCAAGCGCTTATGCGAAAAGTCCTCGAGCAGATGCCCGAACAGCAGCGCACTGGCCCCCATGCCGAGCAGCAGCGTCGCGTAAAGCAGGGCCACGACGCGCGGGCGCTTCTCCTTGGGCGCTAGGTCCGTGGCCAGTGCGAGGCCCGCGGTCTGCACGGTGTGCAGGCCGGCGCCTACCAGCAGGAAGGAGGCGGCCGCGAAGAATTGACCGACGAAGACGAGTTGGTTGGTGTCGTCCGAAAGGATCAGGATGGAGTACGGCATTATCGCGAAGCCCGCGTACTGGAGCATGCTGCCGAGCGCGATATAGGGTACCCGCCGCCAGCCGAAGGCGGAATGGTGATAATCCGAACGGTGGCCAATGAGGGCGCGGAAGGGTGCGAACACCAAGGGCAGCGCCACCATCAGCGATACCAGCCAGGCCGAGACGCCGAGCTCCACCACCATGACGCGGTTCAATGTGCCGTAGAGCAGCACCATCGCGATGCCTACGGACACCTGGAACAGCGACAGCCTAAGCAACCGCGGCAGCGGCAACTGCTCCGTGCCGGCGTCGGCAAAGGGAAGGTGGACGATGTAATTCATCACGCTCTTCATGTCAGCAGATCTCCAGATGCCTCGTGCAGCGCAGAACCTAATTTGGTCGTGTTGAAGTCGTGGGCCGATGGCGCGTGCCGGGTCGGCAGCGCCTCATGGTTGTCCGGCCGGCGGTATGCGTCGGGCGCCGCAATCGCTCGAAATACCAACGCAAGGGCGGGGATATTAGGCGATCCGGCCTGCCGTTGAAACCGCGAATCCGCAGGCCGGCGTACAGCCGGTTCGTGGCAGCGCCCAGGCGCCGTGCGGCCGCGGAATCGCGGCGGCCTCCTGAATCTCGCGCGCAGCAGGAATGGCATCGCTACTTGCGAAATGCTCCATGTCAGTGCACCCTGAGCAGGTCATCCGGGGTTCGGGACGCGCCGGCCTGTTTCCGACCCATGCGCGGTGCCGCGCGCGGACGGCGACTCGCCCCGAGCTGACGCCTTCGACCAAGATTTGGAGAACTCAACATGGCCCTCCCCAAGAACGTCGGCGAGCGCGACCGAAATGTCCGCATGATCGCCGCCGCCGTCATCATCACCCTCAGCTTCTTTGTGCCGGGTGTTGCCCTGCAGATGCTCCTGACCGTGATCGCGCTGGTGCTGCTCTTCACGAGCTGGACCCGGACTTGCCTCGCCTACATCCCGCTCAAGATCGACACCACGAAGCCTGGCGCTGGCTGAGCTCTCTCCCGACGCGGTCTCCGGCACCGGCAAGGCCGAGGCAAACGCCGTTATTCGGCGGTTGCTCCGAGGAAGGGGGTCGGCAGCAGTCAGAGCCCCCAAGGCGCTGAACAAGCGGGACTAGGAGACTGCGTCTTCCGGTCCCGCGCATGCGTTGTCCAGCGACCGCAGCGCGGTGCTGACTCCGTCAGGCGCGGATGCGTGGAGCGATGTCAGGACGAGCGCAGGTCGGCCCCTCGGCGCCCGGGCGCCGCGTCTCTTTTCTGCCAGGGCGCCACCACGCCGAGTAGGTGCGCCATGTCCTTCACAAAGATGCGCAGGTGCGCCGCCGGCTTGGCCTTGACCAGCTTCTTGTGCATGTAGGCCTGCCAGGTCAGGTGCTGGATGTCCGGGTCGTCGCAGAGGCTGACGAAGCGCTCGCGGCGCTTGTCGTTCTTGTACCAGAACCGCTGCATGATCCCGAGGATCCAGAACACCCGCCCGTGCTGCTTCATGAAGCGCTTGCGCGCGTTGGCGAGCGCTTGCGCCTTGCCGGTGACCAGCAGCTCCTCGACCGCGTCCGCGGCCAGCCGGCCGCCCACCAGCGCGTAGTAGATGCCCTCGCCGGAGGCCGGCGCGACCACGCCGGCGGCATCGCCCGCCAGCACCACGTCGCGGCCGTTGTCCCATTTGGGCAGCGGGTGCAGCGGGATGGGCGCGCCCTCGCGGCGGATGGTCTCGCACTGATCGAGGCCCGTCTCCTTGCGCAACTGATCCACCGCGTCGTGCAGCGAGAAGCCCTTCAGCTCCGTGCCGACGCCGATGCTGGTGGTGTCGCCGTGCGGGAAGATCCAGGCGTAGAAGTCCGGCGACAGCTTGCCCTGGTAGTAGACATCGCAGCGGGTGGGGTCGAAGTCGTGCAGGCCCTTGCCCGAGGTCGGCGCCGGCGAGCGCACGATCTCGTGGTAGGCCGCCACGTGCGGCAGCTCCTTCGCACCCGGGATGCACTGCTTGGCCACCGACGACATGGCGCCATCGGCGCCGATCACGGTCTTCGCGCGCACCGTCACCTCCGCACCGCGGTCCTGCGCCTCGGCCGGGCGGTAGTGGATCAGCGCGGTGCCGTCGGTGTCGCGGGTGAGCTTCGTAAAGGTGCCGTTGCGGCGCTCGGCACCGGCGGCGGCGGCACGCTCGCGCAGCCACTCGTCGAAGGGCTCCCGATCCACCATGCCGACGAAGCCGCCGTCGATGGGCATGTCCACGTGCCGGTCGCTCGGCGCCACCATGCGCGCGGAATTGATCTTGGCCACAAGCTGCTCGTCCGGGATCTCGAACTCCTCGATGGCCTTCGGCGGGATGGCCCCGCCGCAGGGCTTGATGCGCCCCGGCCGGTCGAGCAGCAGCACCCGGCGCCCGCGCCGAGCAAGATCCGTGGCCGCGGTGGCGCCGGCCGGGCCGCCACCTATAACGACCGCATCAAATTCGGTGGTGTCGCTCATCGTTTCGCCTCGGTGTTCAGGAGCTAGGAGCTAGGAGCTAGGAGCTAGGGGGCGGGCGCGCCTAGCCCCTAGCCCCTAGCCCCTAGCCCCTCATAAAGGTGTTTGCCCCGCAATCGCCGCCCGCACGGCAAAGGCACTGATCATCATGCCGCTGACATAAACGGTCACGCCCAGGCCGCTGAGCCAGGTGGCCCGCGCGATTGGGTTCTCCAGGAAGCGCACCATCAGCACGGCCTGCACCATCGCCAGCGAGGCCACCGCCGCCGCATGCACCGGCTGCACCCAGTCGAACAGCAGCCAGACGACCAGGAACTGCGGCACCAGCATCACCGCGCAGGCCACGCGGGCCGCGTTCTGCACGCCGAGCTGCACCGGCAGTGTGCGGATGCCCATCTGCCGGTCGCCGTCGATGGCCTTGAAGTCGTTCAGGGTCATGATGCCGTGGGCACCCAGGCCGTACAGGAACGCGAGCAACAGGATGCGCGCATCCGGCATGGCGCCGCCCAGCATCACCGCGGCGCCGGTGATCCAGGCCAGGGATTCATAAGAAAAACCGACGGCCGCGTTGCCGTACCAGCCGTTGTTCTTGAGCCGCAGCGGCGGTGCCGAGTAGATCCACGCAAACACGAGCCCGACGATGGTGGCAAGGAAGACCCAAGGCCCGAGCACGGCGCCCAGCAGCAGCGACAGCCCGGTGCCCGTTAGCGCCATCCACCAGCCCCAGCGCCCCGGCAGCCGGCCGGACGGGATGGGCCGGTTCGGCTCGTTGATGGCGTCCACGTCGCGGTCGTACCAATCGTTGACCACCTGACTCGTTGCGCACACCAAGGGCCCGGTCAAGATGACGCCCGCGACGAGCAGGAGCCAGTTCTCCATGATGCTCGCGCCCGAGGACACCACGCCGCAGGTGAACGCCCACATGGGCGGGAACCACGTAATGGGGTGCAGCACCTCCAGCATCGCCTTCGGCTGCGGACGGGCGGCCGGGGCCGGGCGGGGGCTGCTCAGGGATGGATCGGTGGCGGTCTCTGTCATGCGAAAAATCTCTTGCGGGCGAAGGCGCTCCGGGGTTTCGCGGGCCGCCCGAGGCGGGCCTTCGCGGTTGCAGCAGCGCGGCGTGCAGGCTGACTCGCGAGTCTAGCCCGAACGCCGGGGGGTGTCGGCGGTGGCCTGCAACTCGGCTGACCGGCGTCAAGACTGCTTGACGTCAAGCGGGCGGGACGGCGAGCGGGGAGAGCAGGCGAGGGCGACTAGGGACCGTGGCGGGGATGCCGGGTTCAGCCGGCCCGCGCGCAAGCGGCAGCAGCCGCGAGCGCGCCGGCAGCTCTGCCGCCGGCATCACTGCGGATGCGCCGCGACACTGTACACCGACTGCAGCAGGGTCGGCTGGCCCGCGAGCACGACACAATCGCGCCCCGCCCGCTTGGCCTGGTACAGGGCCTCGTCCGCCCGTGCAATCAACTGCTCCGGCGTGTCGCGCTCGCCGGTGTCGGCCCGGGCGACGGCGACGCCCAAGCTGCCGGTCACCTGCTCCGGCCCCTGCGCGAAGCGCAGGCGATTGACGGCCTGGCGCACGCCCTCCGCGAACTGCCGCGCCTCATCCATCGTCAGCACCCGGCGCACCAGCAGGAACTCCTCGCCGCCGTAGCGCGAGCAGATGCCGTAGGCGCCGGCGTGCGCCTGCAGCGCCGCGGCGACCGCCCGCAGCACCTCGTCGCCGACCTGATGGCCGTGGCGGTCGTTGATCTGCTTGAAATGATCCAGGTCCAGCATCAGCACCGCGGTGCCGGCGCCGCCGGCCGCATCCGCCGCGAGCCGCTCGGCGAGCATCGCGAGTCCAGCGCCGTGGTTGAGCAGCCCGGTCATGCTGTCCTGACGCGCCATGTGCGCAAGCCGGGCGTTGGTCAACTCAAGCTCCCGCGTGCGCTTCGCCACCATGCGCTCCAACTCCTCGTTCAACTGCCACAGGTAGCCGTTGGCCTCCGCCACCGCCGCCTCCTTCTGCCGGTGCAGCGTATTGAAGCGCTCGAACAGCGCCAGACCCAGCACGACCACCTCCAGCAGCGAGCCGATCTGCATCGCATAGGTGGTGAAGAAGCGGCTCGGCAACAGCCCGACCAGCGTCAGCCCCGTGACCGAGGTGCCGAACAGAAAGATGCCCCAGGCCAGCGTGAAATAGCGCGCCGCCAGGTGGCCGCGGCGCATGGAATAGACGCCCGCCGCCAGCATCAGCGGCAATAGAAAGATGCCCGTCACCGACGCCAGCCGGATGGCGACGCCCACCGGCAGCCACAGGGCGCTCATCACCACCAGCGCGGCGACGCTGCGAAAGGCGCCGAAGGCCCAGCGCAGCGCCCGGCTGTGGCGCCAGAAGTCCAGGAAGCGGATGCCGAAGGCCAGCATCATCAGCATCGTGACCCCGGTCAGCAGCGGCGGCAGGCGGCTCACCCAGGCCCCGCCCTCCGGCACGATGAAGCGGAACAGCAGGCCGTTCAGCGAGAGCTGCAGCAGCACATAGCTGCCCAGATACAGGCCGTAGAGCAGGAACAGCCGATCGCGCACATAGGGATAGGCCGCCAGCGACATCAGCACCAGTACCGCAAAGCCGCCGAAGTAGAGCCCTAACGTCAGCTCCCGCAGGCTGATTGCGCCGATGAAGGCCTCGGGCGCCCACAGCACCAGCGGGAACTGCAGCGAGCCCGAGGTCTCGAGGCGCAGCAGCAGCGTCACCGGCTGGTCCAGCGGCACCGGAAAGGCCGGGTTGGTCAGCAGCAGCACGCGCTCCCGAAACGGCCGCTTGTCCCCCGCCTTGTAGCGGGTGCGGGGGCCGTGGTCCGGGATCAGGGTCAGCGACACCGTGTCCAGCAGCGGATAGCCGACCTCCAGCACCGCGGCGGCCGGTGCGCCGGGCGCGGGCTCCAGGCGCAGTCGCACCCAAAGCGTGTCCGCGGTCATGCCGAGCGAGTCCGTGCCCGCGGGATTCGGCTGCCAGCCGTCCGCGGCCAGGGCCTGCTCCACGCTCAGGGTTCCGCTCGGGTCCCGCAGCAGCTCCACGCCGGTCTGCGGCGACCAGCGGGAGACGCCGCCGTCCATCGGCAGCGCCGTCGCAACGCCGGGCAACAGCAACAGCACGCCGGCGAGCCAAGCGGCCGCCAGCGCCATACACGATTTGATCTGCTCCCGCGCACTCATGGCGCAAACGGTAAGCGAAGCCGCGCCCTGTCACCAGCATTATCGGAGCTGGATACAAGGCCTTTGGTCGGCTGGCCTGCGTGCGTGCCGAAGCGCGGCCTTGAGTGGGGCCAAACGCCACGCAAACCTGCACAATCGTGGGTAATCGTGTACGATCGGCGCCTGCCCCGGCTAAGGAGCACAGGATCATGCCTGATAACACGACCAGCGATGCCACCACGGCCGACGCCGTCGACGCCTTCCTCGCGCGCTGGCAGAAGGCGAGCGGCTCGGAGCTCGCCAACTACCAGCTCTTCGTCACCGAGCTGACGGCGCTCCTGGGCCTGCCGCCGCCGGACCCGGCCAGCGCCGACGACACCGAGAACGCCTACGTCTTCGAGCGCCGCGTCACCTTCCGCCACGCCGACGGCAGCAGCAGTAGCGGGCGCATCGACTGCTACCGCCGCGCCTGCTACGTGCTCGAATCCAAGCAATCCGGGCTCGCCATCCAGTCCACCGCCTGGGATGCGGCCATGCTCAAGGCGCACGCCCAGGGCAGCAACTACGCCCGCGCCCTGCCGCCGGAGGAGGGCCGCCCGCCCTTCCTGCTGGTCACGGACGTCGGCCGGCACATCGGCGTCTATGCCGATTTCACCCGCTCCGGGGCCAACTACATCCCGTTTCCGGATGCGCTGAGCCACCGCATCTACCTCGACGACCTGCGCCAGCCCGCCATTCGCGAGCGCCTGCGGGCCATCTGGCTCGACCCGCTATCGCTGGACCCGGCCCGGCGCAGCGCCCGGGTCACGCGCGCCATCTCCGCCAAGCTCGCCGAGCTGGCCAAGTCCCTGGAGGCCGGCAGCGCCAATGACCCGGAGCAGGTCGCGGGCTTTTTGATGCGCTGCCTGTTCACGATGTTCGCCGAAGACGTCGGCCTGCTGCCGGAGCGCTCCTTCAGCCAACTGCTGAAAGACATGCGCGCCGATCCCGCGCACCTGCCGCACCTGCTGCGCCAGCTCTGGGCGGACATGAACACCGGCTCGGCCTTCTCCGGCGTGCTGCGCGCGCCCATCCCGCACTTCAACGGCGGCCTGTTTGCCGAGCCCGCGGCGCCGACGCTCAGCACGGCGCAGATCGACCTGCTCTGCGACGCCGCCCGCGCCGACTGGCGCGAGGTGGAGCCCGCCATCTTCGGCACGCTGCTGGAGCGCGCGCTCGACCCCGTGGAGCGCCACAAGCTCGGCGCCCACTACACGCCGCGCGCCTACGTGGAGCGGCTCGTGCTGCCCACCGTCATCGAGCCCCTGCGCGAGGACTGGGCCAACGTGCAGGCCAGCGCCTACCGGCTGGACCAGGACGGCAAGCGCGACCGCGCCATCGACGAGGTGCGCGGCTTTCACCGGCGCCTGTGCACCGTGCGCGTGCTGGACCCCGCCTGCGGCAGCGGCAACTTTCTCTACGTGACGCTGGAGCACCTAAAGCGCCTGGAGGGCGAGGTGCTGGCCGCGCTGGCCGATCTCGGCTTCACGCAGCAGGGCCTGGAATTGGAGGGCGGCACCGTCAGCCCCGAGCAGATGCTCGGCCTGGAGACCAACCCCCGCGCCGCGCGCATCGCCGAGACCGTGCTCTGGATCGGCTATCTCCAGTGGCACTTTCGCACCTACGCCAAGACCCCGCCGCGCGAGCCGCTGCTGAAAGACGCCCACAACATCCAATGTCGCGACGCCGTGCTCGCCTGGGACGACATCGAGCTGATCACCGACCCAGCCGGCCGCCCCATCACCCGCTGGGACGGCCGCAGCATGAAGCCGCACCCCGTCACCGGCGAGCCGGTGCCGGACGAGGCCGCGCGCATCCCCGTGGAGCGCTATGTCAAGCCGCGGCCGGCGGCCTGGCCCGAGGCCGACTTTGTGGTCGGTAATCCGCCGTTTATCGGCGCCAGCAGCATGCGCCGGGCGCTCGGCGACGGCTACGTCGAGGCCCTGCGCGCCACCTATCCGGAGGTTCCGGAGTCCGCCGACTACGTGATGCACTGGTGGCACAAGGCCGCCGAGCTGGTGCGCACCGGCAAGGCGCAGCGCTTCGGCCTCATCACCACCAACAGCCTGCGCCAGACCTTCAACCGCCGCGTCATCGCCCGGCACCTGGACGACAAGGCGCCGCTATCGCTGGCCTTTGCGATCCCGGATCATCCTTGGGTGGATGCTGCCGACGGCGCGCAGGTGCGCATTGCGATGACCGTGGGGCAGCCGGGCAGCGAGCCGGGCGAGCTGCGCACCGTCGTCGCAGAGCAGGCCGTTGGTGGCGAGGGATTGGATGTGCAGATCAAACCGCGCGCAGGCGTGGTCTTTTCGGACCTGACCATCGGGGCCGATGTCGCGTCCGCCGTGCCGCTGCGGGCGAACATGGGCATCAGCTCACCCGGCGTGAAGCTGCATGGCGCCGGCTTCATCGTCACCCGCGAAGAGGCCAAAGCGCTCGGGCTCGGACGGATTCACGGATCGGAGCGGCACATCCGCGAATATCGCAACGGCCGCGACGTGACGTCGCTGCCGCGCGACGTGCTTGTCATCGATCTGTTCGGGCTGGAAGCCGAGGATGTGCGAGGGCGGTTTCCGGAGGTGTACCAGTGGGTCTTGCAGCGGGTAAAGCCGGAGCGTGCGCAGAATCGGCGGGCGACGTACCGCGATAACTGGTGGATCTTCGGTGAACCGCGCAGCGAGCTGCGACCAGCAATGCACCGCTTGGCGCGGTATCTCACGACGATCGAAACCAGCCGGCACCGCTTCTTCGTCTTCCTGGATGACAGCATCCTGCCGGACAACAAGCTCATCAACATCGCCGTCGACAGCCCCTGGCATCTCGGCGTCCTGTCGAGCCGCGCGCACATCGCCTGGTCCATGCGCGCCGGCAGTTGGCTCGGCGTCGGCAACGACTCGGTCTACGTGAAAACCCGCTGCTTCGAAACCTTCCCATTCCCACCTCGCCCGGACGCCGACAACGCTTCCCCCGCCCCAGGCACCCCGCAGCAACCCCCGGCGCCCCTTTCAAACTTCAAACTTCACCCTTCACCCTTCAAACTTCACACTTCAAACTTTTCCCCTGGGGAGCCCCTTTCAAACTTCACCCTTCAAACTTCAAACTTCTCGCCCATCGCGCAGCGCGCCGAGCACATCGACGCCCACCGCAAGCGCCAGCAGGGGCTGCATCCGGGGCTGACGCTCACCAACGCCTACAACGTCCTGGAGCGGCTGCGGCGCATCGCGCACATCCCGGGCGAGCCGCCGCTGTCGGCCAAGGAGCGCGAGATCCACGACCAGGGCCTTGTGTCCGTGCTCGCGCAGTTGCACGACGAGCTCGACGCCGCCGTGCTCGATGCCTACGGCTGGGCCGACCTCGCCCCGGCCCTGGTGGGCAAGCCCGGCGGCACCACGCCCTATCCGGACAAGCCCGCCGAACAGGCCGCGGCGGAAGAGGCGCTGCTGAGCCGCTTGGTGGCGCTGAACCGCGAGCGCGCGGCCGAGGAGGCCCGCGGTCGCGTGCGCTGGCTGCGGCCGGACTTCCAGAACCCGGCGGGCGAAGGCGCCGAGCAGGCCGCCGCCGCGGTCGCCGTCGGCACCCCGGAGCCCGCCGCCGCGGCCAAGGCACCCTGGCCCAAGACCCTGCCGGCGCAGTTCCAGGCCGTGCGCGACGTGCTCGCCGGCGAGCCCGCGCCGGCCGCCGCGGAGCAGATCGCGCGGCGCTTCCAGCGCGCCCGCACCAAGCAGGTCGCCGAGCTGTTGGAGACGCTGGCCGCCCTCGGCCAGGTGCAGCAGCCCGAGCCTGGGCGGTTTGCGGTTTGAGCGCAGT
Source organism: Thiohalocapsa sp. ML1 (assembly GCF_001469165.1). Taxonomy (GTDB): domain Bacteria; phylum Pseudomonadota; class Gammaproteobacteria; order Chromatiales; family Chromatiaceae; genus Thiohalocapsa. The sequence continues at coordinate 38,286 of NZ_JABX01000033.1, read as the reverse complement.
CGCGCAAGGGGCGGACTGGTCGGCGGACCCGGAGCCGGGCCGCAGAGCCGACCTCCCGGTCGGCTCCGCACTCGTGGCAACCGGACCGAAGGGCCAAGGGCCGAGGAGGGCTCCCTTGGCCCTCGGCCCTCGGCCCTTTTGCCTGCAACCGCCGTGTCGATCCTGAAACTTGAGTCATCTGCAAACATTCGGCGCCGTCAAGCCATTTGGTGCATCCCGCGCTGTCGCCGTGTTGACCTGGAGGTCAACACTCCAGTCAACACTCCAGTCAGCACTCCAGTCAGCACTCCAGTCAACACTCGCCACTCCGGAGCGTCGTCTTGCGCCGCCCGCTCGTTGCCGCAAGCGAACCAAAGGGCCGAGGGCCAAGGGCCGAGGAGGTCTGCCTTGGGCCTTAGGCGATTTCCCGATGCGTTCCTACCGTGCCATCGATAGCGTGCCCATCGCACCGCCCGCGGCGTCACGCGGTCTTCGGCGCTCTGCGCCCACCGCGCTTGAGGCGGACACCAAAAGTTGCCTCGGTGGAGCGGCGCAGAGCGCCAAGAGGCCGTGACACCGCAGGAGCGGTGTCACGAGTTGGGAATGGATGTTCGCGGAATTCGCCTTCGGCCTTGGCCCTCGGCCCTCATGCTATCGTTTCGGTCATCCGACGCGGGTCGCGCCAAGCCGTGGGTTGTGCCCGCCATGATCCCCGGAAGTTTCCAGCATGCCCGCTGTCCACACGCGCCAAACCATGGCGGAGCTGCGTTCGGCGTTCCGCTTGGGGGTGGACGCTTACCACCGGATGATCGATGCCGGAATCTTCGATGAAGACGATCGCGTCGAGCTGATCGAAGGAGAGCTGCGCGCGCTGCCGCCCATCAAGTCGGAGCATACCGGCAAGAACAAACGGCTGAACCGCGTGCTGACCCTGGCTGCCGGGAGCGATGCCCTCGTCGCCGTGCAGGACCCGCTCACGCTGCACCCGGATTCGGAGCCCGAGCCGGATCTCATGCTGCTGCGCCCCCGCGAAGACTTCTACGCGGGTGCGAATCCAACACCCGCCGACACGCTCTTGGTCATCGAGATCTGCGATACCTCGTTGCGCTATGACCGGGAGGTCAAGGTGCCGCTGTACGCTGCCCACGGCGTCCCGGAGGTCTGGCTCATCGACTTGCAACATCGCCGCCTGGAGATGTACCGGGAGCCCGGGCCGGATGGCTACCGGCTGATCCTGCGGCCGGAGCCGTCGGAGGTTGTAAGCCCGGTGCTGTTGCCGGGCCTGCGGCTGGCGGTCGCAGCGATCTGGTAGACGGCGCTTGCAGGCAAAAGGGCCGAGGGCCAAGGGAGCCCGCCTCGGCCCTTGGCCCTTGGCCCTCGGCCCTTGGCCCTTGGCCCTTGGCCCTTGGCCAGAGGCGCCGTGCCCTGGTCGGTCTGAGGCTCTGCCTCGCTAGTCGCTTTCCACGCCGGGCTCGCTCAGGCCGTAGCGGCGGAGCTTCACGTACAGGCTCTGGCGGCTCAGGCCCAGCAGCTCGGCGGCGCTGGCGCGGTTGTCGCCGGTGAGCTCCAGCGCGGCCTCGATGCAGAGGCGCTCGATCATGTCCGTGGATTCGCGCACGACCTCCTTGAGCGGCACGCGGCCGACGAGCTCCGTCAGGTGCTCGATGGAGCTCGGCAGCGCGCGTTCGCCGCCGCCGTCGGCGGACACGCGCCGGTCCACGTTGCGGATGATGAAGCCGAAGCTCGGCTGCTCGCCGTTGTGGATGGAGACGGCGGAGATCTCCACCTCGCTGCTCGCGCCGAGCTCCGAGCGGACCTGTGTCGCAAAGAGCCGCACGGCGCCGTGCTGGCGCAGATTGGCGATGAGCACGTTGAGGTCCACGCCCGGGCGCCCGAGCCAGCGGTCCAGCGACTCACCGCGCGCCTGATCCTCGGTGGTGAGCTGGGCCAGGTCCAAAAAGGCGGTGTTGGCGCTCAGGATGCGCCCGTCCTGGCCGGTCAGCACGATGCCGTCCGGGGCCTTTTCGACCATGCGGGCGAGCCGCGAGCGCGGCTCCGCGGCGGCCTGTTTGTGCCCCTCGGCGTCCACCGGCGAGAGCCGGAGCAGGATCAGCGACGCGCTCTCCTGGCGCACCGGCGCACCGCTCACCTGGAACTCCGTGCCGGAGCGTTGGCGCGCGCGCACGTCGTTGGCGCGGCCGGCGGCGCGCACGCCCGCGATCAGCGATTGGATGGCCCGCGTGCCGGCCTCGTCAAAGCCGTCCGGGAAGGCGCGCCCCACCAGGCGGCGCGAGTCCGCGGCCAGCAGCAGCGACGCTGCCGGGTTGGCCTCGACGACCTTGCCGCTGTCGGGGTCCAGGATGACGATGGCATCGGTGGCGGAGCGGAACAGGAGCCGGTAGCGCGTCTCGAGCTGGCGCAGCCGCCAGTAGTCGCGCTCCAAAGATTGCTGGGCGTCAACCAAACGCTGCTGCAGCGCGGCGATGCCTTGCAGGTTGTGCCCGACGGCGATGAGGTGCCGCGCATCGAGCCTGGCGACGAAATAGCGCACCGGCAGCTCGGCGCCGCTGCGCGAGACGTGGCTTACCTGCTGGCGCTGCGGCGCCGTCGGATCGGGCGAGGCCTCGGCGAGCAGCGACAGCGCGCGCGGACGGCTCTCGGCCGTGACGGTGTCGGCCCAGCGGCGGCCGATCCAATCGTCCCCGATCTCCGACGACAGCTCGTCGCTGCCGTAGGCGAGGTCACGGATGGTGCCCTCGTTGTCGAGGATGATCGAGATGTCCGCCGCGGCCCCCAGCAAGGCCGCCATGAAGTCGCTGCCGATGTCGCCAAGGGCCGCCTCTGGGGCATCAAAGGGCTTCACGATAACTCCCGACCCTATGCTGTAAGCCGCGCGAGCGGGCCGCGAAAGCCCGCGGCGGGATGCCGCCGGTCGACCCGTTCCTCACGCAGACGGCCGACGGGGCGGCGCCGACACGGCATCCAATTCCGTGCAAAAACTGTGGTAAAGCGGCCGCGATGCAGCAGGGCACAGGGACCTCGGCGGCGCTGGGCGCGATGCCATCGGCCGCAACCAGGGCTGCGCGGAACAGTCCGCGGCCCGGTGCAGCGACACCCTGTATTAGTTAGACGCGTTGGAGGGATATGTCAAGTTCGGTTTACGTTAAGCCGAGTTGACAGCAGCGGTTAAGCGGACTAGATTCCTGAGAACATCAAGGCACGCTCAGAACTGAGAGGGGAGGGTAATGCGTCAGCGCGAGGCGCGGCATGACCGGGATCAGCCGCTCTATACACCGGCCGAACGTGAGCGTCGCGATAGAAGCGTCTGGACGCTGGTGCAGGGCGTGCTTGCGCCGCTCCAGTTCCTCATCTTTATCGTAAGCCTGATTCTGGTTCTGCGTTACCTGGCCACCGGCAACGGTGAACTGGCGGCGACGGTATCGATTGTCGTCAAGACGTTGACCCTCTACACCATCATGATCACCGGCTCCATCTGGGAGAAGGTGGTCTTCGGCAAGTGGCTGTTTGCCCATGCCTTTTTCTGGGAGGACGTGTTCAGCATGCTGGTGCTGGCGCTGCACACGGCCTATCTGATCGTGTTGTTCACGGGCTGGCTCGATGTGCGCGGGCAGATGCTGCTGGCGCTCGCGGCCTATGCCGCCTATGTCATCAACGCAACGCAGTTCCTACTCAAGCTGCGTGCGGCACGGCTGCAGCAGGCGCGCGAGGGTGCCGGCCGCCCCGCCGAGGCGCTGGGGGGCGCCGAGTGAGCAGTTCCGGTGCTGTTGCGGCGAGCGTCGATCCGGCGCAGTGCACGCTCGCCGTCGGCGGCGGTGCGGTGCCGCTGCTGCGCGAGCGCGGCCAGCGGCAAGTGTTCTGCGGCCTGGCCGGCATCGTCTGGCTGCATCGCAAGATCCAAGACGCGTTCTTCCTGGTCGTCGGCTCGCGCACCTGCGCCCATCTGCTGCAATCCGCGGCGGGCGTCATGATCTTCGCGGAGCCGCGCTTCGCCACGGCCATTCTTCAGGACCGCGACCTCGCCGGCATGGCGGACTGCAACGATGAGCTGGACCGCGTCGTCGCCGAGCTGCTGGCGCGCCGCCCGGACATCGGCACGCTGTTCCTGGTGGGCTCCTGCCCGTCGGAGGTCATCAAGCTCGACCTCGACACCGCCGCCGAGCGCCTGAGCCGCAACCAGCAGGGCCGCGTGCGCATCCTGGCCTACTCCGGCAGCGGCATCGAGACCACTTTCACCCAGGGCGAAGACACCTGCCTCACGGCGCTGGTGCGCGAGATGCCCGCAGCCGATGCGCCGGCACTGCTCGTCGTCGGCACGTTGCCGGATATCGTCGAAGATCAATTCTGCCGGCTGTTCGACGCCATCGGCATCGCGCCGGTGCACTTCCTGCCCCCGCGCCGGGCGTCCGAGCTGCCGCCGGTGGGGGCGGGCACCCGGGTGCTGGCGGCGCAGCCCTTCGTCGGCGACACCGTCGCCGCGCTCGCCGAACGTGGGGCGACGCTGATTGAGGCGCCCTATCCCTTCGGCGTCGAGGGCACCCGCGCCTGGCTCGGCGCCGCCGCAGCCGCCTTCGACATCCCGGACGCCCGCGTGCAGGACGTCTGCGCGGCGCCGATGGCCCGGGCCGAGCGCGGCCTCGCGCGCTATCGCGAGCAGCTCGCCGGCAAGCGCATCAGCTTCCTGCCGGACTCGCAGCTTGAGATCCCGCTCGGGCGCTTCCTGGCCAGAGAGTGCGGCATGCAGCTCGTCGAGGTGGCCGTGCCCTATCTGGATCGGCGCATGCTGGGGCCGGAGCTGGCGCTGTTGCCGGCACCTGAGCGCCTGTCCGAAGGCCAGGACGTGGAGGCGCAGCTCGATCGCCTGCGCGCCGACCGGCCGGACCTGACCGTGTGTGGCCTCGGCCTCGCGAATCCGCTGGAGGCCGAGGGGCTCACGACCAAGTGGTCCATCGAGCTGGTGTTCTCGCCGGTGCACGGCTTCGACCAGGCGCCGGACTTGGCGGAGCTGTTCGCCCGCCCGCTCAATCGCCGTGCGCGGCTCGCGTTCTGAGGTCCCGGCCATGCAGCTTACTGTCTGGACCTACGAAGGACCGCCGCACATGGGCGCGATGCGCATTGCGGCCTCCATGCGCGATGTGCACTGCGTGCTGCACGCACCGCAGGGCGACACCTACGCGGACCTGTTGTTCACGATGATCGCGCGCAATGCCAAGCGCCCACCCGTGACCTATACCAGCTTCCAGGCCCGGGACCTCGGCGGCGACACGGCCGGACTGGTGCAGCGGACCCTGCGGGAGACGGTGGAGCGGTTTCGGCCGCAGGCCCTGCTGGTGGGCGAGGCCTGCACCGCGGAGCTGATCCAGGACCAGCCGGGCGCGCTGGCCGAGGGCATGGACTTGGGCATCCCGGTGGTGCCGCTGGAGCTGCCGGCCTACACGCGCAAGGAGAACTGGGGCGCGGCCGAGACCTTCTTCTCGCTGGTGCGCGCGCTGCTGCGCGGGCGTCCGCTGCCGGAGCGCGGGCAGGGCGCGCCGAAGGCGAACCTGCTTGGCCCCACGGCGCTCGGCTTTCGCTGCCGCGACGACATCACCGAGGTGACGAAGCTGCTCGGCTCTCTGGGCATTGAGGTCAACGTCGTCGCGCCGGCTGGTGCTTCGCCGGCGGACCTGCTGCGGCTGCCGGAGGCGGACTTCAATGTCTGCCTGTATCCGGAGATCGCGCACGAGACCTGCGCTTGGCTGGAGCGCATGTTCAAGCAACCGTGGACGCGCATCGTGCCCATCGGCGTCGGCGCCACCGTGGACTTCCTGCGCGAGGCGGCGGCGCTGGCCGGCGTCGACCCGGCCCCGGCCTTGGCCGCCGCGCAGACGCGGCTGCCCTGGTACTCGCGCTCGGTGGATTCGACCTATCTCACGGGCAAGCGCGTGTTCATCTTCGGCGACGCGACCCACGCCATCGCCGCGGCCCGCGTCGCCACCGAAGAGCTCGCCTTCGACGTGGTGGGGCTCGGCACCTATTCGCGCGAATTCACCCGCGAGCTTAGGGCAGCGGCGGAGCAATACGGCCTCGAGCCGCTGATCACCGACGACTATCTGGAGGTCGAGGCGCGGGTGCTGGAGCTGGCCCCGGAGCTGGTCCTCGGCACGCAGATGGAGCGCCACATCGCCAAACGCGCGGGGATCCCGTGCGCGGTGATCTCGGCGCCCGTGCACGTGCAGGACTTTCCGGCGCGCTATGCCCCGCAAATGGGCTTCGAGGGCGCCAACGTGCTCTTCGACACCTGGGTCCACCCGCTGATGATGGGTCTGGAGGAGCACCTGATCACGATGTTCCGCGAGGACATCGAGTTTCACGACGAGGCGGCACCGTCGCATCTGGGGCCCGCGGCAACGCGGGGCGGTGCCGAAACTAGGGCTACTGCGCCCGCCGATGATGCGCCGGCGGACGTGAGCGACGAAGAACTGATCTGGGACATGGATGCGGAGCGCGAGCTCCGGAAGATTCCCTTCTTCGTCCGCGGCAAGGCCCGCCGAAACACAGAGCGCTACGCCCGGGAAAGCGGCGTGGCGACCATAACGATTGAGACCCTGTACGATGCCAAAGCCCACTTCGGCCGCTGACAACCCACCCGTCAACGTCGTCATCGTCACGCTGGACAGCCATCTGGCCGGCGCCGTCGAGCGCGCACGCCCGTCGCTGCGCAAAGACATGCCGGGGCTGAACCTGACGCTGCACGCCGCGGCGGAATGGGACGACGACCCGAGGCTGTTGGAAGAATGCAAGGCGGACATCGCCCAGGGCGACATCATCATCGCCAGCATGCTGTTCATGGACGATCACATCAAAGCGGTGCTGCCGGCGCTGCAGGCGCGTCGTGACCTCTGCGACGCCATGGTCGGCTGCATGTCCGCGGGCGAGGTCATGCGCTTGACGCGCATTGGCAAGTTCACGATGGACGGCTCCCAGAGCGGGCCCATGGCGCTGCTCAAGCGCCTGCGCGGGACCAAGAAGAGCACCGAGAAGAACGCCAGCGACGGCGCCAAGCAGATGGCGATGCTGCGGCGCATTCCGAAGATCCTGCGCTTCATCCCGGGCACCGCCCAGGACGTGCGCAGCTACTTCCTGGTGCTCCAATACTGGCTCGCGGGCTCCGATGAGAACATCGCGAACCTGGTCCGCCACCTCGTCGGGCGCTTCGCGGACGGCCCGCGCGCGGTGCTGCGCGGCAAGGTCAAGGCCGAGGCCCCCGCCGAGTACCCGGACGTGGGCCTGTTCCACCCGCGCATGAAGGGCCGCATCACCGACCAGGTGAGTCGCCTGCCCACCAAGAAGAACGTCAAGGGCACGGTTGGGCTGCTGGTCATGCGCTCCTACGTGCTCGCCGGCAACACCGGCCATTACGACGGCGTCATCGATGCGCTGGAGGCGCGCGGGCTGCGGGTGATCCCGGCCTTCGCGAGCGGCCTTGATGCGCGCCCGGCGGTGCAGCAGTTCTTCTTGAAGGGCGGCAAGCCCTGCGTCGATGCGGTCGTGTCGCTGACCGGCTTCTCGCTGGTGGGCGGTCCCGCCTATAACGACGCCGCCGCCGCGCAGGAGGTGCTCGCCGAGCTGGACGTGCCCTACCTGGCCGCGCATCCGGTGGAGTTCCAGACCCTGGAGCAGTGGCAGGCCTCCGAGCGCGGGCTGATGCCGGTGGAAGCGACGATGATGGTCGCCATCCCCGAGCTCGACGGCTCCACCGGCCCCATGGTCTTCGGCGGTCGCTCGGCGGAGGCCCCGGCGGACCACTCCCGCGACATGCAGCCGCATCCGGAGCGCGCCAACGCGCTGGCGGGCCGCGTCGAGCGGCTGGTGGCGCTGCGCATGACGCCGACGTCGCAGCGCAAGGTGGCGCTGGTGCTGTTCAACTTCCCGCCCAACGCGGGCAACACCGGCACCGCGGCCTATCTCGCCGTGTTCGCGTCTGTGTTCAACACGCTCAGAGCGATGCAGCGGGCGGGCTACAGCGTTGATCTGCCGACGGACGTGGATGAGCTGCGCGAGCGCATCATCAACGGCAACGGCGCGCAGTTCGGCGCCCATGCCAACGTCTACACGCGCATCCCGACCGATGACCATGTGCAGCGCGAGCCCTACCTCGCCGAGATCGAGGGTCAGTGGGGGCCGGCGCCCGGCAAGCAGCTCTCCGACGGCGCGTCGCTGTTCGTGCTCGGGGAGCAGTTCGGCAACGTCTTCGTCGGCGTGCAGCCGAGCTTCGGCTACGAGGGCGACCCGATGCGGTTGCTTTTCGATAAGGGCTTCACGCCGACGCACGCCTTCAGCGCCTTTTATCGCTTCCTGCGCGAGGACTTCGGCGCCAACGCCGTGCTGCACTTCGGCACCCACGGGGCGCTGGAGTTCATGCCCGGCAAGCAGGCGGGCCTGTCCGGGGCGTGCTGGCCGGACCGGCTCATCGCCGATCTGCCGAACCTGTATCTGTACGCGTCGAACAACCCCTCCGAGGGCACCATCGCGAAGCGCCGCGCCGCCGCCACGCTGGTGAGCTACCTGACGCCGCCCATCGCCAACGCCGGGCTCTATCGCGGGCTGTCGGATCTCAAGGCGTCCATCGAGCGCTGGCGCACGCTGGGGCCGGACGCGCCGGTGGCGGAGCGCAACGAGCTGGCTGCCCTGATCCAGGCGCAGGCCGCCGAGGTGGATCTCGCCGAGCTGGCTGCCGACGGGGAGGCCGACTGGAACGCCGAGTCCGAGGCCCGCATCACCAGGCTCAACGACGAGCTGCTGGAGCTGGAGTACACGCTGATCCCGCACGGCCTGCACGTGGTCGGCGAGCCGCCGAGCGCCGAGGAGCGCGTGGATCTGCTGCTGGCCGTCGCCGAGGGCAGGACCGAGGGTTGCGTGCCGCGCCAGGTGACCCGCGAGGCCGTCGCCGCGCTGGTCGGCGGCGGCGCGCCGGCGCTGGCCTTGCAGAAGGGCGGCATGGATGTCACCGAGGACAACATGAAGCTCATGGCCGACTTGGCCGGCTATGACAAGCTCATGTCCGAGGATCACGAAACGCCCGCAATCCTGCGCGCGCTCGAAGGCCGCTTCGTGCGCCCGGCGCCGGGCGGCGACCTGCTGCGCACGCCGGAGATCCTGCCCACCGGGCGCAATCTGCACGGCTTCGACCCGTTCCGCCTGCCGAGCGTCTTCGCGGTGCGGGAAGGCGCGAAGCATGCCCAGCTCCTGCTCGACCGCCACCGCGAGGACGGCAACCCGCTGCCGGAGTCTATTGCCCTGGTGCTCTGGGGCACCGATAACCTAAAGACCGAGGGTGGCCCCATCGCCCAGGCGCTGGCGCTGATCGGCGCCAAGCCCAGGCTCGACAGCTACGGGCGCGTCTGCGGCGCGGAGCTGATCCCGCTTGAGGTGCTCGGCCGCCCGCGCATCGATGTGGTGATGACGCTGTCGGGCATCTTCCGCGATCTGCTGCCGTTGCAGACCCAGATGCTGGCCGAGGCGTCGTACTTCGCAGCGATCGCCGAGGAGCCCGTCGAGCAGAACTATGTGCGCAAGCATGCGCTGGCCTACCAGGAGGCCAACGGCTGCGACATGGAGACGGCGGCGCTGCGCGTGTTCAGCAACGCCGACGGTGCCTACGGCTCCAACGTCAACCATCTCATCGACAACAGCGGCTGGGACGACGAGGACGAGCTGGCCGAGACCTACACCAGGCGCAAGTGCTTCGCCTACGGGCGCTCCGGCGTGCCGGTGAAGCAGACCGATCTGCTCAAGTCCGTGCTCGGCGACGTGCAGTTGGCGTATCAGAACCTCGACTCCGTCGAGCTCGGCGTCACCACGGTCGATCACTACTTCGACACCTTGGGCGGCATCAGCCGCGCGGTGAGCTCATCGAAGGGCAAGTCCGTGCCGGTCTACATCGGCGATCAGACCCGCGGCGACGGCAAGGTGCGCACGCTGGCCGAGCAGGTGGCGCTCGAGACGCGCACCCGCATGCTCAATCCCAAGTGGTATGAGGGTATGCTAAAGCACGGTTACGAGGGCGTGCGCGAGATCGAGGTGCATGTCACCAACACCATGGGCTGGTCCGCGACCACGGGCCAGGTGGCGCCTTGGGTCTATCAGCGCATGACCGAGACCTTCGTGCTGGACGAGCAGATGCGCGAGCGGCTCGCGGCGCTCAACCCCACCGCGTCCGCAAAGGTCGCGAACCGGCTTCTGGAGGCGCACGAGCGCAACTACTGGCAGCCGGATGCCGCGACGCTGGAGGCCCTGCGTCGCGCCGGTGAAGAGCTCGAAGACCGCCTGGAAGGCATCACCGAAGGGGTGGCCGCGTGACCTTAGACGACCTTCCAAGCACCATTTTCGGCGGCGGCGGCGGCGCTGCCGCCGCGGCGGGCCGCGCCGCCGCCAGGCCGAAGCTCGACCCGCGCCTGGACGGCGAGGGTAGCCTGCAGGTACAGCTCGACCCGGACGTGAACATCGGCAAGGCCAAGGTCTTCGCCGTCTACGGCAAGGGCGGCATCGGCAAGAGCACCACCAGCTCGAACCTGTCCGTGGCCTTCTCGAAGCTCGGCCAGCGCGTCTTGCAGATCGGCTGCGACCCGAAGCACGACAGCACCTTCACGCTGACCAAGTGCCTGGTGCCGACGGTCATCGACGTGCTGGAGTCCGTGAATTTTCACCCCGAGGAGCTGCGCCTCGACGACTTCGTCTACGAGGGCTACAACGGCGTCATGTGCGTGGAGGCGGGGGGGCCGCCGGCCGGCACCGGCTGTGGCGGCTACGTGGTCGGCCAGACCGTAAAGCTCCTCAAGCAGCACCACCTGCTCGACGATACCGACGTCGTGATTTTCGATGTGCTCGGCGACGTGGTCTGCGGCGGCTTTGCCGCCCCGCTGCAGCACGCCGACCGCGCGCTCATCGTCACGGCCAACGACTTTGACTCGATCTTCGCGATGAACCGCATCGCCACGGCCATCCTGGCCAAGGCCAAGAACTACAAGGTCCGCATCGGCGGCGTCATCGCCAACCGCAGCGCCGAGACGGATCAGATCGATCGCTTCAACGAGGCGGTGGGCCTGCGGACCATGGCGCACCTGCCGAATCTCGATGTGATCCGCCGCTCCCGGCTCAAGAAGGCGACGCTGTTTGAGATGGAGCGCTGCCCGGACGTGGAGCTGGCGCAGCAGCAATACCTACAGCTCGCCGCGGCGCTGCTGGCGGGCACCGAGCCCATGTCGGTGACCCCGATGCGCGACCGCGACCTGTTCGATTTCCTGGGCTTCGACTGAGGGCAGCGCTTGAGCGACCAGCCATCCGCGCCAGACAAGACACCGATGCAACAAAGCACGTCTTACACAGCGCGCCGTAGCGAAGTGGAGGCCTATTTCGACCGCACCGCGGCCGAGACCTGGAAGCGCCTCACATCCGATGCCCCCGTCAGCGGCATCCGCGCCACTGTGCGCGCCGGGCGCGACGAGATGCGCGCGACGCTGCTCGGCTGGCTGCCCGCCGACCTGACCGGCAAGCGGCTCCTGGACGCGGGCTGCGGCACCGGCATGCTGTCGCTGGAGGCGGCGCGGCGCGGGGCGGAGGTCACGGCCGTGGATCTATCGCCGACGCTGGTCGAGAACGCCCGCGAGCGGTTGCCGGCGGAGTTTGCCGGGCAGGTGGACTTCCTCGTCGGCGACATGCTCGCGTCGGGCGGACCTACCGCCGCCGCGCACTTCGACTATGTTGTGTCCATGGACAGCGTCATCCATTACGAGCGCGCGGATGCCCTGGGGGCCATCGCCGGGCTCGCGTCCCGCGCCACGGAGCGCTGCCTCTTCACCTTTGCACCGCGCACGCCGCTGTTGGCGCTGATGCACGCGGTCGGGCAGTGGTTCCCGCGCGGTGACCGCTCGCCGGCCATCGTGCCCGTCGCGGAGCGCACGTTGCGCCGCGGCATCGAGGCCAAGCTCGGTCCGCAGGGCTGGCAGGTCGGTCGCACGCGGCTGATCCAGCGCGGCTTCTACACCTCGCAGGCGATGGAGCTGATCGGCCCATGACCGCCTATCCGGCCGAGCTCAGGCGCTGGCTGATGCGGGATCTGGTGCCGCGGATCCTGCCCTTCTCGGATGCCGCCACCGCCGAGCTGCCGCTGCCGCGGCTGCTGCGACTCGCGCTGTTCCAGGGCTCCGTCGGCATGACCATGGTGCTGCTCTACGGCACACTGAACCGGGTCATGGTCGTCGAGATGGGCGTGCCGGTGTGGCTGGTGTCGCTGATGGTGGCGCTGCCGGTGCTGTTTGCGCCGATGCGCGCGCTCATCGGCTTCCGGTCCGATCACCATCGCTCCGCCTTTGGGCTGCGCCGGATTCCGTACCTTTGGTTCGGCAGCCTGATGCAGTTCGGCGGCCTCGCCTGCATGCCCTTTGCGCTGCTGCTGCTCTCGGAGGGTGGCAATGCGCCGCCCATCGTCGGCCAGCTCGGCGCTGCCATGGCCTTCCTGCTCGCCGGCGCGGGACTGCACACCACACAGACCGCGGGGCTCGCGCTCGCCACCGATATCGCGCCGAAGATGAGCCGCCCGCGCGTGGTGGCGCTGCTGTTCGTCGCGCTTCAGCTCAGCATGCTCGCCAGTGCGCTGCTGTTCGGCCTGCTGCTGACGGACTTTAGCGAGATGCGCCTGATCCAGGTCATCCAGGGCGCCGCGGTGCTCACCATCGTGCTCAACGTGGTGGCACTCTGGAAGCAGGAGCGCTGGGATCGGGAGCGCGCGGCGGAGATGCGGCGCGAGCGCGAGTCGGGCAAGCCGCGGCCGCGCTTCCTCGCCACCTGGCGCGCCTTCCTGGCGGCCGGTCGATCCAAGCGGCTCTTGATCGCGCTCGGCCTGGGCACCGCGGGTTTTACGATGCAGGAGATCCTGCTCGAGCCCTACGGCGCGCAGGTGCTCGGGCTCACCGTGGCGGAGACGACGCGGCTCACGGCCATCTGGGCCTTCGGGACGCTCGTGGCCTTCGGCCTGGCGGCGCGCTCGCTGACGCGCGGTGCCGAGACCCACCGGCTCGCCGCCAACGGCGTGTTGATCGGCATCGTCGCGTTCACGGCCGTCATCTTTTCCGATCCGCTGGGCTCATCTTGGCTGTTCCGGGTCGGCACCCTGCTCATCGGTTTCGGCGGCGGACTCTTCGCCGTCGGTACGCTCACCGCGGCCATGGAACTGGCCGAAGGCGGGCACAGCGGTCTTGCGCTCGGCGCTTGGGGCGCGGTGCAGGCCACTGCGTACGGTGTCGCGGTCGCCTTCGGCGGGGCGTTGCGCGACCTGATCGGGATGTTCGCCGCCGAAGGGGTTTTCGGACCCGTGCTGATGGGTCCGGCCGTGGGCTACGCCGTCGTCTATCACCTGGAGATCGTCTTACTGTTCGCTACCCTGATCGCAATCGGGCCGCTGGTCACCCACGGCGGCGGCAATGGTGCGCGGTCATCATCGCGGTTCGGCATTACCGAGCTGCCCTAGTCATCCGGCCAATGGAGGTATCCCATGCCTGTCGGTGCCATCACCAACTACATCGATGTCGCGCAGCTCGTGCTGTATGTGTTTTGGTTCTTCTTCTTCGCGCTGATCTTCTACATCCGCCAGGAAGACAAGCGGGAAGGCTATCCGGTGGAGTCGCAGCGGATGGGTCGCACGACGCTGATGGAGGGCTTCCCGCCGCTGCCGAAGCCGAAAACCTTCAAGCTGCAACACACCGGCGCCGTTGTGATCAAGCCGGGTCCGGAGCCTGCGCAGTACAAGCTGAACGCCAAGCCCATCGCCCCCTTCCCTGGTGCTGCGTTGACGCCCACCGGCAACCCGATGCTGGCCGCCGTCGGCCCCGGCTCCTACGCCGTGCGTGCGGACTCGCCCGACCTGACCGAGGCCGGCGAGCCGCGTATCCGCCCGTTGCGGGTTGCCAAGCATTTCAGCGTCGCCAAGAGTGACCCAGATCCGCGCGGCTGGCCGGTCATCGGCTGCGACGGCCAGCAGGGCGGTGTCTGCAAGGAGCTCTGGGTGGATACGGCCGAGCCGCAGGTCCGCTACGTCGAGATCGACGCCGGCGGCAAGCGCGTGCTGGCCCCGATGCCGCTGTGCAACGTGCGCGGCAAGAAGGGCGTCATCGAGGTCGCGAGCATCACCGGTGCGCAGTTCAAGGATGCGCCGACGCTGAAGAGCTACGACCAGATTACGCTGGCCGAAGAGGATAAGGTCTCCGCGTATCTGGGCGGCGGCAAGCTGTATGCCACGCCGGATCGGGTGGAGCCGTATCTGTGAGTGAGTTCGAGTATGAGCCGGTTCCCGGCTTGCCGGGGCATCTCCCGGACGGTGAGAAGCTCCTTTGGCAGGGCGCGCCCCAGTGGGGCGCGCTTGCCGTGCGGGCATTTCATGTCCGCACGGTCGCCGTCTACTTCGGGCTTCTGATCGTCTTCCGCATCGGCTATGTGCTGGCAGCGGGCGAGTCGGTGAAGGTGGCTTTGCTGTCGGGGTTGTGGTTGCTCTTGCTGTGCCTGATGGCAGTCGGCATCCTCGCACTGATGGCGTGGGCGTTTGCGCGCTCGACCATCTACAGCATCACCGATCGGCGGGTCGTGATCCGCTTCGGCGTCGCCGTGCCGATGGCGGTCAACATCCCGTTTAAGGCGGTCGTGAGTGCGGGCCTGCGACGCTACGCGAACGGCGTCGGAGACATCCCCATGGTGCTGGGTGACGGCCACAGCGTGAATTTCCTGATCATGTGGCCGAATGTGCGACCGTGGCGCTTCTTCGACGCGCAACCGATGTTGCGTTGCGTGCCGGATGTTGACAAGGCCGCAGACATCCTCGCCGAGGCGCTGCGCGCGGCGACGGCGGAGGAGCAGATGGAAAAGGCCGGGGAAGGGGACCCCGCGAGCGGGACGGCCGCGGAGGACGGCGGTGGTCATGCGCCGCCGCTCAACGCCGCGCAAGCAGCCGGCCGATGACGAGCCTGCGAGCGCTGTCCGGTGGGCCGGGGGACCTGATCGCGCAGAGCGCAAGGGGGTGTCCGTGAGTGATCCCTTCGAGGGGCGACCGTTCCCGCGGGCTGTCCTGATCGGTGCCGCGCTGCTCATCGGCTTCGTTATCCTGGCTGCGGCGCTGGTTCGGGTGACCGGCGTCGGCGGCACGGAGACGCCGCTGCCGCCGGTGGTAGAGCTTCGCGAGCTCGTCTTCATCGACGACGGCGCCGGTGGCGCGGTGGTGCGGATCGCCGGCGAGAACGGTACCGTCGCCGAGCTGCGCTCCGGTATCGACGGCTTCGTGCTCGGTGTCATGCGCGGCATGGTGCGTGAGCGCAAGGCCTACGACGCGCCGATCGACGCGCCCTACCTCCTGTCGCTGCGCGAAGGCGGGGTGCTGTTGTTCGAAGATCCGCTGACCGGCCGGCGCATCGACCTGCGCGCCTTCGGCCCCACCAATACCGAGGCATTCGCCCGCCTGCTCCGCGCGGAGCCAGACCCGCAGTGAGGTGGTGCTGACCACGCGGCGTTGGCGCTTGCGGGTGGCGGTGCTCGTCACTGCTGCGCGGTCCATAACTACAAGCATCGGATTTTGGAGGACGAACCGGATGACCAAAGCGACCTTGCCGGCGCATAGCCCGCTGCGGCACCGTCCGTATGGGGCTTCGCCGTCGGCGGGCTGCCGCACGCTTTGCAGCTTGGCCACGAGCTGGCGTGCGCCGCTGCCTGCCGCTGGAGCGCTGCCCGCCGCCAAGCCTACCGCGGCGCGGGCGGGTCTGCGCCTCGCGCCGGGTCGGTAAACGCCACCGCGATGTTGATGTACGGGATCGCGGTCGGCTACGCGCTGTTCCTCTGGTGGTTCAGCACCGGCGTGATCCTGTATCTCGATCAGCGCCCGGAGCGCACCTATCCGTGGAGCTTGGCGGGTGCGACGCTGGCCATGGTTGCGGCCTTCGGCGTGCTGCTCGTCATGCGCGATGTGGCGACGGTGCTGGCCGTCTATGTATCGTTTACAGCGGGTGTGGTCATCTGGGGCTGGATGGAGATGAGCTACTTCATGGGCTTCATCACCGGCCCGCGCAAAGCGCCCTGCCCGGACGGCTGCACGCTTTGGCGGCGCTTCGGCCTCGCGCTTTCGACCAGCATCTACCACGAGCTGGCCATCGTCGCCGCCTGCGCGCTCATGATCTGGATCACCTGGGGCAGCGTGAATCCGGTCGGCACCTGGACCTTCGTGGTCCTGTGGCTGATGCGCTGGAGCGCCAAGCTGAACCTGTTCCTGGGCGTGCCGAACCTGAACGAGGAATGGCTGCCGGAGCGCATCCGGTTCCTGACGAGCTATCTGCCGAAGCGCCCGATGAACCTGCTGTTCCCGGTATCGGTCAGCGTCGCGACGGTGATCATGTGCCTGCTCGTGGACCGGGCGCTCGCGTTGCCGGCGGGGGGCTTCGGCGCAAGCGCCCTGCTGCTCGTTGCGACGCTGCTGGCGCTGGCGATCCTTGAGCACTGGCTCTTGGTGTTGCCGGTGGCCGATGGTGCGCTCTGGCGCTGGGCGCTCGGGCCGAGCGAGGCGGACGCATCCGCGGCGACGGCAAGTGCGAGGGAGGAGCCGATGCCGCCGACCGAGTCCGACAACCCGGGACGAACGGCCAGGTGGTCGAGCGCGAAGCGCGCCCAGGTCGCGTCTAGTGGTTTTCCTGATGCGAGCCCCGGGATTGCCTTGGGTTCCGGGAGGGCATAACCGTGGTGGTCATCGCCAGATCCGCCGCGTTGGCGTGCCTTGGGCAAACCCCTTGATTTGCATCAACGACGCTTCCCCCAGGCTTGTCTAAGTTTAGATCGCCACGACCCCACGACGGCGTGGCAGCCGGCGCACTCGCCGCATGCGGCAATCCGTGCGGCCGACTCACGGCGACAACAACAAAACGAAGGACGGTCACGCGCCCGGTCGAATGCCTCCGGGCTGCCCGCTCAGCATCGCCGGAAGTCGAGCGGGTGAGGGAAAAACGCGAACGACGAATGACGACAGGGTCCACAATACCGGCTCAAGACTCCGCCGCCCTCTGCGCGTAGGCGGCATGTGGCTGCCGCCCAGGCGGCTTTCGCCACGGAGTGTGTCGGCGGGTCGCTCCCGGGCCAGGAAGGCCCCGACTTCGTGTGCTTTGGGTGCAGCGCCAGCGGCGCCTGCCTATCAGCCACCCGCAACCACAGAGGCCGTCCATCCATGTCCACTGCTTCCGCCCACCTGTCTCCGGATCTTGTGCAACGGCTGACGGGCAGGGGGAGGCGATTCGATGCCGTACAGCCCCCAGCCCTCGGCGCGCATGAATACGATCCCGCGGAGTACGCGCGGGCGCTCGCCCAGGTCGCGGCACAGCCCGCGGACACGCTGTCGCTCTACGTGCACATCCCTTTCTGTGCCGGCCGTTGCCTCTATTGCGGGTGCAATACGACCGTCACCCATGACAGCGCCCGCATGGATGCCTACCTGGATACGCTTGATCGCGAGATGGCGATGATCGCAGCGCGCATTGACGGCGACGGCGACGGCAACCGCGACCTGCTTCAGGTGCACCTCGCCGGCGGCACGCCCAACTATTTGAGCGAGGCCCAGTTGAGCCGGCTCACCGAGATGCTGGAGCGGCGCTTCCACATCGTTGCCGATACGGAGCTCTCCATTGAGTGCGATCCGCGCCGGGCCTCGGCTGGTCAGCTCGAGCTGCTGCACGCGCTCGGCTATCGCACCATCAGCTTCGGCGTGCAGGACTTGGACCCGGATGTGCAGCGGGCCATCGGCCGCATCCAGTCCGAAGAGCTGATCCGAGACGTGTATTGGCTTGCGCGGGAGATCGGCTTCGACAGCATCAACTTCGACCTGATCTACGGCCTCCCGCTGCAGACCGAGGCGGCCTTTACCCGCACTATCGAGGCGGTGCTGGAGCTGTCACCCGACCGCGTCGCCTGTTTCGGCTACGCTCGGCAGACCCTCGACGGCGCGCACCAGTACGCCATCGACGTGCACGAGCTACCGACCAATGCCGAGCGCGAGCACCTGTTCCGCTACGCCGTGTCCCGCTTCACCGAGGCCGGCTATCGCTGGATCGGCCTCGACACCTTTGCGCTCGAGACCGACGATCTGGCGCAGGCCCAGGCAGAAGGGCGCCTGCATCGCAACTGCATCGGCTATACCTCGATGCCGAGCACGCACCTGATCGGACTCGGCGCTGGCGCGGTGGGCGAGATCATGGGCACCTGCTTGCAGAACCAGCCGGATCTGGCCCTTTGGCAGCAGCGCGTCGATGCGGGGCGGCTCGCCGTTGATCGTGGTCACAAGCTGAGCGACCTGGACCGGCGTCGGCGCGATGCCCTCTCGCACCTGATCTGCAACCTCGAGCTGCCGCTGGCCATGGCCAGCGGCTGCCTCGACGACGAGTACAAGCGGCTCGCCGCCTATGCCGGCGACGGTCTTGTGGATGTGCTGCCGGACGGGTTGCGCGTGACGGAAGCGGGTCGGTTCTTCCTGCGCGAGCTCTGCACCGAGCAGGACGCGTATTTCCACTGGGACCGAGCGCGTTGGCATTTCTCTCATTCCGACTGAAGCGGCGCGGCTGCCGCCGCCTGCGCGACGCCGGCCTCATGCCGGGCGGCGGTTCGGCGTCGTTGTTCGACCGCGCCCGCCCGGCTGCGCGCTCGCCCATCCATCACCGCCGCCACCAGCCCGACCGACGCCCCACAACACGTTGAACACCCCGCACCAGCCCGACAACAACGCCGCGAGCCCCGCGCGCATCGGTCCGAACGCCATTACCCGTGTCGCCGAGGCGCTGAACGCCCGCTTCGGCAGCGCGATCGATGTGTTCGCCGACGCGGGGCTCGCGCACTACCTGGCCGCGCCGCCGGAGCAGATGGTCGACGAGCGGGAGGTGATTGCGTTGCAGCGCGCGTTGCGGCTGCGACTCGGCCTCACGGAGGCGCGGGCGGTGTCATTCGATGCGGGGCTGCGCACTGGCGATTATCTGCTGGCCCATCGCATCCCGGGGCCGGCGCAGCGGGTGCTGCGGCTGCTGCCGGCGGCGCCGGCGAGCCGCATGTTGCTCAAGGCCGTTGCGCGGCACGCGTGGACCTTCTCGGGCAGCGGCGAGTTCGCGTTCAGCAAGCCCGCGGGCCGGAGCGTGCAGGTCAGCATCGCGGGCTGTCCAATTTGTCGCGGCAGCCAGGCGCAGGAACCGGTCTGCGACTTCTACACGGGCGCCTTCGAGCGCCTGTTTCGGACCCTGGTGCACCGGCGCACCGAGGTGCGCGAGGTGGCCTGCCAGGCGCAAGGTGCGCCTGCCTGCCTGTTCGAGATGCGCTGGTAGCTGCGGTAGGGCCGAGGGCCGAGGGCCGAGGGCCGAGGGCCGAGGAGGGCTCCCTTGGCCCTTGGCCCGTTTGCCTGCAAGCGCCGTGTCGACGTGAAACTGGACGCGCCTGCAAATAGTCGGCGCCGTCAAGCAATCGAGTGCCGGAGCCCCTCAGTGCAGCAGTCGATGGTGCTCGTCGCCTCGTGGGGCGTCGGGCTGCTCCTCCACCAGCGGCAACGTGGCGTGGTGCAGCACCATCCGCCAGCCCCTGGCCGTGTGCCGATAGACATTGGTTGCCAGCACCCGCGTCAATCCCGCGGCATCGGCGCCCGGCGGGCCAATGCGCTCTTCCACGAGGTGGATGCTGATGGCGCCCGCGTCGGCGTGGTGCAGCAGACGGTGGCGCACCGTGGGGGCCGCCGCACCGGCGAAGATCTCGCGCCAACTCTCGAGCACGGCCGCGGCGCCCGTCAGCACATCGCCGCCGGGGTGGATGCAGCGCACGTCGTCGGCGTCCCAGACCCGGGCCATGGCACCGAGATCGGTGTTCGCAAAGGCCAGATAGAAGGCGTGCTCCGCCGCTTCAGGTGTCTTCAAGCTGGCGGACATGACTCGCTCCGGGAGGCGGTGCCGTTGGACCTCAGCGCACCATGTCGATGAGGTGGGCGTCGGTGATGATGTCCACGCCCATGAAGCTCTTCAGCGCGTAGCCGAACAGCAGCAGCAGCGCCGCCAGCGGGATCAGCAGGGCGCCGATGAACAGCAGCGTGCCCAAGGCGCTCTGGAGCCGTTGCCTGAGGCGAGCCTCCTCGGTGCGGGTGTCGCCGCGGCGGTCACGACCCGCGAGCAGCACGAAGTACCAGCGCGCGAAGCCCAAGGGCACGACACCGCGGAAATCGATGCTGTGCCGTCTGATGGGGCGGCTCAGGTCAATGGCATCGCGGATGCTGCGAAACTGATGCTCCGTCAGCGACGCCAGGACGTCCGGATCGATCCGGCCGAGCACTGCCCGTGTGTAGGGGGCGAGCGTCGGGTCTTCGAGTGCCTGCTGTTTCATTGCGGACGCGGACTCGGACTCGGCTGGCGCCGGCGAGCCGCAACGCTTGCAGGTTGCCGTCGAAATGGTACCGGGGACGAGACTCGAACTCGTAAGGTGTTACCACCGGTGGATTTTGAGTCCACTGCGTCTACCAATTCCGCCACCCCGGCGCTAAACGGCACATAATAGCGCGCCCGACGGCGCGCAAGCAATCTAGCGAGGCTTCACCTCAGCTTCACCTCCACCGACGCGTGGCGCTCATCGCTATCGAAATCGCTATCGGGATCGGGATCGGTTGGCATGTGGTTCGATTTCGATTTCGATTTCGATCCCGATCCCGATCCCGATCCCGATCGCGATCCCGATCCCGATCCCAATCCCAATCCCGACGCGCCTCGCCAGTCCGACGCCCGTCGAAACTCGATTCATCTGCAAACATTCGGCGCCGTCAAGCAATCTACGATCATGCAACGCAGCGACTTCCATTTCGACCTGCCCGCCGAGCTCATCGCACAGCGCCCGTTGCCGGAGCGCAGCGCCAGCCGGCTCTTGGTGCTCGACGGCCCGAGCGGCGAACACCAAGACCGGCTCTTTACGGACCTGCCGGCGCTGCTGCGCGCGGAGGACTTGGTCGTCTTCAACGACACCCGCGTCCTGCCGGCGCGGCTCTTTGCGCACAAGGACACGGGCGGGCGGGTGGAGATCCTGGTGGAGCGGGTGCTCGCGCCGACGCGGGTCGTCGCGCACGTGCGGGCGAGCAAGGCGCCGCGGCCCGGCACGCGGCTGCGCTTGCCGGATGGCGAGTCGCTGCTGGTGGTCGGTCGCAGCGAGGGGCTGTTTGAGCTCTCAAGCGAGACGGTGGAGCTCGCCGAGCTCATGCGGCGCCACGGACACATGCCGCTGCCGCCGTACATCGACCGCGCGGACGACGCAGCGGATCGCGAGCGCTATCAGACCGTCTACAGCCGCCGCGATGGCGCCGTTGCGGCACCGACGGCCGGTTTGCACTTCGACAGCGCCATGATGGAGCGCCTGCAGCGCATGGGGGTCGCGCGCGCGCACGTGACCCTGCACGTCGGCGCCGGCACCTTCCAGCCCGTGCGCGAGGACGATCTCGACAAGCATCTGATGCATGCCGAGTGGCTGGAGGTGAGCGAGGAGGTCTGCGCACAGGTCGCCGCGGCCCGTTCGCGCGGCGGACGGGTCGTGGCGGTGGGCACGACGACGGTGCGGAGCCTCGAGACCGCCGCCGCGTCGGGCCAACTCCAGCCCTATCGCGGCGACAGCAGGCTGTTCATCCGTCCGGGCTATCGCTTTCGCGTCGTCGAGGCGCTGCTGACGAATTTCCATCTGCCGGAGTCGACGCTGCTGATGCTGGTGTCCGCCTTCGCCGGCTACGCGCCGGTGATGGCGGCCTATCGACACGCGGTGGAAGCGCGCTATCGCTTTTTTTCTTACGGCGATGCGATGTTCCTGACCCGGCGGGACGCGGGCGAGGCGCAGGGCTGACTCGGCTCAAGTCTGTCGCCGGACCACGCGCGGTGACAAAAGCCGTTGATGAAAGAGCAAAAAAAAAGCGCGGCTGGCGCCGCGCTTCAAAATTACCACCAAAGGAGGATGGAGGAGTGCACTGAAGAACTGCAAATCTTCAGTACATCAACAGTTTCTTAAATACCGATGGACTTGTCAACCCGTGCTGCCGGTGTGAAGGCGGTCGCTGTCGGGTCTGGGCGGACATTCATGCGGGTTGTCCAGATGTTGACAAGGGTTGCGCAAAGGCTGTCGATCTATTGACCGGACATCAATGACGAAGCGCAACGGCGCCCGTGTCCGGCGTCGGCGGCCGGGCTCAGGCCGCGGCCGGGTAGCGAACCCCGCAGCCCCCATGCCCGCAGTAGCCGCCCGGGTTTTTGGCGAGGTACTGCTGGTGATACTCCTCGGCGTAGTAGAACGGCGGCGCGGGCAGGATCTCGGTGGTGATGGCGGTGCCGTGACCCGCCTGCGCCAGGGCCTGCTGATAGCGTGCACGGCTCTCGTGGGCGGCGGCGAGCTGTGCCTCGTCGGCGCAGTAGATGCCGGAGCGATACTGCGTGCCCGTATCGTTGCCCTGGCGCATGCCCTGGGTCGGGTCGTGCCCTTGCCAGAAGGTGGCCAGCAGATGCTCATAGTCGACGACCGCCGGGTCGTAGGCCAGCCTTACCACCTCGTTGTGGCCGGTCATGCCCGAGCAGACTTCGTCATAGGACGGGTTTGGCGTGAAGCCGCCGGCATAGCCCACGGCGGTGCTGTAGACGCCCGGCAACTGCCAGAACATCCGCTCCGCGCCCCAGAAGCAGCCCATGCCGAACAGCGCGAGCGCCGTGCCGTCGGGGAACGGCGGCCGAATCGGATTGCCGTTGACGAAATGCCGGTTGGTGATCGGCATCGGCGTGTCGCGGCCGGGCAACGCCTTGTCGGCGTTCGGCATCTCGGTCTTGCTGCGGAACATGAACATGATCTGTCTCCGATGATAGGCGCTGGCGTTCGGTTGAGGCGCGCCGCGGGTTGCCGTTGGCCGGAAGCTGGCCTTGGCGCTTTCGCCGACCTCTGCTCGCGTGCAGAATTGGGCGCCGTCCCTCGCATCCCAAGGCAAGCGCCGCCCATGCCAGCTCCCGCCGCCGCCGCCCCCGCGCCCGGAGCGCCGCGGCTCATCACCATCGATCTCGACGACACGCTGTGGCCCTGCGCGCCGGCCATCCAGGCCGCGGAAGCGGCGCTCATCGCCTGGCTGGCGGAACAGGCGCCGCGGCTCATCGAGCGCTTCGATGCCGCGGCGCTGCGTGCCCACCGCCAAGCGCTGATGGCCGCGCGACCGGAGATCGCGCACGACGTCACGGCCGTGCGCCTGCTGTCGCTGCGGGCGCTGCTGGCAGAGCATCGGTACGACGTCGCGCTCGCCGATGCGGCGATGGACCATTTCCGCCGCCATCGCAACCAAGTCGAGCCCTATGCGGATGCGGCACCCGTGCTGGCCCGGCTGCGGGAGCGCCATTGCCTCATCGCCGTGACCAACGGCAACGCCGAGCTTGCCGAGACGCCGCTGGGGAACGCCTTCCACCGGGCGCTGACCGCCGTCGAGGCCGGCGCCGCGAAGCCGGACCCCGCCATCTTCCGCCTGGCCATGGACTGGGCGGGTGTCGGTCCCGACGCGACCCTGCACGTGGGCGATGATCCGGTGCGCGACGTGCATGCCGCGCGCGGGCTCGGCATCGCGGCGGTGTGGGTGAACCGCACCGACCAGGCCTGGCCCGAGGATCTCCCGCCCCCGCTGCTCGAAGTGCGCGATCTGCATGGCCTTGTGCGTTGGCTCGACGCCGGCCCCGGAGCCGCCGATGCGCTTTGATCTGCTCGCCACCGACGGCCACGCCCGCCGTGGCCGCCTGACCTTCGCCCGCGGCACGGTGGAGACGCCGGCCTTCATGCCCGTCGGCACCTACGGCACCGTCAAGGCCATGACGCCGGAGGAGCTGGAATCCATCGGCGCCGAGATCGTGCTCGGCAACACCTTCCACCTATTGGGCCGGCCCGGCACCGCCGTCATCGAGGCCCACGGCGGCCTGCACGGCTTCATGCACTGGGAACGGCCGATCCTGACCGACTCCGGCGGCTTTCAGGTGTTCAGCTTGGGCGATTTGCGCAAGATCACCGAGCAGGGCGTGCACTTTCGCTCGCCGGTGGACGGCAGCCCGGTGTTCATGGGACCGGAGGAGTCCATGGCGGTGCAGCGCGCGCTCGGCTCCGACATCGTCATGATCTTCGACGAATGCACGCCGTATCCCGCCGACGAGGACATGGCGCGCACGTCCATGGAGCTGTCGCTGCGCTGGGCCGCGCGGAGCAAGCTGGCGCACGGCGACAACCCGTCCGCGCTGTTCGGCATCGTGCAGGGCGGCATGCACCCGGAGCTGCGGACCCGCTCCCTGGACGGGCTGGTGGAGATCGGCTTCGACGGCTACGCCGTCGGCGGGCTTTCCGTCGGCGAGCCCGAGGCAGACCGGCTCCGGGTGCTAGACCACCTGGCGGACGGCTTGCCTGCGGAGCGTCCGAGGTACCTGATGGGCGTCGGCACACCGGCGGACATCGTCAAGGCCGTCGAGCGCGGCATCGACATGTTCGACTGCGTCATGCCGACCCGCCACGCCCGCAATGGCTGGCTGTTCACCAGCCAGGGTACGGTGCGCATTAGGAACGCCGCGCACCGCAACGACACCGGCCCGCTCGACCCTGCCTGCGCCTGCTACACGTGCCGCAACTACAGCCGCGCCTACCTGCATCATCTCGACAAGTGCAAAGAGATCCTGGGCTCCAGGCTCAATACCATCCACAACCTCGCCTTCTATCAAGACCTGATGCGGCGGCTGCGCGACGCCATCGCATCCGGCACCTTGGGCTCCGCGGACCTGCCGGGATCGCGAGCCGGGTGCCTGCGCTAGACTAGGTGCCGTGGACCCGCAGGAGCGCGCGATGACCCTGACCCGAGGACCCTGACCCGAGAAGACATCGACTTCATCAAGACCAACATGGCCGACTGGCTGGTCGAGCAGAGCCTCGGCAAGCCGGCGGCCGTGTATGAGATCGAGCTGCGCGAGCGTGCAGCAGCACATCCGCGAGCTGCAGCGGCGCATGGCCCGTTTCGTTACCCCATCAACGCGGGCTTCTCTCAGCCTACAGCCAATCCCTGCGGAAGCACCCGCGGCAGGGCCTGGCAACCGATGGCACTGCAGATGGTTTCCAAGACCTCCAGCGTCGTGTCCTCATCGATGCTGGAGTGGGCGTCGCCCGGGTTCCGGGTATACAAGCTGCTCAGATCGCGGTTGACGACGTCCGTAGCGCGCCTGTTGTGAGCCTCGTTGGGACCGCCGTGGGAGCCTATGGGCGAAGGATGAAGTTGGTAAAGGTTGAGGTTGCGACGCACGTTCGGCGGGATGCGTCGGAACATCTGGCTTGAGAAGTGTCCGGCTGCTCCGTCCACCGTGATCAGCCGGTCGATGCGCACGTAGCCCGCCGTCGCCGAGGGGCCGCCGCTGAAACTGCCCCGAAACCGACCCGTGCCGGTGTCGTAGAAGGTCCGGTTCTGCCACAGGCTCCAGGCAAGCGACAGCGCCTCAGATACGCCTGCACTGTAGCCGTAAACGATCAGCTGCGCACGCGGGTCGAAACGGGAGGCGATGTCCCGATCGGCGCTCGTTGCGCCTGAGGTAAACACGAGCGAGCCGTGGTAGGCACGCACCAGCAGATCGGCACCGAGCATGCGCTGGTTGCGCCCTACTTGGCGTACCCGCTCCGCCACACGGCCGGTGCCGGATGCGGATTGCTGCGGCAGCGGATCGCCGCCGGCCCATTCACCACCCCAGCCGCCGAACAGCACCACGGTGTGCCGCAACGGACCGCTGCCCGGGATGGGCGCACCGCTCGCAGGCGGATCGGAGCGCAGGGCCGAGTAATTCGACACGAGATCGATCGACAACGGTGTACCCTCCCCGGCGCACCGGGTTTGGAGAATGAACACAACAGCATGTTTGCCGCGTTGGCTGATCCCTTCGCGGTCTTGATCATACCGCCGGTCGAGGCAGCGGCGCCCGGTGCAGTCGGGCCATGCTGGCCCGACCCCGCAAGGACCGCAAGACCAGCCCCGGCCGGACGCCCTTGGGCAAGGATGTGCTGCACCGAGGCGGCCCGGGTCACGAAAGTGATGATGCGCATGTCCGCGCGGCAGTTGGGGCAGCGAGCACGCCGCCTTGCAGTTTCCGACTTGCACGCTAGGCTGAGCACATCCGCGTGATCACGCTGCAGCGCCCACGAGGGCGGCCGGCACGCTCCTTCTCTGCGGTGGCAATCACGCGGGGACCGCGGCAAGGGCTCAAGCGCCGCTCGGTGCCGGAGGAACCCGGCAGGCGGCAGCGGCATCGTGAGCACAGCGGCTACACGGGTGCGTTGCTGCGGCGCCGGTCGCTGACTGTCGCCTCGGCGGCGACCATTCAGCGGCTCGGCCGCCGTTTCGATGCCACGTCCGCGGGTGCCCGGCGCGCTCTGGCTGACGGGTGCCGGGTTGTTCGGTCTGGCCGCGGTGCGCCGGCGCCCCCGCGGCTGACCGGTCGTTGCGCGCCTGCACCCGGCGCGTCGGCGGCCCGCCGGCCGCCGGGCTCAGGCGCGTTCCGCCGCCCGTGCTCCACCCGCCGGCGGGCTCTTGCTGGGTCTGCGGAGCATGTACGCACGGCGCGTCGCGGTCACGTGCGGATGTGCGCGAGCAACAGCGCGGAAATGCGATAGCCCATGTCCGGCATCCGCTCGATCACCGCTGCCGCCTCATCGATCAGCCCGCGCCGCTGCGCGATGTCGAGGAGGCGGACAGTACCGACCACCGCGAGTCCGGCCTTGAGGGCGTAACGTCGGGCGATGCGGTCGTCCAGGATCAGCAGGCTGTCGCGCGGCTGCTCGAGTGCCAGTCGGATGGATGCAGACTCGCCGGCGCCGAGGCTCGGCGACAGCGTCTGGGTACCGAAGGCGCGGGCGGAGCGGACCTCCATCCAGCCTGCCGCGATGGCGTCGACAATGGCTTGCGCGTCCTTGCCCAGCTTCGCCGCGCATTCGGCCCGGACCGCCTCGGTGATGGCGACCTGCCCGAACAGGGCTTGCAGCAACGACAGCAGCTCCGCGGATGCGAACGCGATCAGCGGACCCGCGTCGGCGATTACGACGCGAGCCATGGATCGAGTGCGTCGACCTCTTAATCCGTCGTCTCATCCGCTTGCACGACATCGATGCCGAGGTCGGTCAGGTAAGCGAGAAAGTCCTGCAAGGCGAGATCGCTGACCCGCGCCGCGGCCCCCAGCGAGAGCACGCCGTCCTTGAACAAGGCGGCGGCGAGGGCGGGCGCACGCCATGATCGCCGCCCAAGGTGTCTGCATCCAGGTAGACCAGGAGCGCGTGGGGCTGGTCCCCCTTCAGTACCAGGACGGGTGCGTCTTCGGCTTGCCGGAGCGCGGCGGATGGATTGCGTTTCAGACCGCGAACGTTCACCGCGTGCATGGTGTCCCTCTCAAGCTTAGTCTACGGTGCGTAGTCCACACGCTATCGCCAACAGTGGGTCGATGCAAACCCCGGGAGGGTGTCCGGCTCTGGCGGAATCCGGCGAGCGGGTCGGTCCGCGGGAGGTTGGCGCGGCCAGAGCATAACCCCGGCAGCGTGGCGGCTCCAGGCGGGGTGATCGGCGCGGTCGCGGCGGAGGGCAAGGCCGGCTGTCGGAATGCCTTACGGTGCCGTGGGCGCGTGCCGGCGCTCGGCTTGGGCGCGGGTCTTGGTCATAAGCCGTTGATTGAAAATTCTACTCGTGACACCGCTCCAGCGGTGTCACGGCGCTCCCGGCGCTCCGCGCCCCGGGAAACAAACCGCCGCGCCGCATCCGCACGCGTGGCACCGGCCCGGCCGGTCTCGGCGCGGAGCGCCGCCAGACGGGTGACACCGCTGGAGCGGTGTCACCAGACGGAGGGTGGAGTTTCTGCTGCGGGCGGCCTGATGGCCCGCGCGCTGCTGGTTCGTTTCGGCGGGGTCAAGCACTCCCGGCCGGAACGCGTGCTGCTTTTGGTGCCTTGGCAATCCGCTGGTGAGTGGCTGGGGAGCCGCCGCGGTCGAGCTTCGCGAGATCTGGGTTGCACTGGCGTAAGCTTAGCGTAGCTGTCGTCGGCCCTTGGGCGTCTGGTGCCGGTGCGCCGGCGTGCCAAGGCGCCTGCGCCTCGGCCTGCGAAGGTGCCGAGGTCTCTTTGCCCGCGACCGCAGCGCCGCGAGGCGGTGGAAGCGCTCCCGCGGAGCTTGGCGGAGACGCTGCAAGCGCAGCTTGCGGACGCTGTCGCCAACAGTGGGTCGGTGCAATCCCTGTCAGGGTGTCCGCTGGGTGTCCGCCTCTGGCCGAGTTCACGCCCTATCCCAACGTCGCCGAGGCCGTTGCGAATGCCGACGCCTTCGCCAACCTGCAGACCCTGGCCGACGCCGGCCTGCTCGCGGCTGTCGGCGGCGGCAGCATCGACACCGCCAACATCGTCAACTGGCCGCGCCGACCGCAGACCGTGCCGGTGTCCGGCGCGCTCTGGCTGATGGGCGCCAGGCTGTTCGGCCTGGCGGTGGTGCGCCGGCGCCGCCGCGGCTGAACGGTCGTCGGGGGGCTGCTCCCCGAGACTGCCGGCGTCTCGCCGGCCATCGGGCAGGGGCGTTCTGCCCCTTTAACGTCGCGCAATCGAGGATGGGCAAACGCGCTGCGTGTCCGTCGCTCCATCACTGACGAGCGCTCGTCGATGCGCCCACGGGCGCTGTGCCCACCCTACAGCCCCGATCATCGCCGATTGCCCACCCCGCTTCGCGGCTGTATGTTGAGTGCATTGATCTCAACATCCGGGCGCTCAGATGCCGATTCAGATCGCAAACCCGACCGTCGTCCAGAAGGTGGAGTAGTTGGCGAAGCTGACCGGTCTGTCCAAGACGGCCACTGTCGAGCGCGCCGTCGACCGTTTACTCGCCGAGACCGTCGCGCCGGCGAGCTCGGCCGCCCGGATGACAGCCCTGCTCGATCAGATCCACCGCATCCCCGAGCGCGCCGACGCCTTCGATCCATTGGATTGGGATCGTCAGGGCCTGCCCCGGTGAGCGCCGCCGGCGTCATCGTCGCCGATACCTCGGCGCTGGTTGCGATCGTCTTTGCCGAGCCAGAGCGCCAAGCCTTCGTCCGGACCATACAAGAGGCCGACAAGGTTCTGCTCAGCAGCGTCTCGGCAGTCGAGACCCGCACGGTCGCCGCGGCGAGCGCGCAGGCGTGCTGCTGAACGATCTGCTGCGGCTGCCGGTCTTCGAGATCGTGCCGCCCGGAGCGGCGGAAGCCGATGCCGCGTTACCATGAAAGTCGCGCGCAGCGCGCGCCGTAGTCGCCTTCTCCCACTGGGAAAGGGCCGGGGTGAGGGAAACGGCCATGGCGAGCAGCGCCTTTCATCCTCCGGGGTGGCGCTGGTCGCCATGGCCGTTCGCCGCCTTCGTCGCCTACGGCAAAGGCAGCGGGCGCCCGGCCGGGCTGAATTTCGGCGATGTGTTCAGCTATGCCCTGGCCAAGGTGCGCGGTCTGCCCCTGCTGTTCAAAGGCGACGATTTTTCCCGTACCGACATCGTCGGGGTGCCGTGCTCGGACGACTGAGCGGCAGCCTGCGCTCTCGGCGACCGCATCGGCGATGGCGGGGCGAACCGGTCCGGCCCGCGGGCCCCGATGGACCCCCGACGTGGGTAAGGCGCCTTGTCGGCTGTCGGCCCCGGCGTTATGGTCCGTGGGACCGTCTTACCCACCGAGGCGAAGACCATGAACGTCGAGCATCCCCCCGATTTCCACGCCTGGCTGGCGCGCACCGCGCGGCTGCTCCGCGAGCATCGCTGGGACGAGCTGGACGCCGAGCAGTTGGCCGAGGAGGTGGAAGACTTGAGCAAGAGCGAGCGGCGCGGTGTCTCGAGTCAGCTCACGCGGCTCTTGCTCCACTTGCTGAAGTGGCGTTTTCAGCCGCAGCGGCGGTCCGATAGCTGGCTCGACTCCATCGCCGACGCCCGTCTGCAGTTGCAGCTCGCCCTGGAAGACAGCCCGAGCCTCCGCGGCTACCCCGCGGAGCAGCTTGCTGTCTGTTACCACAAGGCGCGGCGTGCCGCCGCAAGGCAAACGGGGTTGCCGCCGGAGCGGTTCCCCGAGCATTGCCCGTTTTCCATCGACGACGTGCTGAACGAGGACTGGCTGCCCGATGCTGCCGATTGATGCAGGTCGGCCTGCGCCGGCGGACCCACGCCGAGTGCTGGAGCGCGGCTTCGCCAGTCTCCACGCGGGCGACGCGGCCGCCGCGGCGAGTGCTGCGCAAGGGGTGCTGGAGGCGCCCCGGACCACCACGGCGCGCTGGAGAAGATGGCAGCGTTGCGGACCAAGGCCTATTTCCGCGAGCGTGCGGCGCGTGCCGACCTCGCCGACTTCGACCGCATCCTGGCCAAGGCCGGGGGCGAGCCGCCGCGGGTCGGGGACGAGCTGCCAACCGAGGAGACGACACCTTGAAGGTGCCGCCGGTCGTTGCGCCGATCGGTGCAGCGCCATGGGTTGAACGGTCGCCATCGAGCCGCCGGGGCGACCTGCGCGGTGGGGGCCTGGCGGTTTGACAGGCGCCCTGTTCGAGACCCTGACAACCCGATGTCCAAGTCCAAACGCAAGACACCGCCCTGCGGCACGCCTATCGCGGTGATGCGCTGCGCGAGCTCGGGCGCGTGCGCGCCGCGCCCCTGGATCGATCCACGGCTTCGCCACCGACCGCAGTGGCGCCGCCGCCGGTTATGCGATAATGCGCGGCTCGATTTGCCGCTGAGCCGCGCTGTGCGCGGTAACCGAGGAAGATATCATGAGCTTTTTCATCTCCGACGCCATGGCCCAGGGCGGGGGCGCGCCCGCCGGTGATCCGCTGCTGGGGCTGCTGTTCCCCATCGGCCTCATCGTCATTCTCTACTTCTTGATGATCCGCCCGCAGATCAAGCGCCAGAAGGCGCACCAGAAGCTCGTGGAAGGCCTCACGAAGGGCGACGAGGTCATCACCATGGGCGGTGTGGCCGGGCGCATCGTGGAGCTGGGCGAGAACTTCGCGCAGCTCGAGGTCGCCGATAATGTGCGCATCAAGGTCCGCCGCTCCGCCGTCGAGGTCCTGCTGCCAAAGGGTCAGCTCAAGGAGCTATGAGCGCCGCCGCCTCGCCTCTGCCTCGGTGACGGCCCCCTGACGGCGCCTGCGCCACGGCCGGGTGCATGACGCCCGGCGCGCCGCCACGCCTGCGCTCGCCACCGTCCTCCCTTTCCATGGAAGCCCCGAAGAAGCCTCAACGATGAACCGCTATCCGCTCTGGAAGAACCTGCTAATCCTGGCCGTGGTGCTGGGCGGGCTCCTGTTCGCGCTGCCGAATCTGTTCTCGCAGGACCCGTCCATCGAGGTGTCCGGCACGCGCAACAACCCGGTCACCGAGGCGAGCGCGCCGGAGATCGCCGCGGCAATGAAGAACGCCGATGTGCCGGTGAAGGACATCGAGTCCCTGGAGGGCGAGAAGCTCTTGGTGCGCTTCACGCTCCCGAGCGAGCAACTGCGCGGTCGGGAGGTGATGGAGCAGGCGCTGGCCGACCGCTTCAACAGCGCGCTGACCACGTCGCCGGACCTGCCCGGCTGGCTTTCGGCCCTCGGCGCGCAGCCGATGTTCCTCGGCCTTGATCTGCGTGGCGGCATTCATGTGCTCATCGACGTGGACATGGACGCGGCCGTGAGCCAGTCGCTGGAGCGCTACGCCGGCGACATCCGCACGGAGCTGCGCAAGGAGAAGATTCGCTACCTCACCATCACCCGCGATGGCGGGCGCATCGCCGTGCGCTTCAAGGAGCAAGCGGCGCGGGATGAGGCACAGAAGATCATGCGCCGGGAGTTTCGCGACCTGACCGTCGAGGCTGGGCAGGATGGCGGCAGTTTCTTCGCCTACGCATCGTTGCCGCCCGCGATCCAGGAGCAGGTGAAGGACTTCGCGCTGGAGCAGAACATCACGACGCTGCGTAACCGCGTCAACGCGCTCGGCGTGGCCGAGCCGATCATCGCCCGCCAGGGCGACCGGCGCATCATCGTGCAGCTTCCCGGCGCGCAGGACCCGGGCCGGCTCAAGGAGCTGCTCGGCGCCACGGCGACGCTGGAGTATCGGCTCGTCGACACCGAGCACGACGTGCAGGATGCCCTCGACGGCCGTGTGCCGGTGGGCTCCGCGCTCTATCGGGAACGCGACGGCCGGCCCGTGCTGCTCAGCCGACGCGTCATCGTGACCGGCGACCAGATTACCGACGCCTCCGCCGGTTTCGACCAGCAGTCCGGCTCGCCTGCCGTGTTCGTGAATCTGGATGGCCAGGGCGCCCGGCGCATGCGCAACGTCACCACCGAGAACGTCGGCAAACCCATGGCCGTGGTGTTCATCGAGAGCCGCACCGTGACCCGCATGGTGGACGGCGAGCCCGTCAAGGAACGGGCGCGGACCGAGGAGGTCATCAGCATCGCCAACATCCTGGAGCCCTTCGGCCGGCGCTTCCAGACCACCGGTCTCGACAGCTCCCAGGAGGCGCACAACCTGGCGCTGCTGCTGCGCGCCGGCGCGCTGGCGGCGCCCATCGAGATCGTCGAGGAGCGCACCATCGGCCCGAGCCTGGGGCAGGACAACATCGACCAGGGTTTTCGCTCCGTCGTGATCGGCTTGGCGCTGGTCGTGGTCTTCATGGCGCTTTACTACCGCATCTTCGGCTTAATCGCGGACGTGGTGTTGGTGGTCAATCTGGTGCTCATTGTCGCCATCCTGTCCATGCTGCAGGCGACGCTCACCATGCCCGGCATCGCCGGCATCGTGCTCACCGTCGGCATGGCCGTGGACGCCAACGTGCTGATCTTCGAGCGCATCCGCGAGGAGATCAGGAACGGCTCAAGCCCCCAGGCCAGCATCCACGCAGGTTTCGACAAGGCTCTGTCCACCATCGTGGACGCCAACATCACGACGCTCATTGCCGCCATCGTGCTGTTCAGCTTCGGCACCGGGCCCATCAAGGGCTTCGCCGTGACGCTCTTCATCGGCATCCTGACCTCCATGTTCACCGCCATTCTCGGCTCCCGCGCGTTGATCAATCTGATCTACGGTGGTCGCCGCGTGCAAAAGCTCGCCATCTGAAGGATCTCAGTCATGTCCCACGTCCAGATCCTAAAGGAGCTCGATGTCGACTTCATGGGCAAGCGGTACATCGCCGCCGTGCTCTCCGGCGTCGTGCTGCTGATTTGTCTCGGTTCCATCCTCTTCCGCGGTTTCGATTTCGGGCTCGACTTCACCGGCGGCACGGTCATCGAGCTCGGCTTCGAGGAGCCGGTGGAGATTGCGACCGTCACCAACGCCTTGGGCGAGGGCGGCTTCCCGGCGGCGGTGGTGCAGTACTTCGGCTCCCGCACGGATATTCTGATCCGCCTGCCGCCGGTGGCGGAGGGCGAGGCGGCCAGTGCACAGCGCAGCGACGAGGTCCTTCGCGTGCTTGATGAGGCCATCAGCGGCCAGGTGGACCTGCGCCGGGTGGAGTTCGTCGGCCCGCAGGTGGGCGAGGAGCTGCGCGAGCAGGGCGGACTCGCCGTGCTGTTCGCGCTCATCGGCATCCTGATCTACGTCGCCGTGCGTTTCGAGTGGCGCTTCGCGGTGGGCGCGGTCGCGGCGCTGATTCACGACGTGCTCTTTACCGTCGGCATGTTCTCGCTCTTCCAGATCGAGTTCGACCTGACCGTGCTTGCCGCGGTGCTCGCGGTCATCGGCTATTCGCTGAACGACACCATCGTGATCTTCGACCGCATCCGCGAGAACTTCCGCAAGATGCGCAAGGGCACGGTGATGGAAATCACGAACCGATCCATCAACCAGACCCTGTCGCGCACCATCATCACCTCCGGAACAACGCTGCTGGTGTTGCTCGCGCTGTATTTCCTCGGCGGGCAGGCCATCGAGTCCTTCTCGCTCGCGCTCATCATCGGCATCGTCATCGGCACCTACTCCACCATCTACATCGCCACGGCCATTGCCGTCTGGCTCGGTGTCAGCAGGACGGACCTGCTGCCGCCGCCGCCGGTGAAGGAGGGCGAGGTGGTGGACGATAGACCATGAAGAAGGGGCTAGGGGCTAGGGGCTAGGGGCTAGGGGCTGGGTGCTCTAGGTCAACCAAAGCACCTAGCACCTAGCACCTAGCACCTCTCCCCCATGTGCTCTGTCCTCATCCTTCGCCGCCCCGGGCATGTCTGGCCGCTGCTGTTGGCGGGCAACCGGGACGAGCTGCGCGGGCGGCCGTCGCGGCCGCCGGCGCGGCATTGGCCGGATCGGCCGGAGGTGGTGGCGGGGCTGGACCTGGAGGCCGACGGTAGCTGGCTCGGCGTCAACGATCACGGCGTCGTTGCGACGGTGCTGAACCGTACCGGCACGCTCGGGCCGGCGCCGGGCCGGCGCAGCCGCGGCGAGCTGGTGCTGGAGGCGCTCGACCATGCCGAGGCCAGCGCCGCCGCCGGGGCGCTCGCCGACCTGCATCCGGACGCCTACCGGCCGTTCAATCTCATCGTCGCCGACCCCAAAGACTGCTACTGGCTGCGCCATGGTGGCGACGGCGAGATCCGCGTGCACCCGGTGCCGCCCGGTCTGCACATGCTGACGGCGGCGGAGCTCAATGATCCGGCCGAGCCGCGCATCGCGCGCTTCCTGCCCGCCTTTCGTGCTGCCGCAGTGCCCGAGCTTGCGCCCGACGGCGGTGACTGGCAAGCATGGACCGCGCTGCTTGGTCAACGCGCCGACGACACCGCAGGACCGGCCGAGCGCCGTGCGGCGATGAACCTGGACGGCATTGCCGTCGCAGGCGCCGATTACGGCACCGTCGCGAGCAGCCTGGTCGCGATCCCAGCCTACCCGGGCTTCGATGCGCTGCCGCTCTTCCTGCACGCGGACGGACCGCCGGACCGGGTTGCGTATCGGCAGGTCGACATCGGCCCCGCGGACGCACCCCAAGCCGGAGCATACCCATGACCTCGCTCGACCCGGACCGCCCCATCCCGCCGCTGCCGACGCTGCGCGAGCTTGCGCCCGGCAGCTTCATCTTCGAGCGGCGCGGAGCGCTGCCGCCGAGCTTCTGCGACGAGGTGGTGAGCCGCTTCGAGGCCAACCCGGAGCAGCAGTACGCGGGTCGCGTCGGCCAGCTCCGGGAAGAGAACGCCTCCATCAAGCAGACCATGGACCTCGTCGTCAGCAACAAGGAGGACTGGAAGGACGTCGACCGGATGCTGTTCCAGTCGCT
Source organism: Thiohalocapsa sp. ML1 (assembly GCF_001469165.1). GTDB lineage: Bacteria > Pseudomonadota > Gammaproteobacteria > Chromatiales > Chromatiaceae > Thiohalocapsa. The sequence goes on along the minus strand of NZ_JABX01000033.1, from coordinate 2,999 downwards.
GGCGGCGGCGATGCGGGAGTTTCGCGAGACCTATCCGTACTTCAAGGGGCCATTCAAGGATCTCGGCTACCAGGTACAGCGCTACCTGCCGGGCCAGTTCTACCATTGGCATGTGGATGGCGGCAGCCACGAGCTGAGCCAGCGCCAGCTCGTGGCCCTGTGGTACCTGAACGACGTGCCGGGTCCCGGCGGCGAGACCCAGTTTCTCTACCAGCACTTGAGCGTCCGGCCCGAGCGGGGCAAGCTCGTGCTGTTTCCGCCCTTTTGGACGCATGAGCATCGGGCGAATCGGCTCGATGCGGGCGTCAAGTACATCGCCACCACTTGGGTTGTGTTTGCGTGAAGAAGTGCGGAGTACGGAGTGGGAAGTACGGAGTGGGAAGTACGGAGTGGGAAGTACGGAGTGGGAAGTACGGAGTGGGAAGTACGGAGTGGGAAGTACGGAGTGGGAAGTACGGAGTGGGAAGTACGGAGTACGGAGTACGGAGTACGGAGTACGGAGTGGGAAGTACGGAGTACGGAGTGCGGAGTGGGAAGTACGGAGTGGGAAGTACGGAGTACGGAGTACGGAGTAGGGAGTACGACGACGTGCCGAATGCGCGCGATGCATCCGCCCGCGGTCAGCCAAGCCGCCGCAGCAGGGGCCGCCAGACCTGCCGGTAGCTCGCCTCCAGCGCTGCCGTGAAGCCCGCCTCGTCGCACGCAGCTCGGCGAGGCGCTTGGGGGTTCTGCGCCAATCCGGCCGCCAGCGCGACATAGCCCGCCGCGTCGGTGGCGATTAGCTCCGGCAGCCCCGCCGCCGTGAGCGGGCTCGCGGCCATGCGCTCGTGGAAGCTCGCGCCAGCCAGGGCGGAGACGGTCTCGGCACATTCGCGTTCCCGGCGCCTCGGCGATGAAAACAGCCAGGGTTTGGTTGATAATTTACGGCAACCACGGATCACCAGGCACGTCCACCACCATGTCCACCCTCGCCGAACAGGTCGAGGAGCTGCCGCGACTCCCGACTCAGGACGACCTCCCCTACGACGACGGGATGCCGATGGAGTCACAACGCCACCTGCTGCAAATGGACCTCCTACTCCAAGGGTTGGAGCCCTGGGCCGCCGAGCGCGACGACGTTGTTGTCAACGGCAACCAGTTCCTGTACTTCAACACCCAGCACATGCGTGCCCGCGACTTCCGCGGCCCCGATGTCTACGTCGCCGTCGGTGTGCGCCCCGGCGAGCGCAAGAGCTGGGTGGTCTGGCAGGAGGGCAAGGCCCCCGACGTCATCATCGAATTACTGTCGGAAAGCACTGCGCAGATCGACAAGGGCGTCAAGAAGCAGGTCTACCGCGACCAGTTGCGGGTGCCGAACTACTACTGGTTCGACCCCTACAATGCCGAAGACCGCGCCGGCTTCCTGCTCCAGGGCACCCGGTACTTGCCGCTGCTGCCGGACGCCGGCGGTCGCCTGCCGGTGCCAAGCCTGGGCCTCAATCTCGGCCTCTGGCACGGCGACTATCGCGGCGTCACCATGGACTGGCTGCGCTGGATGGATGCCCAAGGCAACCTGCTGCTGCTGCGCCAGGAGCGGGCTCTGGACCAGGCACAGCGCGCCGAGCAGGCCGCCGAAGTCGCGCAAGCCCGCGCGCTGGCCGAGACCGAACGCGCTAAAGCCGAGAGGGAACGGGCTGACGCCGAGAGGGAACGCGCTGAAGCAGAGACGCAACGCGCGGCGCTCGCGAAGCAGCGTGCGGACGCCGCCGAGGCCGAGCTGGCCCGATTGCGGGCTCAGCTCAGCGACGGCCGCTGAACGTCACCGCCAATTCCCCCGGGGCGCCGCGCTGCTGCAGCCATTGATGCGTGGTCAGCTCGCTGCCTGGTGCCGCCAGCCGTGCGAGCAGCGTGCGGATGGCCGCCGCCTGCTATGGGCCGTTGTAGCCCAACCGGAGCAGTTCGGCATCTAAGCCGACCTGACGCAATTCCGCGGCAAACGGTCCGGCCTGCGTACCCCGTTCCGCCGCGGTCGTGCCATCGGGTCGGCGGATGAAGTAGTTGTGCACGGCGGTGAGCACGTCGAGTTTGCGGTTGCTCAGGCGGTGCTTGCCGTGGTGATGCAGGGCGAGTTGGCCATTGCGCCCTTCCACGCAGGAACTGTTGCGCTGGAAGAGGTCGCCGCACTCGGCGGCGACGGTCTCGATCTCGCGGCGCCGCTCGGCGTCGAGGTGTTGCAGCGGCGAGTCGGGCTGGCGCAACGGCGCCGACAGCTCGCGGGAGCGGCGGTGCAGCTCGTGGCGCCGCTCGGCGCGGGTGCCGCGCGCCGCCACCCGCTCCAGATAGATCGCCGGGACGAGCTGTTGGTGCACGAGCGTTTCGAGCTCGGGGGCCAATCCCAAGGCCTCGACCTTGGCCTGGATGGTGGCGAAGAAGAAGGTCAGTGTCGCCAACGAGACGATCGCACGCAAAGCCCTGCAATGGGCGATGGACAAGGCCAAGGAACTGACGCCGCGCGATATGCCCGACAAGCGGGCTCGACACCGCGCCGGCACGGACTGGGAGCGCCGGCTTTCAGCCGGCTTCGCGTGCCGGGGGCTCGATGCCCCCGGCGCGCGATCTGCGGCGCTGGAGCCGGGCGGTTGCTCATGCCGCGCGGCCGGGCGGACGACCGCGCATGTGCCCTCTTATCAGCGCAGACGCCGCCGACGCGGCATCGAGCCGCGCTGGCGGCGAGCCGGCTGGAAAGCCGGCGATCCCAGTGCGCCGCGTCGGCGGTGAGCCGGCTGGAAAGCCAGCGCTCCGCAGCCGGCCTTTCACGCGTGGATCAGCGCGCCGCGGCGCGGCGATGCCGGCGGCGCGTGACGCCTGCGACCAAGGCGCCGAGCGCAAGCAAGGCCAACGTGGGCGGCGCGGGTGCTGGCGTGGGCTCGGCGCCGGTCAGTTGGAACGTGTACTGAAGATTGCCGCCAGTCTCGAACGTCGAGCCCCCGGACGTGCTGAAGAAGCCGTTATTGTAGGTA
>NZ_JABX01000032.1 GCF_001469165.1 Thiohalocapsa sp. ML1 | reverse complement strand
GTACAGCACCGTTTTTCCTTCTTCTTCCGTCGGTTATGGACCAAGATACCGGCGCTCCGGCTGGAAGATCCGCCGGGGGGTGGCGTGAAGCCCTGCGCGTCCAGCAGCCGGCCGAGCGCCGCCGTCACCTCGATGGGCAGCGCGTCCGGCGTCAGCCAGGCCGCGATGATGTTGACGCGCTCACCCTTGCGGCGGGTGATGGCGGCCGTCTCGGGCGCGAGCGAGAGCCCGCCGAGCGGGCTCCCTTTACGTGTACGAGCGCCCCGAGCTTCCTCCTCGGCGTCGAGGATCGCTCGTCCCGTCTCCGCGATCCCCTGAACCGCACAGCACACGTAGGCACGCACCGAACACACTACCGTGCCGGCGTTTCGACTCCCACAAGGCTATGAAATTGCAGCGGGGGCTCGCAGCAAGCGGTTCTCTTGCGGCACTGCTCCTTGCGCGAAATCCAGCTATCGAACCAGCTATCGGAATGTGGTAACCTTTGGTCTCCCTGGGGTTGCCAGAATTTTCGCCGGCTCCTCCCAACGAACTCCGCCAGCCACCTAACACCTATCGCAGCCGAGCAGGCTGCGTGCGAGGAGTTTCACGGTGAGATCCGCGATGCGGCACACGCGGGCGAGGCCAATCCGCACACAGCACAGATTGCCTGCGCTACCACTCTGGGCTTGGAGCATTCCGCTCGTCTTTGGGTTTCTCGTCGCCGCCTTCCTCCTGGGACGATATGCCGAGGCGCAACGTTGGCATCTCAAAGTGCCACCGGAATTCGTCGAGGTCTGGATCGACCTGCGCGCTGCCCATCCTGACGACCCGGACAAGCCGCAAGAAGTGCCTGGGGTTTCTTACGAGCGGATCGTGGACCTCAGCGAGGAGGATGTCGACCTGCTCCTCAGCGATTGGGTCATCAACGTCGCGGCCGCGGCGCCCGAGCCACGTTACCTGTTCGAGCTTGGCCGGGTCGCCCTGATCCACGATCAGATCGAAACGGCATACGACCTGTTGGATATGGCCAACGACGCGGGGTCGGTCCCGGCACCGATGTATCTGGCCTCCTATTTCGAAGAGGAGGACCCGGAGCAGGCGCGGCGACTGGTGGAGTCCGCGATCGCGATGGGCTTCAAGCCCGCGTCCGACTATTGGGAGACGCTGTTCGGTGCAGGCGCGACCGGCCGCGATCCGGCTGTAACCGCACCTTCCGCCTCCACCGCGCCTGTGGGTCAGCGCCTCTGGTAGCCGGTTGCTGACATGGATGCCCACAACAAGAGTCGCACGGTGTTCAGTTGGTCCCGCCTGGTGATTCTGCTTTTTGCGCTGGGGTTGGTATTCGGCGGCACCCCCGAGTCCGCGACCAGCGCCATGCCGCCTCCCCCCAAGCCAGCCCCCAAGCCGGCTCCGAAACCCGCACCTAAGTCGGCCCCGAAGCCCGCTCCGAAACCCGCACCTAAGTCGGCCCCGAAGCCCGCTCCGAAACCCGCACCTAAGCCGGCCGCGAAACCGGCTCCGAAACCCGTACCTAAGTCGGCCCCGAAGCCCGCTCCGAAACCCGCACCTAAGCCGGCCGCGAAACCGGCTCCGAAACCCGTACCTAAGCCGGCTCCGAAGCCCGCTTCGAAACCCACACCGAAGCCTGCGCCAAAGACAAAGCCCACGGTCAAGCCCAAGCCACCGGCAAAGCCGCTGGCTCATTCCGCCCGGAAACCCGTGCGCCCGCAGCAGCGTCCGACCAACTTACGCACCGGTAAATCTCCTCGGTCGGCGATGTCAAAACGTTGGCGGCTGGCCAAACAAGCCAAGGAAGCAAAAGGCAGCGGGCCCCGGCTTACATCGTCGGCGCGCCGAGTCACCCCGGTCTCGATCTCGAAGCGACCGCGCTACCTGAAAAACGGCGGAGGAACAGGTGGGCACTCCGGAGGACCCCGAACCAGCAAGTTAAGCGCGCAGTGGCGAAAGTACGCCAATCGAACGGGAGGACGACATGCCAAACCCGTCCCAACGAAAATAGCCAAGCAGTGGAACGCCCATGCCCATCAGATAAAGACTGCACCTTTCCAACCAATCGGCAATCGTGGCATATGGACGGGTCGCGCGCCAGCGAAGAACGCTTACAAACATTACCAGGATCACGGAACTCAGTTTCAATCACAGAACGCTGTTCACTATTACAAGCAGACGAAGCATTTTCTGCACAATCCTCCCAAGGGTACGCTTACGAAAGTCCGCCCAAACAGTGGAGAAATCGTGCGCTACCATCCTGGCTCGAACACCTTCGCAGTAATGACGAAACGGGGCATCCCAAAAACCATGTTCAAGCCAGATCCCAATAAACATGGATACAAGACAGGACTTGACTACTTCCATGCCCAATAGCGACGACCCCCAATTACATTGCCGCGTTTGTGGTTTCCAACTCCTCGACCCTCCCTGGGGCGAAGACGGGTGTACACCTACATTCGAGTACTGCCCCTGCTGCGGAGTAGAGTTTGGATACCAAGATTCTACACCAAGCAGCACCAGGCGTTATCGTAAACAATGGATCACTCGAGGAATGCCTTGGGATCTAGAAGACGCGAAGCCCGACCAGTGGGATTCGGCCTCCCAATTAAAGCACATCCCGATTGACTTCCTTTAATAGTCGCTCGTACTACTTCGTCGGTTTCCCAAATCACCAATAGTGAGCGTCTGTCATGATCATCACGAATTATCGCCCCGGCCACAAACCTCTCCTGATCATCGTCGTTATCGCGATGACCTTGTGGTCCCTTCAACCCCGTGCCACCGAAGACGCCGCCACTACCGACCTCTTTTCTCAACCTTTCGAGCAGCCCACCATACTCAGGGCGTTCGGCCAAGGCGATTCCAGCCTTGATGAGGTTGAGGCCGTCGTCCTGGCGAGTGCTCCCGTACACTACCAAGGGAAGGAGCCTTCCTCGTCAGGCCAGAGGACCACGAAAAAAATCTACGCCTTCCGCTTGGCGATAGAGCTTGAATCGATGATGCAACAGGAATGGCCAAAGATTATATTTCCGGACGTGCCGGCGGTCCTGCGGGACATCGTCGCCACCGACGTGGGGAGCATGGCGCGGGTTCGTATGGCTTCGGATAATGACGTGGCCGTGGTCATGATGAGCAAAGACTTGGCCGACTGGGGAGAAGTCGCATCCAAGCTGGCGACTTCCTTTTCCGATGGCGATACACCCGAAGCCACCAGACAGTTGATGGCAACGGCCGAGTTCGGGCAGGCAGTGGGAGCACAGGCGCAACGCGATGCAGCCCTGTTGAGGGATGCGTTGTATGCCGGAGCGGTCGAAGATGTCCGCAAGATCTACGATGGCCTCCGCCGCTACGTGCTTGGCTCGACCAGTACCCAATGATCGAAAACCTCATGTTTGACAAAGCAACGCGTGTGATGCCGGTGCTTATCCCATTGTCGCCGCACCGCCGTTCTCTATGCTTCCGCACATCGATACCGTGCCACACCAATGAAGAAACCGACGCGTAGCTTCCGAAAGGGCGGATCACGGTCGCCGCTTGGTCTGCCGCGCTCAACGAACAGGCCACCAACGACGACGCGGCCCGGCAACGTCCTGCGGTCCACGGAATCCAGGAAGGCACTCGCGCCTGCGCCGACCGTCATCCGAACTAGGCCCCACCGCCGTTGGCTTGCGATTCCACTGATCGCGGGCGCGATCGCCGCGCTAGGGATCGGTTGGTTCTTACTTCCAACAACGACGCCAACTCATCTTACAGAGACTCGTTCGATAAATTCGACCGCCGACACCTATGATATTTTCTCCAAGCCGTTTGAACAACCTTCTCTGCTCCACGCCTTTTACAACGGCGATGGCGCATTAAGTACGGCGAACGCGAACATCCCGCCGATAGCACCCCCGCGGTATCGAGGCATTGATGGACAGCGCGCAACGAAAAAAATCTACGCTTTCCACCTAGCCTTACAGCTCGATATGATGATGCAGCAAGAATGGCCCAAGAAGTTCGCAGACGTGGAAGTCGTTGTGCGTGAGATCGTGCGCAGCGATGTTGCGAATGTTGCGCAGGTCCAGTTAGAAACGGACAGTGATGCTATAGTAGCCCTAAGATCAAAAGACATCGCGGATCTGGCGAAGGACATTTCCCAGTCCCTGTGTGTATTCCTCGGCGGGGATATGTGCAAAGTCAATCGCAACGCTCGTTCAACTGCCGCTTTTGCGCAGGCGGTAGAGCGACACGCCACGCTGGATGCGGGATTGCTGCGCGATGCGCTCTACGATGGCGCTGTGGATGACTTCCGACGGATATATGTTGGACTCAGTAAGTATGTTCTCGGAACAATCGGCTATCATTAAACCTGCGCGTCGCACTAAGCTAATTGCACGCCATGATTCCGGCTTCATCCGGCATGACACTTGATCTATGGGCATTCCTTGGCGAGCTCGCCGCGCGTCTGTGGCTCGAAGGCACGCAGGAGTTCTTCATCACCTTGGGCGTGGGAGCCCTGCTTGGCGCCTTCACATGGTGGCTTGCCCGCTATGTCGCCTTGAGCTTCAACCGACACTTTGCCTTCAAGGCCCAGTATCACGCTTTTTGCGCGCTTGCCGCGGGTCTCACCATTGTCTTCGCCCTGTTGTTCGTCTCGTTGCGCTACACGGGCAGTGCAGCACGGGAGATCGTTGACGACTGGGAAGTCTCCCTCGGACAAAACCCAGCGTGGGCGGAAAGCACGTTCCGAAAGGCATATGACGCCGTCTACGCACTGCGTGATGCCGACGGAAATCAACTCGAGGACTTCACGAGCCATCCGCATCCCGAGATGGGAAAGGCCACGTTGATCCCCACGAATACAGACGAGGCGAAACGGACGGCCGCCGAAATCTACGCCAGTGAGGCAGTCGACAGTTTCCGCGTGAATCACCCATTGCTGAGCGCAATCCTTTGGGCGAAGTCGGAATCCGCTCAAGGTACGATCTTCGCTGACATGGACCGATTTTTCAAGGCAACCGGAGGTGGTGGGAGGTATCGCGCCGAGGACGCCATCGGTTTGGCTGGAAACGAGATTCAACGCGAATTGGCAAAGCAAGTACCAAGGGTCGTCCTGATTACCCGCTCCGTTTTGGTTGTGCTTTTTCTCATCGTTCAAACTATCATCTTCGGACTGTTGATCCGGTCCGCATTGGCCGACATAAAAGAGAGTCCGGTGCCCAAGTTGAGAGGACGCTGACATGAAACAATCCAACCTGTTACTCGTGGGCCTGGGGGGTACCGGCTGCGCCGTCGTGCGTGAGTTGAAGAAAAAGCTGTATGTCGAGTGGCGGTCCCGCGGGAACACCGGCCCCTATCCCGAGACCTACGAGTTCGAGGACAATTTCGGCGGGGAACGGGTGACATCCCGCATCGCCACGCTCAGTGTCGATTCCAACGACGCGGACCTTTCAGGCGCCGGCGAGCGGGCGCGGGCGTGGCGTGTCTTCGGTGAGACACTTAAGCTTGCCGATAAGGAGAAGGTGCTCATCAATCCGGTTGGCATCGACCGCATTCTGACCAGCATCGAGCGCTACCCTGGCATCGAGCCATGGATACGCGATGATCTTGGCTTCGTGCAGGACATTACCCGCGGGTCCACCAAACCGAATGGCTGCAATCAGATTAGGCGTATGGGCCGTCTGGCACTGGCGAACGCCAATAGCATCGAGAATGTGATTCGTGCGATCGCCGACCGGCTTTCGGCGCTGAGCCGCGATGGCAAGGTAGGGGCAGAGATTCACGTCGCCTGTACATTGGCCGCGGGCACCGGCAGCGGCGCCCTGATCGATACGCTGGCCCAGATTCAGAAGCACCTGAAGACCGAGACGGGAGACTATGAACTGTATGTCCATGGTTTCGCCACCGCAAAAGACGTTGGCGACGTCAATACGGGTAACTTTTACGCCAATCAGTTCGGGGCTTTGCTGGAGCTGAACGCCTTCAGGCTCGGGCTTTATCGGCCTTGGGACATTACGGCGTCCCCAAGCCCGCGCCGTCTTGCGGTTCCGGAGCCGGGCAGGTCGACCGGAGACCTCGCCGGGACCTACAAGTCCGTGGCGCTGATCACCGAAACCACCGAGGGCCATTCGGACATACGATTCGAGCAGCAGATCGAGAATGTCGCGGAGTTTCTTTTTCAACTCTCGGTCAGGCAGATGGGGAACCTACCCAAGGAGTTGCGGGATGTGCTGAGCATGGAAGACCGTGCGACCTATCCGACCGACGTCAACGGGGGAATCCGCTCGACTGCCTTTATTGCCTACGGCGTTCAGCGGGTCGCGATCCCGGAGCGAGAGATTCGGGAGAAGCTCTCCTATGCGTTCGGTCGACAGTTTCTACTGAAGCTTCTGTACCACAACTGGGACAACGGGTATCGGGAAAGTCCTCGGGCCTTCTCGCGTGACAACTTCGTGGACGTGCGTCGACAGGTATGGCGCGCAACGCGGGAGCATCTCTATCTGGATGTCGTCGAGGATGAATCCGGCAATGCGAAGTTCGATACCTACGAGGTCGAGTGGCGCAACGCCTTGGCGCAAGAAGCACGGGAGACCGTAGAAGATCTCGGTGACGCCTACGACGCCCGAAAAGTCTGGCTGGACGATTTCGATCACCGAGCCAACGTCTACTGGGAGCAGGGGTTCCGCTCCCGCGGCGACGGGGGCGGTGTCAATGACTATTTCAAGATTCGCATGGAAGCGACGGATGTTAGCCAACGGGCGGTGGGGATACGATCCGCTATCGAGAGGGATCTTCTTGTCAACATCGAGCGCATGAACCCGGAATACCCGCTGCACGGGTTGCCAGACGCATTGGAGTTCCTGATCGGTCGCGTTGAGGAAGACAGACTCTGGTTTGGAGGTGCCGCGGGTGAGTCGGTCGACGAGATGAAGGAAGCCGATCGGCTCAGAGAGGGCATTCGCGAGCAATACGACAAGGCCGGACGCTGGGCAGGAGGCAAGCACGAGCGGCTTTTCAACGAGTATATCACGGCGACCACCCGTTACTACTTCTGGGCAACCGAGCAGCGCGCTGCCGAATATGGACAGCGATTCTGCGCCACCCTGGTCGATGAGTTGAAGTCGTTGCAACAACAGGTCGCACTTTTCGACACGCGTTTGAAACAGACGGCGACCAGTTTCGCAACCGAGATCGAGTCGCGCATCAATGCCTCCGCCGCACGCGCTGTCCGGGAGGACATCACGTACGTCGTTGATGTCGACTATGTCAACGACGCGATCCTGAAGCGTTTCATCGCGAACAAATCAATTCAGGACCTACGGGCGGATGCGGCAATGGAGCGGCTGAAGCAGATGCGCGGAGATCGCTACGAGTTTCGCCTCTACACCGAGCGCATGCCAGTAGACGACACAGAAAGGGTAGGAGGCCCCCTTGTGGATGCGTTGCGAAGGATATCTGAGGACAACGCACTCGAGGCCCATCGAAAGATGAAAGAAGACGACCCCAACTTCGACGGTATCCTTGGTCAGAACATTGTCCGTAAGCTCTACACGGAATATGGCGGACGCACGGACGGAGATCTCGAATCCTGGATCAGGAATCTGATCGAGCGATCGATGCCCATGGTGTCTTTCCAGCCGAACGAGGAGCGGATGGATCTACCGACGCAGGGTCCGGTCCTACGCCGCTGTGTCTTCGTGCCAAAGTGTTCGTCCGTACCGGACGAGTTCGAAGAGCAACTACGTCGCAGGGTTGAGTCGACAACGGGGTCTCAGGGCGGATGCAAGGAGGTCGAGACATACTTCCGAGAGGTGCCCGAGGAGCGCAACCCCACCGAGATATCCATCCTTTCGGTCGCGTTTTTCTTTTCAGCTCGCTTTGCACGCGTAACGCACGGTTTGAGAGCCGAGTACCGAAAACGTCTAGACCAGCGCTCGGCGGAAGACTCCAAACGCGGGTATTTCGAGTGCCATACCGAAAGCCATCGTCCACCACTTCCGGACCTTATGAAAGAGAGTCGGGAAACAGTGCTTCTGGGTCAGATGCCCGTCTGCCTGTTGGCCACCGCGATGGGCTTGATGCAGATTCCAGATCAAGACGGGCGCGAGATTCTTTTTGGCGTGAAGGATCGTTACGGACGGGTCGAAGATAAGGTCTCTTCCGGAATGCGACTATCCACCAAGGTGCGAGATGCTGCCGCTCAAAGCGAGGAACGGTACGGCCATCCGATCCCAATAGAAACGGTGATCATTCATTCCCTATACCGAAAGGAGTTCCAAGAGGATGCACTGAGCCCGCTCGCTGGACTGTTGCGCGCTCGGTACGAGAAGGAAGACTTCGACCCTGAGAGACTGGAGCAGCGGTTGAGCGCGATGAGTGGGGAGTTTTTCCTGTTGTCGGGAAGCAACGAGGATGATGCTGGTTATCGGGAGTTGGATACCCAAATGCAGGAAGCGATGGAGCTTTCTCGCCATTTGGGCAAGAACCCACGAATGTAGTAAGAATCCGCGTGACGACGCCAAGTGGAACGGGGTCGCGTGAGGTCGTGCGCTCAAACGTACCGTAGAATGCTGTTTGCTCCCCCGACAGGCCAAAAGCGGTTAGAGTATATCCGTATTCGCGTGTAGCAAGCGCAGTATCACAAGAATCGGCGACGGGCGTTCTAATCATCGAACGTAAGGGCTGGGAGTTATGGCGACATGTTATCGCTGCGAAAAGAAGTTCGGCGACGCCTGTGAGTTCGCCCTGGCTAGGCGCCTCTTTTCCGAGGATGAGCTGCCGCCGGCGTTGCGCGGAGGTAATCCAAAGTGCCCAGGCAAGACAGCGTCGGGTAGGGATTGCGGTGCGGAGCTTGTACCTCTTCCTTGCAAGGGACGCGGCGGAATTCCAATCGATGCGAAGCAAATCAAACCTATCGCGTTCGGCGCAGGCGCTGCGGCGGTCATAGCCCTCGCGGTGTATTTTTGGCCTGAAGCGGGTGCTTTGGTTGTAACACCCGAGACCCTGGTTTTTCCTTATTCGGAAGATTTCCGATCCAGTGCGGCGATCGAGATGCGCAACTCGAGCAATCGGCCTGTGGTCATCGACCGAATCGATTTCTCCTCCCCGCTCTTTTCCGCGAGCGACCTGCCGGCAGAGATCCCTCCAGACGGATCAACGACCATGTTCATCCACTTTCAGGGCCGAGATGCAACGACAGTGGAAGGCGACGCGACGCTGCAGAGTGACCTGGAAGGCGCACCAACGAGGGTTCACCTGGTCGCGAACCGCACGCCTTGGTGGGTATATGACAGTCTCGAGCAACAATCGACACTGCTCAGGACAGAGCCATGATCGAGATGAACCTGCGGGCGCCCTCGCACGTGCTGATTGCACTTTTCTTCACGATGCTCTTCCTCACGCCGTCACCCGGCCGGGCCGACGCATCCTATGCGGATCTGCTCCAGTCCCTTTCTTCCCGGCAACCGGTGCTTGAGGCACACTTGTTGGATGCCACGCGCTGTATTGGCGAACGGCTCGATGGCATGATCCAGTTCAACGCACGAAGAGATGCCTGTGGCGAGGACGTCCGCGCCCTCGCCGAAGAGGAGAATACTGACCGAAGGGCGCTGAACCAACTGATGGCGGCCGAGCTAGGGACAACCGCGGAGGCGGTTGGCCGACAGCGCGCCGAACGCTATCTCACCCGATACCCGCGCGGCGTGATGAGGGAGATCCGCTTAGCTGATGGCCGGACGACTTGGTGGGATGGTTATCCGCCCCCCCCGGATATCGACGCTGTCTCCCGGGTGTTGACCCTGGAAGGAGCCAGGATTCAGGCGGAGCCGAGTGCCAGTGCGCCCGTTGTCCGCGACGGCATCCAGCAGTACGAGGCATTCGGTGTTCTGGGCGCTGCCGAGGGTGACGACGGGAACCACTGGTACCAAGTAACCGAGCAGTACGTCCCTCTGGTGAAGCCGAGGGGGTGGTCGCCAAAGGCGCTCGGATGGATCGCTGCGGCGGAGGCTATCCCGTGGCGGCGCGCCGTCGTGATGCAATTCACGAATCCAAGTACTCGGCCCGACACCCTGTTCTATCGCTCCAAGGAGTCGCTGCTCGACCTGATCCGTGCAGAGCCAGGGGTGCGCGCCGAACGCATCGCCAGGCAGCTTGAACAGTTTGGTCGGGCCAGCTCGGGCACGACAGAGGTCATCGCAAGAGAGCCCAAAGTCCACTCCAAGCAGGAGCGTGCCATCTTCTACCCGGTCCTGGATTTTTACGACCGAAGCCGTTCCCTGGACCTGCGGGTGGACAACTCGGAGGTTCGGCTGCTTGAGGTCGCCGCTCGCACAAGACCGGGTGGCTCAGATAACCGCGGCGGTGCGGGCACGGTCTCGATCGACATCGTATTCGTCATGGACACCACCCAGTCGATGGCGCCCTACCTGCGTGACGTGATCTCGGCAACTGAGCAGTTCGCGAACAATAACCGGGCAGTGGATCTACAATTTGGGTTCGTTGGTTACCAAGACGCGGGCCGTGGCTTCGATTACGAGAGTCATGCATTTACCAGCCACACGCTGGCGGTCGACGAATTCCTTCCTATGCTGCGTGATGTCAAAGCAGTAACAACCATCGTCGACGACGACTTTCCGGAAGCCATGCTGGAGGGTATAGAGCGCGCGCTTGAGGAAACCCGTTGGCGTGAGAATGCAGTTCGCGTTCTCTTCCTGGTTGGCGACGCGCCTGGGAAAGAGACATCTGAATTAACGGTACGCAAAGTATGGGACAAGGCGAACATCCGAGGGGTGCGCATTTATTCCTTCCACATTCCGGGAACGATATCTAAGGCCCATGACCCCGAATCGCGGAAGCAGTATAAGGCATTATCGGCTTTCTACGCCGGCCCCCGCGGTTCTACCGATCCTCGGTACTATTTCACGTCAATCGACGCGAACGGTCCTGGATTTACCAAACTTGTGCTCGAGCGTTTCGAGCAGTCGCGCGAGGATATTGAAAGTGTCGAGCAAAGTAGAGAAACCGGTGAACCCCTTCCTGAAGCCCCCCCAGGCTCGTTGTCCGAGTTGATCTTCCAACAAGCGAGCTTACTGCTCGCCGACCCGCTGTTGCCAGAAGGGGAGATTACTGGGTGGGTGGCAGATAAGGTTCTCACCAGCCCCAGTCACTATGCGCTGGAACCGATGGTGCTGCTGAACGAAACAGAGCTCGACGAGTTGGCCGCCCGTGTGAAGGAACTCAAAGAAGTGGGAGAGAAGGCATTGCGCGCTGAGGACATTACGACCATAGACTTCTGGGATATGCTCCGGACCAATACACGGATGACCATGGTCGATCCAACGGCCGTCGATTTTCGAGACGCCTTTAGCGTTCCGCTGGGCATCGACCAGCTACCCTATGATAGCGAGATCATGCGCATGCATCGTGATGAGTTCAGAAACAAGGATAGAGTTCGGGACTTTGTAAGTAGTATGTCGAGAAGACTCGACTACTATGAAGATCTTCGAAGAAGTCGGGCCAATAAGGATATCTGGACGATTCTGAGCCTCGGTGCCGATCAGCGTGTTGTTGCCGTACCGTTGGACCAATTGCCGTGAACGTCGCTCCGCCCGAGGATACAATCAGGCTCAGAATCAGGGGCATGGAAAAGCTGCGCGGGGTAGGCGTTGCGCCTGTCCTGATCCAGATCCCCCGTCTCGATCTGGCGCCCGGGGAGTTCGTCGCGATCATAGGCGACAACGGTAGCGGTAAAAGCACCCTGCTTGACTTGATTGGACTTATTCTATCGCCGGACCGTGTGGAGGAGTTCAAGTTGAGCTGCGACAAGGCCCTCGTCGATATAGCCGGCGCTGACGACTTGGCTCGATCGCGACTACGTCGCCGATGCCTTGCTTATGTCCTGCAAACTGGCGGACTTCTTGAGTTCCTGACCCTGCGCGAGAACATTCAACTCGGCGCCAGACTCGCTGGGAAGCCGGCGGAGCACGTCGATGTGATTACGGAAGAGCTTGGTATTTCCTCCGTCCGGAATAAGCGCCCGGGGCGCGTCTCCGGAGGACAGCGGCAGTTGGCGGCGCTGGCCAGAACGCTGGTGCAATCGCCGCCGCTCATCCTGGCCGATGAGCCCACGGCTAGTCTTCACACCCACAACGCGACACAGGTTTTGGTGAGGTTTCGGGACCTCGCCAGAGGCGCTAGATCTTCGATTCTGATGGTCACACACGACCTCTCGCTCGCAAAGACCGCAGATCGAGTTCTCGCATTTCAGCCCGTCGATGTCGGCACTGGACCATTGAGGTCGGTGCTCCAGACTCAGCCGAGCGCAATCCGGGGCTAGGTCATGCCGCTCGGTGACACGTGGCATATCTCCCGTCTCGTTGTCCTCGACTTGCGTTACGAATGGATCTTGTCGCTATGCATGATCCTCGCCTTGGGTGCCGTATTCTCTCCTCTGTTCATCCTGCTTGGTCTACGAGAAGGGTTGGTCGGCAGTATGCTCGATAAGTTGCGTCACGACCCTGAAATCCGATTGGTTACGCCGAAGTATCCGATGTCCCATCCGCTATCCGAGCAATGGCTGCGCGAATTGCGTGTGGTGGCCGATATTGTTGTCGCTGCCCGAACCTCAGGGCTCATGCTCGACGTGGAGCAGATTCCGACACCGGTGAATGCGGTGCCGGTGATCTCTGAGGAACCTGTTCTGACGCAGAACCAGATTGTGCTTCCATCCGATGAGATGGCCGTCGTTCTGTCGAGACGATTGGCCGCGGACACGAGTAGCAAGGTCGGTGACGACTTTGTGATCGAGCTTATACGGGATACTGGAGAACAAGAGCGCCATCGAGTATCGCTGCCCGTCATCGGAATTGTACCGGGCAGTGCCTTCGGTGAGCAGAAGCTCTGGCTGCCCTTGGCGTTGTTCAACGAAATCGACCGCTGGCGCGATGGTCAGGGCCTTCCAGCATTTGGACTCCCCGGCGCACCGAGCGGAATCACGGCCGAGTATGACGGGGTCATCGCATTGGTGGACGACTCGCCCGCGGACCCGATGCTCCGCCGCATGCTTGCACGCCGAATGGCCTTTAGCCAACCGCCGACACTCGTGGAAATCCTCCCACGGCAGACCGAGGACACGCGAGAACAACTATTGTGGGAGACCGTGGGCAATCGCATTTCGGAGTACGAGATCTCCGAGCTTGCTGATTGGTACGCGGAAGAGGGCTTTGCCGCGGAGCTGGTGCCCTTTATCCATCCCTTCTCGATCGATTTACGGATAGGAACGCGGACGACGTGCGTGCGCCCCGTGATCTTGCCCCAAGATCCCATCTGCACTTTGCGCCAACAGTCGAATGTTACCTTATCTTGCGTGGCGGTGTCCGCCGTGATGGACGGGCCTTCCGGTAAGGACGCAATGATAGCTTTCATGTCTGGCGCTGGCGAGACCATCGAGGTACCTGTACAGCTCATCCATACGCCCGATTTGCACGCGGGCCGCATTGCGATACCACGCGGTCTTGCAGGGCGTCTCAATGCCGCCCGTCAGCGCGATGCCCGGTACGACGCCCCCACTGATCAATTCCACGCCATCGCTTCTGGAACGCGCTTCTTTCGCGCCTACGCCAGCTCGATCGACAGCCTTGAGGAGCTCGTTGCGTTCATCATCAAACAAGGCAAAGACACCGGTGAGCCCGCATTAATCGAGCCGGCCTCACGCATCAAAGATGTTCGCCAAGTACAGTGGGTCGCTGACTCCCTTAACCAACTTTATCTACTCATCGCGGCTGTGTCCGGCGTTTCTGGCTTATTCGCTGTCGTCGCCAACGTCTACGCGGGCATCCAACGTAACCGAGTGGATCTCGCGTACCTGCAGCTTCTGGGACTGCCGCGCATTGTTCTCATTCTTTATCCATTGTTGAAAAGCGTGTTCCTGGTATTCGGTGCGATTCTCGTCGCACTACTCGCCTTCTGGCTGTTCGATGAGTCCGCCTCTCGTGTCGTCGCCAACATCTACCGGGTAAATGCCACTTTGACGCGTCTAGACCTTGGTGCGGCGGGATTGCTGACGGCCGTCATTCTCGTAAGCGCAACAATTTCCTCTCTCTTAGCTGCTATTGCTGTTCTAAGAATCGAGCCAGGCGACTATATCCGCGAATAATGGGTCGTGGGAGAATGCTTCAGACTGCGACTAGACACCACGTCACGAGAGCATGCGCGTTAACGATAGCTGCCTTTGTGCTGCTTTTCGCGTCTTTCGTAGCTAGTGCCTCAACCGACGGCAGTGCATCCATCACGGTCAGCATACCCGTGCCGGGCGCAGACCCCCTCGTATTCAAATCGGTTTTTCTCGGGATCGACGGAAGCCGGATGTTCAACAGTAGGCACATCCGTTTGGGCTCGAGAGAAGAAGGGGACTCCAACTACAAAACAAGACTGGTCGATACCTTGTTAGCGGGCGGGTTCGTCGCCGAACGCGACGGCACCTTGGAATGGCTCTATTACCTCTCCAGCACTGAGGTCCAAAAAGGCCAGTGGCGGGCCTTTATGATAGAGGAAGACGGCGATAGCCCAGATTCGGCGAAGGGCTGGCGTAAACGCCCGAGACCAGTGGCATCAGCCTCGCGGATGGCTGACGACCGCGAACCACAAACCGGCATCACCATCGCCGAGATTCACCTTTTCATTGAAGCACTTAATACATGGATGTTGTCCCAGCGCCGGAACCAATTACCCTCCTATCGTGGAGCGATGGCATTCGCGCGGTTACCCACTGAGGCGGAATGGGAGTTCGCCGCCCGGGGCGGTCTCGTCACGTCAAAGGCGCGTCCTCTACTGTTTGATAGCCGCCATCCCTATGGGGACGCCATTGCGGCGCACGAGTGGCTCGGTCTCAACAGTGGCGTAGGAGCACACGCTCAGGAAGTCGCGAAGAAAGAACCCAACCCGCTCGGCTTGTACGACATGCTGGGCAATGTCCAGGAGTACACGATCAATCTATTCGGTCCTGAGTATCAACAAGGCCGCTTTGGGCAGTACGCGATTCGTGGCGCAAAATACAACGACACGCCCGCTAACGTCTCCGTTGCGAGCCGGACTGAGGCACAGCCGTATTTTGACGACGGTACTCTGCCACGTGAAGACTGGATCGGCTTTCGACTCGCCCTTGGCACCGCGATCTCCGCATCCCACGGCGGCCCTGCCGAATTCGATCGAGCTTTCGCCGCCTACGCCAGAGAGAACGGGTTGCCGCATCCTGGCCCCACAGGCGAGAGCAGTCCAGCGAGCCAAGCGACGCAAGATGCCGTTCGGCTACTTCAAGAGGAACGCGAGCAACTCCGCAGAGACAACAAACGCTTGTCCGCCGAGCTAATGGCACTCCAGCTCGGTGCGTCGGCGGGGCCCGCGCCATCTGCGCAAGCTCATAACGTCGATGCGTTGCGAACCGCAGAACGACGCATCCAGGAGTTGCAGCGTGAAAGAGATGCCTTGCAAGCCACGCTGGGGTCTTCCACCGACCAGCGCCGACGCCTTGAGGCGGCATTGCGCACCGCAAATGAGCGCAATGCCGAAATGGAAGCGGATACTTCTCAAGTAGCCACGCTACGAGACCGCCTATCTGAACGCGAAGAGGAGTTGGCCAGGCTTCGCGACCGCGTTGCACAAGTCGCTACACGTTCGGAGTATGGCAGTGAGGACGTCACTCACCACTCGGTAGAGGAAAAACAGCTAGGAGCACTCGTCGTAAGCCTTAAGTCAGAACTCAAACAACGCTCATCTTCGAACATAGAACTTTCATCCATGAACGATCAGCTGCGGGATACCATCGCCGGCGCTCGTCGGGAGATCTCTCATTTGACTAGAGAACGTGACGCCCTCAAGAGCGAAGTCACCGAACTCTCGGGGCAGAACGCAGCTTTCAGGCCGGATATGGAAATCTTGAACTCCGAAGCGGCAACACGTCTTCTTGCGGATAAGGAGAAGGAGCTTGAGCGTGCGCGACAGAGAATCGCGATAAAGGACCAGGAGATCGTCAAGAATCTGGGTCGCGTTCGCTTCGGAGAGCGCCGGTTAGTCGAAGCCCTGTTGCGCCAAGCCAGCGCCAACGCATACCTGGGTTTTCGATCGTTGGTGCAGGCCGAAGAAATTTTGAAGTTGCGACCATCTCCAGTGCGAGATAAACGGTATCTTGAAAGGCACAACGAAGGGCAGCAGATGGTTCGCGATTATTGGAGGATCGTCGTCGAGATCGCACAAGATACAGATCCTGCTCTATTCGATGCAGTGAAGCGCGAGGTTGAAGATTGGCTCGCGGATAGAGAGGAATCCGGGGATCCGGGAAGACAGCGGCGTTCTCTCGATATGATTGCTAGACACGTGAGTATGGTAAGAGGTGGAGTGACGCTTAGGCCACCGGACTTGGTGAGAAGCTTTACGCAGCAGCCGGAGTTCCGTTAACCATGGCATTGGCTCGGAGAAGGGCTACGGATAAGGGAATCCAAGCAGCGGCTGCGCGAACCTAGGCTCGCGCGACCGCCGAGTCGAGAGCCGGTGCGCTCTTATGACGTTACGAGCGAGAATGAATCCATGCAAAATTGCGGTTTCTCCGGTGCGCACGGTCATCCGATGGTGGGCGCATTTGCTGTTTGCTTAATGCTTGCCGCGTTAGCCGCGTTATCCGGCTGTGCGTATCAGCGCTACATGGACGAAGAGCGTGGACGGGAGACGTCTTTAAATAGCCAGCTTCGCCAAGAGAAGGTCACGACAAGAGGACTTGAAGCGCGTTCATCCGAACTCGAAAGATCAAGAGATCAGAAGCGGCGCGAGCTACAGAAGTCTAAGGCATTACTTGCTGCTAAGCGGGAGCAACTCCGGAGACTTCCCCCGGTTGCTTCGATTCCCGCTGCACCCAATCGGGAAAAGATTGCAGCAGAGAATAGGCGGTTGCAGTCAGATATCGCGACGCTCGAATCAGAGGTCGCCGCCAGGCAACAAGAACTGAATACTTTAACCCACTGACCTTTTCACAACGAAGATACGAGACACCTGACCATGAAAAGTAGATTTGCGATGTCGGCCTCGGTGGCCTTTATGGTGGCGATCACTTCCGCAGGCTGTGTGACCACGGAACTCGGAAGCACCAGCCCGCAGAACCCGAAAGAAGAAGAGATTTTCCTTCAGGCCGTGATGGCGGGAACGGCGATTGGAGCGGCCGCCGGCGGGGCCATCGGTAACCAGGTAGCAGGGAAAGACGAGCGTACGCAAGGAACAATAATCGGCGCGGGCATTGGAGGATTGGTGGGGAATCTAGCTGGTCGAGAAGTAGCGAGGCAGCAACTTTTGACCTACCGCAATCTGCGGCTCAGCAACGATTCGATGGAGCAACTACTCTCCAGCGCCAAGGCTTATAACAGGCAGGTCGCCGATTATAACAAGACGTTAGAACGAGAGATCGCGAGCCTGGAACGCCAAGGCGCAGCGCAACGCGCCGAACTCGCGAGAGCTAATCGCGACGTCGCGGAGAAGCAGCGTCAGGGTGTCTTGGCGCAATTGAACAAGCGTAAGCAGTTGGCGGCGACCTTGGAGCAGGGGCAGCAAAGAGAGTATCGAAGCACCATTAATACTTTGCAAGCTGAAAAGGATCAACTCGATGCCGGCATCCGTCGTCTTGATTATATAGAGGAACGAGTGAAAGTTGGCAGTAGAGTTCTCCTACCTGTTGAGAGGTCACCCGCATAGGCGTCTTCGGGGGCGGTGTTTGTCAAGGTAGTTGGCGCGTAACTATTCAGGACCCTGGCCAGACAGAGTGTTAGGTGCGTGAGCTCGCGCTATGCCTGAGCATAGCGACGCAACCACCAGCGCCGATTCCGTGAACGCGGAAATCGAGCAGCTGCGCGCGCAAGTCGCCGAGCTGGCCGCCACGTAGGGAGGCATTCTCCGCGGCGAGGCCAAGCTGCTGCGCCGCCAACTGGTGCGCCGCTTGGGGCCGCTCCCGGCCTGGGTCGATGCGCGTCGGGATGGCGCGGGCGAGCCGGGGCTGGAGACCTGGGGCGAGCGGGTGCTCGACAGCACCAGCCTCGCGGATGTCTTCGCCGAGCCCAACGGCCCGGGCCCGGCGGATTAGCAGAGTGCGGACCTCGCGCCGATGTCGGCGGCTCGATGGCTGGTGAATGTCGGCGGTCGTCGGCGATACCATAAGCGTCGCTGCGGTGCCGGCAGCCCCGGCAACCGCTGCAACGCCGTACCGATATGACCAGATCAGCTCGCGCCGTCGCTCCGCGGCGCTGACGGAGGCACATCATGAGCGGGATGCCGGCCGCCTATCGCAACATCATTGAGCCGCTGATTGAGATCGCGCGCGGCATCGTCGAGACGGGCGAGACCCTCTCGCACATGGCCTTCGTCGGCAACCTCCGCACCGGGGAGACGAAGATCGTGCCCATGGTCACGCCGTCGGACCAGGCGAAGGATGAGGCGGCTGCCATGCTGCGCCATGTGGCGCACCTGCTCCAGGCGGACTTCGTGTTCGTGATCATGGACGCCTGGACGTTGCCGTCGGACAAGGTGGCACGCTACCAGGAGATCCTGGACGAGTACGGCTCCATCGGTGCCTCTCCGTACCGGATCGATGCCATCGCGTTCAATCTGGAGACGCGGCACGGCATGTGGTGCGCGCAGGTGCCGGTGAAGCCGAAGGGCGTGTCGAAGCGCAAGAAGACCTTCGGCGAGCCGCAATTCCAGCTCTTCGACGGGGTGCAGGGGCGTTTCGCGAACCTGCTGCCGGTGGCAGACGACGACCATGTTGCCGCCGGCAAGCTGCACTGAGCGCATCCGGCACGCTTCTCCAATCCGGCGCTGACGGCCGGACCCCGCGACTGCACCGGGGCGCAGAGCGCCCCGCAGACGCGCGACACCGCCGGAGCGTTGTCGCGAGTGAAAGCCCCGTCGCATCTGTGACGATGAGAGGCGCGATTTCGATTTCGATACCGATTTCGATTTCGATGGAGACGGCAAGGAACCCCTGCTGTAGGCGCGACCGCGGAGTGTGCCACTTGTTTTTGTGAAGCGTTCCTTAGCCTCGGCACTTGGGCTATCGCTCTGCCGTGCCCGTCGGCCGGCGCGTGGATGCGATGGCCCCTGCTCAACCATCGCGGTTTCGGTATCGTAGCCGCCACTCAAGCATCAGTAGAGGTGGTCAGGCCCCGTGGCGAAGAACCGCATTGCAACCAAGTCTCAGGCCAAGGCTCGCCCCGACGCCGCGCAACTGCGGGCGATCGAGCGGTTGCTGGAGGATGGGCAGCACGAGGCCGCCCTGCGCAGGATCGGCGCTGCGTTGCGCCGGTTTCCGGATCATGGCGGACTGCATCGCGCGCTGGTCGAGGCGCTGGAGTACACCAAGGGGGCTCGCGTCGCCGAGCTCGCCGCGTTTGCGTGGGCCGAGCGGCGACCGAACAGCCTGCCGGCACAGGAGGCCATGCTCGGGTTCGCGGCGCGCCACGGTCGCCTGCTGCTCGCCGATTGGACTGCCGAGAAGGTGCGCGCGCTGGGTGGGCGGACGCCGGGCTTTCCGCTCGACCCGGGCCTGATCGAGACCCTGGTCGGTCAGCTCGGCGCCCGCGACGCCGACGTCGATGCCATGGTCCGCTCCGAAATCGGCAGGCTGCACCTCGAAGCCAAGGATTTCGCCGGCACCTTGCACTGGCTGGACGGCGTCGA
Source organism: Thiohalocapsa sp. ML1 (assembly GCF_001469165.1). Classification (GTDB taxonomy): domain Bacteria; phylum Pseudomonadota; class Gammaproteobacteria; order Chromatiales; family Chromatiaceae; genus Thiohalocapsa. The sequence goes on along the minus strand of NZ_JABX01000032.1, from coordinate 51,098 downwards.
GATACCGTCCGCACGCAACAACCGCGCGCTGGCGCTGTTTCACCTCGATCGCGCCGCCGAGGCGCTGACGGTCTTTTTGGCCAACTGGGAGCGTGAGCCCGGCAACGTGTTCGCGCTTGCCTGGGCCGCCCGCCTGCGCCTGTATCAGGGCGCTGCCGCCGGCGCCCGAGCGCTGGCTGCGCCGCTCGCCGCGGCCGACGCGCGCCGCTTCGAGGACGCCTTGCCTCAGATCGAGACGCTGCTGATGCTGGGCGAGGATCAGGCGGCCTGGTCGGCGTTCGAGCGCGCGAGAGCGAAGGACTGGTTCGATGGCGCAGCCGATCTGCAACGGGCGACGCTGCACCACCTCGGTGCCAGCGCTGCCTGCCGACTCGGCGACCTCGACGCCGCCCGCCAGTGGTGGCGGGCTGCCCTTGACGCGACAGCGGACTTCACGCCGGCCCGCCACAACCTCAGTCCATCCGCCGACCTGGCGATCGCGTCACGCCTCCCCTGCATTTTCGAGCGCGATTACCTGCCCCTCGCGTGGAGTACGGCGTTGTTCGCCGATGAGACCAACGGGAGCGGTCAGCTCGATAGGCTCACGGCCGCGAACTGCTACCTGGAAGCCATGTATCTGGGCGGCGCCCCAACGCCGTTGATCGGCATCCTGCTCAAGCGCCGGGCCCAGCAGGCCGATCCGTCGGCCGCCGAGCTGCTGCGGGACTTTGCCCGCTTGCCGCTCGGCACCAAGCATGAGCGCGTCGGCTTTATCAGCGCGCTCGGAGAGCTGGGCTGCATCCGGCCGGGTGAGGCGATTCCGTACTTCGATGGCGAGCAAGTGCGGGATGTCAACGTGATGGGCACCGAGATTCATCGCGAACCCAACGAGAGCGGTTTGCCGCCCGAGCTCGATGCGCTGCTGATCGAGGCCATTAGGTGCTTCAACGAGGATAGCTTCGACGCGGCGGAGCGCCGGCTGAACGACATCCTTGCGCAGAGGCCGGAGCATCCGATCGCGCTCATGAATCTGGCCACGGTGCGCAGTGCCCAGGGCAGGACCGAGGACTCGCTGCGCCTGCTCCGGGATCTGGTCGACAAGCACCCCGACTACCTGTTCGGCCGCTGCAGCCTCGCGCAACGGCTGATCGACCAAAGGCTGAACGACCAGGGCGCGCTCGAAGAGGCGCAGCAATTGCTCGACGGGCTCATGGAGCGCCCCCGGCTGCACATCCAGGAGGTCTTTCTGTTGTGGGGAACCCAGGCCATGCTCGCCACCGTCAGAGGCCAAGAGGCCGCCGCCGCGAGCCTCCTGTCCAGCCTCGATATGCTGGTCGTGGACGACGAGGATGCGCGTCGCCTGGATGACATGAAGGACGCCATCGCCGGGCTCAATCCGATGCAGCGCTTTGCGCAGGTCATAGGGAGCGTGCTGAATGCGGCGCCGGCCTCCGAAGAAGAGCCTTAGGCGATTTCTGTCAAAAAACATACCGCCTGGCTTGTCTTTTCGCCCGCCTTCTGCGTCGCGGCAGCGGGTGCATAGTTCGACTATGCACCCGCTGCCGCTCCTTGAAGGCAGACGAAAATCCTGCGCCATTCGGTACGTTTTTTTCCGGCAATCGCCTTAGTCACCGTTCCATTCATCTCCGAAACGCAGGTTCCGCCAGCCGTTCGTCGCAATCCAAATCGAAATCGAAATCGAGACCGAGATTCCACGCCTTGGCGCCGAGGCTCCCCGACCCGGCAGCGAACGCACCGGAAAACGACTGGGAACGGCGTTCCGCCGGCCCCTGCGCGGGTTTCCCTCCCATTTCCTCGGACTTCCTGCGCCCCGGCGGCGCGCGCATGGGCTACCATCCCCGGTTTCCGCTGCCAGCCGGGCCGACCCGCGACCGCCACCTTGAAGACCGCCAGCATCGCCCATCGGGTCATGGACTTTCTCCGCCGGTGGCCGCCTTTTCAGTATTTCGGTGACGACGAGCTGTTTACGCTGGTGAGCGCCGGGCGCGTGGTCTTCCATGAGCGCGATGAGCTGGTGTTCTTGCAGGGGGCCAAGCAGAAGCCGTACGTCTACGTGGTGCAGCAGGGTGCGGTGCGGCTCTTCGAGCAGGGCGAGGACGGCACGGAGCAGCTCCGCGACGTGCGCGGCGAAGGCGATCTGCTCGGCGTCGGGCGCTTTCTCGGCATCGGCCAGCACGTCTACACCGCCCGCACCGAGACCGATGTGATCCTCTACGCGCTGCCGGCGGACCCGTTTTGGGAGCTGGTGAAGCGCCACCCGCGCGCGAGCCGTTTCCTCGCGACCTATTTCTCCGCGACGCTGCTGCCGCCGGCGCTGGAGCTGCGGGAGGAGCGCGGCGATGAGCTCCGCATTGGCCGGCGCCCCGTGGACTGGCTCGGCCGGCCGGTGGATCAGCCGGCGCGGCCGGCGGAGTGCGCACCGGACACGCCGCTGCGGGAGGTCGCGGCGAGCCTCGCGCTGCGCGGTGGCGAGGCGGCCGTGGTCACGAGCCCGGGCGGCGCGCCGCTCGGGGTGATTACGCCGCGCATGCTGAGCGATCAGGTGGCGAGCGGGCGGCTCGCGCTGGACGCGCCCGCCGGCGCGCTGATGCGCCCGGTGTGTGGCGTTGGTGCGCCCGGGCTGGAGGCCGGTCGCTATCTGACGCGGATGCTGGAGCTGAATGTCGAGTACATCGTGCTGACCGCGAATGGCCGGCCCGACGGCCCCTTCGCCGGTGTGCTGACCCGCCGGGACCTGACCCGGGTGGAGGGCGCGGCGCCGCTCGCGATCATCGAGGACATGGCGCGCGCTCCGCGCATCTCGGACCTTGCCGCGCTGCGGGTACAGGCGGAGCGGGTGCTCGCCGCCGGGCTCACCGGGCCGGATGCGACGCGCTGGCTGGCGCCCATGGCCGGAGCCTTCAACGCGGCGGTGCTGCGGCGGGTGGTGGTCCTGGTGGAGGGCGCGCTTGCCGAGCAGGGGCTGAAGAGCCCGAACCTCGACCACTGTTGGGTCTTCTTCGGCGCCGCCGCCCGCAACGAGCTGTTCACCCGCCACGATCTCGATCATGGCCTGATCTATGACGACCCGGACCCGGATCAGGCGCGCAGCGCCCGCGCCTACTTTCTGGAGCTCGGCCGGCGCGTTAGCGCGGCACTCGCGGCCTGCGGCTTTGTCACCACCACCAAGGTCATCAGCGCCGGGCAGCCGAGCGCGTGCCGATCGGTGGGGGAGTGGGAGCAGGCCTTCAGCTTCTGGATCCAGGACCCCATCGAGAGCTGCGTCTATCGCGCGACCTCGATGTTCGATCTGCGTCCGGTGTACGGAGACTGCCGGCTCGTGGAGCGTCTGGAGCGCCACATCTACGGCGAGGAGGCGAAGAGCCCGCAGTTTGTGCCACTCTTGCTGCGCGACTCCATGGCCAACCTGCCGCCGCTTGCCTTCTTTCGTGGTCTGGTCGTTGACGATGGGGGCGGCTATACCGAGGTGCTCGATGTGCAGCGCGCGACGCTCCAGCCCGTGGTGGACATCGCCCGCGCGCTGGCGCTCGACGGCGGGCAGCAGGCGCCGACGACGCTGGACCGGCTCACGGTGCTGAGCCCGGAGGACGACAAAGCGGCGCTCCTGATCCGCGAAACGGCGGCCGCCTTCCGCACCGCGCTGTATCATCGCGCCCGCACCGGCTTCACCACCGGCACCGACGGCAGCCGCGTGGACCCGGCCAAGCTGACGCGGCTGGAGCAGAACCTGCTCAAGACCGGTTTCCGCACCGTGCTGCGGCTGATGGAGTACACCGGGCGGCGCTACGGGCTGACGCCGCGGCGCTGATTGCAGGCGCCGCCCCCGCCGCTTGGCGCGCGTTTTGCTCCAAACACTGGATATTTCCTGCCGTGCGCATCGGCCGCGGCGCTTGGCCTATGGACCTCGCATGACCGAGCTCAGCACAGAGCCGTTGGCGCGCGCGTTGGCCGCGTACCGGGCGGCGTTCGCCGACACCTTGCCGGACACGGCCCCGGACACGGCCCCGGACACGGCCCCGGACACGGCGCCGGCCGCCGACGTGCGCTTCGTCGTGCTCGACTGCGAGTCCACGGGCCTTGACCCGCAGCGCGACCGCATTATCAGCATCGGCGCGGTGGCCGTGAGCGGCGGCGGGATCGACTTGGGCGACACGTTCGAGGCGCTGCTGCGCGTGCTGCACAACACCGCGGCGACGCTCGTGCACGGCATCACCCGCGACGAGACGCGTGCGGGCGTCGGCGAGCCCGAGGCGCTGGCGGGGCTGCTTGAGTATCTCCGGGACGGCGTCATCGTCGGCCATCACATCGGCCATGATCTCGCGATGATCGACGCCGCACTCGCGCGCCATGGCGCGCCGAAGCTCCAGAATCGCCACATCGACACCGGCAAGCTCGTGCTGCTGCTGGAGGCGGACGGCGCCTTCGCCGGCCAGCCTCCGCTCGATGACCTATCCCTGGACGGGCTCTGCCGGCGCTTCGACATCACCCCATACGACCGGCACACGGCCCCGGGCGACGCCTTTCTGACCGCGCAGGTCCTGCTGCGGCTGCTGCGGCTCGCGGCGCGGCATGGGCGGGAGAGCGTCGCGGCGCTGGCGAGCGAAGTTTGAAGTTTGAAGTTTGAAGGTCGAAGGGTGAAGGGTGAAGGGTGAAGGGTGAAGGGTGAAGGGTGAAGGGTGAAGGGGGAAGGGTGAAGGGTGAAGGGTGAAGGGTGAAGGGTGAAGGGTGAAGTTTGAAGGATCGCAGTTCCTGGATTGCTTGACGGCGCCGGATGTTTGAAGATTATTCAAATTTCAACTGGCGTCGGACTGGCGAGGTGCGTCGGGATCGAAATCGAAATCGAAATCGAACCGAGTGCCGACCGATCCCGATCCCGATTTCGATTTCGATAGCGATGAACCCACGACTCGTCGGTCCGAGGCGAAGCCTCGCTAGCCCCTAGCCCCTAGCCCCTAGAACATCCAATGAGAACCTTCAGTTGTCAGGTCTGCGGTCAACCGGTGTATTTCGAGAACACCCAGTGCAATCACTGCGGTGCGACCTTGGGCTTCCTGCCGGATAAGCTCGCGCTGTCCGCGCTCCAGCAGGGTGACGACGGGCTTTGGCGCGTCCCGGTCATTCAGTCGGCCTCGCTGGCGCCGCCACCGGCCTCCAAGGGGCGGTTCGGCGGCTGGTTCGGTGCGCGCTCGGCGCGCCCCGTTGGTGCAGCCCCGCCGCCCGAGCCGGGGCGCGCCTATCGCAAGTGCGCCAACTACGAACAGCACGACGTCTGCAACTGGATGGTGCCGGCGGACACCGACGAGGCCTTCTGCGCCGCCTGCCGGCCGAATCAGGTGATCCCGAACCTGGCCCGCCCGGGGAACCTCGACAAATGGTTCCGCATCGAGCGCAGCAAGCGCCGGCTGGCCTACAGCCTGCTCCGGCTCGGCCTGCCGGTGCGCACCAAGGCGGAAGACCCCGAGGGCGGGCTCGCCTTCGCCTTCTTGTCGAGCCAGGACGCGACGCCGGAGCCGGTCATGACCGGGCACGCAAGCGGCCTGATCACCATCAACATCGACGAGGCCGACGCCGCCGCCCGCGAGCGCATGCGTGTCGACATGGACGAGCAGTACCGCACGCTGCTCGGTCATTTTCGGCACGAGATCGGTCATTACTACTGGGATCTGCTGATCCGCGACGGCGGCCGGCTGGAGGGCTTCCGCGCGGTATTCGGCGACGAGCGCGAGGACTACGCCACGGCGCTGAACGATCACTACGCGAACGGGGCGCCGCCGGACTGGGAAGACCGCTTCGTCAGCGCCTATGCCGCATCGCACCCCTGGGAGGACTGGTCCGAGACCTGGGCGCATTACCTGCATATCGTGGACACGTTGGAGACGAGCGCGCATTTCGGCGTGCGCATCGAGCGCCGGCTGCCGGACGGCTCCGTGCAGCGCTCGGACCCGGACTTCGACCCCTACACCATTGACGATTTCGAGCCGATCGCCGAGAACTGGCTGCCGCTCACCTTCGCGCTCAACAGCTTGAGCCGCAGCATGGGTCAGCCGGATATGTATCCGTTCGTGCTGTCGCAGACGATGATCGAGAAGCTCGGGTTCGTGCACCGGGTGGTGCGGGAGAGCCGGGTACGCGATTGAGGCGGGGCGGTTTGTGGGCCGGCGCGTCGGGCCGGAGAGCCGACCTCCAGGTCGGCTACGCACTCACGCGATCAGTGCATGCCGCTCTGTCGTTGTGTTGACCTGGAGGTCAACACTCCAGTCAAGCGCCCGCGGCTGCGCGACACCGCTGGAGCGGTGTCGCGAGTGGACGAGCTGGAAAGCTCGCTCGGCGCCGGCACCGCGCGGTTAGGCGGCAGGGCCAGCCCCGGCGCGCATGGTGCGTGACAACCGACCGAACAAGGCCCGCCACGCGGCCTCGACATCGGCTGTCCAGCCGTCGCCCAAGCCTTGGCTCAGTGCCCAGTGCATGGCGTCCTCGAACAGCGGGTAGTGCCCGTCCATCACGCCGTAGCCGACGTGCCGCCCGCCGAGCTCGCGGATATCGGGCTCCAGCGCGTCGAGGTCCGCCAGCGACGCCACCGCCGTGTCCAGCATCGCCAGCAGTTTATGCCCCTGCTCGCGGCTGTCGGTGCGGAACATCCCGTGCAGATCCGGGTGCTGCTCGAAGAGCCGCGTGTAGAACAGGAACGCCGTTTGCTCCGAGATCGGGCGGAGCTGCTCCCAGGATGCCTTGACGGCAGCGATGTGTTCGGGGGTCATCTCATCCGGCCCTCGTCTGAGGTCGATGCGGCAGCGTCGGCGGTTCGGTGCCGACTGGTTCTGCGGCAAGTGTATCGGCGAATCGGCGCGTTGCCCGCTGCCGGAGCTGTCTCGGCTGATCCAACTCAATGTTTCGTTCGTAGGTTCAGGCGCTTGAGATAGACGCTCACTCGGGGCGGGCGCCGTCGTCGCCCCGGTGGGGCCAAGTCAGCGCACCTCCGCCGTGCTGCCCTCGATGGCCTGCTCGGGCTCCACCTGGCCGCCTAAGTGCTCGGCCAGGAAGCGCTCGATGCGCGCGTTGGCGTCGAGCCGGTTCTCCGGCCGCGCGAAGCCGTGGCCCTCGTCCGGGAAGACGACATAGGTCACGGGCAGGTCCTTCGCGCGCATGGCGGTGACAATCTGGTCGCTCTCGGCGATTTTCACGCGCGGGTCGTTGGCGCCCTGGAGCACCATCAGCGGGTCGTCGATGCGGTCCACATGGAACAGCGGCGAGAGGCGCCGGTTCAGCTCGGCGTCGTTCTCGACATCGCCGACGCGCAGCACCAGCTCCTTTTTGGCCGGCGCCCAATAGGGCGGGATGGACTCGAACAGCGTGCGGATGTTGGACGGCCCGACGATGTCTACGCCGCAGGCGTAGAGGTCCGGCGTGAAGGCGAGCCCGGCCAGGGCTGCATAGCCGCCGTAGGATGCGCCCATGATGCAGACGCGACCGGGCGCCGTGATGTCCTGCTCGATGGCCCACTGCACGGCGTCGGTGAGGTCGTGCTGCATGGCGCCGACGCCCCACTGGTTGTTGCCGGCATTCAGAAACGCCTTGCCGAAGCCGGTCGAGCCGCGGAAGTTCACCTGCAACACCGCATAGCCGCGGTTGGCGAGCCACTGCGCCTGCGGGTCATAGCCCCATTGATCGCGCGCCCAGGGGCCGCCGTGCACCAGCAGCACCATGGGCAGCGGCTTGGGCGGACGCGCCCCTTCGATGCCGGCCGGCAGGCTGAGGTAGCCGGGCAGCGTCAGGCCGTCGCGGGCGTTGATCTCCACCGGTTGCATGTTCGTGAGCCGGTAGTCCTTGAGCTCCGGGCGCGTGACGAACAACAGCTCCGCCGTCGGCTCGGTGCCGTCAGCGCCGCGGCGGTAGAGGTAATAGCTCATGGGGCCGTCGTCCGGCTGAAAGGCGACGATCCAGCGCTCATCCGCCAGCGTGCGGTCGGCGATGATGATCTCGCCGTCGGCCACGCCGCGCAGATACGCGAAATCCGGCTTGAGGCTGTTATCGAGGAGCCGCCACTCCGGCTTGAGGTAATCGAATTCCACCGCCTGGATGCGATGCTCCGTGGGGTGCAGGATAACGCCCGCCACATCGCTCTTCGGGTCCTGCGCCAGCGTCTGCCGGGTCTCGCCGGTCTTGGCATCGACGGCGAGGAGCCGGGTCGTGTCGCTGCCTAGCGAGCTGGTGACGAAGAGCGTGTCGCCGGACTTGTCGAAGCCGAAGGCGCTGCCGTTCTCGCCGAACGGGAAGCGCAAGAGCTCCCGCCACGGCGCGTCCTCGCGCTCTCGCACCCGCACGATGTCGTCGCCGGTGTCCGGGTCCTTCGCCTCGGCGGCGCGGATGCGGAAGTCGGCGTCGGTGAGCCAGCCGAGCACGTCGCCGGGGTTCTCGGTGTCGAGCGTCACCTCGCCGCTGGCGAGATCGATGCGATACATGTCGAAGACGCTCGGGTCGCGCTTGTTGAGCCCGATCAGCACCTCGCCCGGGTGCTCCGGGTCCGTGGTCAGGTTCTCCGCGCGCACGCCCTCAAACGGCGTCAGATCCCGCGTGCCGCCGCCGTCGAGGTCCACCGCGTACAGGTGCCAGTTCTCGTCCCCGCCTTGGTCCTGGAGATAAAACACCCGCTTGCCGTCCCAAGACCAGCCGTGGAAGCGGATGCCGCGGACCTTGTCGTCCGTGATCTGCCGCGGCTCGGCCGAGCGGTCAACGGGCTGCACCCAGACGTTCAGCACCCCGTCCGCGGACGGCGCGAGCCAGCTCAAGTGCTCGCCGGTGGGCGCGATGCGCGCCTGCGCGCGGGTCGGGTTGCCGAACAGCACCTCGAGCGGAATCAGCGGCGGCTCCGCGGCCCCGGTGGATTCGGTTGCGCTGCCGGCGGCGTGGACGAAGCTCGCGGCGGCGAGCAGCAGGGCGGTGAGCAGCAGAACGAAGATGACGAAGCGCGCTGTTCCCATTACGGGGCTCCAAGTGGTGTCGGCCCGAGCGGCCGGGTGCGCGCGGCAGTTTAACCGCTGCCGCGGCGCTGCCTGAGGGCGGCGCGGACGGTCGCTCGACGGGCGGCGGTGCCGGCTCGGTACCCGGACTGATGGCCGGGTCCCCAGGCGGCCGACTGAAGTCGGCGGCCCCAAACGCGAGCGCGGAGTCGGCTACGAGTTGTAATTGGACCCTTGCCCGGGCGCTCAGCCGGGCCAGCGCCCGGGTTGGGTGGCGGGTCAGCGCCCCTCGGTGTGCCGGCTGCGGAAGTACTCCCAGGCGTCGACGGTGGCACCGTCCGGCAGCGTGCAGGTGCTCGCCGTCAGAGCGTGCACGCCCTTTTGCTCTTCGCAGAACACCGCCGCCGGGTTGGCGAGCTACGTCGTGCTCTGGTGCTCGCCGCGGTAGCGCTCCCAGGCGTTCACGCGAGTGCCGTCCGGCAGCCGGCACTCGTCGCTGTCGCGCAGGTACTCGCCGCCCTGCTCGGCGCAGAACACGGCCGCAGGATTGGGCAGGCCCGTCGGTGCGTCGGTTGCGCCGGCGGGGGCGGCAACGCCCGCGCCGACCCAGATCGCTCCGGCGATGATGGAAAGTCTGACCTTGGCTGTTATGTGTGACTCCAGATGGTTGATGCCGCCGCCAAAGTGCCTGCGTCTCACTGAGCCGGCTGCGCAGTCTCCGCAGTCTCTAAGCTCCTGAATTCAATGAGGCGACGAGAGCGAGCGTTTTTGTTTACCCCACCGCGCGAGGCAGAATCAAGAGCTTGCATGCGCCGCTTGGGCGGCGGCGGAAAAATCCACCCCAAGGGCGTTGGCGGGGATGAAAAAGGGCGGTCACCAGGGGATCATTGTCGTTGTCGAGGCGACCCTCAGAGAGGAGACCCCATGGCGGCCATGACACAAACGAACCTGTTCTCTTGGGACGCGATCGAGGCGCGCAGCGACCTCGACCGGCTCAAGCTTGTGGTTGATCATCTCCCCGACGAGCGCTTGGTGCAATCCCTTGAGGTGATGCGCGCACACGGGCGCGATGACTACCCGGTGCGTGCGATGTGGCATGCCCTGCTCGCCGGCATCGTCTTCCAGCATGCGAGCCTGGAATCGCTGCTGCAGCGGTGAGACCTCCGACCCCGATGCCGATTGGGGCCATCACGAAACCCACGGCATTGATGCCCACACCGGCAAGGCCTGGACGAAGCTCAAGCGCTGGTTCGGCTATGGGCTGCACCTGATCGCCGATACCCAGTATGAAATCCCGGTCGCGTTTGCACTCACGCCCGCCTCGGTGTCGGAACAGCCCACCCTGCGCGCGATGCTCCGCACGACCTTCAGCGAGACCCCGGAGTTGGCCGAGCGCTGCCGCGATTTCAGTGCTGATCGGGGCCTGGACAGCGCCGAGACCAAGGCGCTGCTGTGGGACGACTACGGCATTCGCCCGCTGATCGACACCCGCGCGCTGTGGCGCGAGGAGAAAAGCCTCCCCGACTACGATGCGTCCCAGCCCATCACCCGCCCGCTCGACCCCGCGCGGGCCGACACCATCGTGCATACCGAGAAAGGCTCTCTGCACTGCATCTGTCCAGTGACGCAGGAACAACGCGATCTGGCCTTGTAGGGCTTCGAGGCCGATCGCAACACGCTGTCACTTGTCCGCGCTTGTCCGCAATTTGCGTCTTGCGTTAGTATTCCGCGCGTCTGGCGCTATACGACAGAACGATGCCGATTGCACGCCTCGCCAACCTGCTGCTCCTCCTCCCTCTCCTGGCGCCCCATTGGACGGCGGCACAGCCGACGATGGACCGGGCACTCGCCATCCAGTGCCTCCAGCACACGGACTACGGGCTGCGCTATCTCCGGCTGCAGCAGTCCGAGGACGGATCCTGGGGGGGCTCGGTTGCCCTCACCGCGCTCGCCATACACGCCTTCCTGCGCTCCTACCAGGGGTATGGCGAGGCCGACGGCGCCTTCATCACCCGCCCGGTGCGCTACCTGCTCGGCCACGCCCGGCCCGACGGGGCCATCACCGCGGCCGGGGATGCCGATGCGGTGCGCGAGACGGCCCTCGCCCTGCGCGCACTCAAGGCGACGGGCAATCCGCAGCACGCCCCGGTGGTCGATCGAGCCATGGCCTATCTGGTCGCGGCCCAGGCGGACGAGGCGGACGGCATCGCCCCGGACGACCCGGCTTACGGCGGCATCGGCGCCGGTCCGGGCAGTGCGGACCTCGTCACCCACTTCCACGCGGCGGAGGCCCTGCACGAGGCAGGCCTCGACCCGGCCCATCCCCTGTGGGAGCGGGCCGCCCGCTTTAGCGGCCGCCAGCTGGACGCGGGCCCCGGGGAGCATCGCGAAGCGTCCGCCGACTACGCGATCCTGGGGACTCTGCTCTACGCGGGTGCCGACCGGACCGACCCGCGGATGCGCGCCGCCTGGGACCGGATCGCCGCCGGCCACGACCCGGCTGCGCTGGCCGTCGTGGAGGCTGTGGAGCCATTCCTCACCCAGGGCCTGTTCGCGGCGGCGATGGCCGCTTACGGCGAGAACCTGATCACCGCGCCGGACGGGACCACCCACCCCTGGCGGGAGGACGTCGCGACCGCCCTGCTCCAGCACTACCGGCCCGACGGCTCCTGGGGCGACGAGGGTGCCGACCGTCTGCTGCCCACCGCGCGAGCGGTGGGCGTTCTGAACCGGGTGGCGCACTCCCTGCGCTGAGGGCGCCGATCCCGCGGCTCCGTCCGAAGCCCCGTCAACTCACGCCGGAGACTGTCATGCCCGTCAAGCCCCTGCTCCCGCTCATGGCCCTGTGTCTCGGTCTCGGTCTCGCCGCAAATGCCGTTGCGGAGCCGATCCGGGTGATCTCCGATCGCACCCCGGCCCACCTCACGGGCCTGTTCGAGCACTATGAGAAGACCCGCGGCGTCGACATCGAGGCCGTCTTCGTCGACAAGGGCCTGCTCGCCCGGCTCCAGTCGCGCCCGACCGAGGCCGATCTGGTGGTCACCAAGACCGCCGACCTGCTCGAGGAGGCGAAGGCTGCGGGCCTGCTGCGGCCGTTCGCCTCAGAGACGATCGGCTCGGGGATCCGCCCCGAGCTCCGTGACCCGGACGACACCTGGGTGACCCTCTCCTATCGTCCGCGGGCGATCTTCGTCTCCAAGTCGCGGGTGAAGCCGGGCGAGATCAGCACCTACCAGGACCTTGCCGACCCCAAGTGGCAGGGGCGGGTGTGCATCCGCTCCGGCTATCACGATTACAACCTGAGCCTGTTCTCCCAGATGGCCGCCGACAAGGGCCTGGAGGAGACCCGCGCCTTCATCGCCGGGCTGCACCGCAACCTGGCGCATGCCCCCAACGGCAACGATCGGGCCCAGGCCCGCGGGCTTCACGAGGGGGTGTGCGACCTGGCGGTCGTCAACTCCTACTACATGCCCATCATGATGAGCACCGAGGAGCAGCGCCCCTGGGGCGAGTCGGCGACCGTGATCTTCCCCGACCAGGGCCAGGGCGGTGCCTACATCATGCGCGGGGGGGCGGCGCTCACCACCGCGGACGACCGCGTGGCGGAGGCCACCCGGCTGCTCGAGTTCCTGGTGAGCGACGAGGCCCAAGAGTTCATCGTCAACACCACCTTCGAGTACCCGGTGCGCGACTCGGTGGCGCTGCCCGAGGCGGTCCGCGCCCTGGGCGAGGGGCAGCCCGGCGTCAGCGAAGGCCGCTTCGAGGCGCGCTTCGTGCCGCTGGCCGATGTGGTGAAACAGCGGGACGCGGTGGTCGGCATCCTCGACGAGATCAACTTCGACGGTAGGTAGAGGGTGTCGCCGCTGCCGCGCTGGGTGGCGGGCGCCCTGCTGGGGCTGCTGCTGGCCCCGGCGCTGTTCGTCCTCCACCAGGCGGTGGCCCCCGGCGAGACGGCGGCCCTGGCCCGACTCGCCCGCACCGTGCTGCCCGACTCCCTGGGCAGGACCCTGTTCATCGCCGTCACCGCCGCCGGCCTGGCCGGCGCCCTCGGGGCCGGGGCGGCCTTCCTGATCACCTTCTTCGACTTCCCGGCGCGGCGGCCGCTGGACACGGCCCTAGTGCTTCCCCTGGTGCTGCCCCCCTATTTGGTGGCGATCGTCTACCGGGAGATGTCGCACCGGCATGACTGGTCGCCCCCTGTGGACTCGCCCCTGGCCGTCGCGGTCCTGCTTGCCCTGACGCTCTACCCCTACGTCTACCTCCTCACCCGGGCCTCCTTCCGCCGTCAGGCAGCCGCCTACATCGAGGTTGGCAAGGCCCTCGGACTCGACCGCCTGCGTATCGCCACCCGGGCGCTGCTGCCCCTGGCGACGCCGGGGATGCTGCTCGGCGCCCTCCTGGTGGGGGTGGAGGCGGTGAGCGACTTCGGCACCGCCAGCGTGCTGGGGGTGCACACCCTGACCACGGCAGTGCACCGGGCCTGGTTTTCCATGTACGACGGCACTCTGGCCGCCCAGCTGGCCCTGATCGCCGCGGTCGTGCCCTTGCTGGCGGTCGCCGCGTACGCCCTGGCGACCCGGGGGCGCGGCTTCGAGACCCCCACCAACCGGCCGCGCCCGCCCCGGCGCAGTCCCCTGACGGGACCCTGGCGCTGGGCGGCTGCGGTCTTCTGCGCCCTGCCGGTGGCCCTGGGCTTCGCCTGGCCGCTGCTGGTGCTGGTGCGGTGGGCGGCGGATGCCTTCGGGCGCTTCCGGCTGGAGTCGCTCTCCGGGGAGCTGCTGCATACCCTGGCCCTGGCCGGCGGGACGACGGCGGCGACGCTGCTGCTGGGGCTCTTCCTGGCCTTCACCGTACGGCCCGCCCGCGGCCCGGCCTGGTCCCTGGGGGCACTGGGCATCGTCAGCCTCAACTACGCCCTGCCGGCGATCGTTCTCGCCATCTCGCTCCTGGTCCTCACCGGCTGGAGCTACGAGACCCGCCTGGGGGGCTGGGCTGCGGACAGCCTACTGCTGGTCCTGCTGGGCACCACCCTGCGCTTCCTCGCCTTCGCCTACTTCAGCGCCGAGAATGGCCTGCTGGGGGTCTCGCGCCGAGTGGACGAGGCCCTGCGCTGCGTGGGCCGCCACCGGCTCCATGGCACCCTGCGGGTGCTGCTGCCGCTCATCCGCGGCCCGCTCCTGGTCGGCGGTCTCCTGGTCTTCGTCATCACCGCCAAGGAGCTGACCCTGTCCATCGTCCTGCAGCCCTTCGGCTACGGCTCCCTGGCCCTGTCCGTGTTCCACTTCGCAGACATCGACCTCTATCCGCCGGCCGCCCTCTATGCCCTGTGCCTCGCCCTGGTCGTCCTCTACCCGGTGCTCTCCCTCAACCGCTGGCTGGGCGGGAGGTAGGCGGCCGTGCTGAGGGCGATCGGACTGACCAGGGCCGTGCGGGGTGGCCACATCCTGCGGGACGTCTCCTTCGAGGCCCAGACCGGCTCCACCACCACACTGCTGGGCCCCAGCGGGAGCGGCAAGACCAGCCTGCTGCGCCTGGTGATGGGGCTCGACCGACCCGACGCGGGGGAGCTGCACCTGGGGGAGCGCTGCCTGTCACGGGGCCGGCTGCACGTCCCGCCGGAGCAGCGGGAGATCTCCCTCGTGTTCCAGGAGTTCACCCTCTTCCCCAACCTGGACGTCGAGGAGAACCTGGCGTTCGGCCTGCGCCGCCCCGCTGCGGCGGGGGCCCTGGTGGAGGAGCTCCTGGAACTCCTTGAGATCCCCCACCTGAGGCACCGGCGCATCGACCGGCTCTCCGGCGGCGAGCAGCAGCGGGTGGCCCTGGCCCGGGCGCTCGCGGTACGCCCGCGGGTGCTCCTCATGGACGAGCCCTTCAGCAACATCGACGCGATGCTGCGCGGGCGCCTGTTCCGCCGCCTGCACCGGCGCCTGCGGGCGGAGGGCATCACCACCCTGATCGCCACCCACGACCACAAGGAGGCCTTCTACTTCAGCGACGCCATCCTGGTCCTCAAGGACGGGCGCCTGATCGACCACAACCCCCCCCCGCCTGATCTACGAGCGCCCCGCCGACGCCTGGGTGGCCGAGTTCTTCGGCGACACCAACCTGCTGACCGGCGCCGAGCTGGCCCCCCTGGCGCCTCGCCGCGACCTGGACCCCGCAGCGCGTTACCTGGTCCGCCCGGAGGCCCTCGTCCTCGCCACCGCCGAGGCGGCCCCGGTCAAGGCCAGCGTTACCGCCGTCGAGTACTATGGGGCCTACCAGGATGTGCACCTGGCCTTGGACGGGGGCCTGCGCCTGCACGCGCGCAACGCGGGCCTGCACCGGCTGCGGGAGGGGGAGCGGGTGGGCGTCGCCCTGCACCCGGACGCCTCTCCCCACCCGCTGCCCTGAGCTCCTGCCTCTCTAGCCTGGCGGACACCATGAAGATCCTTCGCCTTCGCCGCGGGTACACCACCAACTCCTCGGCCTACACCGAGTGGCTGCCACCGCCGCCCCAGGCGCCGGCCGCGGGCCAGACCCAGGCCGCGCCCGGCGCCCCCGCCACCGCAGCCCTCCCCACCCCGGGGACGCCGGCCACTCCCGCGGTGGCCGCCCCCGCCCCGCACGGGGTGTCCGCTCCGCCGCCGAGCCCCGCCGCGGGCAACAGCCTGGTCATCGGCGGCCTGGTCGCGGCCCTGGTGGCGGTGTTCGTGGGGGAGCGGGTGCTGCGCCGGCGCAAGCGCAGGCCGCCCTCCGACGCCGATGAGTAGCCTCGCCGAGCTGCCCCTCCTGCTCCGGGCCGAGTCCTTCGGCGGGGTCCTGTTCGACCCGGCCGACGCCACCTTCCTGGAGGTCGACCGGGAGGCCTTCGAGCTGCTGCGCGGCTACGCCGTCGACCCGGGCCTGCCCCTGGGCCCGGAGGAGGCACGCCTCCTCGGGGAGGTGCGGGAGAGCGTGACGCGGCTGGACGGGCGGCCCATCCGGGTGGTCGACCTCGCCAGGGACGGGCCCGGCCCGGTCCCGACCCTGTCCGCCCCGTCCCTGGTCGACTTTCAGATCACCGACCGCTGCCACCTGGGCTGTCCCCACTGCTACGCGGACTCGACCCCCCGCGGCGCCCACGCCACCCTGAGGGACGTGGAGCTCGCCCTGGAGCAGATCGCGGAGGTGGGCGCCTTCCAGGTCGCCCTGGGCGGCGGCGAGCCCCTGCTCCACCCGGAGCTCCCGCGCATCCTCGCCCGCTGCCACGCCCTCGGGCTCGTGCCCAACCTCACCACCAGCGGGTTCGGGCTCGATGACCGCACCCTGGGGTTGGTGGGCCGCTACTGCGGAGCCGTGGGCCTGAGCCTCGAGGGGGTCGGGGAGCCGTTCGACCGCTACCGCGCCACCGGCTTCGCCTACTTCCGGCGGACCCTCGCACGGCTCCGGGCTCAGGGCGTGCCGACGGTGCTCCAGGTCACCCTGAACGCGGAGACCTTCGCCCGTCTGGGGTCGATCGTCGAGTTCTGCCGCCGGGAGGAGGGGCTATACGGGGTCATCTTCCTCGCCTTCAAGCCGGTGGGCCGGGGGGCCTCCTTCGGCGAGCCGCTGGCGGCCCTGCCCGCCCGGGCGGTCCACGAGCGGCTCCAGGCCGCCTTCTTCAGCCTGGCCGATGTCACCCGGGTGGGCTTCGACTGCTGCCTCACCCCGGCGGTGACCGGCACCGGAAGCGACTTCGACGCGCACGCGGCGCGCTACCTGGAGGGTTGCTCCGCCCTGCGCTCAAGCGTCGGCCTGTTGCCTAACCTGGACGTGCTCCCCTGCACCTTTACCCCCACTCACTGCGTGGGCAACCTCCGCCGCCAGCATCTCCGGGAGATTTGGTCGGCGCTGGCCGCGCGCGGTTTCCGGGAGGACATGGCCGCCCGGGCGAGGGGCCGTCACGCTTGCGGGTCTTGCGCCAAGTACGATTACTGCCTTGGAGGCTGCCCGGTGATGGACCTGGTGGACTGCTCACGGGGCTATTTGCGAGCGGGGCGGGAGGGGGGGCGGGTGGGGCACTGACCCGGCCTCGGCCGAGCGACACACGGGGCTCCCGGTCCGGCCTCGTCGGACTCGCCGGGGGCCACGGGATTGCGCAGAGACCGTGCGCCGGGCTGCCCCTGCGTCCGGAGTTCGGTCAGCGATGATGCGGGATTCGGTCACCCACAGGCAGGGAAGTTGCGTGGAACCGGTCTTGGCCTCGCGGTGAGAGCGCCGGGGCGCCGTGGATCTCAGGTGCAGAGGTTGGTTTAGGCACTTCCACCAAACCGTACCCCAATCCGAAATCAGACACGAAAGTGGCGCATGATCAATTCGCGCACCGCAGTCATGGGCAAGCTGTCGGTGGCGAGGCGGGCGTCCGAGCCGATGACGACAGGACCCTCGTCACGCCGTGTCGGCAGCCGCCCATGGCTGCCTTTGACCAGCGCAGGGTCCAGCGGGATCACGTCCATTAGCATGCGCAAGCCGAGACGTTTTTGCGCGAGCCGCCAGGCGACCTTGAGCTGCGGCAGCATCAGGAACGGGTCGACGAAGAGCTCTACCGGGTCGTAACCGGGCTTGCGGTGGATGTCCACGGTGCGTGCAAAGTCGGGCGCGCGGCTGTCCTCCAGCCAGTAGTAGTAGCTGAACCAACACTCGGGCTCCGCGATGGCGACCAACTCGCCGGCGCGGGGATGGTCGATGCCGAGGCTGGATTTATCTTGCGGGCCAAGTACGCGTTCGATGCCGGCGGTTGCGGCGAGTAACTTGCGGACCGATTCGATTTCGGTCGGGTCTGCGACATAGACATGCGCGACCTGATGATCGGCCACCGCGAAGGCGCGGCTTGCACCGGCATCCAGCAGCTCCCAGCCGAGGGTCTCGCGGACCGCCAGCAAGCCCGCCTCGCGCAAGATCCGATTGATGTGCAAACAACCGCTGACAGCCTCGATGCCGTACTCGGAGACGACCAGCACCTCGCCGCCGGCGGCGCGGACGCCTTCGATGAGTCGGCCGGCAACCGCGTCGATCGCGGCGATATCCCTGTCGATGGCCGGGTCATCGGGGCCGATGCGCTGCAGGTTGTAATCGAGGTGCGGCAGATAGACCAGCGTGAGGTCCGCCGGCTGGCGCCGAAACTGCCAGAGGGCTGCATCCGCAATCCAGCGAGACGACGCAATATCCGCCTTAGGTCCCCAAAAGTGGAAGAACGGAAATGGGCCGAGTGCTGCCTCCATCTCGGCGTGTAACTCGGCCGGGCGTGAATACAGACCGGGGATCTTGCGTCCGTCCGCCGAATAGATGGGCCGAGGCGTGACCGACCAGTCAGCGCTGGAGTACATGTTGTACCACCAGAAAAGCTTTGCGCAGCTAAAGCCCGGTCGCGTGCGGCGTAGGGTCTCCCAGACCTTCTCGCCCTGCACCAGACGGTTGGATTGTCGCCAGAACCAGACCTCGGCGAGGTCACGGAAATACCAACCGTTGCCGACGATGCCGTGGCCGGCGGCGTCAAGTCCGGTCAGCATGGACGCCTGCGCTGTTGTCGTGACGGCCGGAAAGACGCCGTCCATTGGCGCCATGAAACCATCGCGGGCAAGTGCCGTAAGGTGCGGCGTGCGCGCGCCGATCATCGTCGGTGTGAGGCCGACGATGTCGATGACGACGAGGGGGCGATCACTGTGGGTGGTCATCGGGGTGCGCGCTCGTGGGCTTGGTTGCGCTCCGCGTCAAGCAGTCGATGTGTGGTCATGCGTGTCTCCAGCCAGTCGAGCTCAGCGGCGAGCCCTGCCACCAGCGATGCCTCATCGTGCGGGCGCTGCGCCTCGGGCAGTACCTGCCACGTGTAAGTCTCCACTTCGAGCTGCGGCCGTGGTTGCCTTTGCGTGTCGCGCCTGCTGGCAGCAGACGGGGTAGAGGGTTGCGCCAGATGTAGCAGCATCGCGTCAATGGCGTCGGTCGTGGCGCCAAGCCCTGCGGTGCCCGGTGTCGTTTCTTGGATGGGCACATGAAAGTGAACGCGCCACCGGCCACTGCGCGGGAAGCCGGGGTCTGCGAGTGCGGTCTCGAGATCGGGGCTTGCGCTGACGCCTCCGTCGGGCGCCCGACAACGCACCTGATGCAGGTAGCGCGGTTCCGCGAAGGGTGCCAGCGCCGCAGCAGCATGTGCCGGATCTTCGACGTCAAGCGCGCTCGACACCTGCATCTTGCCGATCACGACCCCAGCCGCGTCGAGGTCAGCCAGCGATCGACCGATGTCTTCGAACTGGACGGCCTGGTGGCAAACGTCGAAGCAGAGGCCCAGGTGAGCGCTCAAGTCGTCGAGGGCAACGCCGGCGCCGCGTGCCGCGGTGGGCAGGCGCTCCGTGAACAGCGCCACAGCCTGCGCGGTCGTTTGCAATGCGCAGTCCGGCTCCGGCTCCAAGCAGACACGAATCTGTCGGCCCGTCTCGTCCGCGAGCTTGCCCAATTCCGCAGCGAGCAGGCAGAGCTGCGCAAGCGCTGCGGCATCGCGCTCGGCATTCCACCCTTGCGCGTAGCCCAAGGGCAGTGTGGAGATGGTCCCGATGGGCGCGTCCGACGGGAGGCAGCGAGCGAGTATCTTGGCCAACGCGAGCGTGTACTGGCGGCGCTGCGACAGGTCCCAGCCCGGCCGGTAGACGCCTGCCTTGACCCGCGCCGCATGGAAGTTGCCGAACGGGAAGCCGTTCAGCGTGACCAGATCGACCCCGGCCTGTGCTAGGGCATCGCCGAGCGGCGCCGGGTCCGAAGCCAGTTCCGTCGCGGCCGCCGCGGAGAGCCAGAGCCCTGCGGCCATGCGATCGAGACCGCGACGCTCGCGCACGGCGCGGACAGGTTCCAGCAGGTTGCGCCGAACCGCCTGCCAGTCCTCCCCGGCATGTACGTTGCTGCAATAGCCCAGGTCGTGCGCGCGGTAGAGCACGGGGCCGCGGGTCAGGATTCCACCAGGGGCGTTTGGCCGCGCAGCACGGAGTTGTCCTTGAACAACGCCGTTTGGTCAATGCGCGGGCGGGTCATCTCGTCCAGCGAGATCTGCCCGCTCTGGGCGTAGTAGTTGATGGGGTTGCGGAACAGAACCAGGTCGACGTCATCCTGGCTGAAGCCGGCGGCGAGCATGGCCTGACCAGTTTTAGGTACCTTTAGTGGATCGGATCGACCCCAATCCGCGGCGCTGTTGACGATCATCTTTTCCGTACCGTACTGCCTCAGCAGGGCCACCATGCGCTCCTCGGACATCTTGGTGTTCGGATACACTGAGTGGCCACGCCAGCAGCCGGTTTTCACTACCAGCGGCAATGTCAGTTCATTCAGGTGATCGATGACCACCAGTTCCTCGTCGATGCCTACCTCGCGTACCAACGCCAGGGTGCGCTCGGTGCCGGTTAGCTTATCCCGATGCGGCGTGTGCACCAGTGCCGGCAGCCGGTGCGCCTTTGCCAGTTCCAATTGTTCGGCGAAGAAGCGTTCTTCCTCCGGCGTGATGTCGTCGTAACCGATTTCGCCGACGGCGACGACACCATCCTTCTCCAGATAGCGTGGCATCAGTGCGACGACCTGTTCAGCGAGTGCTACGTCGTTGGCCTCCTTGGGATTCAGTCCAATGGCGCAGAAGTGTCGGAGGCCGAACTGGCTGGCGCGGAAGCGCTCCCAACCCACGAGCGAGTCGAAATAATCGATGTAGGTGCCGACCTGGGTGCGCGGCTGGCCCTGCCAGAACGCGGGCTCGACGACGCCGAGGATGCCCGCCGCGGCCATGCGCTCATAATCGTCCGTGGTCCGCGAGAGCATGTGGATGTGGGAGTCGAAATAACGCATTTTGAGGATGCCTCGTTGGTGTTCGTGGAAAAGGTTTGGAGGCGGTTTATTGCCGTTGCGCGTAGCCATCGAGGGCTTGGCGCACCGCGGTGATATCGCGGCGCCCCGACAAGGCTTGGGCAGCATAGGTCGCATGGCCGGGCGCGTTCGCATCTAGTTGGCGACACGCGAGCGCCAGTCCGCGGTCCCCGGCGTGCGGCACCAGCGCCAGCCAGATGTCTGCCGGTAGCGTGCGGCCGGCCGCGATTCGCTCGTCGTGATAATCCTCGCACATACGCGACAAGCTTGGGTTTGCTCGCGATTGGAGTCCGGTCACGCGGCTGATGGGTAGGCCGCTGAACAGGCATTTGAGGATGACCTGATTAAAGTCCCGCTCATCGTAGCAGCAAGCGGGATAGGGGTTCTCCAGCGCCAAGGCCGCGTACAACAGCATGCTGTTGCTGCGGCCAGCGGCGCGCGCGGTTGCGAGCGCCCGTGCGGGCTCCGGCAGCAGACACAGGGCCTTTATCAACGCGGCACGTTCGCGCTCGTCACCGGCGCGAAACAGGGCGTCCACCAGCGCCGGCGGCTCCGCCCCGGTGTCGAGCGCGGTCAGGAGCAGGCACGCGCGGGCGGCGTCGTCGCGGCCCCATCCGGCGGTCGCGATCGCCCCGCACGGGGTGGCCAGGCGTGGACCGAGGTCGCACAAAGGGGCGTTGCCGACGCGGCGGCGGGCGCCGGCGAACGGTCGCGCCAGGGCGTCCGCAACCTGATCGGCGGATGTTGCGGCAACGGCTATGCGTGCGTCTTCGAGCCAGTCGAGGCCTGCATTGCCGCCAGCCGAGAGGGCGGCGAACAAGTGGTGGCTCAGCGCCTTGCGGGTTGGGGAGGTGCTCGGCTGCATAAGGTTTCGTCGGTGTGTGGATTCGCCTGCACAGAGCTTGGACCCTGCTGCCGGCTCGCGGCGTTGTCCTGGAATCTGGCCGTCAGGTGATCTGTACCCGCCGGGCGAGGATCCATCCGGGCAACAGCAGCAGCAGCAAGCCAAGCGCAGCGAGGCGTTGGCCGTCGCCGGCGAGCAGCAAGGCGTCCAGCGGGATCATACACAGCAGCATGAGGCCAACGCTCGCGCGCACGCGCGCCGCAGGAGGGTCGTCCATGAGGCGCAGCAGGCGGCGAATGAGCAACGCGCCCGCGACCACCGTCAATGCTAGGGCATAAGGGTCCGTCAGCAGTCCCACGAGGTAAAGGCCGACGATCGCCGCCAGCGTGACCCCCAGTGCGATGGCTGCGTGACGCACGGCAAGGCGGTTGCCGCTGACCGTCTCGGCTCGGCTCAGGAGCGTTACGGAAAGGGTGTACAGAAACACCGGCAGCGCGAGCAGGAGCTCCGGCACCAAGAGCAAGCCGACGCTGAGGCCAAGCAGCCAATTGAGCCAGCGGCATAGGCCCATGGCTGCCGGCCCGAGCAGGCCGTTCTTAAACCAGGCGTCGTAGCCGACAATGGCGAGCGCAAGCAGCATTGAGATCAAGAAGGGGTGCGGACCAGCGACCCCGCCGAGGGTGACGCCGGCGACCAGCAATCCAAACCCGACCGTCCAGGCCGCACGCGGCGCGATGCGCCCGGACGGCAGCGGTCGCTCCGGCCGCTCGATACGGTCGTTGTTGAGGTCGAAGCAGTCGTTCAGCACCATGCCGGCCCAATACAGGGACGTGGTAATGGCAAGCTGCAATGCCAGCAGGCGCCAATGCGGACTGCCGGTGGTGGCAATCAGATGTGCGGCGAGAATGTTCGACCAGGCCGAGAATACGGCCGGCAACCGAACCAACTCGACCCAATCGCCAAGGCGCAGCTGGGTTGCAAACTTACTGACGGTCATTTACCTGTCCCTGCCGTGTGCATTTTGCATAACGATCGAGCCAAGCCAGCGATCGAGCTCCCGCAGCATCGGGTGTTGCGGTATAGGTGTAGAGCTCGACCGTGTTCCAGCCATCGTAGCCGTTCTTGCGCAGCGCATCGAGCCATTGCTGGAGCGGTAGCTCACCGTCGCCGGGAATCAGATGGAAGTGCTTGCGCCCGGCGATATCCTCCAGGTGGAGGTTCCAAATCCGCTCGCGCAGGAGCGCGATGGTCGCGTCTGGCGTCTCGCCCGCGAGCCAGGCATGGCCGATGTCCAGGTTGGCACCTAGCAATGGCGAGTCGACACGCTCTATAACCTCGGCGAGTTCCGTTGCTCGCTCTACCAATAGTCCCGGCTCGTATTCGATGCCGACGCGTACGCCGAGCCGGTGGGCTGCATCGCAGAGTCGTTTGAGGCTGTCCACGAACAGGTCGAGCCCCTGTGCCGGCGTGCCGCCGGCACCGGGTAGGCCCGATGTCACGCTGATATTGGCGCAGCCGACGCGAGGCGCCAGTTCCAGCGCTGCTATGCTGTAGTTTAGCCGCCAGCGGCGCCGCTGCGCATCGGCGCTTGATAGAGACGGTTCGAAGACGGTCTCCGGCGGCATTGGATCGAAGTAGCCGCATGCGGTATTGGCGTTTAGGTTGCTTACGCCGAGGCCGAGTGCAACCATCCGCTCCGCGAGTCGCTGTGCGTCCGCTGGCCGGGTTTCGCTCGGGAACCAGTGCGGACGGTCGCATAGGATCTCGACACCGTCGTAGCCGAGTGCCGCGATACGCTCCACGGCCGTGTCGATGTGATATCGCGTATAGGCGTTGGTGCTGTAGGCGTTGCGCATGGGTTCAATCCGGCTTCCGCTTCCGTCCCGTGATCATGGCGCCGACCAGGTTCTCTCGGTGCAGCCAGGATGAACCGGCGACGCCGAGCATATGCAGGGCGATGAGCGCCAGGCCAAGGTCCGTCGTGATTTCGTGCGTGTGCTTGATCAGGTCGCCATAAAGGAACATGCGGGTACCGCCGAGCGGCCCGGCGCGATTCTCCGCTGCATCCAGCGCGACACCGCTCAGTGCGATGATGGACAGGTCTGTGAGCAACGCCAAGACCATCCACCCGCCCAGCGGGTTATGCCCAGTGCTGCGCGGCGGCGTTCCGCGCAGCATTGCGCGCGCATAACCTGACACGCGACGGGGACCGGCGACGAAGTCGGCGAATCGTGCATGCCGAGTACCCACGAAGCCCCAGAGCAAGCGCAGGGCGATCAGCGCGAGCACGGCGTAGCCGCTCCACACGTGCAGCCCGTAGTGTTCCTCTGCGCTCATGTAAGCGAGTGCGAATGCAAGCACCAGTCCCCAATGGAATAGGCGAAGAAAGGCGTCCCAAACGCGGATGCTGTCCTCGATCAAGCGTCTCGCCTCGTGAGCCTCCAAGGCCTTATCCACCATCGTAGCGCCTGGTGCAGCGCCCGCAACAAATCTTCGCGCCCCAGTCGCTCCATAACGACGAGGCCCAGAAACAGCAGCAAGGCAGCGGCTGCCAAGACACGACCGGCGCCTTGCGGCCGCGCGGGCCAGTCGGCTGGGGGCCAATCGGCTTCAGGGGTCCAACGCGGCAGCGTCAGCAACGCATCCAGGGATGCTCGTGTCACCGGCGAGGGCAGCCATTCGACCCTCGGTTCGTACCAAACTGAGCGCCGCTGCTCACGACCATCCATGAACAGCGCCATATCATAGCGGCCCGCTTGCGGTGCGGACAGCTCGGCTTCGAATCGCCCGGGTGCGATCGCTGCGACGCGTCCCCGCGCGTCGGCTCCCAGGGGCGATGGGCCGGGCCGGTCTATTCTCCAGTCCAGCTCGCGTGTGGTGGACCAAGCGCCTTCGCTGTCTGTCATGTCTACGGTGAAGCGGATGCCGCGGGGCGTGTGCTCGGTTTCCATGAAGAGCGGCGACCCGGGGTCGTCGCCACTCAACCAGGCCAGCATCGCGCCGAGCAGCGTCGGCAACGCGTCCCACCTCCGCCAGTCCGGCGCGAACTCACCGAGCCCCGCGGGCAAGGCCACGACCCGCCCGAGCCCGGTCCGTTGCCAGGCGAGCAGCGGGTCTTCGTCGCCTGTGATCACGACAGCGCTTGCATGCTCGCGCAGGCGTGTCGGCTGGAAGGCGGCTACGGCAGGCCAGCGTTCGATCCGCTGCGGCGTCGAGAATGGCAGTTCGTCGGCGCCGAACGCAAGGAATGGCCCAAGGTGCGGCGCCGTGCGTCGCGCCTGCAACCGCTCGGCCACGAAGGCGGGGAGCGCCGAGGCGCGCGGCACCTGATGGAACCGACCGCCGCTGGCTTCTGCCAGTAGTCGCAATGGGACGGCGCGGTCCGGGTCACCGATGCCGATGGCGATGACCTCAATACCTGATGCAGCGAGCCGCGCCCCCAGCGCCGCGGGGTCCATGTCGTCGTCGTTGTCGGCGAACTGACCGTCACTGAGGACTACCAACAGACGCATGGGTTTGTCCGTCTGCACCGACCCGCCGGGGAGCTCGCCTGCGGCACCCGGCGGATGGTCGATTGCAGAATCACGCCCGGCCAGCTGCGTCAGCGCCATGGCCAGCAGTGGGCCGAGGCGCGTGCCGCCGCCGGGGATTACGGACGTTGCGGTGGTGATTGCGAGTCGCTGATCCTGACGCCGCCTTGGTGCCAGCACGAGCTCCGCCTCGGCACCGAATAGCACTAGTCCTACCTTGTCTTTGGCGCCCAGCACGGCGGCGGCGTCCGCCGCGGCAATACGCGCGAGTGCGTGCCGCGTGAGCCCGGTGCTGATCGGCTGACCCATGCTGCCGGAGTTGTCGATCGCGAACAGTGCTGTCGCCGCGGGCAGGCGGTTCGGTGGCTCCGACAGCAGCGGCAGTATCTGCTCGATCGTCGAATGTCGATAGCCGCCAGCGGCGAAGCTGTGGCTCCCGCCGAGCACCAGGAGCCCGCTGCCGCGGCCGATGACGGCGTCGGCGAGTTGCTGCCAATGCCGTGGGCCGAGCGCCGCTACCGGGACATCATTCAGGATGATGACCGAGGGCTCGGCCAACTCGGTGGCCCGTAAATCGCCGGGACCGCGCGTCTTCACCGCCCAGCTGCCGGCGGCGAGGGCCGAGGCGAGATCCTTGGTATCCTCGCCGATCAGCAGCACCGATGCCCCGCCATCGACCCGCGTCAATGTCGACGCCTGAGCCGCTGGTGACGCCGTCGGCGGGGCGCCCTGGCTGCGCTCGGGCAGGTCGCTGAGCCGTGCGCTGACATGGTGCACGCCGGCGGCGAGTGCGGGGAGCTTCATCTGCAGCACGAGGGGCTCGGTCGTCGGCACCGACACCTGGCGCCGGCGCTGTACCTGCCCATCGACCGCCAGCGATAGGAGGCGAGTGGACACTTTGGCGGCGCCGAGGGTCAGGGTCACCGGGATCGCCGTGTCCGCCGCGACTTGAGCCGGCGCATCGATGGACGAGATCCAGGCATCCGGCAGGACGTCCGGGAGATGCCACCAAGACACCGGCGTGCCGGTTACTGCGAGTCGGTCCAAGGCCGAGGAGAGGCCGGGCGTCGTACCGAGGCCATCCGAGGTCAACAATACGCTCCCGCCAGCGGGGATCGCGTTGATCGCCGCGGCGATATCTGAGCCCGCATGCGAGATCGGCCGAGCGCGGGGTAGTAGCGGCGGTAACTGATCCCGTATTGGCTGCCGGTGAAGCTCAATCACCGGCTCGACGCCGAAGCGGATCAGCGTCAAGGTGCTTCCCGCGGGCAGGCGGCGCAGCAGTGGCAGCAAGGTATGCCAAGCGCGATCGGCACCGGCGGGGCCGAGGCTCGATGAGTCGTCCATCACAAGGATCAGCTCGACGCCTGATTCGCTCCAGGGGATTGGCGGATCGAGCATCGCGAGCACGAGCAGCAAGGCTACGGCCAGCATGCCGCCGCGGCGCATCGCCGGGAGGCGCCCCATGAGACGCCCTTGCATCAGCCGGGTGCCGCCGAGCTGAAGGCGGGTTTGCTGAACCGGCCCAGCTCCGGCAGCAGCAGGAGCAGCGCGGCGATCAGTGCCGCCAACCTCGGCCCGTCATGCGGTTGCTGCTGCATCCGTGCGCCCGCGTCCGCGTCGGGCGACGGTAGTGGCCCGGGTGCGATCCGCATCTGCTCAATGGGGATTGCGGCGGTGATCGGCCCGGCGCTGCCGACGTGCGCGACGAGGTTTGATCGGGGAAAGGCGCGCGGCACTTGATCTAGCAGCCAATCCAGCAGCAGCGCAGGCAGGCCGGCAGTGACGCCCGTTAGCGCGAGGCCGCAGTCGATGCGCTGCGCCTCCGGCAAGGCTCGGACCAGCGGCGCGGCGGCTGAGCCGGCGAGTGGCCCGGTCTCGGCTCGCCCCGCAGCCAGCGGTGTCGCGCGTGGTGGCGCAGACATCGCGTAGCGGCGACGCAGCTCAGGCGGCAACGACCCGAGCGGGACTGCGCGTGTCGATGACGCAGCAGCTTCGGCCTGGAACCAGATCACGACCGCTGCGCCGTCGGCGGAGGGCGGTGCAGCAGCGCAGTGCAGCAACAGTGCCGCGTCCGCCTCCGCGCTCGCAAGCGCGAGCCGAGAATTCGCCGCTGCGGCTGCGACCAGGGCTGCCGGGCAATCCGGCCCGACACGGGTCGGCAGCGGTGTGAGCGGCGCTGCATCGAGCCGTAACGCGTCGTCGCTGGTCAGGGCGTCCGCCGGGCTTATCCGGGCGCTCAACGTTGCGGCTGCTGACGCGCCTCCCGGCACATCGAAGACCATGGCCTCGGCCTGTTCGGGTGGGATCTTCACCCGCCAATCCCCGATCGGCACGTCGCCGGCGCGCACCACGACCCGGCGTTGCGCCAGCGCTCTACCGGCGTTGTAGACCTGTACGCTGCCCTGCATGCGCCCGTCCGCCGCACGGCGCAGAGACAGGGCCGCGATGCCGCTGTTCTCCGTGCCCGTGCCCACGCCGATGACCTGCTCATAGCCGAGCGCCGCTGCGCCGAGGGCGGCGGCTCGTGTGCCGTCCGCGAGCAACCACCGGCGCGCCTCGCCGGTGCTGATCGGGGCTGCAACGATCGATGCAGCGTTGTCCATCGCGCCGATGCGCCGGGCGAGCTCGCTCACGCCGAGCCCTGTGATCGGCATCGGCCGGGTCTCGCCGTCCAGTGGTGTCAGCACGGCGGGCGGGTGCCCCGAGTTGGCCAGGGCTGCCGCCAACGCGGCTGCTGCATGTTCGGCGCGGCTCTGCCCGTCGGCCTCCATGGTCCGCCAGGACATGCCCGGTATGAGCTCGACTTGCACCGGTACGCTCGACCGTGGCGTGTGCCAGCCGATACCTGCCAGCGCGACAAGCAACAAGCTCACGAGCAGCGCGCGACGGCGCCAGCGCGGCTCCGGACGATCCTGACGCATCCTACCGTCCGGTTGGGAGTCCGTTTGCGGCCAGATGAACAACGCAGACACCGTCGCCTGCGTCGGGTGCCCTCGTCGGTGCAGCGCCCGCAACAGTGGCAAGACTGCGATGCCAAGCAGCCACCACGGGTTTGCGAAGGCGATCATGGCGTCTCGGCGTGCGCGTCGGTGTGTGCGTTGCCGAGCGGCTGCGGCTGCCGATTGCCGCATCGTTCGAGCAGGTGCGACAGCAGCGCGTGCTCCCAAGGCTGTCCGACGTCGGCCACCGTGAGCGGGATGCCGAGCCGGCGGCAGCGCTCGCTGAGCGAATCGAATAGCCGCATGCTGTTTTGCCTTGCGGTTTGCACGACGTCAGAGGAGCACAGCAACCTCCGGCGCTCGCCGGTCTCCGCGTCCACCAGGAGCCGGTCGCCAGCCAGTGCCGGCAGCGGCGCAGCGATCCTGATCAGCTCGACGCCCGCAGCCGCCGCCGAGAGCACCGCCAGCGCGTCGCTCATGCCGTCGGCGCGCAGGCAATCGCTGATCAGCAGCATCCGACGTCCACGCGTGAGAGATAGGCAGGACTCGGGTCTGGAGCCGGCCGGAATGCCGTCGGTCCCCGCGCGCAGCGGGGTGTCCTTGTCGGTGCTGGCCCGGACTGGCCGATGGTTGCTCGGCGGCTTTGGCGAAGACGCTCGCAGCAGGGCGTAGACGGCGCCGAGGGTCTGTGGGCAACGACCCGGACCCGCGGTTCCGTCCAATCGATCGCTGAACAACGCCAGCAGTAACCGATGCCCGTGCGCCGTTAGCACAAACGCCGCTGCGGCGGCGAGTTGCACCGCCAGCGGCCAGGTGCCGTCGACACCCATGGAAGCGCTGCGGTCGAGTGCGATGAGCCAATCGCTCGCGTGCTGGTCCCGATAGCGTCGCACGACCGGTTCCTGCCGGCGCGCGCTTGCGCGCCAATCGATGCGGCGCGGATCATCGCCGGCGACGAAGGCGCGATGGTCCAGGAAGTCCTGTCCGCTGGCAGCCTGCTGCCCCAGCAGGGAACCGCCCAGGTGCAGTGGCCGCCCAGCGAGGCGGTCCGCCGCCAGCGCCGAGAGCCGCTGCAAGCGGCCAAGATCTAGCGCATCCAGAGGGTCCGGCGCCTGCGGCGACGGCCGTCGTATCGGTACTAAGCGGCGCGCCATCGTGCTCGCCAAGCGTCGAGCAGGCTTGCCAAGACGCGTTCTCGGTCGGTGCCGGCCAGGACGGCGTCCATGTTCAGGACCACGCGGTGGGACAGGCAGGGCAGGGCGACGGTCTCCAGGTCGTCGAAGCATACCTGCACCCGGCCATTGAGCAGCGCGTGAACCCGCGCACAGCGCAGCAGCGCCTGCAGCCCGCGTGGGCTGGCGCCGTACCTGATGCTATCGACGGCGACGTCGCCGTTGGCTCCACGCGCCGCCGCTCCGGGCCGCTCAGCGCGCCCGTGGGTGGCGAGGATCAGGTCCACGCTGGCGAGCTTGAGGGTGTCGGCGATGACGGGCGCACGGGCGAGCTCCAGCAGGCGGGGCAGCCGACCGGGTGCGAGCACGGCCGGCACCTGATCCGATGGTTCGGCATCCAACGCGACATTCACCATGGCCAACAGCGTATCCGCATCCGGCATCTGAAGTCGCAAATGCATCGCAAAGCGGTCCAACTGCGCCTCCGGAAGCGGATAGGTGCCCTCGATCTCGATCGGGTTCTGGGTAGCGACGATCCAGAAGGGCCGCGGCAGCGGATGTCGCTGGCCGTTATAGGTGACCTGACTCTCCTGCATCGCCTCAAGCAGCGCGGATTGCGTCTTGGGGGTCGCCCGGTTGATCTCATCGACCAGCACCAGGTTCGCGAACATCGGGCCGGGAAGGAATTGCAGCGACTCGACGCCGTGCTCCCGGCTCCAGACCTCGCTGCCGGTCAGATCCGCAGGCATTAAATCAGGCGTGCACTGGATGCGATTGGCGGCGACGTCCAGCGCGCGCGCAAGCCCCTTGACCAGATGCGTCTTACCCAGGCCTGGCAGACCTTCGAGCAGCACATGTCCGCCTGCAAGAAGGGCGCAAAGCAGCTTGTCGATGACCTCGCGTTGACCGATCAGAACCCCGCACAAGGTATCGCGCAGCGTGGTGAGATCGGCCGTCGCTTGTGCAAAATCTTCCTCGGTCAGCGTGTCTGTGTTGTCGCTCATCGACTGGTACTTCTGGTCGGCGTGGTGGCTGCGTCATGCAGCCGCGCATGATAGGTCCGCAGCAAGGCCCGCAGCCGAGGGCTTAGGCGCGTGTCCGGGGGGCTATCCGTTTGCGGTCTTGGTATCGGCGGCAGTTCGGCAGGCGCCTGCTGCGGCTCCCCGGTCCGGCCGATCGGTGGGGGCGGCGGCTGCATGTCGCCCTCACCTGACGCTGCAACCACCGGGGATGCGAGGTGGCGTGGCAAGCCGATACGTCTGTCTGCATCCGGCTCGGTGAGGTTCCCGACGCGATCCAGATCTTCGCTGCCGCGCCGCTCCGTGACCCGTCGTGGCGCTTGTTCCCACCCGGCGCCGTCGCTTCCGATCGTGCCGAGTGCGGTGCGCGTTCCAGCGGCGGCGCGGACGTTGCGGCCATCGTGCGCGGCGTCGTCTCGCTGGCCGACCTGCGGCGGTAGGCCCGCGAGCCCCTCGATGTCGGACGCGGGCGGATCGCGGGACGCTCCAGGTGCGGAGAGATCGTCCAGTCTGTTCGGCGGGGACATCGCGCTGTTGCTCGGTGGCGTTGTCTTGTCCGCGCCATGCGGCTCGACCCTCGTCAATGCCGCCGCGCGAGACATTGCCTCGCGCAGCTCATCAAGCGCGGCCGCGCTCGGCAGCGTCCCCGTGTGGCTTGCGTCCGCAGTCCTGCGTCCTTTGTCTGGCGCTGTTGCGGGGTTGGTCAGCAGTAGCAGCATGCTTGCGGCGACCACCGCCAGCAGCAGGCCCGGCAGGCCCTGCGCACGCGGGTGCATCTGTATACGTCTGGCCCGTACCTGCCAATCCGGCAGCGCGCGACGCGCCCGAGCCAGCACGATGGCGTCGCGGGCGCCTGGTGCTGCGGTGCGCCGCTCGGCCTCCCACGCGCTGAGCAGCAGGGCATCGGCGTGCAGCAGATCATCGGCAAGCCGGGCGCTTGTCGGCAGCGTCGTGTCCGGCAGCGCTGCGCCGCGCAGCCAGTGGTGCGCCGACAGCATGCCGCCGAGCGTCGCGGCGGCGAGAACCATCCACATCTCCGGTGGGGCAAGCGGCAGGTCACCACCCCACGACTGCCAGCCGAGCCGCAGCAGCGTCCCGATCCCGAGCACGAGGGCAGTGGCGGGCAGCGCGCGCTGCAATATTCGCCCAGCCTGAGCCCGCAGGCGTCTGCGGTGCAGCCGTCGCAAGAGCTGCTCAAGCTCGCCGCAATTGGCCTTCATCCGCCCGCCCACGCCAGGAGCGGTGCGGCGACCAGCAGCAGCGCGAAGAGTGCGATCGCCTGCAGGACGGAAAGCGGGTTCAGGCCCGAACCATCGAGGCCGCGGTCCACGAACAGCGCCAACAAGCGAGACGCCAGATAGAGCACTGCCACGAGCAGCAGACCGGTGATCTGTGCAAGCGCGGTAAAGCCGGCCCCCGCGTCGTCGGCGAGCACGATGGGCACGGCGAGCGGGGCCGGGATGAGGAACAGCAGCAGGTGCGGCGACAGCGCGGCTGCGGCAGAGCTAAACGCCTGCAGCGTTAGAATCACGCCCAGTAGCTGGAGCAAGACGAGCACTAGGGCCGCTTGCCTTAACTGCGACGGCTCCGGGGCCGCCGCGAGCAGCGACAGGATCCAGCCACCGATGGGCACGCCGAACAGCAATCCGGCGAGCAGGGCAAGCCGAAACGGGTTCATTCAAGTGCGCCTGCGAGCGAGACGACCAGGCTGCCGCACTGGGCGAGCCTTGGATCACCGCCCGGCAGATCCGGCAGCGGCAGCACCAGCGCCGGGAGCAACGCGAGCGGCGGCGCTTGCGGTTCGGGCGTCGGCGGCGGGGTGTCGGTTGCCGGCGAGGCCCTTTTCAACCTCGCCTCGAAGTGCCAGCCGGTGCCCGGCTCCAGCGCCGGTGTTGGCGTACCGGCGATACGCCCGGGGCGTTCAGCGTCTTCCACGAACAGCCAGGCAGGCGGCGTCGCACGATCGCCCTGGTTGGCGATGTGGATGTCGTCGGCATTGCGCTCCAGGCGCAGACGCCAGGGCGCCGTTGCGTTGCCGGACAGATCGAGATCGCGCCGCTGAGCCAGGCCATGCGGCAAGGGCAGGCGGAGCTGCCCATCGGCTGTTTGCAGGAAGAGCGTGATGTCCCCGCCGTCCGCCGGCACCGGCAGTTGGGTGCGCGCCGGCAAGCGCAGCGCGGCCATTGTTCTGCCGCCGCCGGTCGCGCTAACACGGCCCCGCCAGCGATACTCGACATCGGCTGCGGTCATTAGGCCGGTGAATTCCATGTGCGCACCTGCGAGCGTCGGTGGCAGCAACCATAGGAACAGCAGCGCAGCGATGGGCGGCACCAGCAGCAGCCAAGGGCCGAGCCGCGGAATCGTTCTCGCAACCGGTCGCTGACCAGGCAGTGCCAGTAAGCCGAGCAACAGGAGCGGGTAACCGACAAGCAGCAGCCCGCTTAACCCGGGTTTCGTTGGGCACTGCGTGTTCGCCACTATTGGTACCTGCGGCGGTGTGCCCGGTGGTAGCGCGCCCGCTGGCGCGGCCCCGTGGCGGTGCGCTGCGCTCACGAACGCGCCGCCACAGCCGGCCGCGGCCCGAAGCGCTTGTAGCACCGCGGCGTCGGCGCCGTGAACCTCCAACCGGCCGCAGCTCGCAAGGTACTCGGCGAGCGCCTGAGCTTGCGCAGCGGGCAAAGATGCAAGCACTGCCGCCCCGATGCGCAGGCTTGCGACCGGTCCATACCCGGCCGCTGTCTGTGGCAGTGTATCGACATCTGCGTCCACTGCGATCGGGCCGGACAACGGCGCGAGCCGGACCTGTTCGCTGCTGGTTTGCCCGCTCGCGTCGCGAAACAGCAGCGAAACCGCGCCGTCGGCATCCGGACGCAGAGGCACGACATGCGCACCGCGGTTGGTTGCATCGATCGGTACGATGAGCCGATAGCCGCCGGATCGAACCTCCAGGGTGCCGGGGACTCGCGACGGATTCAGCGCGGGCAGATGCAGCTCCGTCGTCATGCCGGCTAGGAACACTTCGCCCCAGGGGGTCGTCGCGGCAATGTCCGGAGACGGGGAGGCGCGCGTGTCGGGTTGGGCACCAAGTGCGAGGATGCAAAGCGACAGCGGCGGCGCCAAGCGCGGCCAGCGCCGGCATCGGCACCGCTTCGGCTTCACCGGCCGGGCCTCAACTGTCGTAGACGTGGTTCAGCGCAATGATGCTCCATGCCGTGACCAGATTGGGATCGCCCTCCCACCAGCGGTTGGAGATCGTGTTGACCCAGGCCCCATCCTTGCGCTGCAGCGACAGGAGCTTCTCGGCAAGGTCGCGGCGCCAGTCGTGGACCTTGCCGTCGGTATCCGTCACCGTCGGCTCGCCATAGGCCGCCATGGCCTTGGCGAAGGCGTTGTAGTAGTAAAAGAGCCCCTGGCCCTCTTTGGCGTTCGGGTTCGTCTCCAGCGTGTAGTTTGCGCGAATCCAATCGTAGGCGGCCTGCACCCGGGGGTCGGTCTTGTCGACACCGGCAAACAATAGGCTCAGGAGTCCAGCGCTGGTCATGCCGCCGTAGGACTCGCCGCCGCCATGCGGGCTGTAGTTCGGCATATAGCTGAAGCCGCCATCGTCCACGCTGATCTCCACATCGTTGGTCTCGCTGTTGTTCTGGTTTCGAGAGACGAACACAAGGGCCTTTTCCCAAACCGGGTCGTCCGGGTCGAAATCGGTCGCCTTCAATGCCTCCAGCGCCATGTACATATTGGATAAATCCGGTCGCTCGTCGCCGCCGTAGCCGATGCCGCCGTAATACTTGTGGTCGCGCTCGTAGCCGTCGGCGTCGTCGAGCTGCAGCCCGGCCAGGAACTGCTGCGCATTGGCGATGCTGTCGGCAAATTTGTCGTTGCCGGTGGCGGCCAATGCCGTGATGCTGACCGCGGTGTTGTAGTTGCGATTGTGATTGGTCTCGCTGATGGAACCGTCGTCCTTGACGTGCGCCAGCAGATACGCAATAGGGCGGGTGATGAAGGGCCCATCCGCCTCGGTGTAACCCCGCGGGCTTTCTAGGTAGGCGCGCAGGGCCAGCGCCGTGACGCCGACGGAGTCGGACCAGGAGCCGTCGTCCGCCTGGGCCTCGCGCAGGTAACGCAGCCCGTCGTCGATGGCGCGTTTGACTTTCGACCTCAGCTCGGCAGGCAGGGCGGGCGACGCCGCCGCAGGCGCCGCGTTGCTTATCGGTTCGGCTGGCGTCGCCGGTGCGTCTTCGGCAAGTGCCTGCGGTTGGATGACAGCGCAGATGAGAAGCGCAAGTAGGCTGGAAATGACGAACTTCATGGTGCGATCTCCGCTTCATTGCTTTGGGGTATGTGAAAAGCCCTGCCTTTCGGGTGACGCCGAGTAGCGGCGCGACGGAGTGCGACACCGACCCACAGGAGCGCCACGCCAGCCATCCACACGGACAACAGCATCAACGCCTCAGGGTAGTCGTACCTAAGACTACCGATCGGTGAATACCGGTAGAACCACTCCGAGCGCAGATAGTCAACGCCCGTGCCGGCTGCCAACAGTGTCAATGGGTTCATGGCTACGAGGCCGTCGATGAAGCCGTCTGTTCGGCGCATCGACGCGAGCCCTTCCGCGAGCCAGACGGGCGTCAGCGTCAGCGCGACCAAAGCCGACAGCGAGAGGGCGTGCACTGCCGCGATCGCTCGAGGTGGCGCCAGCAGGCAGATTGCGCCAACGGTCAGAAATAGCGTGCCCACAGCGAGCGCAGCGCTCGCCCCAGCCTGAAAGCCTGCGCCATCGAGCCAAGCGAGGGCGAGTGCCAGCGCCGCAACGCGCAGCGCCGCGCGCAGCACGGCGGCGATCGGCGTCCGATGACCCAGTGCCGCGGGCAGCGCCAACAAGAGCGCGGCCGCCAACACGGCAAGTGGGGCTGCGCAGGGCGCTAGCAGCGGATCGAGCAGCCGCCGCAGCGTCATCCAGACCAGTAGGGCGACGAGGCCGGTTGCAGCAGCGGCGGCGTACCGTCTGTGCTGGTTTGGTCCGGCTGGGGCGTGGTTGGCAGGCACCGTGCTCGCCGCTCTCAGCCCTGTCGCCGGTGCGTCTCGATGTACTGCATCAACATACCGAACTGACGTTGCAGGTCCATTTCGTCGACGTGCAGGGGATGCTTGAAGAACGCCGCCAGATGGGGCATCGGGCCGTGTTCGCCCTGGCGGGCGGCGAAGTCTGCGAGGCGCGCCAGGTCCAACACCAAAGGCGCGGCGAGGATGGAATCGCAGCCCTGCCAGGTGAACTGCATGGTCATCGGCACGTCCATGAAACCCTCGAAGTGAATCAGGTCCCAGGCCGTCTTCCAGTCGCCGAGCGACGGCACATAGTTGATCGTCACGCCGGCATGGGGACTGTAACCGAGGATGTTGTCTAGCACGCCGCGCTTGTGCCGGAGCTTCATTTCACGGTTGCGCGGGTCTTCCAGCGCACGGCCGTCGTTGTTGCCGAGCAGGTTGACGCCCTCCCAGCTCAACACGCGCAGATTGCGCAGGGCAAACATATGCGCGAGGGCGGTCTTCAGCAAGGTCTCGCCGGTCTTGCCGTCATCGCCGTAGAAGGGCACGCGCCGGCGCTGCGCAAGCTCGGCGAGACCGCCCCAGTCGGTGCCGGCATTCGGGGTGAAGTTGATATAGGGGCAACCCTCGGCGACCGCGGCCCAGGCATAGCAGGCCGAGGGCGGCATCAGGTCCTTGCGATCCTGCTCGATCAGGGACTCCACCCCGGCCGCATGCGCGCGCAGCGGTGACGGCGGCGGCTCCGGCGCCGCCGACATCAGGTTGACCACGACCACCCGCTCCAGGCCGTGCCGCGCCTGGAACGCGGCAATGGCCTCGCGGATGCGGCTAACGACCGTCTGCAGATGCGGCAGGTCGGCTGCGGGTGCCGCGGTATCCCAGGTCAGCGCCGCATCCCGCAGCACGTCGCTCTCGTACCCCGCGATATCCGGCAGAACGGCATCCAGCACATCGCGATGGACGGTCCTGGAGCCGCGCGACAGCGACATTGCGACGTCGCGGAGACTGGTTGCGCCGATGTCGACACCGCCGAAGCGCAGGGCGTGGATGGGGCGCAAGCGCAGCGGCGCGAAAGCGGCCTCGGCCGTCGTGAGCCCCGTCGTCGAAACGAGGCCGCGCGTCAGCGCCGACGCGCCGACCATGGCGGTCGCGGCGATCTCGCCCGCCGCACCGACGAGCCAGACGCCCAGCTCTGGGCGATCCGTTAGAGGCATATCCGACACTGCACTGTTCCTGCCTGCCGCTGGGCGTGCGTCCAAATGGACCGATAGGTTAACCGAAACGCTGCCCGACGCCGTAACCGCCGGTTGCGGGCGGCGCAGCGCGTCGCGGCGCGATCGCCGTGCGCCGCAGCGAACTTTGTGTGCCCGTCCGTGCGCAGAGTAGTACAACTCGCGTGCCAGTCCCGGATACGCCGGGTTGACGCAGCCAAAACCATTGCTTGATCCGATGATTAGGCCCGTTTTGGGTGATCGCTGCAGACGTCGCCCGCGCGTCACGGCGCTCAGACGTTGTACAGCAATACCGCACAGACGCCGCTTTTGTGCTATACATCAGGGTGTTGAAGGTGAGCGACACGTCGGCATAGCTGTACAGATTCGAGACAGGCCGAGTGTAAAGCAGGATTTACGGCGGATGCCGGTGCCGACGATCGGGAAAATGCTCAATCCCTCAGTAGCTTGTGGTTGTAGTGGCGCGGCCCGCACGGGCCGTGGACGCCGGGTCGGGCCAGCACCCGGCCGCAATCGCCAGCCGCGAGGCGCGGGCCGCGCTGCAAGTGTCGGGAAATTTTACAGTCTGCGCGGCCGACTGCCGAGGCGGCTCGTTTGCCGCCGCTTACGGGGGCCTTGCGACTGTCACAGAAGGCTATGGAAAACAGCTTATTAGGGGTAAAGCGTCGTCGCGTTCCCGAAGCCGCTGGTCATCTTTGGTTTGAATATTGCAGTGGCGTTCAGCGTTGGCTGCATGTGTCACGGTCAGCCGTGATGCGTCAGCCGACTGCAATAAGCCAAGCAAGACCCTACTCAGGCGCCGGCCTGGATCAACTCTTTCAGGAGGCTGTCGACAGAATGAAGCGTCTATCGATCATCCGACCAGCGAGCGTCGCCCTGTGCGCTGCCCTTGCGACCTCGGCGGCGCAGGCCGCCGAGGTCATCAATATCGACTTTTCAGGGGTTCCGCTGTTCACGCAGGACCCCGTCATTCAAGGCGTCAGCTTTGTCGCCGGCGCTGCGGCTGACTTTGCCGACACCATTACTGACGACTCCGCGACGCCCGGCAATCCGGCTCTTCTCGCCGGCCTTGACGACTCGCCGACGAACTACACGCCGTTCAACACCACCGCCTTTATCGGCGCCGCTTTGTCGTCTGTCCTCGGCAGTGCAACCGACACCACCACCATCGACCTCTCCGCCAGTTTTCTGTCGCCGTTGCCTACCGGCGCGACGATCTTGGCGGAGGCATTGCTCGGCGGCGTCGTGCAAGGCAGCGACAGCTTCACCACCAGCGGCACGACTGCGCTGCCGCTCCGTGTGGTGCTTAACGCTCTGGCATTCGATGCGCTGCATGTCTACGTCCCCGCGAACTTCGGCAGTGTGTTCTTGATCGACGACTTACGCGTGGACGTGACGAGCAATGGTCCAGGGCCGGGGCCGGGGCCGAATCCGGCACCGGCACCGGCTACCCTGCTGCTGCTCGGCCTCGGTGCCGTCGCCATGCGCTTGTCTCGTCTCATGAACCGGGTCGCTTGAGTTGGAGGGCCGTTGACCGGGCCGGCGCGCTTGCCGTCTTCAACTCGCAAAGAACGGCAAGCCGGTGGGGAGCGGCATCAGCGAGGGCTTAACGCGGCATACGCCCGAGGGGCCAAAAGGGGGTGCCGTCGTTTGCGAGGGTGATTCGGTTTCGGGCGTTGCTCGCGCCCACACTTGTATGGAGGGTTTCATTGATGTCCCGCTCGTCCCAGCGTTCGATCAGAACAAACGTAGTGCGCGTGGTCCTGCCCATGACGGCGGTGTCGCTCATCGCCCTGTCCGCGTCGCTCTGTGCCAGCGCGCCCGCCGTGGCTAGCGCGGTCGAAGTGCGCACGCAGCCGAGCGGTCCTGAGATCGCCGACGCCTATGTGCTGGCCGGGGAGACCCGGACCTATTTCGGCAACGTCGAGGGTGGCAGCGGGGCTTATAGCTGCCGCTTCACCATCGACGGCGTGCCGGGTGCGCCGTTTTCACCCACGGATCCGACCTATATCGCGACGACCCACAGTTTCCCGGGGGCGTCGGGCGCTAAGACCGTGAGCCTCTACTGCGAGGATCAGGCAGACCCGAACGCCAACGACAATTCCGTCATCTTGGTACGCGTGTTGGGCGCTGACACGGACCTGAGAAAGAAAAACTCCGCCATCGACAACGGCCTGCGCTACATCTACCAGCAGCAGACCAAGACCAGTGGCTGTTTCAGCGGCAGCGGCCAGCCGGTGGCCAGCACCGGCCAGGCGCTCATCGCCTACGAGAACCACGGCCACAACCTGGATGCCGATGACCAGGACATCTACAAGTGGTCGCTGCAAAAGGGCCTGCAGTGCCTCTACGACAACTCCACCACGGTGAATATGACCGAGCAGCCCTGCATCGGTGATCCGGAGGCGGGTGATGGTGACACCGATGCCGATGGCAAGGGCATCCGCTTCGGGTCCACCGACCAGTACTACGGCCCTTTCGCAGTCCTGGCCATCGTCAACTCCACCGATGCGACCACCGCCCAGGGCATCTTCCCGACCACCACGTCCGGCTCGGACCTGATCAACGGCAGTAACAGCCTCTACGACATCATCGTCGACGCCAAAGACTACCTGGCTTGGTCCCAAACCGACGAAGGTCCGGGCGGCGACGGCAATCTCGCTTACTGCGAGCTGTACACGCCGGAGGGTTCTTGGGCAGGCGAGATTTATGGGGACACCCAGGATGGAGTGACCTGGAACTTCGATGGCTATGCCAATCTCTGGTACGCCATCGGCGCAGGCACGGTTTGCGGCGACGGGCCCTGGCCCTGGGGTGTCGACTTCGGCGATGGCAGTACGGCCGGGCGGCAGGACAGCGTTTGTCCGTACGGTGACTTCTACAGCTATGCTTACACGGATGGCTGGCCCGATGGCTCGACGGGCGAGCTCATGCACACCTATGCCACGCCCGGTACCTACAATGTTGAGGTCAGCTTCAACGACACACTGAGCTGCACCATGCAGATTGAAGTGACCGAAGACGGTAACAACTGCGGCCGCAACGGCTGGCGCTACAGCGAGAACGACTCCAGCATCGACAACTCGGTGGCGCAGTGGCCCGCCTTGGCCCTGTTGGAGACGGAAAACCGCTGGGGCATCGCCACCAAACAGGCGGTCAAGGACGAGCTGGACGGCTGGCTCGACTACAGCGGCGACGATGGCTCCTGCGGCGTTGCAGAGGGCGGCGGCTCCTATGGCTACTCATCACCTTGTAGCTGGCTGAATTACGCCAAGGCCGGCGCCGGCCTCATCATGCGCCATTGGACGGGCTATGGCCCGGCCGACCCCATCAACCAGTTGTCGCTGGACTATCTGGGCAACACCTACAACCGCGACGGCTCTGGCTCTGACGACAACAGGGGCAGCTTCTATGCCATGTATGCCTTCTACAAGGGCATGAAGCTGTACGGCCTGACCAGCCTGGCGGTGCCGGCCGGCGGCAGCAGCATCGACTGGGAGCAGGACTACAACACCTGGTTGGTGGCCAACCAGAACGCCAATGGCGCTTGGAACAGCGACACCTGGATGGACGCGCGCATGGCGACGAACTTCGCGGTCTCCATGCTCGCCCCCGAGGTGGCGTCCCTGCCGCCGGTGGCCGTTGCCGGCGGTCCCTACCCGGACGTGAATGCGGGACAGCCGACCCGAATGGACGGTAGCCAGTCCTTCCATCAAGACCCGGCCAAGTCCATCGTCAAGTACGAATGGGATTTCGATGCGTCCAACGGCCTGTGGTGGGAGACCTTGCAAGTGCCGCCTGCCGGCGAGGGTGCCACCGGTCAGGTCGTGACGAACCCGGGTTATATGGACACGGGTGCAGATGCAACCTACACCAGCACGCTGCGCGTGACGGACAACTCGGAGCCGGCGGCGACGGATACCGATACGGCGACCATCCGCGTCACCACCGGCAATGTGCCGCCGACGGCGATGACCAATGGCCCTTGGGCGGGCGTGCCGAGCCTGGATGCTGCTTGCAACCCGGCCGACCCGGTGGCGGTGAACAACACGGACTGCTTCCCGATTACCTTCGACGCCAGTCGCTCGACAGACCCGAACGCGGGGCCGCCGCTGGACGACGCCATCGTCAGCTATGAATGGGATATCGACGGCGATGGTCAGTTCAACGAGGCAAACGGCGACGACGGCTGGCCGCAGGGTGCTCCCGGCACAGCGGACGAGTGGAGGGTGACCAAGAAGCTTTACACACAGCCCACCTCGGGTCTGGCGACGCTGCGGGTGACAGACAGCTTTGGGCTGCAGAACTCGGCGTCCAACGAGTTCGTGTCGATCGCCTTTGTCTTCGCCAACAACTACCAGGCGTGCTACAGCCGGCGGACCTCGCGTTTCACGCAGGAGCAAGGGGTCGCGGTGACCTTCGGCAATATCGGTGACGGCGTTGCCGAGAATGTGGTCATGACGCTGACCGGCACACCCAATAACGTGACGGCCTTCAAGAATAGAGCGATGCTCGGCGACATCGCTCCGGGAGAGGGCAAAGCCTCCGCGTGCGACGGAAGCCAATCGGGCAGCGAAATCGTCCTGCGCACCCAGCTCAATGTGCCACCCGGCGGCATCTACACCTGGCGTGCGGAGTTCGATTTTGATGGGAAGAGTTACATCATTCCCGACCTGCCGGCCATGGCCCCTTAGGCATGGCTTGAGTCCCGCCGCCGGTCGGCGGCGCGGACCCGCTGTCTCGTTTGCGCTGGGCCGACCCTTTTCGGGGTTGGCCCTTTTTGCATGACATGGTCCGCCTGCGCGTGGCCCTTACTCCCGGCTGGCGTGCTGCCGAGCTTGGCGGATATCATGCCGCCGGAGTGTTGGCGCCCGCTGCGCGTGCATGCGCTGCCCGGGATCGGGGGCAGCGCAACCCCGGAGGCTGTTTGATGAAGTCGCGAGATCCCAGAGCTACGCATCCGCGGTTATCGCGCGGCGTGTTGGCGCTCCTGATCCTGGCGTTGGCGGCAGCCGCCCCAGCCGCGCTCGGCGATGATGCTGACCAGGGGCTCGAACAGGGCCAGGGAGGCGCTGCGGTGGTCGTGACGCCCGCCGTTGGTCAGGGCGCCGTGGATGGTGTCGTTGCAGGCGCGCGTGCGGCCGGCAAGGGTCCCCCGCAGCCGCCGCCAATCGAGCGCATCGACCAATATCGCGCCCGCATCGGCACTATCCTGTTGGATCGGCAGGCACGCCGGTTCACGGTGCCGGGCCGGGTGATCTGGGAGCAGGGCGCGCTGGAATTCCTGGCTGTCTCCCGCGGTGGGCGCAAGGGCTACGAGAGCGTGTTGGAATTGGACGTCAGCGCGCGCGAGTTCAATCTGGCCTGTCTGCTGATCGGGCTGCGCGCGGATAGGGGCAGGACACCGCGCTTCCACTTCGATCCCGAGCCGGTGGAGGGTACGGCGGTCGCCATCAGCCTCGGCTGGCAGGAGGATGGCACCCGCGTGGAGCTACCCGCCCACGAGCTATTCGTGGTGGAGGGCGAGACCGCGCCCTCGCATCGGTGGATCTACACCGGCTCGCGCTTCGCGTCCGGCCGACGTTTTCTGGCGGAAGAAGACGGCACCCTGATCGGTTTCGTGCATGCACCGTCGAGTGTGATCGAACACCGCGAGGGCCTCGGGCTCGGCGACTATGGCTCGGTTGGGATCAAACCGGACCGACTGCCGGCCCTCGGCACCGCCATCGATATGACGGTGCGGTGGATGTCGCGCACTGAGGCTGGCCTCGGTGAGATGACCGATCCGCGCCGCGAAACGCCAGCCGCAACCGACGCGCCCGAGCCGTCGCCGGCGCCGCGTCCTTCTGCCCCGGCGACACCGAACCCGCCGCCGCATTCCTGAACAGCGTCGTTGGACGGTCGTCAGGGCGCGTCCCGCGGGCACTCGCAAGGCACAGGGTCAACCGTTCTTGTGAGTTTCATCATCCCCACCCATGTCGCCGCCCGTCGTGCGCATCTTCTTGCGCAGGGTGGTGCGGTGCAGGGCGAGCAGTCGGGAGGCTGAGACCTGGTTACCGCCGGTCAGGTGCAAGGCTTCCGTGATCAGTTCCTGCTCCACAAAGGTCACCAGGCGGTGGAATGGACCATTGCCGTCGGCGGCGTCGATGGCACCTCCCTGCGTTGCCTGGCGCAACGCTGCCCGCGCAGCCTGTCCCAATCGTTCCAGTAGGCGGTGGCCGTCGGCGATCTCCGACCCGGGGGCGGTGGGCAGCTCGACGTCGTGGACGCTCAGCACGGGTCCGCGCGCGCCGAGCACCGAGCGCTTGATCAGGTGTTCCAGCTCGCGCACGTTCCCCGGCCAGGCATAGCTCTTGAGGTGGTCGAGGGCAGCCGGCTCGATGCCGATGAATCGCTTGCCGAGCTCCGCGGCGGCCTGCTGCAGGAAGTGGCTGGACAATAGGCCGATGTCATCGACGCGCTTGCGCAGCGGCGGGATGCGCAGCGTCACTAGGTTCAGCCGATGAAACAGGTCCTCGCGAAAGCGTCCCTGCTCGACCTCTGTGCCAAGGTCGCGGTTGGTCGCGGCGATCACGCGCGCGTTCAGCTCAAGCGGCTGATGGCTGCCGACCCGCTCGAATTGTCGCTCCTGCAGCACCCGCAGCAGCTTGCCTTGCAGTGTCAGCGGCAGCTCGCCGATTTCGTCCAGGAACAGGGTGCCGCCTGCCACCGCCTCGAAGCGTCCCACACGCCGCTCGGCCGCGCCGGTGAAGGCCCCGCGTTCATGCCCGAACAGCTCGCTCTCGATGAGAGGTTCCGGGATGGCGGCGCAATTGACGGCGAGGAAGCGCGCCTTGCGCCGCCCGCTGTAGCGGTGAATGTCGCGGGCGACCAGCTCCTTGCCGACGCCGCTCTCGCCGGTCACGAGCACCGCGAGGTCGTTGTCCGCCAGTAGGGCCATGAGCTTGAACACCTCCTGCATGGCGGCGCTCTGGCCGATGAGCTGTGCCGCAGACCCCGGCGCCGCAGCATCGGTC
This sequence comes from Thiohalocapsa sp. ML1, assembly GCF_001469165.1. GTDB lineage: Bacteria > Pseudomonadota > Gammaproteobacteria > Chromatiales > Chromatiaceae > Thiohalocapsa. The sequence goes on along the minus strand of NZ_JABX01000032.1, from coordinate 7,505 downwards.
AGCGCGGCTTGGGGCAGTGTCTCCGGCGCCGGCCTATAGAGCGCGCGCTGCAGGAGATCGCGCACCCGCGTCAGTTCCAGCGGTTTGCCGAGGTAGTCGAAGGCGCCCAACTCAAGCGCCCGCTTGGCGGTGTCCATGGTGCCGTAAGCGGTCATGACGACCACCGGCAGTTCCGGGTAGTCGGCGCGGATGCGCTCCAACAGGTCGAGGCCGTTCATGCCGGGCATGCGTACGTCGAGGAAGACTGCATCGACCCTGTCCGCGTGCAAGTGCTCCATTGCCTGCTTGGCGTTTGCGGCCAGTAGTGGCCGATGTCCCGCCTGCCGCAGCATCCGGGAAAAGGCCATGCAGATGGCATGCTCATCGTCTGCGACCAGGATGTTGCTCACTCGGCCTCCGTGTGCGTGGCATCCAGCGGCAGCCTGACGTCGGCCTGCACACCGCCGAGGGTGCTGCGGCCGAGGATCAGGGTGCCGCCGTGGGCCGCTACCAGCTCGCGGCTCAGCGGCAACCCCAAGCCAAGCCCCATCGGCTTGGTGCTGGTGTCGGTGCCGACGCGCAGGGCGCGCGGCGTCGGGTCAAGGCCCGGGCCGTCGTCTGCCACGGTGATCACGATGTCTGCCGTGTCGGGGTCATGCCGGCAGGTTACCAGCACCCGCCCGCCGTCGGGCAATGCGTCGCGGGCGTTGACCAGCAGATTCAGAAGCACCTGCTTGAGCCGGTCCGGGTCGAGGCGGGCCTCGGGCAGCGGCTCCGCCAGCCGTGTCTGCAGGTCGATTCCTTGGTGTTTGAACTGCGCCTCGAACAGTGCAGTCGTTTCCGAGACCAGACGTCCCGGATCAATCGCGCAGCGTTCCAGGCGCGTCGGGGCGCCTTGTGCCTGACTCAACACGCCTGCGACGATCAGCTCGAGGCGGTCCATTTCGCGCTCCAGCGTAACGACGGTTGCACGCCGATCCGGCGGCAGATCCTCTGTCAGCAGTTGAACGTTCAGCTTGATCGCGGTGAGGGGGTTGCGAATCTCGTGGGCGATGCGTGCGGCCATGTTGCCCAGTGCCGCCATGCGGTCCTGTCTGACCATCTCCTGTTCGTAGCGCGCCAGGCGCTCCGTCATGGCGTTCAGCGCGCTGGCCACCTCGCCGAATTCGTCATCGCGCTCGACGCGAACGCGCACATCTCGCTCCCCGCGCGCGATCGCTTCGGCCATGCGCGACAGTGCCTCGACGGGCTGCGTGATGGAGCGGCCGATGCGATGCAGGAGCCAAGTCAAGCCGACGACGGCGGCCATTGCGGCCAGCCCCAGCCAGAGTGCGCTCCGGCGCGAGGCGCGGCGGATGTCCGACAAGTCTGCTGTGATCAAGATCGCGCCGTAGCGGTCGTCGCGCCCCGCGGGCAGAGCCCGCCGCACAGCCACGAATCCAGCGGCCTTGAACGCGACGACGGGCGCTGCCGGCCCGGCGTCGGATGCCGGCAGGGTGCGGAAGAGCGCGGCGGGTATGGGCGCGGTGCTGAAGGTTACGCCGGCATGGTCTTTGCCGAGCAGCGCGATGTTCGCCCGCAGCAGGCGCGCCAGCCGCGCCAGCAGGCCGGGGGTGAGCGGAAGGGCGCCGTCCGCCAATACGCCGGCCGCGTGCTCGAGTTGGTCGGTAAGCCGCCGCTCCAGGGTGGCCGCGTACATCAGGTTCCCGAGCAGCCAGGCCACCAGGGCGCCGGAGACGATGAAGGCGATGAAGGGCCACAGGAAGCGCCGGTGTATGCGTGGACGTCTCACCAGCGTTTTCTCAAGGATTCCGGCGCGCGAGTCATAGGCGCTGCGCTGAACCGCGCGGCCCTTTCTCCACCAGCCCCAGATACACCGATCGCCTTTCCGTGTGCGCTGCGGCTAACGCCGAGGGTCCTGCCCGCTATCGACCGCACGGCGCCAATGGCGCCAAGTGAGCCACGCGAGCACCGGCATCAGCATGGGCAGCACCAGGCCGGGTCCAGCCAGGGCGCCGGGGAGCAGGGCGGCGCCGTTGCCGGTCAACGCGAGGGCATAGAGCGCGTTGCCCGTGGCGGTCACAGTCAGGAACTGGATCACCGGCATACGCTCGGCGCCGGCGGTGAAGGTCACCGCCTCGGCGAACACGGGGACCGGCCGGCTCAGGAACAGGGCCACCAAGGTGGGCGACTCGGGTAGGCGAGCGCCGAAGCGCGACAACAGCAGTCGGCCGGCGGCGTAGCCGATCAGATTACCGAGCACGAGGCCGGCCCAGCACCAAAAAAATCCGCTCATGAAACCCAGCCGGGCGCCCAGCATGGTGCCGACGATGCTCGACGGGATGGGGATCAGGACATCGGCCGCCAGCAGGCCAGCGCCCGTCAGTCCGAACAGAAAGGCGTTCCCATCGCTGGCCGACAGCCACTGCTCCCCCGGCAGCTCCCCGATCACCGCGAACGGAACGATGGGGATGAGCAGCGCGATCAGGATGACCAGCATGCCGCGCGTTTTCGGGCCCATGTCGCTGCCGAGCCTCGGCCTTCAGCGCTTGCCCCAACCGGTCACGGCCGTCACTGGTACCACCTCAATGTCGACGAAAGCGCGAAAGGGGGCTTGGAGGTCGTCCAACAGAGCAGGGTCTTCCGTCTCCAGGAGCGCGAAGGTGCGCGAGCGGTCGTTGGCAGCCCAGTCGCCGTGGAGTCGCACAGCCTCGGGGATACTGTCATAGAAACCCTGCGCGAGCTGGCCGAGCTTGGCGTACTGCTCGGGGGTGAGATCGCTGCGGGTGCGGTTGATGAGCATATAGAGCATGAGGATCACCTGGGCGGCTGGCGCTGACTGTACCATCGTGGTCGTGCGCGTCCCTGCTAAGTAGCACCGTGCCGTGTGCACGGCCAAAGACGGGTGCTAGGCGTGACGCGATGCCGGTGCGCGCGTCGCGTCAGAGGATACCCTGCGCTGAGCGGCATTCGGTAACCTCGTGTGACGTGGGAGCAGGTCGGGGCGGCCCGCGCTGTTTCCGCAGAACAGGCCGCAGAACGCGCGGCATTGATGCGAGTGCGGTCATGACCGATGAATCCCGCGCGCTCTGCCGCCTTGCGTTCGCCGGGATGGATGGGCAGATTATACTGACTGGGACAGGATTGTCCGCAGGCTGTGAGCGTGTGACAAGCCTTCGGCCATCCGCTGCAGCCCTGCAGGTGACCGCCTTGTCGCTCAATTCCATCCTTGTGCCCCACCGGAGGCGACCGAATGATGCCGAACCGATCCGCCAGCGCCTTGCTTGTTGTCGGTTTGTTGGCGGTGCATGGCCTGCCGGCCCAAGTGTTGGAGGACGCGAGCGCCGTCGCGGTGAGCACGTCGGCGCCGACTGTGCACGACTTCGTGGTGACGGGGATCTTCGGCCGTGAGGCGGACGGCTATATTGCGCTCGTCGAGTTTCTAGACGGGCGGCATCTGCGCGTGCGTGTCGGCGACAGGATCGGCACCGCGGCTGTCGAGGAGGTGACGGCGCATCACATCCGCATCCGTATGCCTGGCGCGCTGTCGCTCCAGACCATTCCACTGAAGGGGACCGGCAGGCAGATCGAGGCAACGGCGCTGGCAGCCCCGACGACGTCGGGCAGATCGAGCAGCCGGCGGCCGTCCGACGAAGCAACCAGTCAGCCGACGCAGGAGGGCGCCGACAGCGAAGCCGCGTCACCGATGGCCGGGGCGCCTGACGCGATGCAGGACGATGTAGACGGTCCCGGCACGCCGTTGCCGCACGATTGGGCGATGGGGCAGTTGGCACAGGAGCTCGATCGGCTGCTCTCGGAGCTCCCGGGGGAGGGGCCACCGGATGAGCTCGGCACCTTGATCGGCCCGTTGCTCGGTTTGCCGGCTGACGCGCAGGTCGTCGAACTGCAGAGCGCGCCGCTGCGGCATATGACCGAAGGGCTCCGGTACATGCAGAGTACGGCGCAAGACAACGAGATTATCCGGCTCACCATCGAGACCGGCGGAGAGCGGCAGCGGGTGATGGTCATGCCGGGGTCCGAGGGTGCGCCGGCGCGTGTGCATACCTTCACGATGGGCGCGGCTTACTCTCCGCTTGTGTCGTCACCGTAGCCGGGCGGCCAGCGGAGGTTGGCATTGCTCGGGTGCGTTGGCAGGCCCCGGGCCGGGCTCTCTTCTCCCGCTGGTCGCGAGGCTGTAGCATCCGGCGCTGGTTCAAGACCATCCTCCCGCGAGGCCGACCATGTCTGACGCTGAACTGCCTGCCTCTGCCCGCCTGAAGGTCGAGCTCATGTTCGAAGGGGTGCGCTACAGCCCCGCGTTGGGCGCGGCGAGCGAGCATGCGTTCCCCAATTTTTACCCTTACCGCTTTAGGCCGGGTGAGCCCAATCCAAGTGGCCGGGACAAAGTGGCCATTCCCTATCTGATGACACTGCGTGATGGCACCCTGATACGCGTCAAGGGCAGTGCCGATTCTCCGTGGCGTGTCGAAGGCGACCGCACGGTCGGTTATCGGATCGAGAGCGACGATGGGCGAAGTCTGCCGATCGCGTTCGAGCCTCTGCCGGCCTGGATGCAGGGCAAGACCGACGACGGCTTTCCGATGGCGCAGGCCGGGGTGAGCCTGCATGGCGACATGGCCGTCATCAACATCGCCCCGGGCTGCGAATACTTCCTGAGCCGCGCTCAGGATGGCGACTCGTTGCGCTGCACCTTCTGTGCCTATGGCGCGCCAAACGAGCGGATCAAGCACTTTGAGCAGCGCATCGGCGAGGCGGGGCTGGCGTCGATCGCCGTGTCGCGGATGCAGCAGACCCTGACCGCGGCGCTCGACGAGGGCGGCATTCGCCACATCTACTTGGTCGGCGGCTCGATGACCGACTGGGATCAGGAAGGGGCGCGCTTCATCGCGCTCGCCGGCGCCGTGCAGCAGGTCAACGACCACCGCCTGCCGGTGGCCTGCGGCTCGGGTGCCTTGCCGGAGGCCAGGCTCGATCGCCTGCACGGCGATGGGCTGGTGGACCAGATCTGCTTCAACCTGGAGGTCTGGTCAGAGGCGCTGTTCGCCCGCGTGTGTCCGGGCAAGCAGCGCTACGTTGGCTACGACCGCTGGCTGCGCGCCCTGGAGCAGGCGGCATCGCGCTTCGGACGGGGCAACGTCTACAGCGCCATGGTCGCCGGCATCGAGCTGGAGCCCGAGCACGAGATGACCTGGGAGCAGGCGGCGGCGCTCGGCGTCGATGGCGCCGTGCAGCTCTTGAACCGGGGCGCGATACCAGTCTATTCCCTTTACTGGCCCACCGGCGGGCGGGACCATCCGGACTACTTCAGCCGGCTGCAACACTATTTCGAGGCGCTCAACCTCGGCTATGCCCGCATTCGGCGCGAGCGGGGCATCCGCATTTCGGAACGCTTCCTGACCCATCGTTCCGCCTATATGCAGTTGGAGTGCGATATCGACCGAGCGGAGGTCGCCGGTGCCTGAACCAAGAGCCCCCACCAGCGCCCCGGACCCGGCGCCGTTGATGGCGCTGTCCACTGCCCACTGGGGCGCGCAGGTGCTGCTGACCGCAAACCGACTCGGGCTATTCGGGCTGCTCGCGGATGCGGCGTGCGGTGCGGACGAGCTTGCCAAGGCTCTGTCGACCGAGCCGCGCGCAACTCGGCTGCTGCTCAACGCCTGCGTCGGGCTCGGCCTGCTCGCGGCCGACCGCGATCGCTACGGCTTGAGCCCGCTCGCCGCCGCTTATCTGGTGCCCGGCCGGCCTGGCTACCTTGGTGATGCCTTCCGCTACAGCGACGACCTCTATACCGCTTGGGGCCGACTCGGCGAAGCGCTCGCGAGCGGCCACCCGGTGGTGGCGGCGGCGGACTACACCGGTGGTGAGGCGGAACGGACGCGGCATTTCGTCTACGGCATGCATAACCGTGCGCTCGGAATCGGCGGGGCGCTGCTGAGTCTGGTAGACCTTGGCGAGCGGCGCCGCTTGCTGGACGTCGGCGGTGGCCCCGGCACCTATGCCGCGCTGTTCGCCCGGCGCCACGCGGACCTCAGGGCGACGGTCCTGGACCTGCCCGGCGTCGCCGAGATCGGCGTCGAGATCGTCGCCGCCATGGGTGTCGGCGACCGGGTTCATCACCAGAGCGGCGATTACAAGACGACCGCGTTTCCGGTTGGCCATGACGCCGTGCTGATCTCCGGCGTCTTTCACCGCGAGACCGAGGCCGGCTGTCGCGACCTGATCAACCGCGCCGCTGCGGCGCTCGCGCCTGGAGGGCTGCTCATCGTCAGCGATGTGTTCACGGACGCGGGGGGCGCGGAGCCGGTGTTCGCCGCCCTGTTCGGGCTCAACATGCTGCTTACCGCTGACGACGGTGGTGTGCACGCGGATGCTGATGTGGTGCAGTGGTGCTCGGACGCGGGTTTCACGCGGGTGCAGCGGTGTTCATTTCCGCCGCCGATGCCGCATCGGGTGGTGACGGGCGTTCGGTCTTGAGCGCTGGGTGTCGCCCAGACTCGGCCTGTGCGTCGCAGTGGCCCGGCATCAGCCCAAGGCAATCTCCATTAGGCGGCCGACTCTGCCGAACTTCGACTCGGGGCGGCGACTGATCGAGGTTGAGAAGACTGCGCACTGTTGCTGGCGGTGCGGCGGTCTAGATACGGTCTTGCCAACATCACGCCCGATACCGGACTCGAAACCTGGATAAACGCTCGGGGGCTTTGCAATGCGAAATTGCACCGCCCGTGTTCGAGTTCTGCTCCGCAGTCGGCTCCCCAGCTCCACTCCACAAATCGAGTGGATATCGTTGGTGGAATTTCCTATGCTTATCGGGCTGCGGCCGACAAAGGTCGACGGACCACAATGCCGGGTACAGGCAGCGGTAATCGTCGCGCGCACGCGCCCTTTAAGGCCTTGATCATAACTCCGACCAAAACCCAGTAGTGCACTGAGATATCGCCTTGAGGGAGGGTGGCAGAACCTCCGAAATTTCCTACCCTTGGAAGTGCAAGCTCACCGAGGGTCAAGAAACATGTTCGAAGGTTCTACCAACTCAGACTTTAGTCCAGCGGCAAGCGCTTCGCCAGTGGCAGCCCGAGCGAAGCCGGCGACGCGCTTGGAGCGGGCGCAAGCGCTCGCGGCGGCGGCGCGCTGCCGGGCGGCGGGGCAGAGCGAGCGTGCCGCGGCTGCTGGCATCGGGCGCCCGCGCAGCACCTTGCGGGACTGGTCGCAGGCGGACGTGGTCTCGCCCGAGGTGCCGGCGGCCTTGGCCGCGTTGTTCGCCTCCGAAGCGGGCGTGCGGTGGCTGCATCGGCTGGTCTTGGCCCTGCAGTTCGTCATCACCCTGCGCGCCGGCGGCGGCGTGCGCTTGGTCTGCGAGTGCTTGGAGCTCAGCGGCTTGTCGGCGTTCGTCGGCGCCGCTTACGGCAGCCAGCAGGGGTTGAACGCGGCGCTCGAGCAGGCCGTGGTGGCGATTGCCGCCGAGCAGCGCGCGGCGCTGGCCGCGGGCATGGCGCCGCGGGCGGTGA
>NZ_JABX01000031.1 GCF_001469165.1 Thiohalocapsa sp. ML1 | reverse complement strand
CGCGAAGCCGGCTGAAAGCCGGCGCTCCCAGTCCGCGCCTGACCGGGATCGCCGGCTTTCCAGCCGGCTCGGCGCCGACGCGGCTCGATGCCGCGTCGGCGGCGTCCGGGCCGATAAGAGGCCACAGGCGCAGTCGTCCGCCCGGCAGCGCGGCATGGGCAACCGCCCGGCTCCCGCGCCGCAGATCGCGCGCCGGGGGCATCGGGTCCTGGATGCGGCAGACACGTTCCCCGTGGTCGATGCCGGTGACGACGACGCCGAGCCGATGCAGCGCCTGGCCGATCTCAAGACCGATGGGCCCGAGGCCGATGACGGCGACCGACGCCGGCAGCTCTGCCTGCTCGAAGATGTCGTCCACCGCCAGGATGCCGTCGCCGAAGGCGGCCGTTCAGGCCGGCGGCACCACCGAGCGGGCACCAGTGGCGACGACGATGGCGTCCGCACGGATCTCGCGCTCGCCCACCCGCAGCCGATGCGCATCCAGCAGCTCCGCGTAATCCTCGATGAGGTGATCGTCGTCCATCTCGTCGGTGGTGTTGGCCAGCACCAGGTCCACGAAGGTGTCGCGCAGGTCGCGCACGTGCTCCAGCGCTGCCGAGCGGTCCAGCGCCAGGGCATCACCGCCGCTGACACCGTAGCGCTTCAGCTTGTCGCGCATCTGGTAGGCGTCCGCCAGGTGGATCGCCACCTTCGACGGCATGCAGCCGATGCGGGCACAGGTGGTGCTAGTAGCGGCCCGCCGTTGATGAGCACCCAGTCGTCCGTGACCTTGCGGATCTCTTTGATCGCGTTCAGACCAGCATGTCCCGCGCCGATCACCGCCACGTCGACTTGTTCGCGCATGACCATCACCCCGTTTCGTCGCTGTCGTTACTCGCGCGCCCGGAAAAACCCAGCACCCGAATAGGTTAAGAAACGAAACAGCGTTTGGGGCGGCGACTATTCGCCGCGCCGCGTGCGAAGCGTCGCGGGGCCTGTAGGGGAATTCCGACAGAAGCGGGCGGGCTCGGCGCTCAGCGGGCCACAGCGCCGGTGTCGCCGAGTAACCGCCGAATGACGCACCCCGCCAGCGTCAGTCCGAACAGCGCGGGCATGTAGCTGATGGTGCCATTCACCGCCCGGTCGCGACCGCGCCCGGTGGGCTCGGGCGGCAGCGGCGGCAGCGGCGGCTCGTCGGACCACACCGCCTGCACGCCGCGATCGTGGCCGAGGCGGCGCAGGAGCCGGCGCACCTCGCGCGCGAGGCCGCATTCGCGGCTGTCCATGACGTCGGAGACGCGGATGCGGGTCGGATCAAGCCGCCCGCCCGCGCCCATGCTCGCGGTGACGGGCACGCCGGCGGCAAGCGCCGCAGCCAGCAGCGCGACCTTGCTGCTCAGGCTGTCGATGGCGTCGGCGATGTGGTCGAAGCCGCCGTCGCCGACGACGAGTGTCGGCATGTCGTCCACGGACAGGAACGCATCGAGGATGTCTACGCGGCAGCGCGGGTTGATGTCCGCGATGCGCGCGGCGACGACGGCCGCCTTCTTGATGCCGACGGTGGTAGTCAGCGCGCAGAGCTGGCGGTTCAGGTTGGACGGCGCGACGACATCGAAGTCCGCGATGGTAAGGCGGCCGACGCCCGCCCGCGCCAGTGCCTCCGCCGCAAAGGAGCCGACGCCGCCGAGCCCGCAGAGCAAGACACGGGACTCCGCCAGCCGCGCGCAGCCCTCCGCGCCGATCAGGATCGCCGTGCGTTCCCAGATCGGGTTCGGCGCGCTCATGCGTCGGGCGCTCCGGGCAGGCCGAGCACCGCGCGCGCGTTCGCGGTGGTTGCCGCGGCGAGCTCCGCAGGATCGGCGCCGCGCACCTCGGCCAGCGCCGCGAGCACCTCCGGCAGGTACTCGGGGCTGTTGCGCTGGTAGCGGTGCGAGGCGACGGTGAGGTCCGGCGCGTCGGTTTCGAGCACGATGGCCGCAAGCGGCAGCGCGGCGGCGAGCCCCCGGAGCTTGGTGGAGCGCGCGAAGGTCAGCATGCCGCCGAAACCGAGCTTGAAGCCTAAGTCCAGATAGCGCTCGGCCTGCTCCGGGCTGCCGTTGAAGGCATGCGCGATGCCGCCGCCAACGCCGGCGTCCGCTAGCAGCCCGAGCATGTCCGCGTGCGCCTTGCGCACGTGCACGAGCACCGGCAACCCGGCCTCCGCGGCGACGGCGAGCTGTGCCGCGCAGAGCTCGCGCTGGCGACGGCGCTCGCCGGCCTCGGTGGCGACGTGATAGTCGAGGCCGATCTCGCCGACGGCGAGGGGTCGCTGCTCGGCCACCGCGGCGGCGAGGGCGGGCACGTCCTCATCGCGGTGCTGCGCCAGATAGACCGGGTGCAGCCCGAGCGCGGGATACAGCCCGGCGTCCTCGGCACAGAGCGCGAGCAGCTTCGGCCAGCCGGCGCGATGAATCGCCGGCACGACGATCTCCCGCACGCCGCCGGCGCGGGCCGCGGCCAGCACCCGCGCGCGGTCCGGGTCGAAGTCCTCGACATCGAGGTGGCAGTGGGTGTCGATGAGGTGCATGGTGCCATTCGCTCTAAACCCGTTCAAAAACAACTGATACCCACCTCCCCCACCCACGTCCCGCCAGCCGCTAGTCGGGATCGAAATCGAAATCGAAATCGGGATCGAAATCGGGATCGGGATCGAAATCGACGCGGGCAACCGCCGCCGACCAAGCATCCGCCGCTTTGGATTGGCGCTCGCTGCGCGCGAGGCTATCCTAAGCCCGATGACCCCGGCCTGAAACGCAAAGGCCGACATTGCGAGCATCACCGCCCAGGTGTGCTCCGGAGCGGACTCAGTGGCAGTTTCCCAAGATACCGATTACTACGCCTGGACCTTGGCAACCGCGGAGCGCCTGCGCACCGGCCGCGTGAGCGAGGTGGATTTGGACGGCGTCGCCCAGGAGCTCGAAGATATGGGCAAGGCCCAGCGCCACGCGCTGGCGAGCCACCTCAAGCTGCTGATCGTCCATCTGCTCAAGTGGCGGTACCAGCCGGGCTTTCGGGGTGTGAGCTGGCGGCTCTCCATCGACAACGCTCGTGACGAGATCGCCGAGCTTCTGGAAGACAGCCCGAGCCTGCGGGGGAAGGTCGCCGAGCTTGTCGCCCGCCGTTACCCTGCGGCACGCAGCCGCGCGGCGCTGGAGACCGGGCTGTCCGAGGAGACCTTCCCGCCGACCTGCCCATTCTCCGAGTCCGAGCTGCTGGACCCGGCCTACCGGCCGGACTGAGGCTCCGCCGCCCTAGTCCTCGATCATCGGGTATTGCTCCGGCCGCTGCCCCCGCTCCGAGAGCACCACCGGATACTCGACGCCGGGCTCCGGCTCATAGGGCTGGTGTCGGGTGCGGGAAATCTGAAACACCCAGTGGTCGCCATAATCGAACAGATAGTAGAGCCGCCGGTCCGTCGGCAGCGGGAACAGCGACTCGATGCTGTGCTCGTACAACCCGCCGTCCTCGTCGTCGAAACGGATGCGCTCGCGGCTGCGCGGCGTGCGCGCGATAAAGAGCTCGTACAAGTGGTCGTTATCGAAGGCTACAGCCCGCTGGATGGCGTGGTGCAGCCACTCCAGCGTCGACGAGGCATCCACCGCGATCGTCGCTTCCCAAGGGCCATCGGCGCGCCAATGAGGGAGCAGCTTGATGTTCAGGTTCCAGATCATTGTCGAGCGGTCTCCTGTCGTTAGGGCACTGACCCGCGCCGTGCTCGGGCTTCAACGCAGGCTCAGCGCCAGCGGAAAGACCCCGGTCTTGGGGCGGCGGCGCTGTTGCATCTCCGCAGTCGGCAGGGCTGCCGAGACGACGCGCCGCGCCACGCGACCGGGTTGCCTCAATCCGTCGGCACGGCCGAGCGCGGGTGCGGCTCGCCGCGCCGCAGACGTATCCCGGCCAAGTCGTCCGAACGGCCGAGGGCCGACAGCAGGCCCTCGATGGCTTCCCAGCCCGTCGCTTCCGACTTTCGGTCGCCGAGCGCCGCCGCGATGCGGACGGCCGCGCTGAACTGATCAAGGGCCTCGTCCAGGCGCCCGGACGCTTGCAGGGTGCTGCCGAGATTGACGACCGCGGTCAGCTCGCCACGACGGTCGCCGGCGTCCTTCGCGAGCATTAGCGCCTTTTCCTGCAACGCAACCGCCGCGTCGGTGCGACCGGTGCGCAGCAGCAGCAGGCCCAAGTTCGTCGTTGCGGCGACCTCCGTGGCGTGGAGGTGCAGCGTGCGGGCCAGAGCAATGGCGCGGCGCAAGTTCCTTTCCGCTGCCGCCGGATCGCCGTGCTCCATATCCATAAGGGCCAGGTTTGCCAGTCCGAGGGCCTCCGCGCGCTCGTCGCCAAGCTCGCGTGCGATTGCCAGGGCCGCGGTGAAGGCCGCACGGGCCGCGTCCACGTTGCCCTGCTCGGCCTCCAGCATGCCGAGGCTACCCAAGGCCGAGCCTTCACCATACCGATAGTTGATTCGGCGGGTCAGCTCCAGCCACCGGCTGTAGGCGTGTCGAGCCAGATCCACCTCCCCCTGAGCTTGATGGCAATGGCCGATACGCGCGAGCACTTGTCCTTCTGCGAGGGGGTGGCCAATTTGCCGATATCCGGTCAACGCGGCCTCGTAGTGCTGTTCCGCGTCCTTAAACCGGCCGGCGCGCTGCGCGAGCATGCCCACCTGGGCGGAAGCGGATGCCGCATCGCCGACCCGGCCTGCCTCGCGATAAATCGCCAGTGCCGTCTGCGCGTCGGTGCGGGCGGCGTCCAGGCGGCCAAGGTCCGAGCGCAATTGCGCCCGTTCAAGCAAGTGGCCCGCGTCCGAGGGCGTCGTCGGTCGCTTTCCGTCAAGCGCCCGATCCAGGGCCGCGAGCCTTCGTGCCGCGGTGTCGGATTGCACGGCCGGTTGATCTGCCGTGACCCGGGCCGGGGTACCGAGTTGCCGCGGCGCGGTGCCGAAGTCCGCCACCAGCTCGCGCCATGCCCAGAGGTCGGGGGCCTCCCGGGCCAGATCGGCGGCCAAACCCGCGGGCAGCCAGCACAGGATCGGGATCGGCGCGACCTCGGCCAGCCGCTCCCGATGATAGTTGAGGCCGCGGATACGCCGGGGCGGGTCGTCATCGAACCAGGTTTCGAGGCCGGTGAGATAGACGGGCCGGCCGGAATGGGCAAGCTCGGCCAGTTGCCGCTCAAGCCACCCCACCTCGGCACCCGGAGCAATCTTCAAGGCCGTTCCCGCCGGCAGCGCCGCGGTGATGCGCTCACGATAGGCAGGGTCGTTGAACAGCGCGATGATCAGCCGAAAACCGTCGGGCTCGCAGAGTGCGTTGCGCACACGCGCCAGCTCCCGCCGATGCGCGGACTGAATACCGGGGCTGCCATTGTGCTCGGGCGTAGCCATCGCGGTTATTCGGCAACATCGAGTGTATCTGCCGATGCCAGCTCGTGCCGGGCGGCGCAGTAGCCTTCGAGGGTACGGACCGCCGGATGGCTCGCCCACCAGAAGCTGTTGTATTCCAGCAGCGCGAGATCGTACAGCAGGCGCCGCGTCCGCCCGTCGATTGGCGTGTATTCCGGTGGCGCCCGATCGATGGCCGCCAGCAGGGCATAGTCTTCCTGTTGGATGATCCGCCGATAATCGGTCGCCAGCCGGCGCACCGCCTCCTCCGCCGCCGCATGATCGATGGGCCGGCCGAAGGACTCGGCCAACGCATAGCTCAACAGCCGGAGGAGATCGCGCGGATGCCCGCCGGAGATCCGGATCAGGTAGTCCAAGATGGCCCTTGCATCCGTGAAGAGTCTCCCGTCGATCCGCGCCAGGGCCATTCGGCGCATCGTATCCATCGCCTCGGGCAGCGGTGTTTCGGCGTGCTTGTCGGCAAGCTTGATCATGGGCAGGCGCACGATGCTGAAGCTCTGCGCCAGCACGCCGCGCTCGCTGATCAGATCGATCGGTGCACAGTAGATCGCATTGGCGCGCACCATCTTTAGCTGATAGACGTCGCGCTCGAAGAAGGCATCGGCGTCGTCGCCGCGCAGCCGGTCCGTGCCGTCCACGATGAACAGGAGGCCTTGGCCCTGCTGCTCGGCGCGCACGCGCTCCCGAGCATGCTCGATGAGGCCGTTGAAGGCGTCGGCGAACTGCGGGAAGCTGGCGCGGACCACCCGCCGCAGCTCGTGCTTGTGCACGCTGTTGGCGCGGATACTGTTCACGACACCGGCCAACAGCCGGCCCAGGAAGGGCAGCCCGGCCTTCACCTCGGCCCCAGCCTTGAGCTCCGCGGCCAGCTCTTTGGTCTGGGTGTGGCTTTCGATGCGCTCGAAAAACCAGTCTTGTAGGCGCTCAACATGGACGCCGTCGATGTCGATGCCGTCCCGCCCCAGTTGCGCCGTCAAGGCCTCGGCTTGAGCCAGCAGGACATCGCCGTATTCGACGTCGTTGACATCCAGCAGCTTGAGCACATCGACCAGTACGACATAGTACCGATCCGGCCGATGCAATTCCGCGGCGAGGCGCCGCAGCTCGGTGCTCTTGCCGCAGCCGCGATGACCGCCGAAGAGCACATACTGGCAATCCGGCGGCGCGTCCAGCGGTCCGTCGGCGGCATCAATGCCGAGTTCGAACAGAAAGCGGTGCAGGCGGAAGTCGCCGCGGACGGCGTTCAGATCGACCAGGCGCGGGTCATCGGCCGCCAGCGGCTCGTCGAAACGCAGGTTGCCGCGAGCCGCGCGGATCAGCGGTGCGAGGTCTTCCGTTGTCATGGGCGGACCGAAAAGTGTGGCATGCCTAAGCTTAGCCGAGCGCGATACTCCTTGGCCTTGGCGGTGAGCCGAAACGCGGGTATCAGTGTTCGGCTTCCGCGTCCAGCTCCGCGATCAAGTCGTCTAGGGAATACGCCGCGGGACCGCTCGCCGCACCCTCCTGCAACGCGCGCCGCAGGGCTTCCAGCCGCAGCTCGCGCTCCTCGAGCAATTGCAGGCCGGCACGCACCACCTCGCTGGCACTGCCGTAGCGGCCCGCGCGCACCTGGCGGTAGACGAAGTCCGCGCAGTGGTCGCCGAGATCGAGATCGACGTCTGGATTCATGACGCCCTCCTAAGGTGGGTCGTATCGGCCACTAGATTGCTTGACGGCGCCAAATGCTTGCAGATGAGTCAAATTTCACGACCACACGGCGTGGCAGGCAAAAGGGCCGAGGTCCACGACCTCCGGGTCGGCTCCGCACTCGCGACAGCGGTGCATCCGCCGTGTTGACCTGGAGGTCAACACTCCAGTCCAACACCCGCCAACACCGCGGAACCAGCCGGCGCGGCTGACTGGGATCGCCGGCTTTCCAGCCGGCTCGGCGCCGACGCGGCTCGATGCCGCGTCGGCGGCGTCCGGGCTGATCAGAGAGCACATGCGCAGTCGTCCGCCCGGCGGCGCGGCGTGGGCAAGCCCGGCTCCCGCGCCGCAAATCGCGCGCCGGGGGCATCGAGCCCCCGGCGCGCGCAGCCGGCTGAAAGCCGGCGCTCCCAGTCCGTGCCGACGCGGTGTCGAGCCCGCTTGTCGGGCATACCTCCGTTTGAGAGCATTTTTTACCGTTCATCCGCAACTTGCGATGGTCCGACCCCGAGCTTTGCCTGCCCATCCGCATAGCTACCATCTGCCGCTTGCGCCCCACGATGGTCCTTGAAGAGCCCGACCACCCCTCCGCCGGTCTGCAAGCGCGGCTGGTAGAGGGTGAGATAGAGCCGGTCGATGCCATCGATGTCCAGCCCCACAGAGCTCCCGTCTGCAAAAATCGGCGCCCAGCGCGGCACCGTGCTAAGCCCGCATCGCTTGCTGAATCCGCACCACCAGCCGCCGCAGCGGCGCGTCCGCGGGCACCGCGCGGCCCATGAGCCAGTCGTGAATGATTTGGTCCTGGTAGCCGAGGAAGCGGACGAAGTCGGTGCGCCCGGCGGGGTCGAGCTCGACGAAACCGGCGTCGAGGAAACGGTTCAGCAGCAGGTCCAGCTCCAGCATGCCGCGCCGGCATTGCCAGCGCAGCCGCGAGACCTCGGCGGCTAGGCTTGGGTCCAGTTTCGGGTTCAAGCTCGGGTCCAGGCGGTCGGCTCGGTCCATCGGCGCGGCCTCAGATGGACTTCTCCAGCATCAGGTCCTTGATCTTGCCGATCGCCCGGGTCGGGTTCAGGCCCTTCGGACAGACCTCGACGCAGTTCATGATGGTGTGGCAGCGGAAGAGCTTGTACGGGCCTTCAAGGGCGTCGAGGCGCTCATCGGTGGCCTGATCGCGGCTGTCGGCGAGGAAGCGCCACGCCGAGAGCAGCGCCTGCGGGCCATGGAACTTCTCGGGGTTCCACCAAAACGACGGGCAGGCCGTCGAGCAGCAGGCGCACATGATGCACTCATACAGCCCGTCGAGCTTGTCGCGATCGGCCGGCGACTGGCGGATCTCCTGCTCCGGCAGCGGCTCCTTGCGGATCAGGTACGGCTGCACGTTGCGGTACTGCTCGTAGAACTGGGTCAGGTCGACCACCAGGTCGCGGATCACCGGACGCCCGGGCAGCGGGCGCACCTCGATGGGCCGCTTCAGCTCCGCCACCGCCGTCACGCAGGCGAGGCGGTTCTTACCGTTGACGTTCATGCCGTCGGAGCCGCAGACGCCCTCGCCGCAGGAGTGCCTGAAGGTAAAGGTTTCATCTTGTTCCTTGATGGCCAGCAGCGCCTCGCGCAGCATCATGCCGGGCTGCTCAGGGACTTCGAAGGTCTGCATGCGCGGCTTGGAATCTTGGTCCGGGTGATACCGGTAGACGGAGATTTGCATGGGGGTTCGCTCAAATATTAGGCGGCAGCGCGAGGGGCCAGGGCCAAGGGCCGAGGGCCAAGGACCAGAGCCAACGGCGGGTCTTCCCTCGGCCCTCGGCCCTCGCCCCTTCTTCAATAGACTCTGGCTTTAGGCGGAAAGCTCTCCACCGTCAGCGGCTTGGTGCGCACGGGCTTGAAGTCCATGCGGTCGCCGTCGCGTGAATACAGGCTGTGCTTCATCCAGCGCTCATCGTCGCGCGCCGGGTGGTCGATGCGCGAATGAGCACCGCGGCTCTCCTGCCGGGCGTGCGCCGACATCAGCGTCGCCATGCCGACATCGACCAGATTGTCCAGCTCCAGCGCCTCGATGCGGGCGGTGTTGAAGGTCGGGCTCTGGTCCTTGAGCCGCGCGTGCTCGACGCGCTCCCGGAGCGCTTTCAGCTTCTCGACGCCGACGGCCATGGTGTCGTCGTCGCGGAACACGCCACAGTGGTCCTCCATCAGCTTGCGCAGATCGGCCTTCACCGCGGCGACGGTCTCCCCTTCGCCCTTGCGCTCCCAGCGGGCGAGGCGCGTCACGGCGGGCTCCAGGTCCGCCTCGCGCAGGGGCCGGTGGTTCGGGTTCTCGGCGACGTACTGCAGGATGTCGGTGCCGGCGGCGCGGCCGAACACCAGGATGTCCAACAGCGAGTTGCCGCCGAGCCGGTTCGCACCGTGCACCGAGACACAGGCGCACTCGCCGGCGGCGTAGAGCCCGGGCACGACCTCCTCCGGCCCGTGCCGCGCCGGCGCCACGACCCGCGCGAAGCGGTCGGTCGGGATGCCGCCCATGGCGTAGTGGGCGGTCGGGAACACCGGGATCGGCGCCTTGGCCGGATCGATGCCGAGAAACACGCGGCAGATATCCGTGATGCCGGGCAGGCGGTGATGCACCACCTCGGCGCCCAGATGATCGAGCTTCAGCATCACGTGGTCTTTGTTCGGGCCGCAGCCGCGACCCTCGCGGATCTCGGTGACCATGGAGCGAGCGACCACATCGCGGCTCGCGAGATCGAGCGCGCGGGGTGCATAGCGCTCCATAAAGCGCTCGCCGTCGCCGTTGATCAGATAGCCGCCCTCGCCGCGGGCGCCCTCGGTGATGAGCATGCCCTTGCCGGCGACGCCGGTCGGGTGGAACTGGTAGAACTCCATGTCCATCAGCGGCACGCCGGCGCGCAGGGCCATCGCCATGCCGTCGCCGGTGTTGATGAAGGCGTTGGTGGTGGTGCGGAACACCTGCCCATAGCCGCCGGTGGCGATGAGCGTCGCCTTGGCCTCAATGACCAGGGTCGCGCCGGTCTCGATCTCCAGCACGAGCGCGCCGAGCACGGCGCCCTCCTCGTCCCGGATCAGATCGATGGCGAAGAACTCGTCGAAGAAGTGCGTGCGGGCACGGACGTTCTGCTGATACAACGTGTGCAGGATGGCGTGGCCGGTGCGGTCAGCCGCGGCGCAGGTGCGCGCGGCCTGATCGCCGCCGAAGTTCTGGCTCTGCCCGCCGAAGGCGCGCTGGTAGATGGTGCCGTCGTCGAGCCGGCTGAACGGCACGCCCGCGTGCTCCAGCTCATAGACGGTCGGGATGGCCTCGCGGCACATGTACTCGATGGCGTCCTGGTCGCCCAGGTAGTCCGAGCCCTTGACGGTGTCGAACATGTGCCAGTGCCAGTCGTCCGGGAACACGTTGGCCAGCGCGGCATTGACGCCGCCCTGCGCGGCCACCGTGTGCGAGCGGGTCGGGAAGACCTTGGACACCACGGCCACGCGCAGGTCCGCGCTGGCGAGCCGTAGTGCCGCGTTGAGGCCGGCGCCGCCGGCGCCGATGATGAGTGCGTCGAACTTCCGATGCGGAATCGTCATTGTTTGCTGATCCCCTGACCGCGTTATTGGAATGCACGCGCCGCGATGACGGCCTGCGCTGCCCACAGCCCCGAGGCCAGGAACACGAAACCCACCAGTGTCAGCGCCGTGGCACGCAACGCGATGGGCTTCATGTAATCCATGAACACGTCGCGGATGCCGACCCACGCATGCGCGAGCAGAATCGGGATAAACAGCAACAAGCCAAGCGCCACCCACGGGCTCGCCACCCAGGCCACTAGCGCGGCGTGGTCCGCGGGCGGGGCCAGCGAGAAGCCGAGCGCGAGATACACGCCGAAGAGTGCGACATAGACGGCCGTCACCCGTTGCAGAAACCAGGCCTTGAGTCCCGATGCGCGTCGGCTCACAGCAGCATCCCCCCTGCCACAAGCACCGTCAGCACGAGCGCGGCGATGAGGGATGTCCAGGCGCTGCGGCGTGCGGTGGGTAGATCGACGCCCAGCCCCAGGTCGATGAGCAGGTAGCGGATGCCGGCGATGAGGTGATGCAGCAGCGCCCAAGCCAGCACCAGCAGTCCGAGCTGGACCAGCGGGTTGCCGAGGAAAGCCGCCGACGCGGCGAAGCCCTCGGGGCTGGCCAGCGCCTGCGCGAACAGCCACGCGAACAACGGAATGGCGACCACCATCATCACGCCGCTGATGCGATGCAGGATGGAAACGACGCCGGGCACCGGCAGTTGGATGCGCCAGAGCTCCAGGAAGACGGGTCGATGCGGTGTCATGCTTTCCTCGCGCGTCACGGCCGCCTAGGGCTAGTGCGGCCGTTGGTGGTGAGACCGCGCTCGGCGCGGTTCGTTTGATCTTGTGCTGCCCCCTCGGGCCGGTCAGTGTATCCGCTCGTTCGGGCTGGCGAGCCGTCATCGATCAAGCCCCGGCGGACGCTGCCGACCGATTGTGCGGTGCAGCAGACTATAACCGGATGGGCCGCATCACAAGGGTTGGCGTGCAATAGTCAGCATCCCGACAGTCGATAGGAGACCGATGCTCAAGCTGATCTTCCCGCCCACCTGCATCCTCTGCGGCGCCGCCGGCGACGACGGGCTCGATCTCTGCCGTGGCTGCCGTGCGGACCTGCCCGTGCTCGGCGTCGCCTGCACACGCTGCGCCCTGCCCTTGCCGGATGCGGTGCTTGCAGGTGCCGGCGAGGACGCGCTGCTCTGCGGCGGCTGCCGCCGCAAGCCGCCCCCGTTTCAGCGCGCACACGCGGCCTTTCGCTACGAGCAACCTTTGCCGACGCTGGTGGGCGCGTTCAAGTTCCGCGGCCGGCTCAACACGCTGCGATTACTGGGCCTGCTGCTCGCCGAGGCCGTCGCCGACGCCGACCGGCCGGACGCCATCGTGCCGGTGCCGCTGCACCCGCGCCGGCTGCGCCAGCGGGGCTATGATCAGGCGCTGGAGCTGGCGCGCGTGGTCGGCCGTCGCCTAGACCTGACGGTGCTCGACGCCGCCCTGCGCACCCGCGCGACCCCGCCGCAGAGCGCGCTGGAAGCCAAGGCGCGCAAGGTGAATCTGCGCGGGGCCTTTCGCGTGACGGCCGAGCTCGGCAGCGCCCATGTCGCCGTGCTGGATGACGTCGTCACCACCGCCAGCACCGTCGGCGAGCTGGCAGGGGTGCTGCGCGCGGCCGGCGCCGGCCGCGTCGATGTCTGGTGTGTCGCGCGCACACCCTGAGCCGACCCGACAACCGAGCTTGGAGAGAGCCATGAAGTTCCCGCAGCTCCCCATCGGCAGCCGCTTCACCTGGCAGGGCGAGCGGTACTGCAAGTCGGGGCCGATGACGGCCACCGTCGAGGGCTCCGGTGCCACGCGGATGGTCCCCCGCAGCGCAGTAATTGCGCCGGCGGACGCCACGGACGCTGGCAGCACGGAGCCGCGCGAAACGTCCGTGGAGGCCGCGCTCGCCGCGCTGGCGAATCGCCTGGAGGCCTACGCCGATACGCTCCCTGCGGACGCCCGGGCGGGTCTGCGCGCCGCGCTTGATGAGGCCGTCGCCGCCTTTCGCGCAACCTTCGCAGGTTAAGCGAAGATGTTAAAGGCGCTTTCAGGCAAACGGGCCGAGGTCCGAGGGCCAAGGGAGCCCTCCGCGGCCCTTGGCCCTCGGCCCTTTGATTCACGACGCTCCGTGTCCTGGTTGGTCTGCGGCTCTGCCTCGCTAGACATCGCTTCGGGGGTGTATCAGTGGTTCTTGACCGCTGCCTAAGCCCGGCGTCAGCGGACAGGCGGCGCCGGGCGGTCGGTGCCCTCGTAGACGACCCAGCGCCCCCCGTCGCGGCGCAGCTTGAGCTGCATGTAGGACTCTAGCCCCCACAGGCCACCTTCGCCAAAGGCCGGCGGCGTCGGAAACCAGACCAGCGCGAAGCTCGGCAGCAGCTCCGCGACCTGCACCTGCGCCGGCACCCAGGTGGCGAGGTCACCGTCGCCGGTCAGCACATGCTCGGTCATCGCGCTCGCGAGGTCCGGGCTAAATCCCTGCCGGAAGTGCTCGTAGATGGCCGCCCGGGTCCGAAACCGCGCCGGGTCGCGCCACACCTCGGCCTCCAGGCCGTAGGCGAAGCGCACCGCCGCGACCACCTCCTCGACCCGATCACCGGCCGACACCACGGCCGCGAGCCCGAGCCAGAGCCAGCCCATGAGCCATGGGTGCGGTCGGTTGCGGGCCGAAGCGGTGGGCATCGCGGAACGGGGCAGAGCCGAGGGGCAAGGTGCGGGGAACAAAGGTGCGGGGAACAAAGGTGCGGGGAACAAAGGCGCGGATGCGGGGAACAAGAATGCGGGGAACAAGGATGCGGGGAACAAGGATGCGGGGACTAGAAGTGCGCCGCCGGGCAAGACGGCGCGCCGTGGAACAGCCGCGAGAGTCTAACGGACAGGCTCAGCGATTGGATACGAGCCATAATCCTGGCTGATCCACGTTGAAACCGCCCGACAGCCGGACTCGGGCGACCCACACTCACCGTGTAAGCAAGAGCGCAGACAACTCGAGTTTCAACCGGGCGTCGGACGCGGGGCACGTCGGGATCGGGATCGAACCGAGTGCCAACCGATCCTGATCCCGATAGCGCAGCGCACGACTCGTCGGTCTGAGGCGAAGCCTCGTTAGCCAACGGCGCGCGACAGGTCCCACAGCGCCGGGGAGTGATACAGCCGCGCGAGCTGCAGCTCCCGCTCCAGCTCCATCTCGTGAGGCAGATGATCGCCGAAGCGGGTCAGGAGCTCTTCCTGATCCACCGTCTCCTGCCGCGCGAGCTCCTTATCGATGTTCATGATTGAGAAGAATCGCTCCTTGCTGAACGCGAGCCCTTCCCAGTGCAGGTCGTCCCAGCCGGGCAGCAGACCGAGCGGGCTCTCGATGGCGGACGCGCGCCCTTCGCAGCGGTCGATGACCCATTTCAGCACCCGCATGTTCTCGCCGAACCCGGGCCAGACGAACTTGCCGTGCTCGTCCTTGCGGAACCAGTTGACGCGGAAGATGGCCGGCGGCGTGGCGACGTTCTGCCGACCCATGCGCAGCCAATGCCGCCAATATTCGGCCATGTTGTAGCCGCAGAACGGCAGCATCGCCATGGGGTCGCGGCGCATGGCGGCCTGGCCGATGGCGGCGGCGGTGGCCTCGGAGCCCATGGTCGCGGCCATGTAGACGCCGTGCTCCCAGTTGTAGCTCTGAAACACGAGCGGGAAGTTCCGGCTGACGCGCCCGCCGAACAGGAAAGCGCTGATGGGCACGCCGGCCGGGTTCTCCCACTCCGGGTCGATGCACGGACACTGGCTCGCCGGCGCGGTGAAGCGGGCGTTCGGATGCGCGGCGGGGCGTCCGCAGCCCGGTGTCCAGCTCTCGCCCTGCCAATCGATGAGGTGCTCCGGCGGCTCGTCGGTGAGCCCTTCCCACCAGATGTCGCCGTCGTCGGTCAGCGCGCAGTTGGTGTAGATCGCGTTGGCCTTGAGCGACGCGATGGCGTTCGGGTTGGATTTCTCATTGGTGCCCGGCGCGACGCCGAAGAAGCCGTACTCGGGGTTGATGGCGTAGAACCGGCCGTCGGCGGGGTTGGGCTTGATCCAGGCGATGTCGTCGCCGACGGTGGTGACCTCCCAGCCGTCGAAGCCCTTGGGCGGGATCAGCATCGCGAAGTTGGTCTTGCCGCAGGCGCTCGGAAAGGCGCCGGCCACGTAGTGCTTCTTGCCCTCGGGGGACTTCACGCCGACGATGAGCATGTGCTCGGCGAGCCAGCCCTCGTCGCGCGCCATGACGGAGGCGATGCGCAGGGCGAAGCACTTCTTGCCGAGCAGCGCGTTGCCGCCGTAGCCGCTGCCGAAGGACCAGATCTCGCGCGTCTCCGGGAAGTGCGTGATGTATTTGTCCTCGACGTTGCCGGCACAGGGCCAGGGCACGTCCTGCTCGCCGGGCGCCAGCGGTGCACCAACGCTGTGCATGCAGGGCACGAAGTCACCGTCCGCGCCCAGCACGTCCAGCGCCGGCTGGCCCATGCGGGTCATGATGCGCTGGTTGACGACGACGTAGGGCGAGTCGGTGATCTCCACGCCGATGTGCGCGATGGGCGAGCCGAGCGGCCCCATGCTGAACGGAATCACATACATGGTGCGCCCGCGCATGCAGCCCTCGAAGCGCTCGTTCAGCTTTGCGCGCATCTTGGCCGGCGCCATCCAGTTGTTGGTCGGCCCCGCGTCCTCCTCGCGCTCGGAGCAGATGAAGGTCCGGTTCTCGACCCGCGCGACGTCGCTCGGGTGGGAGCGCGCGAGATAGCTGTTCGGGCGCTTGTCCGGGTTCAACCGGACGAAGGCGCCGGCCTGCACCATGTCCTCGCACAGGCGGTCGTACTCGGCTTGGGTGCCGTCGCACCAGTAGATGCGCTCCGGCTTGCACAGCCGGGCCATCGCGTCGACCCAGTCGAGCAGCTTAGGGTTCTGGCTACGGCTCGCGCCGTCGTGGGTGGTGGTCATGGTCGTGATCTCTCCCTTTGCGGGGCTTGAGGCCGGGGCGAACCCCTTTGGCGCATGTGCTCAGGTTACCGGGATGAGAGCGGCCTGCGCGACACAAGCCGCCCCTTCGCTGATCCGGGACAAGTTGTCTCCATGCGGCGAACAGCCCCCGGCGGGGCCCTGCCGCAACGCTGAACGACCTTGCGGAGAATGCTTACAGTCTTTAAGCAAATAGCGAGCCATCAGCGCCAGGGCACCCATGAAGCCATCGCCGAGGCATGGGATAATGCGTCGGCGAGGCACGGCCTCAGACCAACCCAGGTACGGAGCGTCTTGAACCAAGGGCCGAGGGCCGAGGGCCGAGGAGGGCTCCCTTGGCCCTCGGCCCTCGGCCCTTTTCCCTTAAAGCCCCTTGTCGCAGTAAAACTCGCCTCATCTGCAAGCATTTGGTGCCGCTAAGCAATCTAGCGAGTCAGAACCTTAGATCAACCAGGGTACGGAGCGTCGTCATGCGCTGCCCGCTCGTTAGCGCATTGAACCAAGGGCCGAGGGCCAAGGGCTGAGGAGGCCTTCCTTGGCCCTTGGCCCTCGGCCATTTTGCCTTCTAGCGCCTTTTCGCAATCTAGTCACGCCTGCCATGTCCATTGCCGCCCGGGTCGCCGCCGCTCTGTTCATCTGCGCACTGCTGCCGAGCGCGAGCGTGTTTGCGGCCCCGATCCTGCCAACCCGCGCCGTCAATGCGGCGCTGGTGCAGGAGGCCGCCGTCGCGCGTTTCCAGCAGCACGCGGATGCGCGCGCCCGCGACTACGAGCGCACGCAGGACATCTCGCCGCGGCAGCTCCTCGTGCTGCTTGAGGTCGCCGAGCGCACCGACTACAGCCTGGGCCAGTTGCTCGCCACCGGCGAGCACGAGAGCGCACACACATGGAACGACTTCGTACGCCCGCCCTTGCGCGGCGGGCGGGTCGGCGTCGCCGCCGGCGTCTGGCAGTTCCAGCCCAAGACCTTCGAGCGGGTGCTGCACCTATACGGCGAGGAGCTGCTCGCGCTCACCGCGCCAGACCCAGAGGCCGGCCGTCGGCGCCTGAGCTTGAGCTTCGGCCCCTTCTGCGACAGCCACGTCCGCCTGATTATCCAGGACACGATGGACGGGCTGCGCGACGCGGACGACCAGGAGCTCAAGCTCCTGCGCCACAACTTCACCGTGCTGGCGATCGCCAAGTACTTGTTAAGCAAGGACTCGGGCGCACGGGACCCGGTGGAAGACTATCTGTTCCACTTCCTCGGGCCCAGCCAGGGCCGGCGCATCCTGACCCTTGCACGCGGCGCCGACCGCAACACCCGTACCGTCAAGCCACCGCCGCCACCACCAGCGCCACCGGCACCCGCCCTGGCCGCCCCGCGACCCGCAGACGCCCTGCCCGGCCGCCCGGAGCTGCTGCTGGAGCTGGCGCCGCGGGGCTACGTGGAGCTCAGACCCGGCGCCGGCCCGCCGCCGGGCGCCCGCATCGCCGACCCGCTGCTGCAACGCCCGGGCGCGCCGCCGCCGCAGCCGGTGCGCGCCGCACCGCCGCCGCCCGCGTGGCCCGCACCCCATGGCTTTGCGCACGACTCGCCCGTGGTCACCAGCAATCTCGGGATGTTCTACCGCGACGGTCGGGGTCGGAGCGACCCCTACACCTGGGCCGAGTTCCTGGACCACCTGTCCCGCCGCGTCAAGGCGGACCAGCAGCCAAAGCTAGTGCGCGCCAAGTACGGCGTCGGCTTCTACCTGGAGGGCGGCGACCTGCCGGATTGGGACTTCGACCCCAAACGCCCCGGCGCAACGCTGGACCTACTGCTGGAAGACGGCACCCGGCTGCCGATGCCGAAGGCGCAGTTGACCGCACCGCTGACGGTAACGGAGATGCGTGACTACCAGCGCCGGCTCTTCACGCTTGTCGGGCTGGGGCAGGACCACCCGACTCCGCTGCTGAGCGACGCGGCGGCGCGGACGCTTGAGCGCCTGGGCCTGCTCAAGCCGCCGGCAGGTGCCCCCACGCGGGGCGGCAACGCACCGGTCGCGCTGCTCGCGGTGGACATGGGGCCCGGTTTCGGCCACATGCTGCGCACCGACACGCCGGAGGTGCGGGAGGCGCTGCACGCCTTCCGCGAGCTAGTCGGCAAGGCACCGCCGGATGACCCGGCCGTGGCGGACCTCGTGCTGCCTGCGGAGCAGGTGGCGCTCGAGGTCTACGGCCGACGCATCGCGCGCTGGATCAGCGAGCAACAGAGGGCTGCGGCCGAGGCGGACGACGCTCCCGGCGGCTGAGCCTGCGCCTGCCCGCGCTCAACGCTGCGCGGGCAGGTCCTCGATGCACATGGCCAGCGACTGGCGCCAATCCGGCAGCGTCAGGCCGAAGGTGGTGCGGAACTTGGTCGTATCGAGCACCGAATAGGCCGGCCGCCGGGCTGGCGCCGGGTATTCGCTGGTGGGGATCGGCTTGATCTCGCAGTTGTGGCAGCTACCCTCGCGGATTGCGTCCGCGAAGCCGAACCAGGACACGGCACCGGAGCTGGTGACGTGATAGAGCCCCTTGACCTGCTTGATGTCCACGGCACCGGTGAGCACGGCGTGCAGCACCTGCGCCGTCACCTCCGCGAGCATCCGGCTCCAGGTGGGTGTACCCACCTGATCGTCTACGATTCGTAACTCATTGCGCTCGCGGAACAAGTTCAGCATGGTGAGTAGGAAATTGCGCCCGCGCACGCCGTACACCCAGGCCGTGCGAAGCACCAGCGCATCGGCGTCGGAGTCCAGCAGCGCCAGCTCCCCGGCCAGCTTGGTCTTGCCGTAAACGCTCATCGGTTCCGGCGCGTCGTCCTCGCGATAGGGCCGGTCCGTGCGCCCCGAGAAGACGAAGTCCGTCGAATAGTGCAGCACCGGCACGTCGGCGCCGGCGGCCAGCTCCGCGAGCACGTGCACCGCGTCCGCGTTGATGGCCTGCGCCAGCTCAGGCTCGCTCTCGGCCTTGTCGACGGCGGTGTAGGCGGCGGCGTTGACGACGACGTCGGGCGCGGTCTCGTTGAAGACCCGGCGCACCGAGGATGCGTCCAGCAGGTCGATGGCCGGCCCCGCCGTCCCGGCCATGGACGCGGGGATGACATGGCCCACCGGGGCCAGCGTGCGGCGCAGCTCCCAGCCCACTTGGCCGTCGGAACCGATGAGCAGAATGCGGGGCACGTCGGACATGATGCGGCAGCCTATGGTCGCGGTTGAGTACACGGCGGGCGGCGCCCGCCGTGCGGCAGAGGAGATCAGAACGGGATGTCGTCGTCGAAGCCGGAATCACCCGGAAAGCCGCCCTCGGCGGCGCCGCCGCCACCGCCCATGGGCTCCGGCGCTTGATCCTGCTGCGGCGGCGCGGTGCCGTAGGTGGGACCCTGGCCGGGAGCGCCTTGGGCGGTGCCGGCGCTGCGGCTGTCCAGAAACTGCAGGCTGCTACCCAGTCCGCCGACGACGACCTCGGTCGTGTAGCGATCCTGGCCCTCCTGGGTTTGCCATTTGCGCGTGCGCAAAGCGCCTTCAACGTAGACCTTCGAGCCCTTGTGCAGATACTGCTTGGCGAGCTCCGCCACCTTGCCGCGCAGAACCACACGATGCCATTCGGTGCGCTCGCGCGGCTCGCCGGTCGTCTTGTCGCGCCAAGAGTCGCTGGTGGCGACACTGATATTCGCAACCGCATCGCCGTTTGGGAAATAGCGAACGTCCGGGTCGGCCCCCAGGTTGCCGACGATAATCACCTTGTTGACGCTGCCAGCCATGCGAACCTCCATTCAGTCTGTGGAAGTGCGATGTGCGCTTGCCGCCGTCGCACCTGACTCGGCGCAGCCCGGCGACTCAGGCCCCGGCCGCCGCGGCCGTCAATCTTGCCCAATCAACTCTCCGATTGTCCACTTTCAGATGCGCCACGCCCTCATCCAGCGCGATCACGGCCTCCTCCACCCCCGGCACGGCGAGTAGCCGCTCGCGCAGACCGGGCAGCGCCGCCGCCGGCAGCTCCCCCACCGGCAGCAGATGCCTCGCGAGCTGCCCAGGCGGGCGCAGCGTCGCCGCCACCATGAGCCACACGAACGCCGCGCCGGCACCGACGAAGTACACGGCGGTGGGTCCGAAGCGCTCGTGCGCGAGGCCGCCGAGCAGCCCGCCGAGAAAGGCGCCGAAGAACTGGGAGCTGGCGAACACCCCCATCGCCGTGCCCTTAGCGCCGGCGGCGGCGGCCTTCGACACCAGCGACGGCAGCACCGCCTCCAGCAGGTTGAACACCGTGAACATCACGGTGAGGAGCCCGATCAGCACCCAGAGGTCGGCGGGCATCAGCGCGAAGCCGAGCAGCGCCAGGGATAAGGCGCCGGCCGAGCCGAGCAGCACGGAGCGCACCCGCCCCGCGCGCTCGGCGACGATGACGAAGGGCACCATCAGTGCAATGGCCGCGAGCACCACGGGCAGGTACACCTGCCAGTGCCGAGCCGCCGGCAGCCCCACATCGGCGAGGGTCAGCGGCAGCACCACGAACAGGCTGACCATGGTGAGGTGCAGCAGAAAGATGCCGGCGTCGAGCCGCAGCAGCGTGCGGTCCGCCAGCACGCCGCCGAGCTGATCAAGCACCGGCTGCGAGTCGCGATGCATGGCCGAGCGCGCCGGCGTCGGCACCACCTTCGCCAGCAGCCACATACCGAACAGCGCGAAGCCGCCGGTGAGCCAAAAGATGCCGGACACCCCGATGAGCCCGCCCAGCACCGGCCCGAGCACCAGCGCCGCGGCAAAGGACAGCGCGACGCTGATGCCGATGGCGGCCATCGCGCGGGTGCGCACGCTCTCCCGGGTCAGATCCGCCGTCAGCGCGATGACCGCCGCCGCCACGGCGCCGCTGCCCTGCAGCGCGCGACCGATGATGACCCATTGGATGGAATCGGCGAGCGCCGCAACGACGCTGCCGACGGCAAAGAGCACGAGCCCGGCATAGATGACCGGCTTGCGGCCGATGCGGTCCGACAGGAGCCCGAACGGGATCTGCAGCAGCGCCTGCGTCAGGCCATAGGCGCCGATGGCCAGCCCAACCAGGAGCGGTGTCGCGCCGGTGAGGTCGTGCGCGTAGAGCGCAAACACCGGCAGTACCATGAAAAGCCCGAGCATGCGCAGCGAAAAGATGCCGGCGAGCCCGGCGGCGGCGCGACGCTCAAGGGCGGTGAGCGATGGGATCTCGGTCCCGGCGGTCGATCTCTGCAAGGCGATGGTCCTCGGGTCAGGCGGCAATCGGAGCGCCGCCCGCGGCTGCGGCGGTATCCGAGCGGGCGGCTATGTTATCAGCTCCAGGCCCCGCTCCCGGCGCCGCGCGCAGCAGCCCGGCGCGTACCCGTCAGCGCCGCTTCGGGATGCCCCGATTGGCGAGCCGGTCGGCGTGCTCGTTCTGCGGATGCCCGCTGTGGCCCTTGATCCAGCGCCAGCGGACCTGGTGCGGCGCGAGCGCCTGATCGAGCCGCATCCAGAGGTCTTGGTTCTTCACCGGCGTGCGCTCGCGGGTCTGCCAGCCGTTGCGCTTCCAGCGCGGCATCCAGCGCTCGACGCCGTCCTGCACATAACGCGAGTCCACGTGCACGACCACCGCCGCCGGGCGCGTCAGCGCCTCCAGCGCCTGGATCACGGCCATCAGCTCCATGCGGTTGTTGGTGGTATGGGCCTCGCCGCCGCAAAGCTCCTTTTCATGGCTGCCCCAGCGCAGGAGTACACCCCAGCCGCCCGGGCCGGGATTGCCCTTGCAGGCGCCATCGGTGTAGATCTCGACGGCGCGCGCGGCGGCGCCTGCGCCTTGCGCCGAATCAGTCGCCACGGTCGCGCCTCACCGTCGGCTCCGCGCGGCGACCGGGCAACAGGGCCGGCGGGCGCGTCCACGCCGGCCGCAGCGAGGTCGGCGCGGGCACGCGCTTCACAGCGCGCACCGCATACACCCCGCCGAGCAGCGGCCACCAGCTTGCGCCGGCCGGCTCGAGCCAATCCAGCCGCGGCGCCAGCGCCCGGCGCAGCGGCGGGCGGAATACCAGCATCTCGCGCGTCTCCAGCGTGAAGCCGAGCACCCTCAGCCAATCGCCGACGCGAAACGGCGTGAGCTGTGCACCGCACCAGGGCACCCGGCGCCCGCGGCGCACCAGCCGCGGCCACCAGCGCGCCAGCCCCCAGGTGCTCAAGGGATTGAAACAGAACACGATCACCCGCCCCTCCGGGATCAGCACCCGCTCCACCTCGCGCAGGATGTCCGGTGCCTCGACGCAGAAGTCGAGCGTGTGCGGCAGCACCACGGCATCGACACTCGCCGTCGCCAGCGGCAGCGCCCAGGGCAGGGCCCGCAGGCCGATGCCGTCGGCCGCCGTCGCATCCACGCGAGCACCGAGCACCACGCGTTGGCGAATGCGGCAGGTGGCCGCCGCTTCTGCGAACTGCGCCGGCGCGCCGAACTGCACCAAGTAATGACCAAAGCTGTCGGCCAAAAGCCGCTCCAGGCACACCGCCTCCGCATGAGCGACGTAGCGGCCGAGCGGCGTCCGATACCAATGGCCGATGGTGGCGAGCGGGTCGTCGTGCGCGGCGCCGCGGGGGGTCATGCTGCAGCCTCGGGCAACAGAGCGATGGCACCGCTCGTCGGCTGGATGCCCAATCGGGCCACCAGGTTGTTGCTCAACGGGTTTTCGGGCGTGGCAATCATTGGGGAAATCCCGTACACTCCAGTGCGTCTATAAAACAATGACTAAGCATACCAACCTCGCAACCTGCTCAAGTATTCGCCATGCGCCAGACGAAACCGAACCCTGCAGGCCCCGCGCCGACCCACCCGACACGGCGCCGGCCCCTGCCGGCCGTGATGCTCCTTTTGCTGCCCGCGCTGGCCTGCCTGCTCCCCGGCTGCGCATCCAATCCTGAGTCCCGCAACGCCCGCGCCGACGAACCCAGCTCGGTCTCCGCGCTGCAATACGGTTACGTCCGTCCAGCCGCCGACGTCGAGGTCATCGGCCGTGGCGCCCGCCGCAGCTATGCCGGGCGCAACAGCGATGATCTCTGGGATCGGGTCCGCCGCGGGCGCAGCATGGGCATCGCTCACCACCCACGCGTCGAGCAGATGGCCCGCCGCATGGCGAGCAATCCCAACTATCTTAACGACCTCAACCGCCGCGCGCGCCCCTACCTGCACATGATCG
Organism: Thiohalocapsa sp. ML1; assembly: GCF_001469165.1. GTDB lineage: Bacteria > Pseudomonadota > Gammaproteobacteria > Chromatiales > Chromatiaceae > Thiohalocapsa. The sequence goes on along the minus strand of NZ_JABX01000031.1, from coordinate 49,782 downwards.
TCGATGAGCTGGAGCGCGCCGGGCTGCCGGCCGAGCTCGCGCTGCTGCCCGAGATCGAGAGCCGCTACAACCCGCGCGCCGTCTCGCCGAAGGCCGCCTCCGGCATGTGGCAGTTCATGCCCTACACCGGGCGCGAAATGGGGCTTGCGCAGAACGGTGCCTACGACGGCCGCAACGATGTGCTCGCCGCCACCCGCGGCGCTATCCGTTACCTCAAGCAACTGCATGGCGAGATGGGCGGCGACTGGGCGCTGGCGCTGGCCTCCTACAACTGCGGCCCCGGCTGCGTGCGCAAGGCCATGCGCGCGCACGGCTCCAGGGACTTCTGGAAGCTGAGCCGCCTGCCCGCCGAGACCGAGAACTACGTGCCGAAGCTCCTCGCCGTGCTGGCGCTGGTGGAGCAGCCGACGCGCTACGGCCTGAACATGCCGAAGCTGCCGAACGCCCCGGAGCTGGAGGTGGTCTACGCCTCGCGCAGCATCTCGCTGGCCGAGGTCTCGCGGCACAGCGGTGCCTCGATGCAGCAGCTCCGCGACCTGAACCCAGGCCTCAAGCTCGGCCAGACGCCGGTGACGGGTCCGCATCGGGTACTGGTGCCCGTCGGCAACGGCGACAAGCTGCGCCGGGCGCTGACCAAGGCCGGCAAGCTCGGCGGGCCAAGCCTCGCCGACGCGCGGCGCGCGCGCAGCGGCGGGAGCTGACGCAACGCCCGCCGCCGCGCGCCTGGCCGGCGGCGGCTGACTTGCTGCTCGCGCCGTGCCGCCCGGGACGGCGGCGCCGAGGGGCAAGGGCCAAGGGCCGAGGGCCGAGGGAGCCATCCCCGGCCCTGGGCCTTAGTTAGTTCTGCACGGCGCGCTGGACTGGCCAGGTGCGTCGGGATCGGGCCGGATCGGTCGCCACTCGGTTCGATTTCGATAGCGATTTCGATGTCGATTTCGATAGCGGTATCGTTGAGCACTACTCGTCGGTCCGAGGCGTAGCTTCGCTGGTCCTTTGATCCGACCAGCGCGACCTTCCGCGGCGGCAGGCCGCCGTCAAGGCGCAGCGTTCTTCGAGCCTACGCGCATCGGCACCGATGCCAAGCCACACACTCCCGCCCATCAAGCCTCTGCCGCCGGGTCCTGTCCCGCCGCCGCCGGAACTCCGCGCCGGCGCACACGCAACGCTGCCCATCGACCCGGTCCTGCCCCGGCTCGCCGAAGCCCTCGGCCGCGGCCACGCCGTGCTGACGTCACCCACGGGCTCCGGCAAGACCACGGGCGTACCGCTCGCGCTGCTCGACGCCCGCTGGCTCGCCGGCCAGGCCATGCTGATGCTGGAGCCGCGCCGCCCCGCCGCGCGCATGGCCGCCGCGCGCATGGCGGCGGTGCTCGGCGAGGAGGTCGGCGCCACCGTCGGCCATCAGGTGCGCTTCGAGCGGCGCATCGGCCCCGCGACCCGCATCCAGGTGGTCACCGAGGGCATCCTCACCCGCCGCATCCAGGCGGACCCCGAGCTTTCGGGCATCGGGCTTCTGATCTTCGACGAGTTTCACGAGCGCAGCCTGAACGCCGACTTGGGGCTCGCGCTGGCGCTCGACGCCGCGGCATTGCGCGAAGATCTGCGCATCCTGGTCATGTCCGCGACGCTCGATGCCGCCGGCGTCGCGACCCTGCTCGGCGGCGCCGCCGGCCCCGTGCCCGTCATCGAAGGCCAAGGCCGCAGCCATCCGGTCGGCATCCGCCATGTCGAGCGCACGCCGGAGCACCCCGTCGCCGCCATGGCGCCGGCCATCCGCACGGCGCTCGCCGAGCACGCGGGCGATGTGCTTGCCTTCCTGCCCGGCGCCGGCGAGATCGCCCGCGTCCAGGCGGCGCTTGCGGACCTCGCCGGCATCGACGTGCTGCCGCTGCACGGCAGCCTGCCGCTCGCCGAGCAGGACCGGGCGCTGCGCCCGCGCCCGGGCGGCCCGCGCCGGGTCGTGCTCGCGACGGACCTCGCCGAGACCTCGCTCACCATCGAGGGCATCGGCGTCGTCGTGGACTCCGGCCTCACCCGCAAGCCGCGCTGGGAGCCCGGGCCCGGCATGACACGGCTGGTCACCGAGCCCATCGCCCAGGCCTCCGCCGAGCAGCGCGCCGGTCGCGCCGGGCGCTTGGGGCCGGGCCATTGCATCCGGCTCTGGACCGAGGCCGAGCAGCGCCGCCGCCCGGCGCAGCGCCCGGCGGAGATCATGGACGCCGACCTCGCCCCGCTGGTGCTGGAGCTAGCGCTCTGGGGCGTCTCGGACCCGCAAGCGCTGCGCTGGCTGGACCCGCCGCCGGCCGCGTCCTGGTCCCGCGGTGCCGCGCTGCTGAAGGATCTCGGCGCGCTGGACGCGACCGGCGGCATCACGGCGCTCGGCCGGCGCATGGCGGCGCTGCCGACGCACCCCCGGCTCGCCGCGATGCTGTGCCGGGCGCCGGCGGCCGGGCAGGCGCTGGCCTGCGACCTCGCCGCGCTGCTCACCGAGCGCGACCCCCGGATCGGCGGCGACGGCGGGCCGCGGGCGGTGGACCTGCAGCCCGGGCTCTCGGCGCTGGCGGCCAAGCGCGAGCGCGGCGCCCGCGCGGATCTGCGCGGCTTCGATCCCCGCCGCCTCGCGGCCGTGGAGCGCGCCGCGGCGCAGCTCCGCCGGCTGCTGCCGGAGCCGCAAGAACCCGGCGCGCCGGACGCTCCGACCCACGCCGCCGCGCTGCTCGCCCTGGCCTATCCGGACCGCATCGCACAGAACCGCGGGCGCGACGGGCGCTTTCTGCTCGCCGCCGGTACCGGTGCCGCGCTGCCGCCGAACGATGCGCTGGCTGTCGCGCCCTACCTCGTCATTGCCGATCTGGACGCCGCCCGCGGCGACCATCGCATCCGCGCCGCGCTGGCGATGCGCCGCGCCGAGCTGCAAGCCCTGTTCGCCGCACGGATCGAGACCCGCGAGCAGCTCGGCTGGGACGCCGAGCGCGGCGCCGTCGCCGCCCGCCGCGAGACGCGCTTAGGCGCGCTGGTGCTCGACGCCCTGCCCGCCCCCATCGAGGATCTGGATGCCGCGCTCGCGCTGCTGCTCGCGGCGGTCGGCCAAGACCTCGCGACCGGCCTCACCTGGAGCGCCGCCGCCCGCCAGCTCCAGGCCCGGGTCGCGCTCGCCCGCCGGCTGGAGCCCGACGCCGATTGGCCGGACCTGGCCGACGCCGCCCTCGCCGACCAGCTCCCGAACTGGCTCGGCCCCTGGCTCACCGGCAAGACCCGGCTCGCCGACGCCCGCGCGCTGGACCTGATCGAGGTGCTGCGCGGCGCCCTCGGCTGGGAGCAAGCCCGGCGGCTCGACGAGCTCGCGCCGGTCAAGCTCGCCACCCCCGCCGGCACCGAGCGCCCCATCGACTATGCGGACAGCTCCGGCGAGCCGGTGCTCAAGGCGCCCATGCAGGAGCTGTTCGGCGCCGCAACGACCCCCGCCATCTGGCACGGCCGCCAACCGCTCACGCTGCACCTCCTCTCCCCCGCCGGCCGCCCGCTGCAGGTGACCCGCGACCTTGCCGGCTTCTGGCGCGGCGCCTATGCAGAGGTCCGCAAGGAGATGCGCGGGCGCTATCCGAAGCACCACTGGCCGGAAGACCCGGCCGCATCGCCGGCGGTCAAGGGCGGGCTCAAGCGGCATCTGGGTTGACGGCGGTCCGACGCAGCAGCCTCGCGGGCAGGGGCACATCGGGCGTCAGTCCGCCCCGGACGGCTCCGCAATCTGCGCACTGAGCCCCGGCGGCAGGCTGCCGTCGGTGGGCGGGTCCGCGTCGATGATGCGGTTGCGGCCGGCGCGTTTGGCCCGATACAGCGCGCGGTCGGCGCGCCGAAGCACCTGCACCAGGGTCTCGCCGGGCCGATGCTCGGCGACGCCGCCGCTCAGGGTGACGACGATCTCGCGGTCTTCCCAGCGCACGCCGTGGTGCTGCACCAGCAGTCGCAGCCGTTCCGCAAGCCGCAGGGTCGCCCCGGGGACCGGCTGAACGTGGAATATGGCCAGCTCCTCGCCGCCCAAGCGCACCGCGAGGTCGGTGGCCTCGCACTGGCCGCGGACCAGGTCGCCGAGCTCGGCGAGCAGGCGGTCACCGGCCAGGTGCCCGAAGCGGTCGTTGATGCGCTTGAAGTGATCCAGGTCCAGGATCGCGACGCCGAAGGCGGCCGCCGGGTCGCGGTCGTGGCGCGCGATGAGGCGCGGCAGCGACTCGTTCATGTACATGCGCGAGTAGAGCCCGGTGAGGGGGTCGCGGATGGCCGCGGCGAGCACCCGGCGCTGGTAGATCTCGCGCAGCAGCACGAGCAGCACCAGCGCCGCCGCCAGGAGCCCGAGCAGCGCGCCGAGCAGCGCATGCGCCCAGATGGTCTCGGCGGAGTCCACCACCGGCACCAGCACCCGCAGCCGCCAGTGTGCCGTCGGCAGGGTCTGGTCGCGGCTCACCATCTCGTCCGGTTGCAGGAGGGACAGGCGCGGCGCAGCGCGGTGTACGCTCGGCAGCAGCGTCAGGGGCTCGTCGGCATAGGCGCCGCTCACCGCCAGCGCGGCCCGGGTCGCGACCGGGAGCGGCGCCAGGGTCCGGTAGCGCCAGCGCGGGTCCGTGCTGATGAAGACGACGCCGTCCGCGTCCGCCAGCAGCACCGTGGCACGGATGCCGAGCGCGCCATGGCCCGGCAGGGCTCGGGCGAGCTCGGCGAGCTGCCGCTCCAGCTCCGTGAGGCTCACCTTCGCGGCGATGACGCCGATGTTCCGGGGGCCGACGCGGATGGGGCGTGCCAGGTAGTAGCCGAGCTTGCCGGTGCTGAGGCCGATGCCCACGAACCGCCCGGTGCCGCCCGCCAGCGCATCGCGAAAGTACGGGCGCTGCGCGTAGTTCTCGCCGACGAAGCTGCCGGGGCTGTCCCAGTTGCTCGCGGCAACGACGTGCCCCTCGCGGTCCAACGCATAGGTCACGTCCGCCAGCACCCGCTTGTTGATCTGCGCGAGCCGGTGGTTGGCGGCGGCGATGCGCCGCGGGTCATCGGGCGCCTGCAAAGCCTCAGCGACGCAGGGAAACAAGGCCGCAATGTCCGGCAGGAGCTCGTAACGGTCGAGCAGCGCGCGCGTCTGCACGGCGGCGACGGCGAGGTGCGCCTCGGCATGGGCGTATGCGTCCCGGCGCGCCTGCTGCACGCCCCACCAGCCGCCGAGGCCGGCCCCGAGCACCCCCGCGAGCGGCAGCCACAGCAACGCCGGTATGCGGAGCGCACGCAGCGAGCCGCGGCGGAAGCTATGCAGTCCGTTCCGGAACATCGGGGTTCTCCAGCCGCGCGCTCGGGGCCAATGGGGAGGGAGTATAGAGGCTGCGGGCGAAGGACTAAGGACTAAGGACTAAGGACTAAGGACTAAGGACTAAGGACTAAGGACTAAGGACTAAGGACTAGGGACTAGGGACTAAGGACTAAGGACTAAGGACTAGATTGCTTGACGGCGCCGAACGTTTACAGTTGAGTCAAGTTTCGCGACGACACGGCGGTTGCAGGCCACAGGGCCGAGGGCCGAGGACCCCGGACCAAGGGAGCCCTTCGTAAACGTGGTCGTCATCGAACCTTTCGCGGTGTTGACGGGTGTTGATGGCTGTTGACTGGAGTGTTGACCTCCAGGTCAACACGGCGACAGAGCGCGATGTTGCGTGTGCCGAGCCGACCTGGAGGTCGGCTCTCCGGCCCGGCTCCGGCGCCGGCGCGGCTGACTGGGATCGCCGGCTTTCCAGCCGGCTCGGCGCCGGCGCGGCTCGATGCCGCGTCGGCGGCGTCTGGGTCGATAAGAGGGCGCATGCGCAGTCGTCCGCTCGGCGGCGCGGCATGGGCAAGCGCCCGGCTCCCGCGCCGCAGATCGCGCGCCGGGGGCATTGAGCCCCCGGCACGCGAAGCCGGCTGAAAGCCGGCGCTCCCAGTCCGTGCCGGCGCGGTGTCGAGCTCTCCTAGCCCCTAGCCCCTAGCCCCTAGCCCCTAGCCCCTAGCCCCTTCCCCCTAGCACCCTCCCCCAACCGATCAGCGAAATCGAGGATCAGCTCCGCCGCGGCGATGCACTCCCGCCATGTCTCTGGGATACCGTCGATGCCGTGGTGGGCGCCGGCGAGCTGGCCGTAGATGGCGCCGGTGGTGTCGGCGTCGTCGCCTAAGTTGACGGCCGCAAGCGCCCCTTCGACAAAGCTGTCGGTGGTCGCGAAGGCCCAGAGGGCGGCCTCCAGCGCGTCGACGACGTAGCCGGTGCCGCGGATGGCAGGCGGCGCTTTGGCACGGAAGGAGCCGGCGGCGACGGCGGCGACCTCGGGGCACAGCGGGTCTCGGTCCCAGAGGCCGGGCACGGGGCTGAAGCGCGGTGCGAGCAGGCGTTCTTTAGGCTCGCCGTGCAGCGCGCCGACGATGAGCGCCGCCATGTAACGGCAAGCGTCGATGCAGGTGCGCGCGGCGTGCGTGGTGCGGGAGCTGTCTGCGGCGCGGGCGATGGCCATTTCCGGCTCCGCGGCCCAGCGCATGGGCACCGGGCCTAGGCGCATAAGGCTGCCGTTGCCGGCGCTACGCGGGTGGTCGCTGCCGGCGAAGGGGTCTTGCGTCTGCCGGAAACGTGCGAGCGCGGCGCCGACGGTGTTGCCGATGTCGAAGCAGCGCCCGGTGCTGCTCAGGTGCCCCTCGTCGCGCCAGCGCAGGTAACGCCGCATCTGGTCGGCCGCGTCGAAGCCGCCCTGCTCGATGAGGCTCTCGGCGAGGCAGAGCGCCATGGAGGTGTCGTCGGTCCATTGTCCGGGTTGCAGCCGGAAGGGGCCGCCGCCCAGCATGTCCGTGATGGGCGTGAAGCTGCCGGGGGGCTTGAACTCCAGCGTTGTACCGAGCGCATCGCCGGCGGCGAGGCCCAGCAGGCAGCCGCGGAAGCGGGCGGGGTCGAGGGGGCGCAGGCTCGGGTCGGTGGTGGTCACGGTTGCTCCGCTGGGCTGGGGGCGCAGGGGCACACGATAGCGCGGTGTGGACAGGTTTGCAGGGGCGTTTGGGCGGTTGTCGGGCGGGTCGTCGGCGGGACACCGACAGGCCGGAAGTCAGGGGGTCAGGCGGGTGGCGATGTCGTGGATGTTGTCGAAGAACAGGTCCGGGCGCGCGCGTTGAAGCGCCTCCGGGCGGTTGTAGCCCCAGCCGACGGCGCCGGCGCCGACGCCGGCCTTGCGGGCGGCCTCGATGTCGCGGAGCTCGTCGCCGATGTAGAGCACCTGCTCAGGCGCGACGCCCGCCGCCCGCTGCATGCGCAGCAGGCGCACGCCCTTGCCGTGGATGGACGCGCCGGTCTCGAGCCGCCGGATGCAGCGCAGGCAGGCGGGGCCGAGCACTCGGCGCACGTTCTCCGCGCTGTTCGAGGTCGCGATGCCGAGCTCGATGCCGGCGCCCTGTAGCCGCCCGAGCATGGCGTCGACACCGTCGAAGCGCCGGATGGCGTCGATGTCCGCCGTCATGCGCCGGCGCAGGTCCGCGGCTACCAGCGGCAGCTTCCACGCGGGGACGCACAAGTGGCGTAGGATCTCCCGCGCGCTTTGCTGCCGTAGCCGCTCCGACTCGCCGGGCGCCACGGGCTTGAAGCGCCAGCGCGCGGCGACGGCGTTCAGCTCCGCCGCGAGCCACGGGAAGCTGTCCGCGAGCGTGCCGTCGAAGTCGAAGATCACGAGCCGGTAGCCCGCCCTGCTGTCCAATTCACCGCCCTCTGCTGGTTGTAGACAATGGAAACCTTGGAGCTCGCCGCCCTGCTGTTCGGCATCGCACTGGTCGCGGGCGGCATCGATGCGATGGCCGGCGGCGGCGGGCTCATCACGGTGCCGGCGCTGCTGTGGGTCGGGCTCTCGCCGGTGGAGGCGCTGGCGACCAACAAGGCCCAGGCCGTCTTCGGCTCCTTCGCGGCGACGGCGCGCTTTCTGCGCGCCCGGGCCATTGACCTTCGCGCCGCCGCGCTGGCCGTGGTCTCTACCTTTGTCGGTGCGGCCTTGGGCGCCGTGGCCGTGCAGGTGCTGGCGCGGGATCTGCTGGCGGGGCTGGTGCCGCTGCTCCTGATCGGCTTTGCGCTGTATTTCCTGTTCTCGCCACGGGTGTCGGACCTGGACTCGCGCCGGCGCATCGGCGATGTGCTGTTTGCGCTGACGGTGGGCAGCGCGGCGGGCTTCTACGACGGCTTCTTCGGCCCCGGCACCGGCACCTTCTTCGCGATCGGTTATGTGGCGCTGCTCGGCTATAACCTGCGGCGTGCGACCGCCCATGCCAAGCTCTTGAACTTCACGAGCAACCTGGCGGCGCTGATCTTCTTCATCCTCGGCGGCCAGGTGGTCTGGGCCATCGGGCTAGCCATGGCCGCCGGGCAATTCATCGGCGGCTGGCTCGGCGCACATCTGGTGCTGGCCCACGGCGCGCGGCTCGTGCGCCCGGCGCTGGTGGCTGCTTCGCTGGCCGTGTCCGTGCACCTGCTGTGGCAGCAGTATGCGCCAGGCGCAGCGGCCGAGGCGCCGACCAGCGAGGCGAAGCCTCAGAACGACTAGGACGCGGAGCACTTGCTTGCGCAATCCATTCGTCGCCGCAGGTGAACCAAGGGCCAAGGGCCGAGGGGGCTCCCCTTGGCCCTTGGCCCTCGGCCCTTGCAGTCAAAGCCGTGTCGGCCGGGAGGCCGACACTCCGGCCGGGCGCTCGCGCTCCGGCAGGCGGCCCCCTTGCACAGCCCCGGCGGAGCATGCACATTACTCCCATGCCCGACCGTCACCGACACCTCGCTGCCGTGCTCTGCGTGCTGCTGCTGAATCTGCAGCTCTTCGCGGGCAACGTGCTCGGCTGCGTGCATGCGGCGGACGGGACCTCCACCGTGGGCTGCCCGCACATGGCCCTCGCGGCCGGGCCCGATACAATCGGGCACGGCGCTGCCACGGCCGCGTCGGACACGGACGCCTCCTGCCAGAAGTGCAACTTGGGCGTTGTGGCCGCCGGCTGGCACCTAGTCGGCGTCGAGCTGCCGGTGCTTGCCGTGCCACAACCCGACCTGCCGGACGGCAAGATTAGCGTCCACCCCCTGAGCCCCTCTCCGGACTGCCTGCTGCGTCCGCCCCGCTCCCTCTCCGCTTGAGTTGAAAACGTCCGCGGTGGCGCACGCTCGTGCGGCCCGTGGTCTTGGATCTCTGCCGCAGCCGGTCGCCGGTGGCGGTGCAATCGGAGATGAGCATGTCGATGACCCCAAGCCAAGGGCGCCGCCGTGGCGCCGCCTTGACGCTGTGCTTGACGCTCTGCCTGCCGTCCGCGGCGCTGCTGCTGGCCTTGTCCGGCTGCACCGAGACCGATGCGCCGAGCGAAGACCTTGCCGAGGTCCTGGACGACACGGCGCTGGAGCACGCGGCGAAGCACATGGACCCGAGGTACGTCTGCCCGATGCATCCGCAGATCGTCAGGGACGAGCCCGGCGACTGCCCCATTTGCGGCATGGACCTGGTGGCCAGGCGGCTGGACCCGATGGCGGGCAAGCGGCCCGAGGTGGCGCTGACGCCGGCCGTGATCCAGACGCTCGGCGTGCGCACGGCGAAGGCCGAGCGCGGCACGCTGTGGAAATACATCAAGACCGTCGGGCGCATCGAGTACGACGAGACTCGGCTCGCGCACGTGCACCCGCGCGCGGCCGGCTGGATCGAGACCCTGGACCTGCGCGCCGAGGGCGAGCCGGTGAAAAGCGGCCAGCGCTTGGCCGAGCTCTATGCGCCGCAGATCCTGTCCGCGCAGGTGGACTTCCTGCTGGCGCAGGATCGCACGGGCGGCCAGCGCCGCGTCAGCGAGGACAAGGCGCGGAACATTCTCAGGCTCTTGGACGTGCCGGACGACATCATCCGCGAGATCGAGCAGACCGGCGAGCCGCGCAACCGCATCCCGATCCGCGCCCCCATCGACGGCATCGTGACGCAGATGACGGCCCGCGACGGCATGTACGTGACCGAGGCGAGCGAGCTGTTCAGCATCGCGGACCTAAGCCGCGTCTGGGTGATGGTGGACATCTACGAGCAGCAGATCGACTGGCTGAGCGAGGGCCTGAGCGCCGAGATGACCGTACCCGCCCGCCCGGGCCGAACCTGGGAGGGCAAGGTGGATTACCTCTATCCCGAGCTCGACCCGACGACGCGCACGCTCAAGGTGCGGCTCGTGTTCGACAACCCGGGCCTCGCGCTCAAGCCCAACATGTTCGCCGACGTGGTCATCTACGGCGGGCCGAAGCGCGACGTGCTGAAGGTGCCGGCGGAGGCCGTCATCGTCACCGGCGAGCGCGAGAGCGTCGTGCTGGCGCAGGGCGACGGCCGCTTCCAGCCCGTCGATGTCGCAATCGGCATGCAGCGCGGCGGCGAGGTGGAGATTCTCTCCGGCCTCGAGGCCGGCGATGAAGTGGTGGTGTCCGGGCAGTTCCTGATCGATTCGGAGTCGAATCTTCAGGCGAGCTTCATGCGGATGGGGGAGCCGTAGCCCGCGCAGGGCACAAGCCCTGTCTAATCGACTAAATTAGCCAAAACACCCAAGTCGAGGAGAAATCCATGGTCACTGTCACGTCGGCCGAGGCCCAGAACCGCTTCGGGGAGCTCATTGACCGCGCCCAACGCGAGCCGGTGGAGGTGACGCGCCGCGGTCGCACCGTCGCCTATGTCGTGTCCGAGGCGGACATGCAGGAGCTGATGTCGTTGCGTCGGCGACGCGAGGACGCGACACGCTGGTACGCGCGCTACCGCCGTAATGTCGCCGAGCAGGCGCCGGCGGAGGCTGCCCCGACACTGACGGACGCCGATGTGGTCGGGCTCGTGCATGAGCTTCGCTAGGCGAGTCGTCATCGATACGGGCGTGCTCGTGAGTGCAGCCATCCGCCCGGAGTCCGTGCCGGCGCTGGCTTTCGAGAGGGCGCTGCTGCAATTCGATGTCTGCGCGTCGGACGAGACGCTGGCAGAGCTCGAAACGGTGCTCATGCGCCCGAAGTTCGAGCGCTACGCACCCGCGCCGCTGCGCCCTGCGTTCGTCGACGGGTTCCGGGAACAGGTGACGCTTGTGACCGTCACCTCGAGCGTCACGGACTGCGCCGATCCAAAGGACAACAAGTTCCTGGCCCTTGCCGAGGCCGCCGGCGCGGAGCTGATCGTCGCCAGCGATCCGCACCTGACCAGTCTGCACCCCTGGCGCGGCATCCCCATCCTGCCGCCGGCAGCCTTCCTGGTCGGCATCCGATAACACGAATCGCCCCCTGCTCATGTCCCACGTCATCCTCTGGTCCATCAAGAACCGCTTCCTGGTGCTGATCGCGGCGGTGCTGCTCACCGGCTGGGGCATCGTGGCGTTAAAGCAGACGCCGCTCGATGCGATCCCGGACCTGTCCGATGTGCAGGTCATCATCAAGACCGGCTTTCCGGGGCAGTCGCCGCGCGTGGTCGAGGAGCAGGTGACCTACCCCATCACCACCACGATGCTGTCGGTGCCGGGTGCGCAGGCCGTGCGCGGCTACAGCTTCTTCGGCGACTCCTACGTCTACGTCATCTTCGAGGACGGCACGGACCTGTATTGGGCGCGCTCGCGGGTGCTGGAGTACCTGAACCAGGCGGCATCGGACCTGCCCGAGGGCGTGCAGCCGCGCATCGGGCCGGACGCGACCGGCGTCGGCTGGGTCTACAGCTACGCGCTGGTGGACCGCGCCGGCACGCACGATCTGGCGCAGCTCACCAGCCTGCAGAACTGGTTTCTGAAGTTCGAGCTGCAGACCGTGCCCGGGGTGTCGGAGGTCGCCACGGTCGGCGGCATGGTGCGCCAGTACCAGATCGTCGCCGACCCCGAGAAGCTCCGCGCCTACGGCATCCCGCTGGAGCGGCTGATCAGCGCGGTGCAGGACGCGAACCGCGAGGTCGGCGGCTCCGTGCTGGAGCTGGCGGAGGCCGAGTACATGGTCCGCACCCGCGGCTATCTGACGTCCGTCGAGGACATCGAGCTGATCCCTGTGCACACGACGCCGAACGGTACGCCGGTGCTGCTGCGCGACATCGCACGGGTGCAGATCGGCCCGGAGATGCGCCGCGGCATCGGGGACTTGGACGGCGAGGGCGAGATCACCGGCGGCATCATCGTGATGCGCGCGGGCGAGAACGCGCTCGCGACCATCGAGGCGGTGAAGCAGCGCCTGGAGGAGCTGAAGCCCGGCCTGCCCGCTGGCGTGGAGATCGTCGAGACCTATGACCGCTCCGAGCTGATCTTGGACAGCGTGAATAACCTCAAGACGAAGATCATCGAAGAGCTGATCGTCGTCGTGCTGGCGTGCCTGGCGTTTCTGTTTCATCTGCGCTCGTCGCTGGTGGTGGTGGTGAGCCTGCCGCTCGCCATTCTGGTCGCGTTCATCGTCATGCAGGCGCAGGGCATCAACGCGAACATCATGTCCTTGGGCGGCATCGCCATCGCCATCGGCGCGGGGCTGGATGCGGCCATTGTCATGATCGAGAACGCACACAAGCACCTGGAGCGTTATGAGGCGAAGCATGGGCGGCAGCCCAAGGGCGAAGAGCACTGGCGGGTCATCGCGGAGGCCGCGGTGGAGGTGGGGCCCGCGCTCTTCTTCACGCTCCTCATTATCACGCTGAGCTTCCTGCCGGTGTTCGCGCTGCAGGCGCAGGAGGGCCGGCTGTTCAGCCCGCTCGCCTATACCAAGACCTATGCGATGGCCGCGGCCGCGGGCCTCGCCGTGACGCTGGTGCCGGTGCTGATGGGTTATCTGGTGCGCGGGCGCATCGCGAACGAGCACAAGAACCCGTTGAACGCGCTGCTCATGTGGCTCTACCGACCGGCCCTGCGGCTGGTGCTGCGGCTGCCGCGCACGACCATCGTGCTGTCGCTCGTGGTGATGCTGAGCATGCTGGTGCCGCTGGCGGGCGTCGGCGGGCTGCTGGCGCCGCTGAAGTGGCCGTTTCAAGGGGCGTCGGCGGTCACCTCGATGATCGCTGGCGCCGACGAAGCCGCGGCACGGGATGCGGGCAGCAAGCGGCACGGCGCCGTGCAGGTCATCGAGGGCTGGCAGACGGCGCTGAACGACGCCTGGCGCGAGACCTTCCGCGGCGTGCCGGTACTTGCCGACTGGTACCGGGGCTTGGGCTCCGAGTTCATGCCGGACCTCTACGAGGGCGACCTGATGTACATGCCGACGACGCTGCCGGGGCTCTCCATCGGCAAGGCGCAGGAGCTGTTGCAGCAGACCGACCGGCTCATCGCGAGCCTGCCGGAGGTCGAGCGCGTGTTCGGCAAGATCGGCCGCGCCGACACGGCGACCGACCCGGCGCCGCTGACCATGATCGAGACGGTGATCCAGCTCAAGCCGCCATCGCAATGGCGCGAGGGCATGACGCTGGACCAGCTCATCGACGAGTTGGACGCGACCGTGGACATCCCCGGCGTCACCAACGCCTGGGTCATGCCCATCAAGACCCGCATCGATATGCTCGCCACCGGCATCAAGACCCCGGTGGGCGTGAAGATCGCGGGGCCGGACTTGGAGGTCATCGAGCGCATCGGCCGCGACGTGGAACGGGCCGTGCTCGGCGTGGAGGGCACCGCGTCGGCCTTCTCCGAGCGCGTGGCCGGCGGGCGCTACGTGGAGATCCGCCCGGACCGGGTCGCGGCGGCGCGCGTCGGGCTCAACGTCAGCGACATCAACCGGCTGGTGGCCGCAGCGATCGGCGGCATCAACGTGAGCCGCACCGTGGAGGGGCTGGAGCGCTATCCGATCAACATCCGCTTCCCGCGCGAGCAGCGCGACGACGTGCAAGAACTCCGCGAGCTGCCCATCGTGACGCCCACCGGCGCCCAGGTGCCGCTGGGCCAGGTGGCGGAGGTGGTCATTGTCGATGGCGCGCCGATGCTGAAAAGCGAGAACGCGCGCCTGAACGGCTGGACCTTCGTGGACATCCGCGGACGCGATCTCGGCAGTTGGATCGGCGAGGCGCGCGAGGTGGTGCGCGAGCAGGTGGCGCTGCCGGCGGGCTATTCGCTGACCTGGTCGGGCCAGTACGAGTACATGGCCCGCGCCCAGGCGCGGCTGAACCAGGTGGTCCCGCTGACGCTCGCGATCATCTTCATCCTGCTGTACATGACCTTCCGCAGCGGCACCGAGGCGCTGTTGGTGCTGCTGTCCCTGCCCTTCGCGCTGGTGGGCGGGTTCTGGCTGATCTATCTGTTGGGCTACAACCTGTCCGTGGCGGTCGCCGTCGGCTTCATCGCGCTCGCCGGGGTCGCCGCCGAGTTCGGCGTCGTGATGCTGGTGTATCTGGACAACGCGCTCAAGCAGTGGCAGGCGGAAGGCCGCCTCAACAGCCGTGACGACGTCAAGGCCGCCATCGAAGAAGGCGCGGTGCTGCGCATCCGACCGAAGGCGATGACGGTGGCGACGATCTTCGCGGGGCTGCTGCCGATCATGCTGCTCGGCGGCGTCGGCTCGGAGGTGATGCGGCCCATCGCGGCGCCGATGATCGGCGGCATGATCACGGCGCCGCTGCTCAGCCTGTTCGTGATCCCGGCCATCTACGTGCTGTGGCGGGGGGCCAGCGCCGAGCGGGCGGCGCCGGTCGAGGACGCGGCGGCGCCGATGGGCAGCGAGCCCGACTTGAGCGGCTAGCGAGGCGGAGCTTCCCAAAGGACCGAGGGCCGAGGCGCGCTCTCTTGGCTCTTCGCTCTTCGCTCTTCGCTCTTCGCTCTTGGCCCCACGCCTGGTGCCAAGGCGGAGCCGCAGCAGCGGTTCCGGCGGGTCTGTCGACGGCGTCGGGCCAGCGCCCGTCGGCGCGGGGATCAGCGCCCGCTGCGGTAGTAGCGCCGGTAAAAATCGTCGCCGTGCGGCGGCTCGTAGCCGAAGGCGGTGCCGCGGTCGTCGCGGCCGTCATTGCTGCGCGGGCGATAATCGCGGTCGCGGTAGGGGTCCGCGAAGCGGGCATCGTCGTCCGGGCCGTGCAGGCGCTCGCGCTCCTTCTTGGTCAACGGGCGAAAGCGCAGATCCGAGCCGGCGCTGCCGACGCCGCGCTCCAAGTCCGGATCATCGCGAAAGCGGTAGCGCGGACGCTCCTGCGGCGCCCGCCAAGGGCTCCGCTGCGCCGGGGCGTAGCCGTCGCGCGGATCTTGCCGGGGGGCGTAGCGCGCGTCGCGCTCCGGGCGGATCGGCTCCTGCGCCCAGTCCGGGGCGCCATAGCCGTTCGGCGAGATGGGCTCGGGCTCCTCCGGCTCCACCGCACGCGGCTCGGGGCGGCGGTAGTCGCTCCAATCGTCGTAGCCGCCGTCGCCGGGCCGGGCGTAGCTGTCGGCACCCGACTGCCAACTGCCCGGGTAGCGGGAGCCGGACTGGCCATCGCCGTAGCCGTCGCTGCCGTAGCCGCCGGCACCGTACTCGCCGGGGGGGGTGCGCTGTTCTTGGGAGTAGCCACTGCCCTGGTTATACCAACCCGGGTTCGGCGCACCATAGAGATCGTCCGCCGTCAGCGGGCTGGCCAGGAAAGCGGCCGGGGCGAAGCAAAAGGCCAGAACCGAGATTCTCAACATGTGCACCACCGGCGTCAGCATCGTCCTATCTTGGAGTGTCCGCATCAGGCGGTCTCAACCATCAGTCTAGCCCTATGGACGCACCTTGGCCGCCGCGTTGCCGGGTAGTCACTCAAAATCGCCGCCTTCATCTTCGGTCTTGAGCCGGATGCCCCGCCGCGACGCCTTTTTCTGGACCTTCGCGGCCTGCGGCTCGGCCTTGCTCGGGGCGGCCTTCTTCTTCGCGGCGGCAGGCTTGCGCGCCGGCGCCTTCTTCGCGGCGGGCTTGGCCGGCGCGGCGGGCGTCGCGGCGGGCCTGCTTGGCGCCGCCTCCGGCGCTGCTGCAGGCTCGGGCGCAACGGCTGTCGACTTGGCCTTGGCCTTCGGCTCGGGCGCAACGGCCGTCGCCTTGGCCTTGGCCGCAGGGCGCGCCGCCTCGGCAGCGGCACCGGCACCGCTGCGCAATGCGTTTGGAACAGCACCCGCCGCCGCGTCGCCCGCCTGCGACTTCGCGCGCGCCCGGAGCTTGGACCGAATCGCGTCATACAGCAGCAGGAGCGGCCCGCGCACCAGATAGAACAACATCATCATTGCGCCGCCAAGCTTCGAGAGCAGTGACGGTGCCGCCTCCTGCGGCGCCCGGCGCGGCGCCGGTGACTCGCTCACAAGGGGCTCGCCGAGCAGCTCCTCCGCGCAGGGCACCGTGGTGCCGGGCGGCGCACTGGCGACGGCGACCTCGCATAGGTCACGGCTCGCGGCGACGCAGCCGAGCGGGATCACGATCAGCGTCAGGATCGTAGACACGAGCACGCCGGACGACAGCGAGATCGCCATGCCTTGGAAGATCGGGTCCGTGAAAATGACGCTTGAGCCGGCCACCAGCGCCAACGCGGTGATAACGATGGGACGGGTTCGTGTCTTGCAGGCGCGGATCACGGCCTCGGCCACCGGCACGCCCTTCTGCACCTCGTGGATCGAGAAGTCCACGAGCAGGATGGAGTTGCGCACGATGATGCCGGCGAGCGCGATCCAGCCGATCATGGAGGTCGCCGTGAACTCGCCGCCCATGCCAAGCTCGAACATCAGCCAGTGCGCCGGGATGATGCCGAGCAAGGTCAGCGGGATCGGCGCCATGATCACCAGCGGGATGCGGAAGTTGCCAAACTCCCACACCACCAGGATGTAGATCAGCACCAGCGCCACGCCGAAGGCGGCACCCATGTCGCGGAAGGTCTCGTAGGTGACCGTCCACTCGCCGGTCCACTCGAAGCCCGACACCTGGTCGGTCGGCGGTGGGCCGAGCCAGAACGCCTGCGGCTTGGTGCCGTCAGGGGCGACGTAGCCCATCTCGTCCAGGCGGTTCTGCACCTGGAGCATCGCGTACACCGGCGCTGCCAAATCGCCGCCGACATCGGCGACGACGTACTCCACCGCGCGCAGGTCCTTGCGGTAGATGATGTGGTCCTCGGGCACGCGCTCGAAGCGTCCGAGCTCGCGTAGCGGCACCGTGAAGCCGGCGGTGGAGCGGATGGGCAGGTCGCCCAGGGTGTCGATCTGCGAGCGCTCCGCCAGCGGCACCTGCAGCATGATGTTGACCGGCTCATGCCCGGAGCGGATCTTCACGTCCCCCAGCGCCGCGCCGCCCAAGGCCATGGAGAGGTTCTGGTTAATGGCGTCCACTGAGATGCCACGGCGCACGGCCTTCTCGGTGTCGACCTCAAAGCGCCAGTAGTCGAAGGCGTCGCGGATGTAGTTGTCCACGTCCCGCGTGCTTTCGGCCTGCGCGAAGATGTCGGTGAGGTCGCGGGCGAAGTCGCGCCGCGCATCCGCGGACGGCCCGTGCACCTCGGCCACCACGGATTGCAGCACCGGCGGCCCCGGCGGCATCTCGACGACGGCCATACTCGCACCGGCCTCGTCGGCCAGGGGTTTCAGCATGTCGCGCGCCTCCACGGCGATCTCGTGGCTGGAGCGCTTGCGCTTTTTCTTGTTCTTGAGCTGTACCTGGATCTCGCTCTGCCAAGGCTTGTCGCGCAGATAGTAGTGGCGGACCATGCCGTTGAAGTCGAAGGGGCGCGCCGTGCCGGCATAGAGCTGCATGGCCGTGACCTCGGGCATCGCGCGCAGCTTGTCGGCCATGCGGTGGGCCAGGTTCGCCGTCACCGGCAGCGCGGTGCCCTCGGGCATGTCCAGCACCACCGAGAACTCCGGCTTGTTGTCCAGCGGCAGCATCTTCACCGGCACCCACTTAAAGTAGAAGAACGAGAGGGTGAACAGAAAGGTGCCCCAGAGCACGAGCTTGAAGATCAGCCGCGTGCGCTTGTTCTCGATCAGCGGGGTCAGGATCGCGACATAGAGGCGCTCCAGCCCCTCCGCCTCGCGATGCTCGCGCTTCTCGGCGACCTCCAGATAGCGCATGGAGGGTCGCAGCCACTTGGAGATGGCGAGATAGGGCGTGAAGACGAAGGCCGCAAACAGCGAGATCAGCATCGCCACGGAGCCGAGCGCCGGGATCGGCTCCATGTACGGCCCCATCATCCCGCTGACGAAGCCCATGGGCAGCAGCGCGGCGATGACGGTGAAGGTGGCAAGGATGGTCGGGTTACCCACCTCGCGCACGGCATCGACGGCGGTGTGATCATCCGTGCGGCCCTCTTCGAGCCAGCGCCGGTAGATGTTCTCGACAACGACAATGGCGTCGTCCACTAGGATGCCGATGGAGAAAATCAGCGCGAACAGGCTCACACGATCGATCGTGTAGTTCGTGATCCAGGCCATGAAGATCGTCATCAACAGCACCACCGGGATCACCAGCAGCACCACGATGGCGGGCTTCAACGCGCGGAACGCGATCAGCACCAGCAGGAACACGAAGAAGGTCGCGATGAAGAGCTTCTTGATCAGGTCCGTGACCTTCTCGTCCGCCGTCTCACCGTAGTTGCGGGTGACGCTGACCTCGACGTTGTTCGGGATGCGCCCGCCCTTGAGCTCCTTCACCTTGTCCATGATGGCGTTGGCGACGGTGACGCCATTCGTCAGCGGCTTTTTTGCGATGGCGATGGTCACAGCCGGGACGCCGTCGGCCTTGATCCCTTCCGGTGCCGCGGGCCCGGTATAGAAGGCGACCAGTTGCGTGGCGTCCTCCGGGGCGCGGCGCACTTGGGCCAAGTCGTGGACGTAGACTGGTATCTCGTTGAAGGTGCCCACCACCAGCCGCGAGATCTCGTCCGCGCTCTTCAGGAAGGAGCCGGTGGTGACGGAGAAGTGCGCGCCACTGGACTCGACACCACCGGCGGTGGCCTCGGCGTTCGCGGTGCGGATGGTATTGGCGACATCGCCAAGGCTGATGCGATAGCCAGAGAGGCGCTCCGGATAGGCATCGACGGTGATCTGCTCGCGGCGACCACCGACGATGAAGGCGTTGCCGGTGTCCGGGACCTCCTTCAACACCTGCAACACGTCCTGCGCCAGCAGGCGCAACTGGCCGTCGTCCACATCCGGGCGGCCGTCGCCGTCCACGTCCTTCGACCAGATGGTCAGCGTCACGATGGGCACGTCGTCGATGCCCTTGCTCTTCACCAGCGGCGGCAGGACGCCGGGCGGGATCTTGTCCATGTTGGACGCGAGCTTGTCGTTTACCTTGACCAGCGACGGACCCATGTCCTCGCCCACCTCGAACTGGACGGTGACGATGCCCTGCCCGCGCTCGGCGGCGGAGTAGACGTGGTCGACGCCCGGGATCTCGCTGATCATGCGCTCCAGCGGCTGCATCGCGAGATTGCTCACCTGCTCGGCCGAGGCGCCCGGATATTGCACCATGATGTCGATCATAGGCACCGAGATCTGCGGGTCTTCCTGGCGCGGCGTCGCGATGAGACCGAGCAGACCCATCATCAGCATCGCCACGTAGAACAGCGGCGACAGCGGCGAGCGGATGAAAAACCGCGCCGTGCGGCCGGCGAGGCCCAGGTTCTCTTCGTCGTAGGGCGGCTGGTGCTGCGGTGCGGTCCCTGAATTGGCGCGGATGCTGTCGTCCTGGCTCATGAGTGGATTCAAGACCTGGTGTGGGGGCAATTCGAGGCCGGGGTCTCGCCGGCGTCACCGGCACGCACCGGTGCGCGACGGCGGACCCGCTTGCAGCTAGGTTGCGGGAAGGCCTGATGATCGGCGCGCGAGGGCTCCCGCGAGCGGCACCGCGGTACTCAGCGGCCGACGCCTCCACTGCGCGACCAGCCGCTCGCGACCCCGGCGCCGGGGTTCTCCAAAATGCGCTCGCCCGGGCGCAGCCCGCTCAGCACGGTCACCTTCCCGTCCGGGCGCGGCTCGCCGACGCGGATCAGACGCAGCTCCGGGTTGCCCTCGTCGTTTAGCACATAGACGCCGGGGAGGCTGCCGTTGAAGCGGATCGCCGAGCGCGGCACCACCGGATTGACGCGGGCCGGGGCGTTGAAGTCCGGCACCAGCACCTTAGCGTACATGCCAGGTTCCGACACCCCCTGCGGCAGGTCGAACTTGACCTTGACGGTGTGTCGTTGCGGGTCGGCCATCGGGAAGATCTGCGCCACCCGCACCGGTACGCCGGCATCGTCCGAGGTCGCATCGCCGGTGGGCACGTCGAGCTCGGCGCGCAGCATGGCGCCCTCGCGCAGCCCCGGACGCAGCCGCGCCGGCACATCCACCTCCACCTGCAGGTACTCGACATCGGCGTAGTTCAAGAGGGGCTGGCCCGGCTGCACCGTATCGCCCACCTCAACGAACTTGCGGACCACGACCCCATCGAACAAAGCAACGGCGCGCGCGTCTCTGAGCTTCGAGTCGAGCGCGCGCAGGTCCGCCTGCAGGGCCATGATGGCGTTCTGCGCCTCTTGGATCTGGGTGCCGGACGCGAACAGGTCCGCGGACATCTCCGCGGTTTGGTCGCGGTCGCCGATGAAGTCTTCCATCGGCCGCGTGAAGAACTGATCGAAGAGGTTCGGCATGCCCATGCCGCCCGGCGACGAGCGTGCCCGCGGCGAATACAGCTCGCGCGAGTACTGCACGCCAGCGTTGCGGAGCTTGGCGTCCGCCGTCGCGATCTGCGCGACCAGCGCCTCGCGCTTGGCGCGCAGCTCGCTGTCGTCGAGGGCGACCAGGGTATCCCCTTTCTTGAAGGCGTCGCCTTCAATGCCGGCGAGATACTTGACGCGGCCGGGCAGTTGCGCAGCGAGCGTGACCTCCTTATACGGAATCACCGTGCCGCCGACCGATACCGTCGGCAACCCTTCTGCCTGCTGGACGAGATAGACGTTGTCCGCGGACTGCGCGGCAATCGGCGCCGCCGCAGGCAGCAGCAGACAAGCGGTCATCAGCCGGGCGACGACGAAGGAGCATTTACCCATGTGTGCGGGTTCCTGAAGACAGCAAGATTGTGGTTTAAGCGGGGTGCGGCGCGTCATGCAACGCTTGACCCAGGGTCCAACGCCAAGCCGGCGGCCCGGTCGCGGCCGCCCCGGCTCCCGTCAGCAACGCCAGTGCCGGCGGCGATATTGGGTCAGGTGCCATCAGGCCCCTTTTTTTGCGAGCGCGCCGGCCGCCGGTAGCCAGCACTTGCAGTGCTCGGGTTGAACTGTAGGAGACGCGGCCTCAACTGACCCCGCGTCGGCGATGCACGATCTGCTTCCGGCCAGCCACCGCGCAGTCGGTAAGTATCACGGAATCGCTTGGCGACTTCAAGCAAGGACGCCACTAACCCGATCCAAATCAAGCCTTTGGCCACATTCCGCCTGTTTCTGCGGAAGTCGGCGCGGCGCGCCTCGCGCTACGGCCGCAAGCGCTTGGCGGCGCGGCGAAAAGCCGCACGGACCAAGCCGCCGAAGCGAGGTCCAAATGCGCCAGGGTATGCTGTTGCGGACGTGGCAAACCGTTTAGTATCCGGCGCCATCGGCCCCGCCGCCCGCCACGCCGTGCTTGCGGTTGCCCGTCCGGCGACGGTCAGCCACCAGGCCCCAGCATCCCACACAATCCACACCGAGAGGAGACCTGGCCCATGCCTTCCGCGGCAGGACCCGAAACCGTGCAGCAACGCCTGAGCGACCTGGAGGCGCACCTCGAGCAGGAGAACCCGATCCTGCTGAGCGCGGTGCAGAGCTTCCGCGCTCTGGACCGCGTCGCCTACGACCTGCACCTGCTGCCCGAGAACCAGTCCTTCGCGAGCCGGGTGCCCTGGTGGCCCCTGATCTCGGTGCTGGGCACCTTTTCGGCCGGCAAGTCCACGTTCATCAACGACTTCCTGGGCCATCAGATCCAGCGCACCGGCAACCAAGCGGTGGACGATCGCTTCACGGTCATCGTCTACAGCCCAGAATCCCACTCCCGCGCGTTGCCGGGTATCGCCCTCGATTCGGACCCGCGCTTCCCTTTCTACCAGATGTCGCGGCAGATCGAGCGTGTTGCCGGTGGCGAAGGCAAGCGTATCGATGCCTATCTGCAGCTCAAGACGTGCCGCAGCGATCGGTTGCGGGGCAAGATCGTCATCGACTCCCCGGGATTCGACGCCGACGCCCAGCGCGATGCCATCCTGAGCCTCACCGACCACATGATCTCCTTGTCGGATCTGGTGCTGGTGCTGTTCGACGCCCGCCACCCGGAGCCCGGGGCGATGCGCGACACCTTGCAGCACCTGGTGGTGGAGACCAAAGGCCGGGCGGATTCGAGCAAGTTCCTGTTCATCCTGAATCAGCTCGATACCTCGGCAAAAGAAGACAACCCCGAGGACGTCGTCGCCGCCTGGCTGCGCGCCCTCGGCGAGGTGGGCATGACCACTGGGCGCTTCTTCACCGTCTTCAGCCCGAGTGCGCCGCCCATCGCCGATGAGACGCGCCGCAAGCGCTTCGAGGCCAAGCGTGACGCGGACGTTGCAGAAATCTACATGCGCATGGACCAAGTCGAGGTCGAGCGCGCCTACCGCATCGTCGCCTCCCTGCGCGGCGTCGCGACCGAGCTCGCCGATGAGTCCGTGCCGCTCCTGACGCAGGCCGTGCGCAAGTGGCGCGCGCGGACGCTGCTGCTCGATGGCGTGGTGCTGCTGCTCGCGGGCGGCGTATTTCTCGGCGTCAGCATCCCAGCCGGCGATTGGCAGGGCCTGGCCTACCAGCCTGCCTGGCTCGCATGGCTGGAAAGCCAAGGCATGGAGCGCGCCGCACGCTGGGCCCAGTTCCTGGCCCTGTTCCTTGCGTTCATGGCCCACCTCGCGATGCGCAACCTGAGCGCCATGACGGTCCGCGGCTGGCTCCGGCGGCAACTGAAAGGCAAGGACCTGCCGGGCGACGTGCTCGCCGCCTTCGCTGCCAACACCAAGCGCTGGGGTCGCGAGCTGATCGGCTGGCCCGTGGGCCTCACCTCCTCGTCCGAAAGCCGCTTCGCACAGGTGCTGCATGACTGCGAGACCTTTGTGCAGACGCTGAATGAGCGCTTCACGAACCCGAAGGGCCTGAAGGACTGACGGGCGATGCCCGCGGCGCCGGCGGCGTGAGCACAGCGGACGCCAAGCACCGCGGTCGCATCGGCATCGACCTCGGCGGTACCAAGATCGAGGGCGCCGTGCTGCAACCGGACGGCAGCCTCGCGCACCGCCGCCGCGTGCCGACCCCGCGCGATGACTACGACGCGACGCTGGCCGCCATCGGCCGGCTGGTCCCTTGGCTCGCGGCGCAGACCCCTTGCCTTGACACGCTCGGCATCGGCACACCGGGGGCCATCTCGCCCTTCGACGGCCGGCTGCGCAATGCGAATTCCGTCTGGCTCAACGGCCGCACGCTGGAGGCCGACCTCGCCGCCCTGCTGCAACGCCCGGTGCAGAGCGCCAACGACGCCGATTGCTTTGCGCTCTCGGAGGCCACCGACGGCGCCGCCGCTGGCGCCGCCAGCGTGTTCGGCGTCATCATCGGCACGGGCACCGGCGGCGGCATCGTCGTGCACGGGCGGCTCCAGCAGGGTCCCAATGCCATCGCCGGCGAGTGGGGCCACAACCCGCTGCCCTGGCCCGCGCCCGACGAGCTGCCCGGTCCCGCCTGCTGGTGCGGGCGCCGCGGCTGCATCGAGACCTTCTGCTCCGGGCCGGGGCTGGCGGCGGACTTCGCGGCCGCGAGCGGGCGCCGGCTCGACGCCGTCGCCATCGCCGCCGCGGCGGCCGGTGGCGATGCCGACGCCGAGGCGGCCCTGCAACGCCATGAAGACCGGCTCGCGCGCGCACTCGCGTCCGTCGTCAACCTGCTGGACCCGGAGGTCATCGTGCTCGGCGGCGGGCTGTCACAGATCGAGCGTCTGTACGCCAGTCTGCCGGCACTGGTGCGCCGGCACATCTTCTCCGACGGGCTCGCGACCCGCATCGTCGCGCCCCGCTTCGGCGACAGCAGCGGCGTGCGCGGGGCTGCGATGCTTTGGGGAAGGGGCTAGGGGCTAGGGGCTAGGGCGGCGGCGCATCAGACCGACGAGCCGTGCTCATCGCTATCGAAATCGGTATCGAGATCGAAATCGAACCGAGTGGCGACCGATCCCGATTTCGATTTCGACGCACTTTAGCGCCCCAACGCCCCGTTCAAAACTTGGGCTACCTCGTCCCTCGGCCTTCGCGCGCAACCCACGCGCCAAGGCTTCACGAGCCGGCCGCGAGGCGCGCGCGGGCTGCCGCCAGGGCCGCGCCGGCGGCGGCGAACTCCAGCCGCTCGACGTGCCGGCCCACCGGTGTCAGCGCCTGCAGCAGCGCCGCTGCCGTCGGGTGCGCGCCCAGGTCCGTGCGCAGCGCGTCATAGGCCTCGCGGGCGCGGAGGTTATTGCAGGCCAAGAGCTCGGCGAGCTCGTCGCAGCGCCGACGCCACTGCGGATCATCGTCGAACCGCTTGCTTACGACTGCGGTGGGCGTCCAACTGCCGACGGGCGCGGGCCAAGGTGGGTGCGTCGTGCCATCGTCCTCCGCAAGCGCATCGGTCTCGGCCAGCGCGAGGTCAAGCGCCCGCCGCAGCGCATCCATCTGCCGTTGCAACCCCTCGCCCGGCGGCGCCCCGGCGGCACCAAGGGCCAGCTCCAGATCGCGCGCGGCATAGCCCACCGCGTCGAACCCCAGATTCAGCGCAACGCCCGCGATGGCATGCGCCTGCTGCATCGCCGCGGCGGCGTCATCGATCGCGAGCGCGGCCCGCAGGGCGTCCAGCTCCGCCTCGGCGCCGCCGGCGAACCGCCGCCGTAACCGCCGACGCAGCGTCTGATCGTCATCGCTCGCGGCCGCATCGGCGCACTCGGCGCACTCGGCGCACGCCGCCACGGCCGCACGCGGGTCGCCCCGGCGCCAGCGCGCCAGGACCCGGTAGAGCGCCCTTGCGTCCACCGGCTTGACCAGGTGCTCGTCCATGCCCGCGGCTAGGCTCTTGGCCTGCTCCTCCGCCATCGCGTGCGCGGACATGGCGATGATCGGCAGCCCGCTAAGGCCGAGCTCGGTGCGGATGCGCCGCGTGGCCTCGTAGCCGTCCATCTCCGGCATCTGCAGGTCCATGAGCACCGCGTCGAAGCTACCGGGCGGCGCCGCACGCAGTTGCGCCAGCGCCGCCCGGCCGTCCACCGCCAGCACCGCCTCGGCACCGACCTGTTCGAGCAGCGCCGCCATCAACTCCTGGTTCAGCCTCTGATCCTCCGCCACCAACACACGCATGCCCAAGAGCGCCGCCGCCGGCGCGGGCTCGGCTTCGCCGCCGTCCTCCCGCGCACGCAGGGCCGCAAGGTCCGCCGCGCTCGCCGGCGGCAAGCTCAACCGCAGGCTGAAGCGGCTCCCCTGCCCCGGCGTACTCTCAACGCCGATGTCGCCCCCCATCTGCTGCGCAAGCTTGCGGCTGATGGCGAGCCCGAGTCCCGTGCCGCCGAAACGCCGCGTGATGGAGGCATCGGCCTGCGTAAAGGGCTGAAACAGCCGCTGGATCTGCTCGCGGCTGATGCCGATGCCCGTGTCGGCCACGGCCAGGCTGATCCGCACCTGCTCGTCCGGGCCAGGCTCGCAACGGGCGCTCAGCACCACACGACCTCGCTCCGTAAACTTCACCGCGTTGGTCAACAGGTTGGCGAGCACCTGCCGCAGGCGGGCGGGATCGCCCACCGCGACGCAACCGATCGCTTCTGCATGCTCCAAATCCAGCGCCAGGCCCTTGTTGCCAGCCGCCACGCTGACCAGCTCAAGCGCCGATTCCACGACCCGGTCCACCCGAAACGCCTCGCGTTGCAGCTCCAGCCGGCCGCTCTCCACCTTGGACAAATCGAGGATGTCGTTGATCAGATCAAGCAGGACCCGGGCCGCACCCTCGATCTTGCGCAGATAGTCCCGCTGGCGGCGGGCCAGCGGCGTCGCCGCCAACAGATGCAGAAAGCCGATCACCGCGTTCATGGGCGTGCCGATCTCGTGGCTCATGTTGGCCAGGAACTCCGACTTGGCGCGATTGGCCGCCTCCGCCTTGAGCTCCGCCCGGCGGCGAACCACCGCCTCGGCACGCAGTTGCTCGTTGGACGCACGCAGCTCCGCCAAGCCCGCCGCGACCCGCGACTCCAGCTCCTCATTGAGGGTGTTGAGCTTGCGATTGGAGCGCTCCAGCTCCGCGGAATAGCGCGCGTGCACGTCGCGCTTTTCCTCCTGCAGCAGATAGAAGCGGTCGGAAATGGCGAAGGCGAGGATGATGGCATCCCAGGCGGAGCCGAACTGCGTCGCCCAGGTGGTGAAGAAGGTCACCGGCAACAGCCCGAAGCTGGTCATGCCGAAGATTATCATCATGACCAAGGAGACGCCCCAAGCGGCCGTGTAATAGTGCGCCGGGCGATAACCACGCACACTCGCGGTGACGCCTGCGACGATGAACACGATCAACGTGAAGGTGAGGCCTACCGAGAAGCGGATGGCCCAGTCGTAGGGGGCGAACAGCGCCAGCAGCATGCCCGCCACGCCAAGCCAGCGCAGCCATCCTAGTACCTGATGCAAGCGCGGCGTCTGCGCGGCGGTGTCGAGGATGGAGCGGGTAAAGAGCACCCCGAAAAAATAGGCCACGCAGAGAAAGAACGGCAGATTGACGTTGCCCCACCAGGGGGCATGCGGCCAGAAGAACTGAAAGGAAATGCCGTTCAATGCCAATTGAAACAGCGCATAGGCGCTGATAAAGAAGACGTAATACAGCGCGTTGCGGTCACGCAGCCGCCAGAAGTGATACAAATTGTAGACGATGAGCATCGCCAGCGCGCCGTAATAGATCGCGAGCAGGCTGTACTCCACGGTGAGCTGGTGAAACAGCGCCCGCTCGGCGAGCACCTCCATGGACAGGTTCATGGAGCCGGCGGTGGCGATGCGCAGATAGACTGTGATCGGCTCGCCGGGGCTGATATCCAGCGGGAAGATGAACTTGCGCGCCTCCACCAGACGCGTGTCGAAGCGGGTGCGGTCGCCTGTCTCGTGGATGCGCACGCCGTTCGGCTCCAGGATGTGCACCGTCACCGAATCGAGCAGCGGATGGTTTACCTGCAGATAGTAGAGCCCGCCTTCGGACAGCAGGTTGTCGATGACCAGCCGCACCCAGATCGGCGTGGGCTCGAAGCCAAGGTTCACCCCGCGCTGGCCGAGGGGACGGAGCTCGCCGGCGAAGTCGTCCGCAAGGATGTCGTCGATGCAGAGCGCACCGCTCGGGTCGACGAGCAGGCCCAGATGATCCGTGGCGCCATAGCGGTCCTCTTCCGCCACGAGCACCAGGTCCGGGACGGGCTCAGCCGCCGCGGCGCCGGCGGCGAGCACCAGCCACAGCGCAAGCAGCAGCAGCAGTGCCCGCGGCGCCGCCGCCACGCCAGCATCGGCGGCACGGCAGGCGCCCGGCGGATGCCCGCCAGTGCGCTCAGGCGCGGCGGCAGAACGGCGCATCGGTGCCATGGCCGGCGACGCCCTGGCGCTCCTCGCTCAGGCGAGCAAATCCGACCAAGACGAGATCCAAAGCTGGTTGTGCCCCGCTCGCTGCGCCTTGGCGAGCAGCCGCTCCGCCTCCTCGGCGAGGCGCTCGGCGCTCGGCGGCGCGGCGCCAGGGGCCGCCGCGGCACCCTCCAGGGTGATGCCGGAGATGCTCGCCGTGAGCGGAAGGCGCGACGGACCGTCGCCGAAGACAGGCGCGAGCCCCGCCACCCGGTTAAGCAGATCGCGCGCGAGGTCCTCGGCTTGTGGCCGGTCCGTATCCGGGCACACCAGCCCAAAAACCGCCGCCGCGTAGCGCGCGCCGAAGTCGAGCGCGCGCGCGGAGCGGCGCCGCAGCAGCCGCGCCAGTTGCTGCAGGCACCGATCCCCGGCGCGATAACCTACGCTGTCGTTGAAGGCGCGGAAGTCATCCAGACCCAGCAGCATCAGGGTCAGCGGCGCCGCATCCACGCGGGTGCGCTGGAGCTCGCGCGCCAGCACCTCGTCAAACGCCGGACGGTTCGGGATGCCGGTCAGCACATCCACGGCGGCCATGGACTTGAGCCGCTCGCGCGCGGCCCTGAGCTCCGAATGCGTGCGCACCCGCGCCTGCACCAGGAGCGGCGTAATGGGCTTGGTGATGTAGTCCACGGCGCCGACCGCGAAGCCCTTGGACTCGTCTTCGACGCCGGTCTTGGCGGTGACGAAGATCACCGGGATCTCTGCCAGCGCGGGATCGAGCTTGAGCAGCCGACAGACCTCGTAGCCGTCCACCTCCGGCATCATGATATCGAGCAGGATCAGCTCCACCCGCTGGGTCACCGCGATGCGGATCGCCTCTTCGCCCGAGGTGGCGAAGAACACCTCGCAGGTCGCCTGCAGCGCCGCCGCGAGCACCTCGATGTTCTCCGGCATGTCGTCGACGACCAGAACCCGCGCCCGCGCAGGCGCGTCGGTCTCAGCGTCCGCTGTCGCCTCGCTCTCCGCCATGCCGCGTACCTCCCGGAAGTGGAACTGGGCTCAGTCCGTTACCGCACAAAGTCGACTGCATCATGGTGCTCGCAGGCGGTCGTTGCCGTCATCGCCTGCACCCGATTGCGATGCACGGGAACGATCCGACCAGCTCCCAGCGCAAGCGTCGGCCGGCGGCGGAGCCGCCGGTGCGAGGGTCAGCCGGCGGCCTGCTGCGCCGCGGCGAGCTCCGCGACGAGGGCCTGATGCGCAGGCGCGTTGATCCGCTGCGCCAGGGTCTCTGCATCCGGTGCCGCATAGGATCGGAGCATACACTGCTGCTTGGCGGCACGCAGACGCGCGGCGGAGGCCGCCAGCCTGGCGCTGCCGACCTCGCCCGCGGCGATTTGCCCGGCCAGGGTCGTCAGCAGCTCGAGCTGGATCTCGGTCTGCGGATGGCGGCCGTCGAGCCCGCCGCCGCCGCCGATGAAGAGGTCGCAGCCCGCATTCACGGCACGTCGCGTCAGCTCCGCGGCGGGCCAGCGGCCCCAGACACCGCGCATCTCCATGTTGTCCGTAACGATCAGGCCGTCGTAGCCGAGCTCGTCGCGCAGCAGGTCCGTCAAGATCGCGCCGGACAGGGTCGCGGGCCAGTCCGGGTCGAGCGCGGGATAGAGCACATGGGCCGTCATCAGCGCCGCGACGCCCGCGGCCACCGCATCGCGAAAGGGCGGCAGCTCGATGTCCTCCAGCGACTCGCGGTCGCGCGGCACCACCGGCAGATCCAGGTGAGAGTCCGTCGCGGTGTCGCCGTGACCCGGGAAGTGCTTGCCGCAGGCCATGAGCCCGTGGCGCTGATAGCCGTCGATGACCGCCCGCGCCACCGCAGAGACCAGCTCCGGCGTGCCGCCGTAGGCGCGGTCGCCGATGATCGGGTTCGCCGGGTTGCTGTCCACGTCCAGCACCGGCGCATAGTTGAAATTGATGCCGACGGCCGTGAGCTCCGCCGCCGTCACGGCGGCGGCCCGCGCCGCCAGCGCCAGCGAGCCGGTGCGCGCGTACAGCGCCCCGAGCACCCGCGCCGACGGCAGCTCCGTGAAGGGGGCACGCAGCCGTGCCACACGCCCGCCCTCCTGATCCACGCTGATCAGCGGCGGGTCATCGGAGGGATAGAGCCCGTGCAGATCGGCACACAGCCGGGCCAATTGCAGCGGCGTGCCGATGTTGCGCCGAAACAGGATGAAGCCCGCGGGCCGCCAGCGCCGGACGGTCTCCCGCAGGCCCGCGTCCACGGCGGTTCCGTCGAAGCCGAGGATGAACATCCCCCCGGCGAGGTGGTTTGCATGCATGGCGTCGGCCCCGCGGCCGGGCTGTCCGGTGTGCCGGGGATTATAGGCTCCACGGGCCGAGGGCCGAGGGCCGAGGCGGTCCCCTCGGCCCTCGGCCCTGCCTGCACCCCTTGCCGAAGTGTAGCTACTACACTATGTTGCCGGATAACGCACATCATCGAGCGTTCCGCCCATGGCCGCCGACAAGCCATACTGCTACCGCTATCCGCATCCCGCGGTGACCACGGACATCGCCGTGTTCACGATCCGCGACGATGCCTTGCAACTGCTCCTGATCCGCCGCCGGAACCCGCCGTTTGCGGGCGCCTGGGCGCTGCCGGGCGGTTTCGTGGACATCGACGAGGACCTGGACGCCTGCGCCGCCCGCGAGCTGGCCGAAGAGACCGGCGTCGTCGGCGTCTACCTGGAGCAGCTCTACACCTTCGGCACCCCGGGGCGCGACCCGCGCGAGCGCATCATCAGCGTGGCCTACCTCGCAATGGCACCGGCGGCGACGGTTGCGGTGCAGGCCGGCGACGACGCCGCCGACGCCGCCTGGTTCCGGCTCGACGCCCTGCCGCCGCTCGCCTTCGACCATGCTGACATCATCGCCAAGGCGCACCGGCGGCTGGTCGGCAAGCTCGACTATTCCACCATCGCGTTCCAGTTCCTGCCCGAGACCTTCACGCTCGGGGAGCTGCAACGGGTCTACGAGACCCTGGTTGATGCGGAAATCGACAAGCGCAACTTCTATAGGTGGGCACTGGCGCTGGAGCAGATCGAGGCCACCGGCGAGCTTCAACGGCGCGGCAACCATCGCCCCGCCCGGCTCTACCGGCTGACCGACCGCGAGCGCGTCACCTATCTAAAGTAGCCCCAGACACGAGCGGCAACGCCGCCCACGGAGACGATCATGACCACCGCAGCACCAGAGGCACCGGCCACGGGCACGCCGTCGGACGTGCCCATGAAGGACCGCATGCAGGTGCCGCAGCACCCGCAATGGCCGACCTTGGGCGAGGCCGAGAAGACGGCGCTGACAAACCGCATCAAGACC
Source organism: Thiohalocapsa sp. ML1 (assembly GCF_001469165.1). Taxonomy (GTDB): domain Bacteria; phylum Pseudomonadota; class Gammaproteobacteria; order Chromatiales; family Chromatiaceae; genus Thiohalocapsa. The sequence goes on along the minus strand of NZ_JABX01000031.1, from coordinate 18,935 downwards.
CTGCTCGCCGAGCAGAATGCCGTGCTTGTCGCGCACTACTATGTGGACGGCGACCTCCAAGCGCTAGCCGAGGAGACCGGCGGCTACGTCGCCGACTCGCTGGAGATGGCCCGCTTCGGCGCCGAGTCCGACGCCGAGACGCTGGTAGTCTGCGGCGTGCGCTTCATGGGCGAGACGGCAAAGATCCTGAACCCCGAGAAGCGCGTGCTGATGCCGACGCTCGCGGCCACCTGCTCGCTCGACGAAGGCTGCCCGGCGGACGCCTTCAGCGCCTTCTGCGACGCCCACCCGGAGCACACCGTCGTCGTCTACGCCAACACCAGCGCCGAGGTCAAGGCGCGCTCGGACTGGGTGGTCACCTCCAGCATTGCGCTGCCCATCGTGGCGCACCTGCACGAGCGCGGCGAGAGAATCATCTGGGCACCGGACAAGCACTTGGGCCGCTATGTGCAGCGCATGACCGGGGCGGACATGCTGCTCTGGGACGGCGCCTGCGTCGTGCACGAGGAGTTCAAGGGCTTTGCGCTCGACCGCGTGCGCCGGCTGCATCCGGACGCGGCCGTGCTGGTGCACCCGGAATCGCCGGACGAGGTCGTGGACCAGGCCGACGTGGTCGGCTCCACCACCCAGCTCATCAAGGCCGTGCTGGAGATGCCGAACCAGGAGTTCATCGTCGCCACCGACGCGGGCATCTTCTGGAAAATGCACCAGCTCGCACCGGACAAAAGGCTCATCGCCGCCCCCACCGCCGGCGAGGGCGCCACCTGCGAGAGCTGCGCCCACTGCCCGTGGATGGCGATGAACGCGCTGGTCAATCTGGAGCAGGTGCTGCGCACGCACGACCAGGAGGTCCGGATCGACGAGGACATCCGCCGCCGCGCCGTCGTGCCCATCCAGCGCATGCTGGACTTCGCGCGCGAGCGCGGCATCGGCGCCCGGCGGGACAGCGACTGACCTGCGCCGGCGATGCCCGACTCGCCCGAGACGGTGCCGATCAGCACCGCCTGGTCCGTCATCACCGGGCCGCCGTCCGCCGGCAAGACGACGGTGCTCGACGCCCTGGCCGACCGCGGGCATCGCGTGGTGCCCGAGTCCGCCCGCGCCCACATCGCGGAGCTCGGCCACGCGCCCGCCGACATCGCCGCGAGCCCCACGCTTCAGGCCCGCATCCAGCACGGCATCGCCGCGCGACAGCGTGCGGTCGAGCAGGCCTTGGCGCCGACCGACGCGCTCTTCCTCGACCGCGCGCTGCCGGACAGCATTGCCTACTTCGAGCAGCTCAAGCTCGCCACCGACGATCTGATCCTCCGCGCCGCGCGACTGCGCTACCGCCAGGTGTTCTACCTGCAAGGCCTGCCGCTCGCCGCCGACGGCCTGCGGTTCGAGGACGACCACGGCGCCCGCGCCATCGGCGACGCCATCCTCCGCGCCTATCGTCGCCTCGGCTACGCCCCCGTCATCGTGCCCGCGCCGCCGCGGGAAGACCTGGCAGAGGCCGTCGCCGAGCGGTTGGGGCTGATTCTTGGGCACCTTGGATGAAGCGTTGACGCCGGCCGAATCCTGCGAGCCAAGCAGCGCAAGACACTTGCAGCCATCTTTGCCCGGCCGACTTCCGGCACCATATACCCTTGCGCGAGATCGAAGCGCTCTCGCGAGCTGGGTGCCGAGGTGAGCGAGCGCCAAGGCTGTCGCGTCGGCGTTAAGCTGTTCGGGGAGCGCAGGATGTTCCATCGGCCGCATCCGAGCCCGAATACCGACTTGAGACGGCCTTGCAGCGCCAGTTGATGCAGCAGCAGTAGTAGCCGCTCCAACAGCACTGAATCCAACGCGCAATCGCTGCCAACCCCAAGCGCCGCCAACCCGCAGGCATCGTCGCCATGCTCACCGCCTTCACGCTGGAAAACTTCAAGAGCTACCGCAAGGCGACGCTGCCGCTCGCGCCGCTGACGGTGCTGATCGGCGCCAATGCGTCTGGCAAGAGCAATGCGATCGAGGGCTTGCAAATGCTCTCTTGGCTGGCACAGGGGCAGAAGTTCTCCAGCATTCGGTACTCGGTGCAGGAGTCGGAGCGGTTTGTTCGGGGGCGGCTTCAGGACATCGGGTATCGCGGGCAAAAGGAATTTGCTTTCCAATGCGACACCGATGAGCCCGGATGGAGCAAGCTTGATATCGCCGTCGCCCATCGATTTGATGAATTGCACATCGCCCAAGAGTCCATTTCCGGCGCGAGCGAAACGTACCCGCTCTATCGCATCGTCCAACCATCCAGCGGTCGCGGTTCCGACGCGGAGGTTGCCTACAACAACTTCAAGCAAGGCCCCAACAAGCCGCGCATCACCTGCACCGATCAGACCGCCATATTCAGTCAACTGGACAGTCCTGCAACCTTTGCGGAGAAGTACCGGAGATCCCGCGAAGAAATACCCAAGGTCGCGAAAGCCTACCAGGCGCGACTCGCGAATATCCTGTTCCTTGACCCCGCACCAGCAAGGATGCGGGATTATGCCCACCCGTCGGATCTCGCGTTGCACGGCGATGGGAGCAATCTCTCCGGCGTCATCAAAGACCTATGGGATGCCGACACCTATGCCGAAGATTTGTCGGACCTAAGCGCGGACGATCCCGAGCTTTTCCATGAACTGGTCGAAGCAAGACAGAGTTGGGCGCGCGATCAAATTCTGGACTTCATCCGCAGCCTCCCCGAGCAAGACATCGCAGGTATCGACTTCCTCACCGAGCCCCGCGGCGGCGTCATGCTCCGCCTCATCGAGACCTTCGGCGGCGAAGAACGCGCCTGCGACGCCGCGCTGCTGTCCGACGGCACGCTGCGCGTGCTCGCCGTCGCCGCGGCCATGCTCTCGGCGCCGGAAGGCAGCCTCGTCGTCATCGAGGAGATCGACAACGGCGTGCACCCGAGCCGCGCCCATCACCTGCTGCGCCGCATCCAGTCCATCGCCGAAGCGCGAAAGCTCCGCGTGCTGCTGACCACGCACAACCCGGCGCTGCTGGACGCGCTGCCGGACGTAGCGGTGCCGCATGCGGTGTTCTGCTATCGCGATCCAGACGACGGCTCATCGCGCCTGGTGCGGCTGTCTGACCTGCCGGACTATCCGGAGCTGATTGCGCAAGCCCCGCTCGGCCACCTGCTTACAACGGGCGTGCTCGATCGCTTCGTCAAGCACCACCCCGGCCCCGAAGAGCGCAAGCGGCGAGCCTTGGACTGGCTGGAGCGCATGCGCTCGGTGTCGGCACCCGAGGCATGAGCGCCATCGTCCTGATCGATACGTCCATTTACCTCAACATCCTGGACGTGCCGGGGCGCAATCAAGCGCGTGATGCCGTATTCGCCGAGCTCGAGCGGCACATCAATGCAAGAGACCATTTGCTGCTGCCCGCGGCGTCCATTTGGAAAAGGGCAATCACATCTCCCGTCTCGCCAACGGCGCCTTGCGTCGCCGGTTCGCGGCGATCTTCGTGGCCAATGTGTGCAGCGCCATTGCCGGCGAAACACCTTACGGCCCGACGCAGTTCCCCTCCGGAAAGGAATTCGCCGACTGGTTGCAGAATCTCCCGGAATCCGCTCAACGCAACAAGTCCGCCACCAAGACGAATGAAGGCGTGAGCCTGAGCGACCACACGATCATCAAGGAGTGGGAACTGGGAAGTGGGAACAGGCGAAGCGACGCCATTCGATGTCTCGGGTATTGATCTGGTCCACGGACTCGGATCTGAGGGCGTACGATACGGGCGAGCGCTGACGCGGCAGAGCCGGGGTTCCGGACGGCCATCGCACAGGGCGCAGAGCGCCCGCAGAGGCGCGGCACCGCTGGAGCGGTGTCGCGAGATGACGACGAGACACGCCGCTTCCCGGAGCGAGGGCATCCCGCCCCCGGCCGGGAGCGGTGGCATCCTGCCCACACCAAGAAGAACCCACGGAGACCACCAGCCCGCGGCGGCGAGCACATCCGTCGGCCGCGGGTCGTACCGCCGTAGCGTGAATCGACCGCCACCTGGGGAAACCGGGTGCGGCCGACGAAGGGGGGCGGCCTTGGCGCTGTGCTGTCCATGGGCAGGGTTGCCGAGGTGCGGCTGCGTCGAAATCCGGTGAACAGTGCACCGGGTTGCACGGGCGCGCGCGGGTCGGATGCGCCGATGCCGACGGGTCAGGCCAAGCGTTTTCTGGGGCTAACGGCCATGGCGACCAGCGCCACCCCGGAGGATGAAAGGCGCTGCTCGCCATGGCCGTTTCCCTCACCCCGGCCATTTCCCGGAGGGAGAGGGAGATTGAGGAGCGCGCTGTGCGCAACTTTCATGGTAAGGCTCGGCCGCAACACGCCCTTTTCGGTTCTGCCACCACAGGCCGCACTAGCGGCGGAGCCGCAGGAACCCGCCGCCGACGCGGGCGCTGACAGGCGCCCAGTGCCTCTTCGGCGGGCCTGTGCTGGGCCGCCTGCGCGGCTATACTGCCGGCTTGCTTCAAACGCCCTGTCGCGCGCCTGTTTGCTGCCCCGCTCCATGACATCCTCCGCCCTTTGGTTGTCCCTGCCGCGCATCGGCAGCACGCCTCGTCGCGCCTCTCGCCGCCGCCGGGTTACGCTCGGGTACTGCTGCCAATGAGCGCGGTTCCGACCCGACGGCGGGCGGCCGGACCTCGCCCGATGCCGCGCCAGGCGCCGTCGGCAGCCCTGATGCAGCGGCTGCGCGAGCACACCGCCGCGGTGCACGATGCGACCGAGGACCTGCCGCTGATGCGCCACGTGCTAACGCAGCAGCCCACACCTGCGGGCCTCGCGCAGTACCTTGGTGCGATGCACGGCATCTACGCGGCGGTGGAGCCCGCGCTCTATGCCGCAGTGTCCCCGGCGCAGCTGACGGCGCTCGGCATTCGGCCCAAGCTGCCGGCCCTGCGGCGGGATCTCGCGACGCTGGGCAGGCTTGACGGCAGCATGCAGACAACGCCCGCCGGGCTGGAATCCGAGCTGCGCGGGCTGCTGACAACGGCCGGCGGCAATGCCGAGGCAGCGGCCCTCGGCGGGCTCTACGTGCTGGAGGGCGCCACGCTGGGCGGGCAGCTCATCGCGCGCCGGCTCGGCGAGCACTGGGCCTGCGACGGGCCGCTGCCGGTGGCCTTCCTCGATTTTCGCGCCGGTCACGAGCACACCGACTGGCGCCGCTTCGGTGCCGCCGTCGAGGACTTTGCACAGCGCCACCCGGGCAAGGACGCGGCGGTGCTGGACGGGGCGCTCGCGGTGTTCGCGCTCATGCACACCGCGATGCGCAGCGCCGCCCCCGTCTGAGCTGAGCTGAGCCGGGCCGCGCCGGCAGGGCCCCAAGCGCCGTCCTTGCCGTCCGGCGCTGCGGACAGCATCTGCGATGCAGAACCAAGCGGAGACGACAACACCCGTGAGCACACTCGACCCGGGTTTCTTAGAGGAATGCGAGCGCGAAGCGCTGCACCACATCGGCGCCATCCAGCCCTATGGCGCGCTTCTCGGCGGGCGCTTGGGCGACGCGACGGTGCGCGCGGTGAGCGCGGACCTGGACGCCTGGCTCGGCCGCCCGACGGCGAGCCTGCTGGGTCGGGCACTTTGGCCGCTGCTGGCGGAGCTCGGCGCCCGGCTCGGCAGCGCCCGGGCGGAGCCCGACCCGGCTACCAGCCGCAACCCCATCGCGGAGCTGGAGCACGCCATCGCCACCCCGCCCCCGGCGCGGCAGGGCCACGCCGAGAAGTTGGTGCTCGTGGACTTGGTCCAAGGCCCGCGCGGGCCGCTCGACGCCATCGTCTCGCGCACGGCCGACACCTGGCTCATGGAGCTGGAGACCGCGCTGCCGAGCGAGCAGCAGCAACATGCCCTGCGCCCGGTCCCGCATGCGCTGTATCGCATGCCGCATTCGCCGAAGGAGTGGGAGGCCCACTGCAGCCTGCTCGCGGCGCAGATGCAGCGCGTCTCGGGCTTCGACCGCGTGATGGTGTATCGCTTCCTGCCGGACGCCTGCGGCGAGGTCATCGCGGAGGCCGCGCAGCCGGGGCTCGCGCCCTATCTGGGGCTGCGCTATCCGGCGTCCGACATCCCGCAAGTCGCCCGCGCCCTGTACCTCGCCAATCGCCACCGCCAGATCCCGACAGTGGCGGCGAACCCCGTGCCGGTGCTCGCGATGCCGGACTTCACGCCGGACCTGACCCTGTCGGACCTGCGCGCCGTCTCGCCGGTGCACATCGACTACCTGCGCAACATGGAGGTCACGGCGTCGTTGTCGTTCTCGGTGGTGCTGAACGGCGCCCTCTGGGGTCTCATCGCCTGCCATCACCACGCGCCAAGGCATCTGCCGCTGCAGTTGCGCGAGCGCTGCGCGGACCTGGTGCAGGTCTTTTCCCTCGGCATTGCCGGCTACCAAACTGCCCAGCGCCTGGGCGCCGTCAGCGACAGCGACCGGGACATCAGCCGGCTCGCCGCCGGCATCGCGGCCTTCGAGACCGGCGCCGATCAGGACTTCCACGTCGGCGACGCACTGCTCGCGCTGACGCGGGCAGACGGCGCGGCCTTCGCGCAGACCGCCGGGGGCGAGCTGCTCACCTTCGGCCGCACGCCGCCGACGGCGGCGCTGCATGAGCTTCTACAATGGCTTGTGGCCGAGCACCCGGAGCCCGTCTACGCCACCGACTGCCTCGGCGCCGAGCATGCGGCGGCGGCGGCCTACCAGCGCGAGGCCAGCGGCCTGCTGGCGGTGCGCGTCATCACCTATGCCGGTCCGGCGCCGGTGGATCGGGTCTTTATGTGGTTCCGCCCGGAGCAGCCGCAGACGGTGTACTGGGCCGGGGACCCGCGCAAGAGCACGCTGTTCGACGGCCAGAGCAATATGCGCTCGCCGCGGAGCTCCTTCGCGGCCTGGCTGGAGACCAAGACCGGCCACGCCGAGCCCTGGAGCGACACGGTGCTCCTGAGCGCGAAGAAGTTTCGCAGCCTGCTACTGCGGCAGATGAACGCCGACCTGCTGCGTGGCTGAGGGCAGCTCGGCCCAACAAACGCCCCCTGCGGCGCGGCCCGCCCGGCGCCGGGGGATGCGGCTGCTGCGGCGCTTCGGCACGGGGCTCGCCGTCGCCGTCGCCGGGCTTGCGCTGGCTTCGGTGCTCGCCATCGGCGTGCTGCGCTGGCTCGATCCGCCCACCTCTGCCTTCATGCTCCGGCACTGGGTCGCCGCCACCTGGGCCGGCGAGCCGCGCCCGCGGCTCTATCACGAATGGGTGCCGGCGGCGGCAATCCCGCCGGCGATGGCGCTCGCCGCCGTCGCCGCCGAGGATCAGCGCTTTCCGGACCATGCGGGCTTCGACCTGGTGCAGCTCAGAAAGGCCTGGGCCGACTACCGCGCCGGCAAGCGGCTGCGCGGTGCCAGCACCATCAGCCAGCAGACGGCAAAGAATCTGTTCCTCTGGCCGGGGCAGGACCTGCCGCGCAAGGTCCTGGAGGCCTGGCTCACGCTCTGGCTGGAGCTGCTGTGGCCGAAGGAGCGCATCCTCGAGGTCTATCTGAACATCGCCCAGTTCGGGCCTGAGACCTTCGGCGTCGGCGCCGCGAGCTGGCGCTTCTTCGACCGCCCCGCCGCGGCACTGACGCCGGCCCAGGCCGCCCGGCTCGCGGCGGTGCTGCCGAACCCCGTCCACTACCGGGTCGAGGCACCATCCGCGCGGGTCGAGCGCCGCACGCACTGGATCAGCCGGCAGATGCGCCAGCTCGGCGGCAGCGCCTACCTGCGCGGTATCTGGCCGGCCGCCGCGGGGCGCTGAGGCATCAGGCCCTCGGCCCGCGCGCAGCCGCCGGACGCCCGCGCCGAGAGCTTCAGTCGGGTTTGTGCCGACGCGTTCTCGGGGCATGGATAACGAGACCCCGCATCTGCGCCTATACTTGCCCCGGGAATCTCAGAACGGCCAAGCTCGTATCCGGCCCGGCTCCGCCTCTTTGCAGCCAGAGCGCCATGCCCGAGCAATCGCCCCCGGACGAGATCGCAGGTCAGCGGACCCGACAGTCCGACCCCCATCACCCGCCAAACCCCGCACGGCCGCGCCTGCCGCTGGGTCCCGCCGGTAACCTCGCCCGGCAATTCATCGACTCGCCCCTATCGCCGCTGCTCTTCATCGCCTTCCTGTGCTTGGGCGTGCTCGGGCTCCTGTTCACGCCGCGCCAGGAGGACCCTGAGATCTCGGTGCCGATGGTGGACATCTTCGTGCGCTATCCCGGTGCGTCCGCCGCGGAGGTCGCCGGGCTCGCGGTGCGGCCGCTGGAGCGGATGCTGAGCGAGATCAAGGGCATTAAGCACGTCTACTCCGCCGCGGAGCGCGGCCGCGGTATGGTGACGGCGCGCTTCGAGGTGGGCGAGCCGCTCGGGCCGTCCATTGTCAAGATCCACGACAAGCTCCAGCAGAACCTGGACAAGATCCCGCCCGGCGTCGAGATGCCGCTGGTGGTGCCGAAGACCATCGACGACGTGCCCGTGGTCACCATCACGCTCTGGTCCGAGGTGTTCGACGACGTCGCGCTGCGCACCATCGGCGTGGATCTGATGCAGCGGCTCAAAGAGGTTCAGGGCACCGGCCAGGCCTTCATCGTCGGCGGGCGGCGGCGGCAGCTCCGCATCGAGGTGCTGCCGGAGCGGCTGTCCGGCTTCGGCATGAGCCTGGAGCAGGTGGCCCGGGCTGTGCAGGGCGCCAACGAGGAGCGCATGGGCGGCGCCATGGAACAGGGCAGCACGCACTTTCGCCTGTCGTCCGGACACTTTCTGCGCACGGCCGCGGATGTGGAACGGCTCGTGGTCGGCTCCCACCAGGGGGTGCCGGTGTATCTCCGGGACCTAGCCCGGGTCATCGACGCCGGCGAGGAGACCTCGCGCCTGGTGACCTACGCGTCCGGCCCGGCCCAGCCGCCGGACTGGCCGCGCACGGACGGCGCGTCGGCGGTGACCATCGCCATCGCCAAGCAGGAAGGCACCAACGGCGTCAATGTTGCCCGCGACGTGCTCGCCATGCTCGATGAGCTCAAGGGTCGGCTGCTGCCGGCGGATGTGCATGCCGTCGTCACCCGCGACTATGGCAAGACAGCCAACGACAAGGTCAACGAGCTGTTGTTCTCGCTGCTCGGCGCGACCTTCGCGGTGAGCATCCTGTGCTGGCTTACCATCGGCGGGCGGCCGGCGCTGGTGGTCATCACGGTCATTCCCGTGGTGATCCTGGTGACCATCTGGTCGAGCTGGGCGCTCGGCTACAGCATCAACCGAGTCAGCCTGTTCGCGCTGATCTTCGCCATCGGCATCCTGGTGGACGACGCGACGGTGGTGGTCGAGAACATCTTCCGCCGCTGGCTCCAGGCGGACTCCACCAGCGTCGACATCGCCGTGGATGCGGTGCGCGAGGTCGGCAACCCCACCATCATCGCGACGCTGGCGGTGCTCGCGGCGCTGCTGCCCATGGGCCTCGTCAGCGGCATGATGGGGCCGTACATGCTGCCGATCCCGCTGCTCGGCTCCGTCGCGATGGTGTTCTCGCTGTTCGCAGCCTTCGTCTTCACGCCCTGGTGGGCGTATCAGTTGCGGCCGCCGCTCGGGGCGCTACAGGCCGCAGAGGCGCACGAACTGCGCATCCAGCAGACCATCGAGCGCATCTACTACCCGATCATGCGCCCGCTGGCGCAGAACCGGACCCTGGGTCGGGTGTTCTTGGTCGGCATCGTCGCCGCCTTCTTCGCCGCCTGCTCGCTGCTGTACACCCAAGCGGTGGCGGTGAAGATGCTGCCCTTCGACAACAAGCCCGAGCTCAACGTTGTGGTCAATCTGCCGGAGGGCACGGCGCTGCCGCAGGCGGCGAACACCGTGAACCGCCTCGCGGCCCTGTTGCGCGAGATCCCGGAGGTGACGGCGCTCCAGAGCTATGTCGGCACCGCCTCGCCGTTCAATTTCAACGGCATGGTGCGGCATTACTATCTGCGCGAGCAGCCCTGGGAGGCGGACATCCAGGTGATGCTCACGGACAAGCGCGACCGCGAGCGCTCCAGCCACCAGATCGCCACCGCGGCGCGCGCGGCGCTGCAGCCCGTGGCGGAGCGGCTCGGCGCGCGCATCGCGGTGGTCGAGATGCCGCCCGGGCCGCCGGTGCTGCAAACCCTGGTGGCGGAGGTGCACGGGCCGGACGATGCCACCCGCCGGCAGGTGGCCCGGGACCTGGCGGCGATGTTCGAGCGCGCGCCCGGCGTCACCGACGTGGACACCTACATGGTGGAGCCGTCGCTGCGCTGGCACTTTGCCGTGGACACCGAGAAGGCGCTGCGCCGCGGCGTCACCGTCGGCGCCATCAACCGCGGGCTGGACATGGCCATGGGCGGCCATGTGCTCGGCGATGTCAAGGGCGGCGACGGCGGCCAGCCGCTGGAGCCGACGCATCTGGTGCTGCAACTGCCGTTCGCGGCGCGGGCGGACCTGTCCCGGCTCGGCGACCTGCCCATCGACAGCGTCGCTGGCGGCACCGTGCCGCTGTCGGAGCTCGGGCGCTTCGAGCCGGCCGCGGAGGACCCGATCCGCTACGCGAAAGACCTGCGCCCCATCGAATACGTCACCGGCGAGATGGAGGGCCGCCTGGGTGCGCCCATCTACGGCATGCTCGGCGTCGCCCGAGAGCTCCGCGACTACACCACCCCGGACGGCGTCACCGGCCTGGCCGGCACGCTCACGGCCGCCCCGGCCAGCGACGCGCGCTCCGGCTTCGAGTGGACCGGGGAATGGACCATCACCTACGAGACCTTTCGTGATCTCGGCATGGCCTTCGGCGCCGCGCTGGTGCTGATCTACATCTTGTTGGTGTGGGAGTTTCGCAACTTCATCCACCCGGCCATCATCATGAGCCCGATCCCGCTCACGCTCGTTGGCATCGTGCCCGGACACTGGCTCCTGGGCGCCGAGTTCACGGCCACGTCGATGATCGGCTTCATCGCGCTGGCCGGCATCGAGGTGCGCAACTCCATTCTGCTCGTGGACTTCGCCAGGACCGAGGTGCAGCGCGGGCTCTCGGTGCAGGACGCGGTGCTGCTGGCCGGCAAGACCCGCATGCGGCCCATCTGGGTCACGGACCTCACGATGATGGCCGGCGCTGCGGCCATCATGTTCGATCCGATCTTCGAGGGCATGGCCATCTCGCTCCTGTTCGGTCCCATCGTCGCGGTGCCGCTGACCATGATCGTGGTGCCGCTCGGCTGCATCAGCGCGGCCCGGGCCTTCGATGCCGACCGGGCGCAGGTCGTCGCGGAGCCTGCTGCTTGAGCAGGATTGACGGCGGGCCGCTCGGAACGGGGGCCGCTGTCGAGCTGACGCGACGGTCAGGAACGCTTCAAAAACAATTGACGCGCGCGCGACCTCGCTCTAGCGTTGCGCCGATACTTAAGCGGCGTGACGGGTCGCTGCGCGCCGACCCGTCGCGCCATGCCCAGTCGCGCCACGCCCAAGGGCTGCCGATATGCCTGTCACCGCCGAGGCCCTGTCCAACAACGACGTTCAGCCCACCGACGCCGAGCTGATGCAAGCCGACGGCCGCCGAGTGTCCGAGGCGGACTACTGGGCCTACTACTACGAATTCCGCGGCGCGCGCTACGAGTGGAACAACGGCCGCCTGGAGGAGAAGCGGTTGTCGGACAACCTGACCTTCTGGATCTTCAACTGGCTCTGCGCCCTGCTCGCGGAATTCCTGAAGGTCCACCCCATCGCCCAATACACGGGGCTGGATCATGGCTTTCGGCTCGCGCTCCCCGATCGCGTCGTCATTCGCAAGCCGGACCTAGGCCTCGTGTGCAGCGACAACCTCGTCCAGCTCGGCGACCTCGATCGCTCCTATCGCGGCACCTTCGATCTCTGCATTGAGTCCCTGTCCGACAGCGACCGCGCCACGCGCGAGCGCGACGAGGTGCACAAGCGCCGCGACTATGCGCAAGGCGGCGTGAGCGAGTACTACATCCTCCACCACGACCCCGACTGCCTGACCTTTCTGGCGCGCGGCAGCGGCGACGACTTCGAGTCGATCCAGGGCAGCGACGGCATCGTGCGCTCGCGCCTCCTCGCGGGCTTTCAGTTCCGCATCCGCGACCTGCTCGGGCGCACGCCGTTCGAGGCGCTGCGTCACGACCCCGTCTATCGGCACTTCATCTACCCGATGTGGCAGCAGGAAGAGCAGGCCCGCCAGCAAGCCGAGGCGGAGCGCGATGCCATCCGCACCGCCGCCGTTGCCAAGCTGCACGCGCTCGGGCTCGAACCGGCGCAGATCGCCGACGCGCTGGACATCGACCGCGCGCTGGTCTCTACAATCCTGAGGCTGCGCTGAGCACGCCCCCGCGATTGCCCCGAGCCAAGTCTCGATCATCGCCGGCCTTCGTTGTCGTTGTCGTGGTCGTCAATCGAAATCGACAACGACAACGACAACGACAACGAGACGATCGGACGGTGAGGACGGTGTTTCGGCAATGAACTGGCGGCAATCCCTCCACTTCGCGGTGAATGCCGAGCACGTCTCGGATCTCGACCCCGCCGTCGGCGACCGCGTCCGGCTGCGGCTCAAGGTGTGGAAAGACGCGCCGCTCCACGGCGTCGACATCCGCGCCGTGCTGAGCGGCCACTCGGCGCGCCTGCCGATGCGGCGCACCGGCGCAGGCGCGCGCTTCGCGTGGTGGGAGGGCGAGCTGCCGATCCCGCACGCCGACCCGATTCACTGGCACTTTCTCTGCCGCACCGACGCCGACCCCCTGTTCTTCACCCGCGCCGGCGTGCAGAGCATCAACCCCAGCGAGGACCGGGATTGGTCGCTGCTGCCCGGCTTTGCCGGCGCCGACTGGGTGCCGGGCGCCGTGTTCTACCAGATCTTTCCGGACCGCTTCTGCAACGGCGACTCCGGCGTCGGCCGCAAGCCCGGGGAGTACCGCTTCGACGGCGGCACGCCGCGGGTCATGGACTGGGGCGCGCCACCGCTCAGTTACGCCGACGGGCGCTGCCTCGATTTCTACAACGGCGACCTCGCCGGCATCACGCAGAAGCTGGACTACCTGGACGACCTCGGCGTCAGCGCGCTCTATCTGACCCCGGTGTTCCGCGCCCGCACTACGCACCGTTACGACTGCATCGACTATTTCCAGGTCGACGAGGCACTGGGCGGCGACGCCGCGCTGGCAGCCCTCACCGGCGCGGCGCACGACCGCGGCATGCGCGTGGTGCTGGACGTGTCGCTGAACCACACGGGCTCGGACCACCCCTGGCTCACCCGCGCCCGTACCCAGCCGAGCTCACCGGAGGCCGGCTTCTACTACCCCGACGGCCGCGGCGGCCATCACGGCTGGTGGGACGTGCCGACGCTGCCGCAGCTCAACTACGGCAGCGTCGCGCTACGCCGATGCATCTGGGAGGGCGACGACGCCCTGGTGCGGCATTGGCTAAGATCCCCATGGCAGATCGACGGCTGGCGCTTCGACGTCGGCAACGTCACCGGCCGCCATGGACCGGATCAGTTCTGTCATGCGCTCTGGCGCGGCGTGCGCCGGGCTATCAAGTCCGAGAATCCGCGCACCTACATCGTCGGCGAGCACTGGGAGGACGCCGGCGACTACCAGCGCGGCGACCAGTGGGACGGCGCCATGAACTACTTCGGCTGCGCGAGCCCGCTGCGGCGCTGGCTCGGCGAGCAGGTGCGTTTCGAAGCGGACGGGCCGGACTTCCCGCCGCAGCCCCGCGTGCCAGCGACCGGCCACGAGCTGGCCGCCATGCTCCGCCAGACCCTGGACCGGCTGCCCAGCCAGCATGTCGCGCTACAGCTCAACCTGCTCGGCTCCCACGACATCCATCGGGTCCACCACGGCCCCGGCTTCGACTGGGAGCGCTATCGCGGCGCCGTCATGCTCCAGTTCCTGCTGCCGGGGGCGCCGTCGATCTGGTACGGCGACGAGGTAGGCCTCATCGGCGATGCCGACAGCGTCGAGGGCTGCCGCTGGCCGATGGAATGGCGGGAAGCGCACTGGGATCAGCGCTTTCGCACCCTCTACCGCACCCTGGCCCGGCTCAAGCGCGACGAGCCCGTGCTCGCGGATGGCGCGCATGGCTTACTCGCCGTCGGCGAACGGCACCTGGCCTTCGCGCGCCATGGTCGCGGCCAAGCCTTTGTGGCCGTGCTGAACAACGCCGCCGAGCCCGCCCGCGTCGAGCTGCCCATCGCCACGCTTGGCCTCTGCGAGGAGGCGCGCGAGGTCTTCGACGGCCGCCGCTTCCCGGTCCGCGACGGCGTCCTCGGGCTGGAGCTCGCGGCGCGGGAGAACCTGCTGCTCGGGATGACGCTGCGTGATTGAGCTCATGAGGCGCCGGCCGTTGGAGACACCTGAGTCGTGCTCTGGCTGTGGCCACTGTCCTTCCGCGGGACACACCCGCTCTCGCGCAATGGCGGGCTAGAATGCCGCTTTGCATGCCAGGACCGCGCCGCCATGACCCGCAAGCGACTCCCCATCGGCATCCAGACCTTCCGCAAAATCCGCGAGAGCGATTGCTATTACGTGGACAAGACCGGCTTTGCTCTGCACCTGATCGAGCAAGGCTCGCACTACTTCCTGTCGCGCCCGCGCCGCTTCGGCAAGTCCCTGTTTCTCGACACCTTGGCCGAGCTGTTCGCGGGCGACGAGGCGCTGTTTGAGGGGCTCGCGGCGCATCCGCACTGGGACTGGGGCCGGCGGTTTCCGGTGGTGCGGCTCAGCTTCGCCGAGGGCGTGCTGCGCGATCGTGCTGAGCTGGACGAGAGCATCGACAAGCTGCTGCGCCTCAACGCCGAGCGGCTCGACGTGGCGCTGCCGGATGAGCCGGGTGTCGCCATCCGCTTCAGCGAGCTGCTCCGCCTGGCCCACGCCCGCCACGGCGAGCGCGTTGTCGTCTTGGTGGACGAATACGACAAGCCGATCCTCGACAACCTGGCCGATGCCGACACCGCCCGGGCCATGCGCGATGGCCTGCGCAACCTCTACTCCGTCATCAAGGGCGCCGATGCCGACATCCGCTTCGCGTTCCTGACCGGCGTGTCCAAGTTCAGTAAGGTCAGCCTGTTCTCGGGGCTCAACAACCTGCGCGACATCACCGTCTCGCGGGAGTATTCGGCCATCTGCGGCTACACCGAGACCGACCTGGAGCAAACCTTCGCGCCGGAGATCGGCGAGCTCGACCGGGCGCAGATCCGCGCCTGGTACAACGGCTACAACTGGACCGGCGAGGCGGTCTACAACCCCTTCGACGTGCTGTTGCTGTTTCAAGAGCGACAGTTCCGCCCCTGGTGGTTCGAGACCGCCACACCGACCTTCCTGGTCGATCTACTGCTCAAGCGTGGCGTCTTCATCCCGCGGCTCGGCCGGCTGCTCGCGAGCGACGCCCTGCTCTCGGCCTTCGACGTGGACCACATCGCCACCGAGGCGCTGCTGTTTCAGACCGGCTACCTGACCATCGACGCGGTGCGCCAGCTCGGCGCGCTGATCGAGTACCGCCTGCGCTGGCCGAACATCGAGGTACAGGCCAGCCTGACCGGCGCCCTGCTGGAGAGCCTCGCCCCGGTACCGCAGGACCCGGCGCTGCGCCCGAGCCGACTCTACGAGCTGCTGCTCGCCAACGACTTCGACGGCATGCACACGCTATTCCGGGCCTTCTACGACAGCATCCCCGGCGAGTGCTACACCAAGAACGACATCGCCAAGTACGAGGGCTATTACGCGAGCATCTTCTACACCTACTTCGCCGCCCTGGGCCTGGACATTACCCCGGAAGACAGCAGCAACGCCGGGCGCCTGGACATGACGCTGCGCTTCAACGGCAACGTGTACTTGTTCGAATTCAAGGTCGTCGAGCTCAGCCCCGCGGGCCGCGCCCTGCAGCAAATCAAAGACCGCGGCTATGCCGACAAGCACCGCGCGAGCGGCGTGCCGATCCACCTGATCGGCGTGGAATTCAGCCGCAAGGAGCGCACGGTGGTGGGCTTCGAGGTGGAGCGCCTGGCATAACCCCCCGGCGAGGCGGAGCCTCAGACCGACACGCCCGGCACGGAGCGCCGTGTGGCGTAACCCGCTCGCTGGCAGAGCCGGAAGGCGTGTTGCACCGCATCAGTGCCAGTGTTATTTTTCGCCGCGGCAGCCATTCCGCCCCTACCGCGTCGGCGGAACCTTGGCGCTCCGCCACCCGCAAGTCTGCAGCCTTCGGCTCCGAGTCCCCCGTCCTTGACAAAGCCAATACCCATCGACAGTACGCTGCAGGCGTGCTCGCGCCCGGAGCTGCGCGCGCTGGTCTCGCGCGTCAGCGACCGGCTGAATGTCATGTGGGCGCAGAAGCTGGTCGCGCACTGCGCAACACTGGAGCCCGAAGAGGGCAGTCTGCGCATCGGCATCGTCCGCAGCTTCACCAGCGAGCTGTTGGACCCTTGGTTGAAGCTCGCAGCCGCGCTCCAGGGTCTGGGCATCGACATCTACCACGCACCCTATGGTTTGAGCCTGCAGGAGGCCGAGCCCGACTCCGGCCTGGTGTCTCACGCGCCCGACGTGACCGTGCTCCTACTCGACTGCGAATCCGTTCACCCCGCGTTCAACGCACCGCTGGTCGAGCACGATGCCGATACACAGCGGCAAGTCGCCGACGTGGTGCTCGACCGACTCTGCTCGATCCTGGAGCGTTTTCGCAGTCAGCCGATCGGGCACATGGTCCTAGCCTTGTTGCCGGCACGCATCGGCCCCGCGCTCGGCACCTTCGATGCGCAGTCCGAGCGCTCGCAGGCACGCTGGTGGAGCGATCTGAAGGGCCGCATCGCCGCCTGTCTGCGGACCTCCATGCGTGCCGCGTCGCTGCTGGACCTTGACGAGCTGCTGCTGGATATCGGCCGCAGTCACTTTTTCGATCGCCGGCTCTGGTACTCGGCGCGCTTCCCATTCGCGCCGCGCGCTGCTTTCGAGGTGGCGACCCGCATCGTGGAGGTCGGCGTGCTGACCAAGCGGCCCAAGGCCAAGGTCATCGCACTGGACGCAGACAATACGCTTTGGGGCGGCATCATCGGCGAGGATGGTATCGAAGGTATCGCGTTGGGGCCCGATTACCCGGGCAACTGCTACCTCGACTTCCAGCGCCGGCTGCTCGATCTGGAACAGCGTGGATTCGTGCTTGCGCTGTGCAGCAAGAACAACGCAGCCGACGTCGAGCACGTGCTGAGCTCGCATCCCCACCAGCTCATCAAGGACCACCACTTCGTCGCTAAACGCGTCAACTGGCTGGACAAGGCCACGAACCTCCGCGAGTTGGCCGACGAGCTGAACCTTGGCCTCAGCTCGTTCGTATTCGTCGACGACAGTGCCCATGAGATCGCAGCCGTTCGCCGGCTCTTGCCCGAGGTCGAAGCCGTCCAGATGCCGCATGAACCGCTGGACGTGCCGACTGCTCTGGAGCACGTGGCTCGCCTCCAAACACTGTCGCTCACAGCGGAGGACCAGTCGAAGACGGGCATGTACATCGCCGAGCGCGAGCGCCGTTCGCACAAAGCGCGCTTCGGCCAGGACGCCGGGGCGCTGGGCGACTACCTGTCCTCGCTCGACATGCGCATGCAGGTCGTCTACGACAGCGCCGCGCATGTCGGCCGCCTCGCGCAACTGACCCAGAAAACGAACCAGTTCAATCTCACGACGCGCCGCCGTGACGAGCAGCAGCTTGCGGACCTCATCGCGGCGCAGGACTGGCTGGTTGCACACTTCTCACTGACGGACATCTTCGGCGACAGCGGCATCGTCGGACTGGCCCTGGTGCGTCGGCTCGATGACGCCGCCGCTGAGTTAGACAGTTTTCTCATGTCGTGCCGGGTCATCGGGCGCACTGCTGAGCAGGCGTTCCTTGAGACCCTGCTCCGCAAGCTCAAGCAGGAAGGCGTCCGGACGTTCTTCGCAGACTACCTCCCAACCAGCAAGAACGGGCTCGTCGCGGACTTCTTGCCAAAGCAGGGATTCAGCCGCCGGGCAGACGGACGCCATGAGCGACGCCTCGACCAAGGCCCGGCGGTGTCGCTGGCTGCCAAATCGCCGATCGTCGTCACCGAATCGAACGGCGCGCCGTTCAGTCGGAAGACTGACTGACCCGCCGCAGTGCCCCCGCAGCGCCAACGCCGGCTGCGCTCTAACCGCACGTCGCCGTGCGGACATCATGGAGAACTGCTTATGTCCATATTCGCTCAACTGCAAGACGCGATTGCCACAACGCTGAACGTCGCCCCGGAGAAGATCAGCGAGACCACCTCGGCCGATAACCTGACCGCCTGGGACTCCTTAGGCCACGTCAATCTGATGATGGCCATCGAGCAGACATTCGACATTTACCTCGAGGTCGAGGATTTCTCAAAGCTCACGTCCGTCGAAGCCATCCTCGCGTACCTCGACAGCCGCGACATCCGCTGAGTCACGGGGCGACAAGATGTCAATTGTCGATTCACTGTCGGGCCTTACCCACAGGTTGCTGTCGCCGGCGCATCATCTCGCGCTGCGCAATGCCTATTTCTCGGTCAGAAAGCAGTCTGCCCCGCTCTTGAAGCTGGTGTACGGAACCTTCGATGCACGAGCCCTATGCAGCCACCTTGAGTCGCGTATCGGCGCGGATTTCGATTGCTTGATGGTGCACAGCTCTATCAACAAGCTGGCGCCGATGTACCGGGGGGGCCCCCTGGAGCTCGTCAAGGCCCTGTTGGAGCTCGTCGGCCCCGAGCGCACGCTGGCGATGCCCGCGTTCTATTTCGGCGACCCGAAGATCGGCGGCCTCCTCGACACCCTGAGAGCCAGGCCAGAGCTGGATCTGCGTCGCACGCCGTCCCAAGTCGGCATGGCCACCGAGCTATTTCGCCGCATGCCCGGCGTGCTGTGCAGCCGTCATCCCATCTA
>NZ_JABX01000030.1 GCF_001469165.1 Thiohalocapsa sp. ML1 | reverse complement strand
CCCGGCCGGAGAGCCGACCTCCAGGTCGGCTCCGCACTCGCGACATCGGTGCATCTCGCTCTGTCGCGGTGTTGACCTGGAGGTCAACACTCCGGTCAACACTCCAGTCAACACTCCAGTCAACACCCGTCTATACCCGTAAACACCGCGGACGTTCGATGACTGCCACGATCATTCACCGCTCCAGCGGGGTCGCGCATCTGCGGCGCGGGGCAGTGAGGCGCGGGAACGGCGGAGACTCGGCAGCGAAGCACTTGCCCTCGTGTAGCCGAGCCGGAGCCGGGCCGGAGCCGGGCCGGAGCCGGGCGGGAGCCGGGCCGGAGAGCCGACCTCCAGGTCGGCTCCGCACTCGCGACATCAGTGCATCTCGCTCTGTCGCGGTGTTGACCTGGAGGTCAACACTCCAGTCAGCACCCGTCAATAGCCGTCAACACCAGGCGCTCACGGGCAAGCCTTACTCCGCTACACCTGCGCTGACCCCCAGCACGCTCACCGCCCTGCGGAAGAAACATGGCCCCTCAATCCGCCGCCACGCGCGCGAGCGCGTCGCGGTCGAGCACCGTCACATGCGCGCCCTGCACCTCGATGACGCCGTCGGTGACGAGCTGCTTGGCGACGCGCGAGAAGGTCTCCGGCTGGATGGACAGCCGCGAGGCGAGCACGCCCTTGGGCACGTCCAGCACCAGCGCGCGCCGGTCCGCCGGGCAGCGCGCCAACAGCCAGCGCGCGACGCGGCCCTTGGCGCTGTGCAGCGTCAGCTCGTCGATCTCGCCGATGAGCGCGCGCAGGCGCTGGCTCAGCGCGCCCATGACGACGAAGCAGGTGTCCATGGAGCCGCGCAGCATGGCGGCGAAGTCGGCGGCGTCGATGGCGATGAGCCGGGTGGGCGCCAGCGCCGCGGCGCTCACCGGATAGCGCGGCGCCTCCAGAAACATCAGCGCCTCGGCGAAGGTCTGCCCCGGCGAGACGATCTCGATCACCTTCTCGCTGCCGTCCGGCGCCAGGCGAAACAGCCGCATCTGGCCGGACTGCACCAGATAGAACCGCTCCGCCGCCGCACCCTGGGCAAACAGCAGCTCGCCCTCGTCGAGCCGGCGCTGCACCGCGCGCTTGCGCACGCGCTCCAGTTGCTCGTCGGTGAGGCGGGACAGCAGCGGGGCGTTGCGGAGGTCTTCGAGCATGACGGGTCGGGAACAGCGAGGTTGGGCCGACAGTCTAGCGAGGCAGAGCCTCAGACCGACCAGGGCACGGCGCCTCGTCTTGCGAAGCCCGCTCGTCGGCGCATTGGGCCAAGGGCCAAGGGCCAAGGGCCGAGGCGGGCTCCCTTGGCCCTCGGCCCTCGGCCCTTTTGCCTGCAAGCGCCTTGTCGTCGTGAAACTTGACTTATCTGCAAGCATTCGGCGCCGTCAAGCAATCTAGTGCTTCGCTGTGGGAATCCCGAGCCCGTTTGCCCGCGTTGTCGTGGCAGGTGTCGTGGTCGTCATCGTGGTCGTTATCGAGATTTGCGCGAGACGATGACGGCAACGACAACGACAAGTACCGGATACGGCGCCGCCACCAACCGCAGCCTGATCGAGGAAGTCGCCGCCGGCCGCTTCCGCGAGGACCTGTTCTATCGCCTCGTCGTCGCCGTCCTCACCTTGCCGCCGCTGCGCGAGCGCGACGGCGACGCCGCCCTGCTGCTGGAGCGCCTGCTCGACCAAGTCAACGCCGAGAGCGCCACCGAGCCCGGCTACGCGCCCAAGCGGCTTTCCGTCACCGCAAGAAAACTGCTGCTGGAGCACCCCTGGCCCGGTAACGTCCGCGAGCTGCTGAACACGCTGCGCCGCGCCGCCGTCTGGACCCCGGGCGAGCTCATCGATGCGGACGATGCCCGCGACGCCCTGCTGCCGAGCCCCGCCACCCCGGCCGCTGCAGCCCCGGTCCTTGCCCAAGACATCCCCCAAGGCATTGATCTCAATGGCATCATCGACCGCGTTGCGCGCCACTATCTAGAACAAGCGATGCAGCACACCGGCGGCAACAAGGCCCGTGCCGCGAAGATGCTCGGGTTCGGCAACGCGACCACGCTCCGCAATTGGCTGAAAAGGCATGGCGGCGAGCCCTGACGGGCAACCTGCCCCGTCGGCCGCGCGGCAAGGGCCGGAGGCTGCCACGCGCGGCGGGCGCAGACGGACTTGCGATGATCCGGCATTGCCGTATGCTCCAAGCATGCACGCCTTCATCGAGCTGCCGCTGTTCTCGCGCTATGCCGCGGACTACTTCGACGACGGGGAGCTGGCTCAGCTACAGACCTATCTCGCCGCAAACCCCAGCGCCGGCGATATGTCGTGCCGGCAACGGGCGGCGTGCGGAAGCTGCGCTGGTCGCGCCCGGGGATGGGCAAACGTGGCGGACTCCGCGTGCTCTATTACGTCCAGGACACCAAGGGGCGCATTTGGCTACTGACGGTGTATGCGAAGAGTGCTCGGAAGAACATCGCCTCCACCACCCTCAACACCCTGAGAGAGATTGTCGATCATGCCGACATTGACTGATGACGAGCTGCTGCAACGCGACGCGGAGCGCGACTTGAACGCGGAGCTGCTGGCGTCGATCGCTGACCTTGAAGCCGGGCGACTCGGGCGCGTGAGCATCGTCCGCGGCGATCAAGTGATCGAGTCGCCCGTCACCAAGGCGCGACTCGCCGCCAAGCTGTCCCAAGCGCGCTTCGCGAGCCTGCTGGGCATTTCCAAACGCACCCTCCAAGACTGGGAACAAGGCCGGCGCGAGCCGAGTGGTGCCGCTAAGACCCTGCTCCGCGTCGCAGAGCGACATCCCGAAGTCCTGCGCGAGCTGGGCGCGGAATAAGTCGGTGCGCCGTTTCGCCGCGGCGATGGCGTCTCACCGGGCGTTTCCGCCCGACACGGATCTGGGCAGGCAGCGGCCGCCGGTCGAGCAACCGGGCGGAAGAAACCGTGCTTCACCACAAGAAATCTTCTGATCGCTCACACCCGGGCCAGCAACAACAAGACCCCGCGCCGCCCGGCTGCTCGGCTTCGGCAATGCGACGACGCTGAGCAATTGGCTCAAGAGACACGGGGTCGAGCCGTGATGGCACGGTCCCTGCTTTATCGAAGTACCATCAATGCCCGACGCCCGGGCACCACATTGGAGAGCCCCGCCAAATGCAAGCCATTGAGTTGACCGCGAACATCACTCCCGACCATGAGCTCAGTCTGAAGCTCCCCGACGAGTCCGCAACCGGGCCGGCGCGCGTGATCATCCTGTTCGATGCGGAGTGCAAGCCTTCGGCGAAGGGCAACCTGGACGATTTCTTGGAGCAACTGCCTAGGAATACCTCGGGGGGGCTCACCCACGAGGAGATCGTGGCGCGCGTGGACGAGGAGCGGACCGCATGGGGTGACCGATGAAGGGGAGCGTCTACCTCGATACCTGCATCGTCATCGACCTTGTCGAGGGAAGGCCAGACCAGCAGGATTGCCTGTCCAGAGCTCTCGAAGGTCAGCACCTGGTCAGTAGCGATCTGGTGCGTCTCGAGTCCCGCGTTGGCGCGCTACGTAAGCGACAAAACGAGTACCTCGAAACCTACCGGCGGCTCTTCGATCGCTGTGTCACAGTGCCGCTGGACCGTGCGGTATTCGATCTCGCTACCGATCTCCGTGTCCGCCACGGCCTCAAGACGCCAGATGCCCTGCACCTCGCCGCAGCGCTCCACGTCGCCTGCGAGGAGCTTTGGACCAACGACAGGCGCTTAGCCTCCGCGGCGGAGGGGAGAATTCAGATCCTCACCTGGGATGGCCTAACCGAAAAAGCCCAGCGGAAGCAGCCGAGCTCGGTCAATCCGCCGAAAGATTGACCGCCAATGCCAGTCACCGCCGGCTACGTGGAACACCTGCACAGGACCTGAGCCAACCACCGCGGACGGACGCTCGAAGTCATACGGACCCAACCATGATCCGCAAGGCCCGCGCCGCCCGGCTGCGCGACTACGTACGTCAACGCCACCGTCGGCTTCGACGCCCTCGGCGCGCAATTGCAGAAGCGCCCCAAGGGCCTGATGCACATACTGAGTGAGGACGGCAAGCCGCGCGACGACAACCTCTTCGCGTTGGTGTCCCGGCTCAAGGCCCACGAAGGCGTCTCTTTAGAGTGTGCGCGCCTCCGCCGGATCGCAGTAGGCAGCGATCCGCGCCCTGTCGACCACATCGGAGCTCGATCATGTCCGCATTGAACCTGAACCCCGCTTTCGCCACCGTACTGGAGCCCCTCGGCGTCGGCGCCCAAGACTTCTTCCTCGCCGCCAGTCTCTACCACGCGGGCAAAATCAGCTTCGGCAAGGCGGCCGAATTGTCCGGACTCGGCGTCGTGGCGTTTCGCGAGCGGCTCAGAGAGCATTTCGGCTACGCCGTGATCATCGCTGACGAAACGGCACGCGAGGACCTTGAAGCGGTCGCCGAGCTGTCCGACACCGACTATCTGCTCCGCAGCCCGGCTAATGCCCGGCGTCTGTTCGCTGCCATCGCCGAGCTGGAGCCGGACCGGGACACCGAGCGCGATCCCCCTCGCTGATCAGCCGGCTTCTCCCGGAGCAAACATCGAGCGCAGATGCATGCTGCCGCACACCCTTAGCTATCGCGGGTACATCGCCGGCGTCGAGCGCACTCGCCGTTGGCGTCTTCGACGCGCGAGACTCCTGCGACCTTGACGGCCTGCGCGGCTTGGTCAAGCCGTTCGCCCCAACAGCTCGCCGCGTTTGCCGGCGTACATCTTGTCGGCTTGCTCGAACAGCGGCTCAGGGAAATGCTCGAAAAGCTGCTGCCACGAGAGCCAACCCTTGAATGTGTCACGCGTCCTTTTGCGCGCATTCGCCAGATAGCGCGCCGACGCGAGCGCGACCAGCAAGACATTCAAATCCTGCATCCCGGGGAGCCTGCGGATTTGGGCAACGTCTTTGCCAATGTTCTCCAACTGCTCGGTTGTAAACCCCCCGCACACCTTCGCCTCAATAATGATGATGCTCGTCTCGCCGAACAGGCAGAGGTCGAAGGTGCGCTTTGCTGACAGGCCGCTGCCCTTGGCGGTCAGCCCCGGCTGCTGCCACAGGAAATCGCGATACAGGCAGACCTCGAAGCCAAGGTCCCAATCGCCGGCGGAAGGGATGTTGAGCCCAGTGCTCTCGATGAGCCATGCCGCAAACTCGCCCGGGCAGCGGCGCGCGTGCTCATACAGCACGGCGCAGAACAGGCGCTCTTCCCGCGACCACGTCGTCCAAGGCAGACCATTTAGGTAAGGAATCGGCATTGTTTTCCCCGCGGTGTGCGGCCTCGCCCGGCATGCTGCGCCGGGGGTTGGCGTCGTTGTCGTCATGGGCATCGCGTCGCGCGCATGCGCGCGCAGGCCGGGCAGGTCGCCCGCGTATCCTCCGCGTGGCTGTTGTAGCATGTCGGCCCCGCCCGGCTGGCGCCGCTGCGCATGTGGCCCGCCCCGATTCACGCTCAGCTAACACAGACGGAACACCGTGTCGAGACTCACAGAACTGCTGGCACAGCTCAAGGCCAAAGACCCGCAACTGGGCGCGGACCTGGAGCGTGAATTCAAGATCCTGTCCGCCCGCCGCGCCTTCGGGCTCAACTTCGAGCGCCACCGCCCGGAGGCCGTGGAGCTGCCGAGCCGCCCCGTGCGCAAGGGCGACCAAGTGCGGCTGCTGCCGCCGCGCGGCAGCACCGGCCGGGGCGATCAGCGCCTGTGGCGCGTGACGGCCATCTCTGGCACCGGCGATGCCCGCCGCGCCGCGCTGGAAGAGGCCGGCGCCGACGTGCCGGAGACGCGCGAGGCCGCGCTCGCGGACCTGGTGGTGGTGGCCGCGTTCCGCGACCTGATCTACCCCGGCCTGGTCAGCACCGGCAAGGTCGAGCGCGGCGGCGACAGGCCCTTCCATACCGTCATCAACGGCGAGAACTACCTCGCGCTGCGGGCGCTGACTTACACGCACCGCGGCAAGATCGACGCGATCTATATCGACCCGCCCTACAACACCGGCGCCAAGGATTGGAAGTACAACAACGACTTCGTCGAGGCCGACGACGCCTACCGGCACAGCAAGTGGCTGGCGATGATGGAGCGGCGGTTGAGGCTGGCGAGGGAGCTATTGAATCCGGATAACTCCGTGTTGATCGTGACGATTGACGAGAAGGAATACTTGCGTCTCGGCTTGCTGTTGGAGCAGACGTTTGCAGATGCTCGGATTCAGATGACCAGCAGCATGGTTAATCCTGCAAATGTGGCACGACCGGGCGGGTTCGGTCGCAACGACGAGTACCTTTTTTTTGCGATGTTCGGTCGGGCGGCGCCTGAAAAACTCCTCTTGAGTCGCGATTGGGTATCCAGCAAAGGACGGACGCACACCGGGAATATTCGCTGGGACTTGCTCAGACGGAGCGGCACAAATGCGGCCAGAACTGACCGACCGGGGCTCTTCTATCCGATTTACATTGACCCTGCTGTTCCGCGCATCGCACAGGTTGGAGATCCTCTGCCACAGGGCACATCCGCGTCCGAAGAGATAGAGGGCCTCGTCGCCCTTTTGCCGATTCGCCGAAACGGGACTGAAGGTAATTGGCAATGGTATCCTGACACCTTGCGAAAACGAATTGCCGAAGGGCGCGTCCGGATCGGGGGCAGCCTAGAGAAAGGTTTCGTCATCTATATTCTAAAGAACGGCGAATACGGGAAGATCCAGCGAGAAGAATTCAAGGTCATTGGCAAGGAGACGGATGGATCACTTGTAGTCGAGCAAAAGGACGCGACTCTCGTTCGTGCCATCCCTGGCACGCAGTGGCGTATTTCGAGCCATGACGCGACGCAATACGGTTCCAGGTTGCTCGGGGACATAATGTCAGCGCGCAGGTTCCCTTTCCCGAAAAGTCTCTACGCTGTAGAAGACAGTCTACGGTTCTTCATCGCCAACAAACCCAACGCCACCATCCTCGACTTCTTCGCCGGCTCCGGCACCACCGCCCATGCCGTGATGCGCCTGAACCGCCAGGACGGCGGCCGGCGCCGGTGCATCCTGGTGACGAACAACGAGGTCGGCGCCGACGAGCAGAAGGCGCTGCGGCAACAGGGGCTTCGCCCTGGCGACCCGGAATGGGAGCAATGGGGCATCTGCGAGCACATCACCAAGCCCCGGGTGCGCGCGGCCATCACGGGGCTGACGCCGGATGGCGAGCCGATTCCGGGCGATTACAAGTTCACGGACGAGTTCCCGATGGCGGAGGGCTTTGCGGAGAACGCGGAGTTCTTCACGCTGACCTTCGAGAGCCCGGTGGCGGTGGACCACAACCTGGCCTTCGCACGCATTGCACCGCTCCTGTGGCTGCGCGCCGGCAGCGAGGGCCGGCGCATCGATGCACTCCCGGACGCGGGCTTCGCGCTGGCGGACACCTATGCGCTGCTCGCGGACCTGGACGCGGCGGCGCCCTTTTGCGCCGCGGTGGCGGCGGCACCGGGGCTGCGCATCGCCTACATCGTCACCGACGACCCCGGGCGCTTTCAGGCCGTCGCGCGCTGCCTGCCGGCGGGGGTGGAGCCGCTTAGGCTCTATGAGTCTTACCTCACGAACTTCCAGTTCGCCAACGGAGACTGACCCGTGAAGTTCACGCTCAAGGACTACCAAGAGGACGCCGTGCGCGGCGTGCTGGAGAGACTCGCCAAGGCGCGCAAGCACTGGCGCGATGACGGCGACCGCTACGCCTTTGCGCTGGCCGCGACCACCGGCGCGGGCAAGACGGTGATGGCCGCGGCGGGGCTGGAGGCGCTCTTTCTGGGCAGCGAGACCTATGACTTCGAGCCGGACCCGGGCGCCGTGGTGATTTGGTTCAGCGACGACCCGTCCTTGAACGAGCAGACGCGCTTTCGGCTCGGCGAGGCGTCCGACGGCTTGCAGGGCCGTTTCAAGCCTGTCGAAACCGACTTCGTCCAGGAGAAGTTCGACCCCGGCAAGATCTACTTTTTGAACACGCAGAAGCTCGGCAAGAAGAGCCTCCTGGTGCGCGGGCACGAGCCGGACGCGGCGGAGGCGGCTCAAGCCGAGCTGGGGCTCGAAATGCGGCCCGATCTGCGCGCCCACACCATCTGGGACACCATCCGCAACACCATCGAAGACCCGAACCTGACGCTGTATCTGGTGCTGGATGAAGCGCACCGCGGCATGGGCACGCCGAGCAAGGCGGCGGCGAGCGAGAAGTCCACCATCGTGCGGCGCTTGATCAACGGCGCGGGCTCGGTGCCGGCGATCCCGGTCGTCTGGGGCATTTCCGCGACCATCGAGCGCTTCACCGAGGCCATGGCGGGCATGCAGAACCGCAACACCTTCGCAAACGTGGAGGTGGACGCGGCCAAGGTGCAGGCGTCCGGGCTGCTCAAGGACACCATCGTGCTGGACATCCCGAAGGACGCGGGCCAGTACGACACGGTGCTGCTGCGCCGCGCCACGGAGAAGCTGAAGGAATCCACCGCCGCCTGGGCGGCCTATGCGGAGCGCGAGGGGGACGCCGCGCCGGTGGTGCCGCTGATGGTGTTTCAGGTGCCCAATGCCCCGGACCACGAGGACATCGGCCGCGCGCTGAAGGTGATCCTGGACACCTGGCCGGCGCTGACGCCGGAGCACTTCGCCCACGTCTTCGGCGAGCACAGCACCCAGACCTTCGGCCCCTACAGCGTGCCCTACCTCTCCCCGGAGCACGTGCAGGACGCAACGGACGTGCGCGTGCTGATCGCGAAGGACGCCATCAGCACGGGCTGGGACTGTCCGCGGGCGGAGGTGATGGTGTCGTTCCGCCCGGCGCGGGACCGCACCCACATCACGCAGTTGATGGGCCGCATGGTGCGCACGCCGCTCGCGCGCCGCATCCCCGGCGATGACCGGCTGAATGCCGTGGCCTGCCTGTTGCCGTTCTTCGACGCGACATCGGTGAGCGCGGTGGCCGATGCGCTGATGTATGGCGGCGACGGCGGCCCGCCGCTGCCCGGCAGGCGCGTGCTGATCAACCCGAAAGAAATGACGCCGAACCCCGCCGTGCCGGATGCGGTGTGGGATGCCTTTGTCACGCTGCCATCGCAGCGCCCGCCCCAGCGCGAGGCCAAGCCGGTGCGCCGGCTGACCCTGCTGGCGCACGAGCTGGCGGCGGATGGGCTGCTGGCGGATGCCGGCAAGCGGGCCTACACGGAGTTGATCAAGGCGCTGAATGCGGCGCGGGTGCGCTACGCGGACGAGATCACGGCCGCCCGCTCGCGGGTGCTGGTGGTGGAAGGCCAAAGCCTGCGGGCGGACCTGAAGGCGAAGCAGAAGAGCCTGGATCGGTTCTTCGAGGACGCCGATTACGCCGTCGTCGAGGCCGCCTACGGCAACGCCCGGCGCACGCTCGGTGCCGATCTCAGCAAGCGCTATGCAGAAACCCTGGCCGCAAAGAACATCACTGCGGCCGACTCCGAAGAAGCCCTGATGGCCGCCCACGCCGACATCGCCGCGCTGGGTCTGGTGCCGGACGTGAAGACCTACCTGGAGGCGGAGGCGGCCAAGCTCGCCAATGCCTGGCAGCAGCAGCACCGCGTTGCTATCAAGGGCCTGACGGACAAGCGCCGGGCGGTCTACGACGGCATCAAGCAAATGAGCACGGAGCCGCAGGACAGCGAGCTGGAGAAGCCTGATGTCTGGGTGGAACCGACCGAGGTGCGCGAGCTGGACGGGACGGTGACGCCATTGCAGACCTATCCGCATCACCTGATGTGCGATGCGGACGGGCTGTTTCCGGCCGACCTGAACGCTTGGGAAACCCGCGTGCTGAAGACGGAGATGCAGCGCCCGGGCTTCGTCGCCTGGTATCGCAACCCGCCGCGCGCCGGCAGTTATTCGCTCGGCATCGCCTATGGGGACGGCGACGACACGCGCATCGTGCGGCCGGATTTCCTGATCTTCTCGCGCCAGTCGGACGGCTCCATTGCGGTGGACATCGTGGACCCGCACGGCACGCAGTTCAGCGACGCGCTGCCGAAGCTGCGCGGGCTGGCCGCCTATGCAGAGCTTCATGCCGGCAAGGTGCGGCGGGTGGATGCCATTGCGGAGGTCGGCGAGAAGCTCCGGGTCTTGGACCTGACGGATGCCAAGGTGCGCGACGCCGTGAGCGCGGCTGCCGACGCCCGGAGCCTGTATGAGGGGCCGCGGGCGAGTGAGTATTGACAGCGGCGACGAGCAAGGCAGTAGTGAGTGCGAAGATGCGCGACACCGCGGGAGCGGTGTCGCGAGCTCGCGACAACATCACCCGGTTGCTCGCGTTGTTCGTTCTGGCCCGCCACCCAGAACACGGGCCGGTCGAGCAGCAGGTTCCGCAGCGTGCCGCGCCTTGCTAAGGAGGCCGGCGGCCGTGGTCCTGAGATGCGGACGCGATCCGGGCAGACGGTGAGCATCGCGCCGCCGGCAAGGGCTTCCGCGTAGCGCTCGATAACCGTTGCCATCAGCGCGATACGCTGTTCGGCGGGCAGATCGGGCAGGCGCACGATGCCGGTGTGGGGCTCGTCGCGATGAAAGACGAGGAGCCCGAAGTCGTTGTCGATGGTAATGAGTATCCGTTGTTCGCTGACCGCCCAGCGCAACAGGGCCTGGTCGCCAGGATCCGGCGTCACCTCGGTGGCCTCGCGCACGTCATGGCCTTGATCCCGCAGCCAGTCGGCAAGACGGCGTCCGGCGCAGCGGTGGACGAGGAATTTCATCCCGATAATGCGATTCGGTCGATCCGATCATGGGCGATCACGGCATGGGCGTAAGCGAGGCAGGCGTTGATGTCCGCCGGCTCCAGGCCGGGATAGTCGCCGAGAATCGCAGCCGGGGATTCGCCCTGGGCGAGCAGGCTCAGGATCATCTCGACGGAAATGCGCAGGTCTCGGATGATCGGCTTGCCGCCGAAGACGTCGGGGCGCGCGGTGATGCGTTGCAGGAGCTCGTCTTGAATCATCGGGTTACCCTGGCGCCAGTCGCTGCCGCCGGTCGACGCCACCGAACGAAAAATCCGGCGGATGCGGAGCTGGCAGTCTAGCGCAAGCTGGTTTTCCGCGACCAAGCCCCACTCGCCGGTCGAGCCTTGACTGCTGGCACCGCTTCGCGGTGTCAGCCATCCCGCAACTCCCTGCGCTGCGGCCAACGGGTGGGCGGCATTGGTCCCGGCTGCGCCGCGCAAGCCGTCGCCACCCATCGGAGAACAGCCCGCAGCGCCTCAAGATGCACGGGCCAACGGGGCGGTCCCGCCAGCCAACCCGAATGATCAAGTCGCCGCCGTCTCGACGCCAATCGCCAATGCGATCAAGCGACGGATGTGGGCGAGCTGGGCGTCGGTGACATGCGAAGGCGTCGCGGTGATGCGCCGCTTGGACGCGGTGGTGACATGGTGGGCCAGCGCGTGGCCGGGCTAGGCACAGCCGTTCTCGGGCGTGGGCTCGATGCGGACGGCCAACTCGCCAATGGCGCGTCCGGGGTCGTCTGCCAAGGGCACGAGAATCAGGTTCGGGTAGGCGTCGTCGAACAGTTGTTTGTCCTCGACGACGACGGCGGGGCGGCGCGTGTTGGGCTCCTTCGGCAAGGCGTCGCGCCAGTCCGCCAACACGATCTGTCCGGCGCTGAAGCTCATTGCCGCTCGGTGTCGCCGCCCGGCGTGCCCCAGTCGTCGAAGAAGGCCGCGGCCTCCGGCGTTGCTGCGACGTAGTCTGCCACGCCGCGGCTCTGGGTGCGTATCCGCTAGCTCTCGTGCCGAGGCTCTGCCTCGGCACGCCTCTTCGCGGCTCTGCCGCCCCGCGCCGCGCGCCGTTCCCGCGCCCAAGCGCACCTGGGCGCAGAGCGCCCGCGGACGCGCGACACCGCTGGAGCGGTGTCGCGAGAGTGACCGCCGGCAACGGCCTGAGCCGGCCCCGACTAAAGTCGGCGTACCCGGGAACGGCCTCGCAACTTCCGCGGTGGTGCACTAGTTTGCTTGACGGCGCCGAATGCTTGCAGTTGAGTCAAGTTTCACGACGACAAGGCGCTTGCAGGCAAAGGGACCGAGGGCCGAGGGCCAAGGGAGCCCGCCTCGGCCCTTGGCCCTTGGCCCAATGCGCCGACGAGCGGGCCGCGCAAGACGAGGCGCCGTGCCCTGGTCGGTCTGAGGCTCTGCCTCGCTAGGGCTTAGCGGCCGGGGGGCCGGACAAGAGGGAGACTGACCGCCGCCGGTGCGCGGCCACCAACGGAAGCCCCCGACGAGCCTTCGGTTCGTACTCGTGCCGAGGCTCTTCTGCCTTGGCACCGGACAAAAGTGACGATCGGTTCAGGCGTCGTCTGCGAACACCTCGTCCAATGTGTGCGCGTCCAGAACCCGCCGGCTCCAGGCAAGGAGCTGATCCGCATCGGCCGCATCGAGACGCGCGATGACGGCTTCGGACAGCGGGCCGAAGCGCTGTTCCAACTGGCCGCGGAGCATCACGCCGAAGCCGCGGGCCTCGCCGCGGCGCTCGACAAAACTCAGGTAGGGCATGTTCTTGCTCTCCTCGATCTGATAGATCGCATCGGTGTATTTCAGCTCCAGCGCCTCGGGCAGGCGCAGCACCCAGTCGATGAAGCGGTACAGGTCCAGGATCTGCTGCTTGGACAGGCCGCGTTCATAGAGCCGGCGCGTGAGTTTGAGCTTTTCCGCGTAGCGGGCCTCGGCGTCGCCGCGGGTGGCGAGGGCGGCCAGGTGGGTCAGCACGATGGTGGCGAACGGGTTTAGCTCCGCCGCCAGCTCGACCTCTCGGCCCGCGTAGTCGAGCAGCTTGATGCTCGGGAATTCCAGCCCGAGCCGGCTGCCCCAACGGCCGATCTCGAAGCGGCTCGGTCGCCAGCCGGGGCTACTGTCGGCGAGCACGGCGAGGCTGACGATCTCGCGGGCGTAGCGGTCGTAGAGCCGGTAGGCATAAACAAACATGCGCTGAGCAAAGCCGGCCTCGCGCCGGCCTTGGATCTCGATGTGGATCAGCAGCCACTCCTCGCTGCCGTCCAGGAGATGGACCCGCACCAGCTTGTCGGCGTAGCGCCGTCCCAGCTCGGCGTCTTGGACGACTTGCGCCAGCTCCTTGTCCAGCAGCTCGAAGCCCCGCGACCAGTCGATCTCCGCGGCGGCGGCGGGGAAGAAGAAGGCCATGAAGTCCGGGAAGTAGGCTTCCAGGATGTCCTTCCAAGGGCTGTCGAAGTCGTCGTGCATGGCGTTGGCGACGGTTGTTACTCGGCGCCGACGTTAAGCCGGACCGCTGCTCGCGTCAAACAGGCCTCTCGACGCTGGAGGCGGCGAGGGTCAGAGGCTCTGCCTCAGCACCGGAATACATTGGCGATCGGTTCAGGCGCCGTCTGCGAAGACCTCGTCCAGCGTGCGCGCGTCCAGAACCCGCCGGCTCCAGGCAAGGAGCTGATCCGCATCGGCCGCATCGAGGCGCGCGCTGACGGCTTCGGACAGCGGGCCGAAGCGCTGTTCCATCTGGCCGCGGAGCATCACGCCGAAGCCACGGGCCTCGCCACGGGCCTCGCCACGGGCCTCGCCGCGGGCCTCGCCACGGGCCTCGCCACGGGCCTCGCCGCGGCGCTCGACAAAACTCAGATAGGGCATGTTCTTGCTCTCTTCGATTTGATAGATCGCGTCGATATATCGCACTGGGCCGCTCACCACCAAGTCTCGGGATAGCGCCTTGTCGCGGGCAGGTTGTTCACCACCAGCGCGACGCCGAGCAGCAGGGTTGGCCCGAGGCCGGCGGGGATGAGCACATACCAGAGGCCGGCGGCGTGGATGTCCTCGGAGCCGATGACGGCGATGAGCGCGGTTGCGCCGCCAGGCGGGTGCAGGGTGCGGGTCAGGTGCATCAGCGCGATGGCGCTCGCCACCGCGAGCCCGGGGGCGAGCAGCTCCGCGACGCCGGGCCAGTGACCGAGGAGCTGCCAGCAGCCGACCCCCACCAGCGCGGACAGAACGTGGCCGCCGACCAGGTTGCGCGGCTGCGCCAGGGGGCTGCGCGCGGCGCCGTACACCAGCACGGCCGAGGCGCCGAGGGAGCCGATCAGGAGCCCCGCATCCGTGCCGCTGAACCAGCGCGTGTTGAGCCAAGTCACCAGCGCGATGCCGACGAAGGCGCCCACCCATGACCATAGCACCTCCGCGCTGCTGACCCGCGGCGGGCTGCCGCGGGTGGTGCCGCGCCATTTGGAGAAGTACCGCGAGCAGGACCGCCGGAGGCTCATGCGCCGACGTCGTCCAGATGCGCCGCGTGCAACAGATCCTTGCGCAGCAGGAGCCCGCGCAGCCGGCCGTCGGCGTCGATGACGGGCATGCTGCGCCCGGCATGGCGGCGGAAGGCCCGCAGCATCTCAGGCGCCCGTGCCTGCTCGGCGACGCAGATGGCGGGCGCCGACATCAGCGCCGAGACGCGGGCATCGCGGCAGCGGGCGACATCGGCGGGCGCTGCCGCGTCCAGGCGCAGCAGCAGATCGAGAACGCTGCGGACCCCGAGGCAGCCGAGAAAGTCGTTCTCCGTCAGCATGCCCGCGACGCTGCCGTCGGCTGCCACCACCGGCAGCGCCTTAAGCCCCTGCTGCACCAGACACTCGGCCGCGTCGTGCAGCGACGAGTCCGGCGCCAGCGGCCGAATGCCCGTGCGCATCAGCTCCGCCGCGCGCAACCCCCGGAGCAGCCGTTGCCGAGCGTGGGCGTGCGCCAGGCGGTAGATGGCGCGAAAGTCCTCGGTGCTGATGTCGAGATAGCCGGGGATCTGCCGCATGGCGTCGAGCACGTCCTCGTCGTCCAGCTCGAACGCATCGGCGGGCGGCTGCTGTGCCCCGGGCAGAGGGCCGGTCTTGCGCTGGTCGGGCATCGGGGGCTCCATGGGTGGCGGCGGGGTGGCGGGCTCGGCGCGGCCATCGCGCAGGGGCCGGCGGCGTGGGTGACGGCGGCGACGGCGCGCGCTGTCGGCAGGCTCCCTGCGGTCAATGCTCGCCCTTGGTCCGGAGCAGGCCGGCCAGGCGGTTGCCCTGCTTCTGCGGACCGCCGCGTGGAAAGAGCCGGTGCAGCGCGGCGCTGTCGCCGTCCGTCGGCCCCCACTGCGTGCGAAAGTGCCGCACCATGTCGCGCACCGAGGCTTGGCTGCCGTGGCGCCGATAGTGCTCACGCAGAAAGCGGATCACGGCCCAGTGCCGTGCCGTCAGCGTAAGCCCCTCGGACTCGGCCAGGGCACGGACGAAGGCCTCGCTCCAGTCCGACGGGTCCACCAGATAACCCTCGCTGTCGGTCTGCACCGCACGGCCGTCCACCGGCACCATGCGCGTCTCCATGCCGCTGTAGGCATTGCTGCCGTGCGGCAGGTCGCCGGCGTCGTCGGTGCTCTCGACCACCGACCAGAGGCCGATGGGGATTTCCTCCGCGAACAGGCCCTGATAGCGCTCCACCCCCGCCACCAGCACCTTGCCGCTCTCGGCGCTCGACGCGAAGCGCGCGCGCCCGCTGCGGTCGGTATCCACCAGCTCGGTGCGCCGGCCGTCCGGGTCCAGCTCCAGCAGCACCGGCATGCGCTTGAGCGGCTCGCCGGTGGCGCGCATGAACACATTCACCGTGATCATCATCTCCTCCTGGCCCCATGGGCCGGCATGCGGGTGGGAGGCGTCGGCCGCCGCCCGCGCTTTGCCGACTACAGTTAACGGCCGCAGCGGCGCGGGGCCTTGATGCGTATCAAATCGGAGCCGCCGGGCGGTGCCTGCGCGGATGCCGGGCCGGGCCGGGCCGACGGGCCGCGGCGCGGGTCGCAGCAGGGGAGTGACCTACCGGCTTCGAGCGAGGCGCAGCCTCAGATCGACAAGGAGCGCGGTCTTGCGCCGCCCCCTCGTTGGCGCATTGAACTAAGGGCCGAGGGCCGAGGGCCGAGGGCCGAGGACGGCTTCGTTGGCCCTTGGCCCTCGGGACTACGGCAACGGCGCTGCTTGTAGATACTCCGCTGTGCGGACCATCCGGGTGGCCGGGAATACGATCCAGGCCGGCCCCGTTCAATCCAGGAGCTTGCGGAAGGTCTCGATCGGCGCGATGAGCTGAAGCGGGTTGGAGACGAACGCGCTGAAGCCGAGGTGGCGGTAAAAGGCCGCGGCTTGCTCGTCTTTCGCATCGACCACCAGTGCGAAGACGGCGATCTCCGAGCGCAAGGCGCGCATCGCAGCGTTGAGGACGAGCGCGCCACCGAGCCCGCGGCCCTGGAAGCGCCGATCGATGGCAAGCCGCCCGATCCGGGCTACGGGTGCGGAGGGGTAACGGGGAGCCGGCGTGTGATGTCGCCGGGAAGCTCGGAAACCGGAACGTCCGCGGTGGACAGCGTGCAATAGCCGGCGATATGCCCCGTGGCCTTCTCTACCACCAGATAGCAGGCGCTGACCCTGCGGCGAACATCCTGGCCGACGAGGGTCTGGAGGTAGCGATCCAGCGGCTCGCTGCCGCAGCACAAGCCCGAACGATCTTCTTCACCGAGAAGCCCGATCGCGAAGGGCTGATCGGTCATGCCGGACCGATCAGCCCTTCATGGGCGGCCCTCGCACGCTTAAGCGCCGGTGTCGGCTCGGGCGGATTCAGCCCGACCGCCGTCACGGCGCCGTTGGACGTTGACCGAACATCCGGTCCCCGCTAACGTCCCGCCAAGGCAGCCTGGACGCTCGGGGCGGCGCGGATGTGCTATACGTCCGCTTGCCGGCACAACAGCCGGCTACACACATAGATAGATATAGACAACACCGAGGCGGGGATAAAACCGATGGCTTACGAGCTTAAAGACCTATACGCGACACGCCACGCCGCGACCATCCAAACGCTAAAGAGCAAGGACTATGCGAACACCGACGATTGGAAGCGCATTATCGACGACACTCGGCGACTGGTGGTCGGCGACGGATTCAACGTCGATCACTACAAGGCGTGCGAAGCCATCCGCAAGGCCGTCTCTGCCGGAGTGAAGAAGAACGTCAAGGCGACCGCGACGATGCTGACGGGGGCGGGGCTCGCCAAGCTGCCGGATCGAGCCTCCGCGGCAATTCCCGAGGCGCTGGCGCGCCGCGTTTCGGCGCTGGAGGTCGTGCGCCGCCTTTGGCTGGTCAAGAAATCGGGCAGTCACAAGGTGTGGGTGCTGTCGTTGCCCGATGGCTACCGGGATTGGCCGGAAGCCGACCTGGCCGGCAAGGACTACGGGGGCATCAGCGCACTACTGGACGACGCCACGTCTCATTTCAGCGTCTCCGACCGCAAGCACCTGTCCGAGGCGACGCAAGAAGGTCTGAAATGGGTACATAAGGCGATGATCATTGCGTCGAGCCCGAAAGAAAAGAAGCACATGGCAACGCTGAAGCGCTGGATCGCCGACGATACCTCGACGGACGAGACCATGGTCGCGGCGGCGGAGACCCTCAACGCCGGACTCAAAAAGATCTCAACCCGCATCAAGTCCACATTCCTCCTGTTCACCGACATGCCCAAGGATCGCCACGATCCCGCGAACGCGAATACCAATGCCTTCGTATTCAAAGACCACGAGCGACTTGATGTGGTCTATATCGAACCTGCGTTCTTCAGCGAAGGCGACATGTTTCGCGACCTCAAGAATTGGGCCCGCATCGTCGTGCACGAGCTCAGCCACCGCGAGGCCAAGACCGAAGATCACCGCTATCGCCACCACGCCTCCGGTCTCAAACCCGACGCAACCAGCGCGAGCTTCAATGCCGCGCGCGCGCTTGCCAATGCCGATAGCTGGGCGATGTTCTGTATGGACTCCGGAGGTCGTATGACCAAGAGCGACTACAAGAAGGTGCAGGTCTGACATGCGCTGCGCATTATTTCGCGGCCCATTGCTCGCGGCCGTGCTGGCGTCGCTCGGCCAAACCGTCGATGCGGCACCCGACCCGAGCCACGGTCACGCCGGCGGACCAGCGCCGATGCAGCAGCCGCCTGCACCGACGCATGCACGACAAGAGCAAACGGCGGCCGGCCATTCCTCGGCTTCAAACGCATCTACGCAGAAGGGTATACCTATGTTGATCAACAGCTCGGCCGACCGCCGCGCGCCGCGCGAAGTCCCCCCCGTCGAGCGCGACGGTGTGCGTTATTCCCAAGCCCAAGACGGGCGCGACCTCGGCCGCGACCAAGTCGGTGGCATGCTCGTGGCCACGGAGGCAAGCACTGGACGACCGCTTTGGACCCTGGCCGTCTACGGCAATCCAATCGACCCCAAGCTGGAAGCCGACGTGCAGTGGGTGTTTTTCGAATCGATGGCGTTCGATCCCGACGGGCGTCTGCGCATCACCAATGAAGCGGGCCGGACTTACCTAGTCGATGTCGAAGCTCGTACCTCGATCCCCGCCCCCTAACGCGGCCCCGTGGCCTTCTCCACGGCCAAGCACCCGGCCGCGCCGGCCAGCGCCTGCTCCAGGTCGGCGATGAGCTCGGCCGGGT
This sequence comes from Thiohalocapsa sp. ML1, assembly GCF_001469165.1. Lineage (GTDB taxonomy): Bacteria > Pseudomonadota > Gammaproteobacteria > Chromatiales > Chromatiaceae > Thiohalocapsa. The sequence goes on along the minus strand of NZ_JABX01000030.1, from coordinate 56,523 downwards.
CTTCGAGGCCGATGGAGAGTCGGATCATCGCATCGCTGATGCCGCGCCGCTGCCGCTCTGCCGGCGAGAGACCATGGTGGGTCGTGGTGCAGGGCTGGGTCACCAGGCTCTCGACGCCGCCCAGGCTCGGCGCGAGCGTGAATAGCCGCAGCCGGTCCACCACCGCGGCCGCCGCCGCCGCGGGCTCGGCGTCGCCGGCGGTGATCTCCAGGGTCAGCATGCCGCCGAAGCCCGTCATCTGCCGCGCCGCGAGCGCATGACCGGGACAGGACGGCAGCCCCGGATGCAGCACCCGCGCGACCCTTGGGTGCGTCGCCATGGCCCGGGCGATGGCCAGCGCCGAGGCGTTTTGTGCCTGCACCCGCACCGGCAGCGTGCGCAGGCTGCGCGCGAGCAGCGCGGCGGTCTCGGGCGCGAGCACTGATCCCAAGTTCTTGCGCCAGTTCGCCACGACCGCGATCAGCTCCGCCGGCCCCATCAGCGCGCCGGCGGTGAGGTCGCTGTGGCCGCCCAGGTACTTGGTGGCGCTGTGCACGACCAGGTCGGCGCCGAGCGCGAGCGGCTGCTGATTCACCGGCGAGGCAAAGGTGTTGTCCACCGCCAGCAGGGCGCCGTGCGCGTGGGCGCGTGTGGCGATGGCGGCGATGTCGAAGACCTCCAGCGCCGGGTTGGTCGGCGTCTCCAGGAACACGAGCCCGAAGCCGTCCGCGAGCAGGCCGTCGAGCTGCTCCAGCTCGCTGCCGAGCAAGAGCCGGGTGCGGATGCCGAGCAGCGGCAGTTGGTCCGCGAGCAGCTCCAGCGTGCCGCCGTAGGCGTCGCCGATGCAGACGATGCCGCTGCGCCCGTGCGCGAGGAACAGCGCCGCCTCGGCGGCCATGCCGGAGGCGAAGGCGAGCGCTGCCTCGGCGCCCTCGATGGCGGCGAGCTTGGCCTCTAGCGCCTGGATGCTCGGGTTCAGGCCATAGCGAGTGTAGAGGCTGCCGGCGGCGCGCCCCTCCACCACGTCCAGGATCGCGGCGGTGGACGGGAAGGCGAAGGTGCTGGTGGCGTAGACCGGCGTGTGCGGGCTGCCGTGGGCGTCGGCGGCCTCGCCGGCGTGGACGCAGCGGGTGGCGAGGCTGCGCTCGGGGGTGTCGGGCATGGCGGGGCTCCTCGGTGGTGCTCGTTGCTTGCTTGGTCGGTGGCTGGCGCGGAAGTCGCCAGACGGTTTGACGGCGCCGAATGCTTTTCGCGATGGGCCAAGGGAGCCCTCCTCGTCTCGGGTCGTCGCGGGCGGGTCCACTCGCGACACCGCTGCTGCGGTGTCGCGCCTCGAAGGGCGCTCTGGGCCGCGGGGCCGAGCCTGAGCCAGAGCCGGGCCGGGCCGGGCCGGGCCGGAGAGCCGACCTCCCGGTCGGCTTCGAACACGCGACATCAGTGCATCCCGCTCTGTCGTCGTGTTGACCTGGAGGTCAACACTCCAGTCAACGCCCGTCAACACCGCCCACGTTCGATAACGACCACGTTCGATAACGACCACGTTCGATAACGATCACGACGACGACAACGATGCAACCACGGTCTCGGGATCTCGGCAGCGAAGCACCAGCCTGGCACCGTGGGCGGGTCGCGCCAGCCGGCGCTCCCTGCCTGGAATTGACCGCCCTACGGCTCCAGCATCATCCTGTCGGAGCAGATCCTGCCGACGATCGGCCCGGCATCCCGGCCATCGACGCGTGACATCATCCGCCACGTGACAACACAACCATCAGAGGAGATCAACCATGCGCAATCCCCAAGTCCGAGCCCGGCCGTCGTTCCTGCCGCTGCTGCTACTGCTGCTGCTCCTTCCCGGCCTCGTCAGCGCCGAGAAGCCCGCGGACACCTCGGCCCTGGCCGGCGTGGACTCCGGCAAGATCGCGTGGGACATCAACATGGCCGATGCCAAGAAGATGCTGCTCTACCTCAAGGTCATGGACGAGACCTACGAGGACCTCAAGCGCCAGGGCGTGGAGCCGGACATGGTGCTGACGTTCCGCGGCCCGTCCGTGACGCTCATCACCAGTGACCGCACCGACGTACCGCTCGACGAGGAGCCGCACCTCGACGGCGTCGCCGAGCAGCTCCAGGCGATGCTGAAAAAGCCCAACGTCCGCGCCGAGGCCTGCTCAGTGGCCACGCGCCTAACCGGCGTGGACGCCGAGACCCTGCTGCCGGGTGTCGAGCACGTGGGCAACACCTTCGTCTCGCAGATCGGCTATCAGGCCAAGGGCTACGCGATCATCCCGATCATGTGACGGCCCGCCCGCGCCGCCGCGGCCCGCGGGCTCAGCGGCGCCGCGGCGCCAGCGCCAAGCGCGCGAGCTTGGCCAGCAGCAGCAGCCAAGGCACGCCGTGCAGGAGCAAATCGAAGATGTCGATGGGCCGCACCAGCTCACCCGCGGCCAGCATCTTCAGCTTCTCCCAGACGTGGGGCTCCGGCACGAACGGGGCGAGCCCCAGCGTGAGCGCGATGATCAGCAGCAGGCCAAAGGGCAGACGGTCGAGCCAGGCAAACATGGCGAGGGTTCCTGTCGATGGGTTGTTCGGGATGGTTCCGCCGGCGCCCGCAGCAGCGCGCGGCGCGTGCACTGTACGCGCCGACCAGGGCAATGGGACAATCGGCGCGGCCCGCGGCGCGGCCCCAAACCCACGTCGTTGCGCGCGCCTACGGCGAAGGGCGGGTGTTGTATGGCGACGCCTGAGTCTGCTATCAGCGCCAGCGGCGGGAAGCCGCCCACCTGCGCGAAGGCTTCGCGGGTCACGACAACGCCCTGATCGCCGGTGGCGATGCCAGTCCGCCGCGAGCGGAAGGTTGGCCGCTCTACGCGCCCGACCTGGTCTGCCCGAGATCCTCCGATGCGGTGTCGATTCCGGCCAGCCCGGCCTCGTCGAGCCGACGAATGAGCGCGGGCTTGCGACTATGCGCTGCTCGTAGCTGGCGGATGCGAGCCGAAAAGTCATCGAGCGCACCGTCGGCCACCGCGAGATCGCACAGGTCGCGCAGCCGGTCCACCGCTTCTTTGTAGGTTGACGCCTGGCGATTGCCGATCAGGTCATCGACCTTGCGCCACAGCGCCTCCTCGCGACCGCGCAGCCCGGCAAGATAGCGGCGACGCGCCGCAGCGGCCTCCGCTTGCGCGCGAGCCTGCTCGGCAGCGCGCGCCGCAGCCTCGCGGGCCTGACGCTCGCGGGTCATGCTGTTGGCGCGCGCAATCAGCTCGCCCAGGGTCCTGCGCGCGTGCGAGCCGCCTGCGGGGTCGACCGGATTCAGCTCGCGCTCGATCTCTCGTTGCAGCACCGCAAGGCGGTGCGGCTGGCCGCCGAGGATGAGCTCGGTCAGGAGGGCGTCTTTCTCGGCACTGGAACGAGCGGCCACCCAGCGCGCAATGTCCGCCATGCCGACCCCGGACGCTTGCAGCGGGGCACTCGATTCCGCCGCGACGGCGACCAGATCGTCTGGGATGCGCAGGAATTGCGCAAAGGCGCGATGCGTGGCATCCAGCTCGCCGAGGCCGGGCGGCACGGGCGGCTCTGCGGCGGTTTCGTCCGCGTCTCCGGCCCAGTACCCGACCCAGGCCCCCGCCAGCCAGCCGAGATAGAGGCTGCGGCGGTCGCAACGCAGCAGGCTGGGCCGCACGCCGAGCAGCGATGAGAGCCAGCCACCGCCCTCCTCCCAATCCGGCTCTTCTGTGTCGGAACGGAACGAGAGCAGCAGGTGCTCGTCGGTCTGCCACGCCTGCAGTCCGTCTCCGAGCAAATAGTCGTCGACATCGCGCAGACTCATCAGCTCCACCGGCAGCCGCAGCATCAGCCAGTGCGTGCCCCAATTGGCGACGTGCAGGAAGGCATCGAAGTAGCGCTCCATCCAACGCTGCGGATTGCCTTTGAAATCGCCCCACCGGTACTCGTTGCAAAACCGCGTGGGGGTGATGTCGGCACGCGACGACCAGCGTCGCAGCTCGGCCATCTCGTCGGTAGTCAACGGGCGATCGATGGCCTGGAATTCGAAGTATTGATACTCGCTCATGGGGCTCCTGTCGGAAGGGAAGCGCGATCGTCGCAGGGTATCGGCCAGGCTCCAGCAGCAAGCTGCGCTCCCGCGCGCCCATCCAGGCGCCGCGCGGGCTCTGGTACCAGGCATGGTAGCGGGCGGGATCGCCGCTCATGGGTCGGCGCTTGGGTCTTCGCTGTCGGACCCGTCTGCATCCGCGGCCTGCTCCGCGCCGCCGCCGAGTTGCCGGGGCAGGCTTGGCGCGCCGTAGCCGAGCACCTGGCCCAGCGCGGCCTGCGCCCGCTCGGCGATGAAGGCCTTGGACAGGCGCCGGTCGGCGAACAACAGGGTCCGGTGCGCCGCGCGGTCCAGGTACAGCAGGTCATCCGCGGCAGGCTGGAAGGGGCGGCGGCTGATGCGCGCGATGCGCCCGAGATTCACCCCGCGCCCGTCATCGAGCAGCACCAGGTGCGGGGCCAGCCCGCGGGCCGGGTCGGGGCGCGGGAAGTCGATGACGCCGAGCAGCTCATAGGGCCGGTCGGTAATCTGCGCGCCGAGCTGGGTCTCGGTGTCGCGCAGCTCGGCGATGTATATGCGCTCGCCGACGGCGGCGCGCAGCCGCGCCACTTGGGCGTGGTAGTCGGCGGACGGCCAGAGGCCCGCATGCAGGCCGGCGGGGTGTTCTTCGTCCGACTTTGGGCCTGCCGTCATCGCTTGACCTCGTGCCGCAGCAAAGCACTTGTCGGCGCGCCGTCAGAACACGACCACGCGCTCGGCCGCCAGCGTGCGCTCGGCGAGCTCGTCCATGGTGCTGCGCCGGGCGCCCTCCACTAGCTCGTCGTCACCGATGCCGCGGGCGTCCATGCAGGTGCCGCACAGCAGCATCTCGCCCTTGCGCGCGACGCCCTTCACCATCAGCTCCAGATTGTAGTAGCCCTGCGGTACCTTCTGCCCGGCCTTGGCGCAGGCAACGGCATCCGCCATCAGAAAAACGACTACGCGCTCGCCCTTGTTTTGCAGGGCCTTGGCCAAGCGCAGGCCGTTGAAGCTGCGCTCGGTGCCGTAGGGGGGATCGTTGAGGATGAACAAGGTCGTCATGCGGTCACTCCGGTGTGCAGCGCGGGATTGTCGGTGCCCGGATGCTGGCAGATACGCCGCTTACATTCAACCCAATCGTTGAACGATGATGCGCGTCCGTTGCTGCACGAACCAAACAGGAGACCCCATGCTCGACCCGAAGCTTCTTTCCCGACTGATGATGCCGGCGCTCATGCTGTTCACCGGGCTGGCGTCGGCAGCGGACCAAGACGCCGGCCTGCGCCTGCAGCAGATCAGCGAGCGCATCTACGCCATCGTCGGGCCGTTCGGCAACCGGAGCCCCGAGAACCTGGGCAACAACGCGACCTTCGGCGTCGTCGTCACCGACGCGGGCGTCGTGCTGATTGACTCCGGCGGCAGCGAACGAGGGGCGGCGGCGATCGACGCGCTCATTGATCAGGTGACGGATCAGCCGGTCAAGATCGTCATCAACACCGGCGGTCAGGACCACCGCTGGCTGGGCAACGGCTACTTCAAGGCGCGCGGCGCACGCATCATCGCCAGCCAAGCGGCGGTCGAAGACCAGCGTGCGCGCCTCGACGAGCAACTGCTCAGGCTGCGAAACCTGGTCGGCGCCGAGGGACTCGCCGGCACCGAGCCGGTGCATGCGGACGAGACCTTCGAGGCAGGCATGGCCCTCAACCTGGGCGAGACCCGCTTCGAGCTGCGCCTGGTCGGGCCCGCGCACACCCCGGGCGACAGCCTGGTCTGGCTGCCGGCGGAGCGCGTCGTCTTCAGCGGCGATGTGGTCTACGTCGGGCGCATGCTCAGCGTGCGGCCCTATTCCAACAGCGCGCACTGGATCGACGCCTTCGAGACCATGGCCTCACTCGAACCGGCGACCGTCGTGCCGGGGCATGGCCCGGCCACGGACCTTGCCCGGGCGCGCGCCGATACGCTCGACTATCTGGTCTTCCTGCGCGAGACAGTCGGCGCCTTCATGGAGGCCGGCGGCGATATGACGCAGATCGGCGCCCTGGATCAGTCCCGGTTCGCCTCCCTCGAAGACTACGCGTCCCTCAAGGGCCGCAACGCCCAGCAGGTGTTCCAGGAGCTGGAGTGGGAATGACCGATGCCAGGCCCGACGCCATCGACACAGCAGGCCTCGCCAACGGCTTCGATTCGACAGGGTCGGGGCCATTGCCGGTATTGAGCCTATGCCCAATGACCAGAACGATCAGCCACCGTCGGCTGGTGGCCCCGGGGAGGTCTTTCGCGCCTTCCTGAAGCTCGGGCTGACCTCCTTCGGCGGCCCGATTGCCCATCTCGGTTACTTTCGCGACGAGCTGGTGCTGCGCCGGCGCTGGCTGAGCGAGGCGGCCTATGCGGACCTGATCGCGCTGTGTCAGTTCCTGCCCGGGCCGGCGAGCAGTCAGGTCGGCTTCGCGCTGGGCTACTTGCGCGCCGGCCTGGCTGGCGCCTTGCTCGCCTGGGCGGCGTTCACGCTGCCGTCGGCCGCGCTACTGCTGGCGTTCGCGTTCGGCGCCGACGCCTTCGGCGGGCCGATCGGGCAGGGCCTCATCCATGGTCTGAAGCTGGTGGCGGTGGCGATCGTCGCCCAAGCGGTTTGGGGGATGGCGCGCGCCCTGGCACCCGATCGGGAGCGGGCGACGATCGCGCTCGCCGCCGTGCTGACCCTGGTCTTCGTGCCCAGCGCGTTCGGACAGATCGCCGCGATCGGCGCCGGCGCCGTCGCCGGTCTCCTCTGGTGTCGTCAGGTCCATCAGCCTGCCGCCGGCCTTCTGCCCGTTGCGATCTCACGGCGCGCCGGGCTGCTGCCGCTCGGCCTGTTCTTGGTGCTGCTGCTCGGACTGCCGCTGATCTCCGCGTGGTGGCCCCTGCCGAAGCTCGCGCTGTTTGAGGTCTTCTACCGCGCCGGCGCCCTGGTATTCGGCGGCGGGCACGTGGTGCTGCCGCTGCTGGAGACACGCCTGGTCGAGCCGGGCTGGGTGAGCGCCGATGCCTTTCTTGCCGGCTATGGCGCCGCGCAGGCGGTGCCCGGTCCGCTGTTCACCTTTGCCGCCTACCTCGGTGCGATCGTGGAACCGGGGCCCGGCGGGCTCCTTGGTGCGGCCATCGCACTGCTTGGCATCTTTCTGCCGGGCATGCTGTTGCTGCTGGGCGTGCTGCCGTTCTGGGACAGGCTGCGCCGACATGCCGGTGCCCGCGCCGCCATGGCCGGCACCAACGCCGCGGTGGTAGGTATCCTGGGCGCGGCCCTGTATCACCCCGTGTGGACGAGCGCGGTGGCGTCGCCCGCGGATTTTGCCGTCGCGTTGGCCGCCTTCATCCTGCTCACGGCCTGGAAGGCGCCGCCCTGGCTGGTGGTCGCCGGGACGGTGCTCGCCTCGGCAGCGCTCGGCCTCGCAACCTGATACCCGATCGCAACGTGTCGCCTTAGGGGCCCGCGTACAATGGTCGGCCTGTTCCGGGCGCCTTTGACCTTGCAAGGAAGGCGTGAACCTCGTCCGTCCATCGCCATGTCCGACACCGCGGCCCCGAAGCAACAGCTATTCGAGCACCTGGCGCTGATCGCTCGGGCACTGGGGCACGCGGGTCGCCTGGAGCTGCTCGACTACCTGGCCCAGGGCGAGCGCAGCGTCGAGGCGCTGGTGGGCCTGTCCGGGCTGTCGGTGGCTAATACGTCCAAGCACTTGCAGCAGCTCAAGGCCGCGGGCTTGGTGGCTGCCCGCCGCGACGGCAAGTACGTGCGCTATCGCCTGGCCGATGACCGGGTGCTCGACGCCGTTGCCGCGCTGCGCGGCATCGCCGAGGCCAGGAGCGGCGCGGTCGGCGCGCTGCTGGAGCACTACCTGACGCGGCGTGATGCGCTGGAGCCGCTGCCGGCCGCGGAGCTGCTGGCCCGCGCGCGCGACGGCCTCGTCACCGTGCTGGACGTGCGCCCGGCCGAGGAGTTTGCGCAAGGTCATGTGCCGGGCGCCATCAACATGCCGCTGGAGCGGCTCGAGGCCAGGCTTGCCGAGCTGCCCGCCGATCGGCAGGTCGTCGCCTACTGCCGCGGCCCCTGGTGCGTGCTGTCGTTCGAGGCGGTGGCAAGATTGCGGGCGGCGGGCTTCGACGCGCGCCGCCTGGAAGACGGCCTGCCGGAATGGCGGCGGGCGGGTCTGCCGCTGGCGTAGGCGCAGGGTCGACCGGCGGAGTTAGCGTCGGCGCCGCCCGGCAGCCATTGTGCCGTGGCCATGGAGGCCCGATAGGGACTGCGGAAAGGTGTTGGCCGCCTAAAGCGACTGCAACTCGGCAAAATGCGTGCCGATAAGTCAACCCACCGCGCGCCGGGGCCGAGGGCCGAGGGCCGAGGGCCGAGGGCGAAGGGAGCCGCCCTTGGCCCTTGGCTCCAGCGATAAGGCGCTTCCTGGCCTGGTCGGTCTGAGACCTCGCCTCCCTGGTAACTTGTGCCCATGGCGATTCAAGCAACCGACCTCTTTGCCGCGCTCTCTCACGACACCCGGCTGCGTACGCTGATGCTGCTCGCGGAGCAGGGCGAGCTCTGCGTCTGCGAGCTCACCCATGCCATCGGCGTGAGCCAGCCGCACCTGTCGCGTCACCTGGCGCAGTTGCGGGAGCTGGGGCTGGTGGCGGACCGGCGCGCCGGTCTCTGGGTGTATTACCGCATTCACCCCGAGCTGCCGGCCTGGGCGCAGGCCGTGCTCAGGGAGACGCATGCCGGGCTGCGCCACGCCAAGCCGTTTGTATCGGACCTGGCCCTGCTGAGCGCGATGCCGAATCGCCCGGATGCGCCCCGCTGCGCTTGAGGAAGCTCGTGGTGCCGCCGGCGCGAGCGCCGGCAGGCCGACCACAGTTGCAGGGCAGCGAGCCCGCGGGCCGAGGCCTGCACTGTCATGAAGTATTCACTTTCTACATACGCTTTGTCGGATATAGTTCGGGACGCACATTCACTAGGCGGCGTTCCGGAGAACCCTCACTATGCGCGACCTGGCCGACACCACTAGATGGGCAGCAATCGCTTCAATCGCCTGGGCATTGGCCCTTGGCGGCTGCGATGGACCGAGCGAGACGGCAACGGCAACGGCGGGCGCAGAGTCCGCAACCATGGCCGTATCCGGCGCCGGGTCGTCCTTTGCGGCGCCGATGTTCAACCACTGGTTCAAGACCTACGCCGCCGCCCACCCGGACCTGTCGCTCAGTTACGACTCGGTCGGCAGCGGTGCCGGCATCGATCGGTTTCTTGACGGCAGCGTGGACATCGGCGCCACCGATGCCCCGATCGGCGCCGACGAGGCCGAGCAGGTCGGCGGCGACTTTGCGCAACTGCCCATCACCGGCGGCATGATCGCCATCACCTACAACCTGCCGGAGCTCGACGGGCCGCTGAATCTGCCGCGGGATGTTTATCCGGCCATCTTCCTCGGCGACATCTACCGCTGGGACGACCCGCGCATCGCCGCCGCCAACCCGGGCATCAACCTGCCCAGCAAGCTCATCCAGGTCGTCGGTCGGCGCGACTCCAGCGGCACCACCTTCGCCTTCACCAATCATCTGGCCGCCGTCAGCGAGGCCTGGGCGGCGGCGCCCGGGGTCGGCAAGAAGATCGACTGGCCCGGCGGTGCGATGGAAGCGAACGGCAACGAGGGCGTGGCCCAGCGCCTAAAGATCACCCCGAACGCCATCGGCTATGTCGAGGCGGGCTTCGCCCAGCGCCTGGGGCTGCCGCTGGCCTGGCTGGAGAACCGCACCGGCGGGTTCGTGCAGCCGAACGTCGACACCGGCCGGCGCGGGCTCGCCGACGGCGCGGACACGCCGCCGGACGATCTCACGCGCACCATCCCGGACCCGCAGGGGTCGCGCTCCTATCCCATCGTCACCTACGTCTGGGCGCTGGTGCGCGCCGACTACGGCACGCCCGAGAAGACGCAGACCGTGAATGACCTGCTGCGCTGGATCCTCACGGACGGCCAGACGGACGCCGAGTCGCTGTTCTACGTGCCGCTGCCCGCCAACCTGGCGCAGGCGGCGCTGGCAGAGCTCGACGCCCTTAAGCCCTGAGTCGCTGTCGGCCCGGAGCACGCCATGACCCGGTTCGTCATCATCGGCGGCAGCGACGCCGGCATCAGCGCCGCGCTACGCGCCCGGGAGCTTGATGCCGGCTGCGACATCAGCCTCATCGTCGCGGACCGCTTTCCGAACTTCAGCATCTGCGGCATCCCGTACTTTCTGAGCGGCGAGGTGGCGCGGGCCGATGACCTGGCCCACCGCAAGGCCGCGGACATCGAGGCGCAGGGCATTCGGCTGCTGTTGGAGCATCGGGCGACGCGCATCGAACCGGACGCGCGGCTGGTGGAGGTGCAGGGGCCGGACGGGGGCCTGGCGCAGTTGCCCTACGACAAGCTGCTGCTCGGCACCGGCGCGGTGTCCATCCGCCCGAGGCTGCCCGGTGCCGACCTGCCGGGCGTGTTTGCACTGCGCTGGATTGGCGACACACTCAAGCTCGCCGCCTATCTGGAGGAGCGCCGGCCGCGGCAGGCGCTGATCATCGGCGGCGGCTACATCGGCATGGAGATGGCGGAGGCGCTGATCCACCGTGGCCTCGCCGTCACCGTCGTCGAGGCCATGCCGAGCGTCATGACCACGCTGGACCGGGACCTCGGCGAGCGTGTCGGCGCGGAGCTGACCCGCCATGGTGTCGAGGTGCTCGCCGGCACCCGCATCGAGGCCATCGAGCCGGACGGCAATGCGCTAGCGGTGCACGGCAGCGGCGGACTACAGCGGCGGGTGGACCTGGTGCTGACGGTCATCGGCGCGCGCGCGGAGACGGCGCTGGGCGCCGCTGCCGGGGTCCACACGGGCCTCGCCGACGCCTTCAAGGTGAGCCGGCGCATGGAGACCAACCGACCGGACATCTACGCGGCCGGCGACTGCGTGGAGACCTGGCACCGGGTCACCGGCACGCATGCGTACCTGCCGCTCGGCACCACGTCCCATAAGCAGGGTCGCATCGCCGGCGAGAACGCCGTCGGCGGCCATCGCGAATTCCAGGGCAGCGTCGGCACCCAATCGGTGCGGCTGTTCGATCTGGTGGCGGCACGCACCGGCCTGCACGATGCCGATGCCCGCGCCGCCGAGCTCACGCCGCTGTCGGTGGACAGCGAGCACTGGGACCACAAGGTCTATTACCCGGGCGCCAAGCGCATGCTGATCCGCGTCACCGGCGAGGCCGACACGGGGCGCCTGCTCGGCGCACAGATCATCGGCGCCTACGGCACGGAGGTGTCGAAGCGCGTGGATATCTTCGCCGCCGCGCTGCATCAGGGCATGCAGGTCGAGGACCTGAACGACCTCGACCTCAGCTACACGCCGCCGCTCAGCAGCCCCTGGGACCCGGTGCAGATGGCCGCACAGGCCTGGGTGCAGCGCTGGCGGTGCCAACGAAGCGCCCCTTCGGCCTTCGGCCCTTGACCCTCGGCCTTCGGCCCTGGACCCCTTCCCCCTCGGCCCTGGGCCATTCGTTCAACGCGCCATCGAGCGGACTGCGCGAAACGTCGGTCTCAGGCTCCGCTCGCCAGCTATAGAAGATCCAAACATGACATCCCACCCCTACGACGCACTCCCCCTGACGGACGGCGGCAAGCTGCTCCTGACGCCCTGCCCCGGCACGCAAGGGGTGGACCTCGCCGACGCGCTCGAGCAATTGCGCGAGGCCGGCGCCGATGCCGTGGTCACGATGACGCCGAGCGACGAGCTGGAGAAGCTCGGCGCAGCCGCCCTGCCGGAAGCCGTGGCCAATGGCGGGATGCGCTGGTTCCAGTTTCCCATCGAGGACGACGCGGCCCCCGGCCCGGCATTCGAACAGGCCTGGGCCGCTGAGCGCGATGCGTTGCTTGCCATGGTCTCGCGGCACAGCGGCATCGCCATCCACTGCCGCGGGGGCTCCGGGCGCACCGGCTTCATGGCGGCGCTGCTCCTGCGCGAGCTCGGCCTGGACGCCGAGCAAGCCGACGCCCTGGTGCGGCGGCTGCGCCCGAATGCCTTGAAGCTGCCCGTCCATATCGACTACCTGGCCGCTCGCGACGGCCGGCGCACACAACAGGAGCACCCACAATGACAGTCCGCATCGGCATCAACGGCTTCGGCCGCATGGGTAGGCTCGCGCTGCGGGCGGCACGCGATCGCGACGACGGGCAGGATCTGGCCTTCGTGCACGTCAACGAGATCGCCTGCGACGCGGCGGGCTCGGCGCACCTGTTGGAGTTCGACTCCGTGCATGGGCGCTTCGGGCACGCCTGCACCGCCGACGGCGACGCGCTCGTTGTCGGCGGCCAGCGCATCGGCTACAGCAGCGACAAGGCCATCGCCGACACGGACTGGTCCGGCTGCGACATCGTCATCGAGGCCACCGGCAAACACCACAAGCAGCCGGAGCTGCTGCAGGGCTACTTCGACCAGGGCGTCAAGAAGGTGCTCGTCGCCGCACCCACCAAGGGCGCGCTCGATATCGTCTACGGCGTCAACCATAGCCGCTACGACCCGGCCCTGCATCACCTGGTCACGGCCGCGTCCTGCACCACCAACTGCCTGGCACCGGTGGTGAAGGTCATGCACGAGCAGATTGGCATCGTGCATGGCTGCATGACGACCATCCACGACATCACGAATACCCAGCGGATCGTCGACCTGGGCCACAAGGACCTGCGCCGGGCGCGCGCTTGCGGGCGATCGCTGATCCCGACCACCACGGGCTCCGCGAAGGCCATCACCAAGATCTTCCCGGAGCTGACCGGCAAGCTGAACGGCCACGCGGTGCGGGTGCCGCTGCTCAATGCCTCGCTCACGGACTTCGTCTTCGAGGCGAAGCGTCCGGTAACGGCCGAGGAGATCAATGCGTTGTTTAAGGCCGCCGCCGAGGGCGAGCTGGCCGGCATCTTGGGCTATGAGGAGCGTCCGCTGGTATCGGTGGACTATCTGAATGATCCGCGCTCCTCCATCGTCGACGCGCTTTCCACCATGGTCATCGATGATACTCAGGTGAAGATCTATGCCTGGTATGACAACGAGTGGGGGTATGTGAATCGCATGGTTGACATTGCCCGCCTTCTTGAAGAAAGTTTGAAGTTTGAAGTTTGAAGTTTGAAGTTTGAAAAGAAGAGGACGGTCGCTTGGAAAGTTTGAAGTTTGAAGTTTGAAGTTTGAAGTTTGAAGTTTGAAGTTTGAAAAGAAAAGGACGGTCGCTTGGAAAGTTTGAAGGGTGAAGGGTGAAGGGTGAAGGGTGAAGGGTGAAGGGTGAAGTTTGAAGAAGGGAGAATCTAGGCGATGAAGTCGGATATTCCGGACCGCACATTTGAATTTGCTCGGCGGGTTGTGATGTTGTGTCGCGCGTTGGACGCCGAGCCCGGCGTACCCAGGATCTTGGCCAACCAATTGATCCGCTCCGGTACGTCGATCGGTGCGAATGTAGAAGAGGCACAAGCGTCGCAGAGCGTGGCTGACTTTGTCAGCAAGTACAGCATCGCTTGCAAGGAGGCCCGGGAAACCCGCTATTGGCTTCGACTCTTGGCGGCATCTGCGATCGTGCCGGAAGGACGACTGACCGATATGCAGCAAGAATGCAATGAGCTGATCGCGATCTTGACGTCAATCATAAAGAAGCTCAAGAGCCGAAAGCAGTAGTCCATTCTTCTTCGAACTTTCGAACTTCACGCTTCAAACTTCAAACTTCTCTCTCTTTTTCCCTTTCAAACTTCACCCTTCACCCTTCAAACTTCTCTCTCTTTCCCTTTCAAACTTCACCCTTCACCCTTCAAACTTCTCTCTCTTTTCCCTTTCAAACTTCACCCTTCACCCTTCAAACTTCTCTCTCTTTCCCTTTCAAACTTCACCCTTCAAACTTCAAACTTCTCTCTCTTTTTCCCTTTCAAACTTCACCCTTCAAACTTCAAACTTCTCTCTCTCACCCTTCAAACTTCAAACTTAAAAATGGCTTTCCTTTCAAACTTCAAACTTCAAACTTCAAACTTCCGTTACCTAACAGTAACGGCAGGCTATTGGGCGTTTACGATCACGGACGGCGCCATCCGCATGTTGGTGGTGCTGTACTTCCACCAGCTCGGCTATTCGCCGTTCGAGGTGGCGATGCTGTTCCTCTTCTACGAGGTCTTCGGCATCATTACCAATCTGGTGGGCGGCTGGCTCGGGGCGCGCATCGGGTTGAATCTCACCATGCACATCGGCATGGCGTTGCAGGTGGTGGCGCTGTCGATGCTGACGGTGCCGGACCCCTGGCTATCGGTGGTCTACGTGATGGCGGCGCAGGCGCTGTCCGGTATCGCGAAGGATCTGAACAAGATGTCCGCGAAGGCCACGGTCAAGACCCTGACGGGGGAGGGCGCAGGGGCCGAGTCGCGGCTGTTCAAGTACGTCGCGGTGCTGACGGGCTCGAAGAACGCGCTGAAGGGCGCGGGCTTTTTCGCCGGTGCCGCGCTGCTGCAAGCGTTCGGCTTTCGCAACGCGCTCTTCATCCTCGCCGGCAGCCTGTTTCTGGTGATGGTCATCACGGTCATTCTGCTGCCGTCCGGCGTCGGCAAGATGAAAGAGAAGGCACCCTTTAGCCAGGTCTTTTCCAATACCCCCGCGATCAATTGGCTGTCCGCCGCCCGCTTCTTTCTGTTCGGCGCCCGCGATGTCTGGTTCGTGGTGGCGCTGCCCGTGTACCTCTACTCGGTGCTGAACTGGGAATACACCGCGGTGGGCGCCTTCCTCGCGCTCTGGGTCATCGGCTACGGCATCGTGCAGGCCGGCGCGCCGGCGCTGATCCGCCCGAATCGGCATGGCCAAGGTCCTAGCGGGCGGACGGCTTTCCTCGGCGCGCTGGTGCTGGCGCTGGTGCCGGCGGGCATTGCCTGGGCCTTGATGCAAGGACCGTCGCTCGACTGGGAACCGGCGCCGATCCTGATCATCGGGCTCATCGCCTTCGGCATCGTCTTCGCCATCAATTCGGCGGTGCATTCCTACCTGATCCTTGCCTACGCGGATGCGGACAAGGTCGCGCTCAACGTCGGCTTCTATTACATGGCCAACGCCGGCGGCCGGCTCGCCGGCACCGTGCTGTCCGGCCTGATCTTTCAGCTCCAGGGCCTGGAAGGCTGCCTGTGGTGGTCCACCGGCTTCGTGCTTGCCGCCGCGCTGCTCTCGCTCTGGCTCCCGCGTACGCCGCGGGTGGTCGCCGCCGATGCGACGGCGCAACCCAGGCTCATCGACGCCGACGGCGTGGTGGAGGCGACACGGCTGGCTGAGCTGTATGCGCCCTTTGCCGGTCGGATCGAGGGCTGTGCGGTGCGCGAGGGCGATGCGGTGACCGCCGGGCAGGTCCTGCTGCGCATCGTGCCGAGCGTCGGCGACGGCGCCGAGCTGTCCATCGCGGCGCCCTGGGATGGCCAGGTGTTGCGCTCCCACGTGCGCGTGGAAGGGCGCGAGGTGCCGGCACAGGCGCTGCTGCTGGAGCTGTTCGACCCGGACAGCGTCGTGCTGCGCTTCTCGGTGGACGGGATGCAGGCGCTCGGCCTGGCGCCGGGTCAGTCGGTGCAGGCGCAGTTCGCGGGTGCCCCGAGCAGCCCCGTCGAGCTGACCATCACGCGCGCTTGGCCGGCGCTTGAGCCGGACACCGGCCGGCGCGTGCTCGAGGCGCGGATTCCCGCGCAGGCCGGCGTCGCCATCGGGCTGCCGGCACAGGTCCGCGTCGAGCCCCCTGTCGCCGTGCAACTGCCCGCGACGCTGCGGCGGGCCCTCCCGACCGGGGCCTGACGCCAACAGCCGCGGGCTTGTCCGGCGGGCGGAACCGGACGATGCCAGTGCCGTTGCGCTGGATCTTTCTTTTCATGCGCGAAGTCATATATACGGATATCCGTATGCGTGACAATCCTCGCCGTGACGCTGCGCCGGCAGGGCCCTCGGGGCACTGTGCGCAGGCGTACTGAACGCCCCCGCTCGACCCGCGTGGCCTGTCCCCCTTGCGGCAAGGACGCCACGGACCGAGAAGACGGAGCAAACAGGCCGCCCTCCGGCGTCGTCGGTCGGAGGCAGGCCTTAACCGCAGACCACAGCGGCCGCGCCGACCTCTCGGGCGGTCGCGCCATTGCCGAGGTACCCGGATGCCCGATCCCTTCGCCTGGCTTGGCGATGTCGTCGCCTTTTCGCTGCTCGGACTGAGCCCGGAGTCCGCCGCCGGCGCGGCGCTGCAGTTCTTCGTCATGGACGTGGCGAAGATCTTTGCGCTCTTGGTGATCGTCATCTATCTCATGGGCCTGCTGCGCGCGCTGGTGTCGCCGGAGCGGGTGCGGGAATTCGTGCGCGGCCGGCCGGACTGGCAGGCGCGGGGCCTGGCCGTCGGTCTTGGTGCCATGACGCCCTTCTGCTCCTGCTCCTCGGTGCCGCTCTTCATCGGCTTCGTCGAGGCCGGCATCCCGCTCGGGGTGACCTTTTCCTTCCTGATCGCCTCGCCGATGATCAACGAGGTCGCGGCGGTGCTCTTGGTCGGCATCCTCGGCTGGAAGCTCGCGCTGCTCTATATCGGCGCCGGGCTGCTGGTGGCCTGGTTCGGCGGCATCATCATGCAGCGCTTCAAGCCCGAGCGCTGGGTCGAGGACTACGTCTGGAAGATCCGCATGGGCGAGGCGGCGGCGTTGCGCCCGGACACCAGCCTGCTCGGACGCCACCGCTTCGCCGTGGCCGAGGTCAAAGAGATCCTGCGCCGGATCTGGGTCTGGGTCTTGATCGGCATCGGGGTCGGGGCGCTGTTCCACGGCTTCGTGCCGACCGAGTGGGTAGTGGAGCACCTGGGCGACGGCCAATGGCTGGCCGTGCCCGGCGCCGTGCTGGTCGGCATTCCGCTCTACTCCAACGCCACCGGCGTTATCCCGGTTGCCGAAGCGATGCTCGGCAAGGGCGTCGCGGTCGGCACGGTATTGGCGTTGATGATGAGCATCGCGGCGCTGTCGGTGCCGGAGATGCTGATCCTGCGCAAGGTCATCCGCTGGCCGGCGCTGGCGCTGTTCGCCGGCGTGTTGGCGGTGGCATTCATTCTGGTCGGCTGGGGCTTCAATCTGGTCACATGAATCAAAAGTTTGAAGTTTGAAGTTTGAAGTTTGAAGTTTGAAACAGGTTTCGCACTTCGCACTCCGCACTTCGCACTCCGCACTTCGCACTTCGCACTCCGCACTCCGCACTCCGCACTCCGCACTCCGCACTCCGTACTCCGTACTCCGTACTCCGTACTCCGTACTCCGTACTTTTTACTATGAAACAAATCAAAGTCCTCGGCTCCGGCTGCCGCAACTGCGAGATCACCGCCAATGCGATCGCCAAAGCGGCCGAACAGGCCGGCGTCGAGATCGAGCTGGAAAAGGTCACCGACATCGCTGCCATCATGGGCTACGGTGTCATGTCGACACCTGGCGTTGTCATCGACGGCACGGTTGTGCACGCCGGCGGCGTGCCCGGGCCGGATCAGATCCGCGGCTGGATGAAGGCGGCGCCGCAGGAGAGCGCGTCCTGATGAGCAGCCAATGCGAAGTGACCGGCAAGCAGGCCGCCGGTGCCGACATGGGCCTGTTCGAGAGGTGGCTGACGCTGTGGGTGTTTCTGTGCATCGTCGCCGGCATCGCGCTGGGGCAGTTCTTTCCAGGCGCGTTCCAGACCATCGGCGAGCTCGAGGTGGCCCAGATCAACCTACCCGTGGCGGTATTGATCTGGCTCATGATTATTCCGATGCTGCTCAAGGTGGACCTCACCGCCTTGTCGGGCGTGACCGAGCATTGGCGGGGCTCGGTGGTGACGCTGGTGGTCAACTGGGCCATCAAACCCTTCACGATGGCGCTGCTGGCCTGGCTGTTCATCGGCTGGTGGTTTGCCCCGTACCTGCCGGCGGGGCAGATCGACAGCTACATCGCCGGCATGATCATCCTCGGGGCCGCGCCCTGCACGGCGATGGTGTTCGTCTGGAGCAATCTCTCGCGCGGCGAGCCGCACTTCACCCTCGCCCAAGTCGCCTTGAATGACCTGATCATGGTCTTCGCGTTCGGCCCCATCGTCGCGCTGCTGCTGGGGCTGACGGCCATCGTCGTGCCCTGGGAAACCCTGCTGCTGTCGGTGCTGATCTACATCGTGGTGCCGCTGATCATCGCGACCCTCTGGCGGCGTCTGTTGCTGCGCGCCGATCCGCAGGGCGGCGCGCTTGCGCGGGTGCTGGACCGGCTGCACCCGGTTTCGCTGCTCGCGCTGCTGGCGACGCTGGTGCTGCTGTTCGGCTTCCAAGGCGAGCAGATCACGCAACAGCCGCTCATCATCGCCCTGCTGGCCGTGCCGTTGCTGATCCAATCGGCGCTCATCTTCGTCATCGCCTATGTCGCGAACCGCTGGGTGCGCTCGCCGCATTGCATCGCCGGCCCCTCATCCATGATCGGCACCAGCAACTTCTTCGAGCTGGCCGTTGCCACCGCCATTGCGCTGTTCGGTTTCGAGTCCGGCGCCGCGCTGGCGACCGTGGTGGGGGTGCTGATCGAGGTGCCGGTGATGCTGCTGTTGGTGCGCGTAGTGCTGCGCACGCGCGCCTGGTATGAGCGCGGGCGGGGTGTGCCGTCGAGTATCGACTTGGTTCCCTTCGCCGCCGCGGGGTCGCGCGGGGCCGGCGATGCCTGACGCTGCGCCCCACATCGAGGTGCTCGGCTTCGACTGCGGCGCCTGCCGCAAAACCCATCGTTTGCTGGTCGCCGCCGCCGAGCGGCTCGGCGTGCCGGCGCGGATCGACAAGGTCTCGGACCCCGCGCGCATCGCGGCCCTGGGCGCGCTCCGAGTCCCGGGTGTTGCCGTCAACGGTCGCCTGGTGTCTCAGGGCGGCGTCCCCGATGCCCGGAGCATCGCCGCCTGGCTCGCCACGTCGCCTAACGCGGGCGCCGGATCGTGACGAGCAGGCAACCCATCTCGGAACGGGTTGCGTATCTCGCGGCCTTACCATCAGCCGCAGGAGCGCAAGTACTTCCGCGCGCAGCCGCGAGACTTCCGTGTCCGGACTAACGGAACTATAAGATTGCGTCGCTGTGCGCAGGCACGACGCGAGCTCACGCGCCCAACCCGCTGTCTGGCAAGCGTTCCGTTGATGAGCCCGGTGACCGGAATTGACTTGAACAGTCGCGCCGGTAGGCTACTGCGGGAGGTGGTAAAGGTTGTCCGGACGGTCGTACGTGCCCTCATCGTTTGCCGATCGCGGTCTGCGGTTCCATACTGCGTCGCTTTCATCCCGGAAGATGCCGGATGGCTCGGGCAACGGGCTTGCGCACACAGTTGTCTAGTCACCCAGTACGATCGCCTCGTCTGCAATCGAAGGCGGTTTTCGCCCGCGCCAAGGCCGTTCGAGCGAACCCCCTTCACCGGGTAACGTCGGAGGCGAGAAATCCGGCTTGCGTGGCACCAGACGGGCCAGCGGTGCGGGACGATATGTGAGAGACCATGAGTGTGCGAGGATCTGACATCGACACGGGAGGGCCGCCTCGCCGACCCGGTCGGCGCCGCGCGACATCTAGCGTGTCGTACTCGTCAAAAATCATCAAGGCCGGAGCCTTGATCGCGGACACGAGGACACTCCTTGCGCACTGGGAGCCGACGGCTTCCGTGGAAGCGAACCTCGACCGCGTGCGGCGGGAGAGCATCTTCGGCAAGGCATCGCGTTCACGCGTGGAAGATATTCTGGCGATATTCCGGCAGCGTTATCTCATGGAAGACTCAGTCACCAAGGCCCTTGTGACGCTGGTTCTCTTGTGTCGTCTGCGCGACATGGCACCATCTGATGGACATTGTGCGGAGGCCGCTCCCCCAGTAGGCCCGGTAGTCCCTGCTGGCGGCCTTGATCATCGTTCCGGCCGCCATGACCCGAGGTCCTGCTCGTGACACCGCTCCTGCGGTGTCACGCGCTCTTCGGCGCTCTGCGCCCCGCGGGGTGTGACGGGGCGACGAGGTGGGCAGCGGCCTTGGGACAGCGAGCGCGGCGGGTGAGCGCTGAGCGCCGGGAGGCGGTGACACCGCAGGAGCGGTGTCACCAGAGAGAAAGAGCGTTGCTCGATGTTCCCAGTGCGATGCTCTTCTCCTTCTCTCCTTCTCTCCTTCTCTCCTTCTCTCCTGCTCTCCTTCTTCTCTGCGCCTTTGCGTCTCTGCGCGAGGCCTCGATCATCGCGTCAGCCACCACCGAATCGAACCACTAAAGCGCGTGACACCATGCGGCTGAAAACAGCCCGAGCTTTTTACGATGTCCGCTGGCGAATCGCGGTTCTGCTCACCGCCATCCTGGCGGGATTCGCGCCCATCGGGCTGGCCGATGAGACATGGCCGGCGATCCGGTCCTATCTCGCCGCGGGGCCGATCGAGAACTTTCTGCTGCAGCCGGAGGCTCTGCCCGACGACCCGAGCGACGAGTTCTACTTGGTCTTCGATGTCCGCAGCGCCAGCGAGCTTGTCGCGAGCGGGGAAACGCTGCCAAGCGCCGAGCATACTCCCTATACCGACATCATGCCGCTGTTGGCGGCGCTTGGAGACGACCGCAGCCAGCCGGCGTTGATCTATTGTCAAACCATGCTGCGCAGCACCCAAGTGGTCATGGCGCTGCGCCTGCTTGGCTATGAAAACACTTGGTATCTTGCAGGCGGTATCGACCGTTGGCGATCTGCGGGAAAGCCGCTGAAGCCAGTTGACCACGCGGATGAAAGCGCCATAGCGACTGATTAAGACAGCTTCCTGCAACGGCGGAAGGCTAGCGATGTCGTGCGGCACAAGGGTTTCGCAGTTCGACGCAGCTTGAGGCAAATGCGGGTAGGGTAGACGTTCGATTTCGATTTCGATCCCGATGCTGGCGAACGGCTGGCGGACCCTGAGTGTTGGGGATGAGTGGGTATCGCCCTCGCTGCGTCGACGATCCTGATTTTTGCGACTCTCGACCACGGCAAGGCGGTGTTCCAAGCGCTGATATGCGAGAATTCAGCGCAGGGCGAGCATCAGGCCCCCAAGATCTTTACATTCACTCATGATCGATGCGAGAGGTCAGAATCGATGCGGTCCCAAGACGAGCATAAGCATATCGTAAGCGCCTACGACCTCGAGCTGGCCCACCTCCGCAGCCTGGTCGTTGAGATGGCTGCTTTGGTGGTGCAACAGACGCGTACAGCCGTCGAGGCACTCACGCAGAGCAATCAAGCCGACGCACGTGCAGTGGTCGAGCGCGACCCGAAGATCGATGCCCAAAGCGTCGCCGCCGATGAAGAGGTGTTTCGGGTCATCGCCAAGCGCCAGCCGACGGCAATCGATCTGCGCCTGGTGCTCGCAACCGCGCGCATCGTCGGCGACCTAGAGCGCGCGGGCGACAAGGCCAAGCGCATCGCCAAGCATACCCTGAAGCTGCTGGAGGCAGACTCGGCACCACTGGTGCCCGAGCAGGCGCTCGCGTCCATGCATCGGCTGATGGAGATTGACTGTGAGCTATTGCAGGGCGCCGTTGCGGGCCTCGTCGAGGCCGATCTCGACAAGGCAATCGCCGTCTTCGAGGCCGATTCGCGACTCAACGCGGCCAGTGAAGAGCTGCGCACCGCCCTCTTCGATCCCGCAGCCGGGCTCAGTGGCGACCACTTTGCCGGATTGCTGACGGTGGCCCATGCACTGGAGCGGACCGGCAATCACGCCAACAATATCGCCGAGCAGGTGGTCTACGTGATCACGGCCGAGGATGTTCGCTTCCGCAACCGGGAGCTGCTGATCGACAGCCTAAGCAACTGGCGCCGAAGCTGATTAACCCGGCGCCCGCCGCTCTTGTCCAATGCTGACAGCCTTGGCTCCGGCCGCGCCCCCTCAGCCGAAGCGCCCGGTGATATAGGCCTCGGTCAGCTTGTGCTGGGGCCGGTTGAAGATGTCGTCGGTAGTGCCGACCTCGACCAGGTCGCCTAGGTGGAAATAGGCGGTGCGCTGGGAGACACGCGCCGCTTGCTGCATCGAGTGGGTGACGATGGCGATGGTGTACTGCTCGCGAAGCTCGTCGATCAATTCCTCGATGACCGCCGTGGCAATGGGGTCGAGCGCCGAGGCGGGCTCGTCCATGAGGATCACCTCGGGCGAGACCGAGATCGCCCGCGCGATGCACAGGCGCTGCTGCTGACCGCCGGAGAGCCCGGTGCCGGCAGCATCGAGCCGATCCTTGACCTCGTTCCAAAGACCCGCGCGCTGCAGACTGGTCTCGACCAGCTCGTCGAGCTCGGCGCGGTTGTTGGTCAGCCCGTGGATGCGCGGCCCATAGGCGATGTTCTCGTAGATCGATTTCGGGAACGGGTTCGGCTTCTGGAACACCATGCCGACGCGCGCGCGCAGCGGCACCACGTCGATACCGCGGTCCTGGATCTCCTCCCCCTCGAGCTTGATCGAGCCCGTGACGCGCGCCACCGGGATGGTGTCGTTCATCCGATTCAGGCAGCGCAGAAAGGTCGATTTACCGCAGCCCGACGGGCCGATCATCGAGATGACTTCGTTGCGGCCGATGTCCAGACTGACGTTCTTGATCGCATGATTGTCGGCGTACCAGACGTTGACATCGCGGCACACCATGCAAGGATTCGGTGAGGTGATCTCACCGACGGTGGTGCTGGTGGACTGATCCTGGGACAGGCTGTCGGCGGTTAAATGGCGTCGTTTCTCGGCGATTGCTTCTGCGGTGGTATTCATAGGGGGCTCGGAAGCTGGCTGATGGGGCGCGATCGCCGCCATCGTCGCGACGGCGTTCAGGGCCTCATGCGGGTAATTCGTGCCTTGCTTAGTCTGCACGTGGGCGGTCCTGGGGCGGTTTTACAGCAACTTGGCCACTAGCCGCACTGATGATTACCAAGGCCGCATGACCCCACTCCTTAGGGAGACACCGATTGATTGGGCCTCCTGCCCAACAATCGGACGGAGCCGGAGGGCGCGGTCTCGCGGCTCCTTCATGTTCAGTGCGTTAACGTCACTGACAATGGCTGGGCATCCTACCCGGCGGGAAACGCCGAAGACTGCGGCTTTTCCCTCATCACCAACGCCGCTCGAAGCGTCGGCGCAGGAGCACGGCGGTCAGGTTCATCAGGATCAGGAAGGCCAGGAGCACCATGATCGCCGCCGAGGTTCGCTCGACGAACGCGCGCTCGGGGCTGTCAGCCCAGAGGAAGATCTGCACCGGCAGTACCGTGGCCGCGTCGGTGAAGCCCTGCGGCACGTCGACGATGAAGGCGATCATCCCGATCATCAGCAAGGGCGCGCTCTCGCCAAGCGCCTGGGCCATGCCGATGATGGTGCCGGTCATGATGCCCGGCAGGGCTAGCGGCAGCACATGATGCATGCGCGTCTGCAGCGGCGAGGCACCGACGCCGAGCGCGGCCTCGCGGATCGAGGGCGGCACCGATTTCAGCGCCGCACGGCTGGCGATGATGATGGTCGGCAGCGTCATCAGGGTCAGCACCATCGCCGCCACCAGCGGTGTCGAGCGCGGCACGCCGAAGAAATTGATGAACACCGCCAGACCGAGCAAACCGAACACGATCGAGGGCACCGCCGCGAGGTTGTTGATATTGACCTCGATGAAATCGGTAATGCGATTCTTCGGCGCGAACTCCTCCAGATACAGCGCCGCGCCGACCGCGATCGGGAACGAGAACAGCAGGGTCAACACCAGGGTGTAGAACGAGCCCATCACCGCGCCACCGATACCCGCCAGCTCGGGCTCGCGTGAGGTGCCATAGGTGAAGAACGGCATGTTGAAGCGTTTGCTGATCAGACCCTGGTGCTCCAGCTTCAAAACCCAGGCGATCTGCTGATCCCCCAGTCGCCGCGCGTCCTGCGGGGTGGTCAACTCGATGGTCTGCCAGGTGCCTGGCTCGGCCGGGTCCGCTGAGGCCGGCGGCACCAGCACCTCGCCGCGCGCGCGGTCCGCCTCCAGGGCCACCAACTTGATCAGGCCGTCGTTGACGCGCAGCAGGAAGCTCGGCGCGTCGGCGCTCAGGATCAGCTCGTCACTGCTCGCTGCCTCATCGCGCAGGTCCTGGATCTTCGTCTCCAGCCGGTCGATCTCGCGTCCTTTGCGATCGATCTCACGCTCGATTTCGGCCGCTTGCTCTTTAGGCAGATCCGTTTGCGCGAGCTGTTGATCCTGAAGGTCGCGATCGCTTTGCACCAGCCCTTGCTGGCGCGCAAGCTTGTCGGCGGCGTCGGTGATCCGCTCACGGGCCTGCGCGAGCAGCGGCCCCAGGCCCTCGTCGGAGACGCGCACGACGACCTCCTCGCCGATCGCGTCGAGCTCGCCCTCGAGCGTGGCGACCCCATCGCCATCGGCGCGCACGACCGGGGTCATGCGCCCCTTCATGAACACGTCGATATCGTCATTCGCGAGCAGACGCACGGAGCGCTCGCTGCCGATCACCGTCGGATCTCGCGTCACGCGCTCGCGCAGTTGCAGTGGCGCGCCCGGGCTGAGCAGTTCGTCCAGGTCGCGCAGGGGCGTACGCCCGGTGACCTCTGGAAACTCGGCGCGCAAGGCGTCGCGAGCGAGCTTGAGAAAGTTCACCGAGCGCAGTTGACTGGCGACCTCGGCCTCATCCAGATCGCCATCGCGCAAGGCGCCGGTCGGATCAATCGCCTCGGCCTCGAACGCTACGGGCAGTTCCAGATAGCTCTGAAAGAAGGCGCTATAGCCATTGCTGACGATGTTGATAAACAGGATCGCAACGAAACTGAGCCCAAGCACAACGGCGCTGGCCCCGAGCAGCCGGAACCGACGCTCGGTGGCATAACGCCGTTTCAGGCTGGCCTCGACGATCTCACGCGGACTGCGGCTCGCGCCGCTGGCGGTGGCGGTCTTAGTCATACTGTTCCCGATACTTGCGCACGATGTGCAGCGCGATGACGTTAAGGACCAGGGTCACGACGAAGAGCGTGAGTCCCAGCGCGAAGGCGGCCAGGGTCTTGGCGCTGTCGAACTCCTGGTCACCGGTGAGCAGGGTAACGATCTGCACCGTCACCGTGGTGACGCTCGCGAGGGGGTTCGCGGTCAGATTTGCCGCCAGGCCCGCGGCCATCACCACGATCATGGTCTCGCCGATGGCGCGCGACACCGCGAGCAGCACGCCGCCGACGATGCCCGGCAGCGCTGCGGGGAAGATGATGCGGCGGATGGTTTCGGACTGGGTTGCGCCGAGTGCATAGGAACCGTCGCGCAGCGACTGCGGCACGGCGTTGATCACATCCTCGGAGAGCGAGGAGACGAACGGGACGATCATGATGCCCATCACGAGACCCGCCGCGAGCGCGCTCTCGGAGGCGACATCCAGCCCAACGCTCTGGCCCAGATCACGAAAAAAGGGCGCCACGGTCAACGCGGCGAAGAAGCCATAGACCACGGTCGGGATGCCGGCCAGGATCTCGAGCACCGGCTTGGCCCAGGCACGCACCTTGCGCGGCGCGTACTCCGCCAGATAGACCGCCGAGAGCAGCCCGACCGGCACCGCCAGCAGCATGGCGATGAACGAGATCAGCAAGGTTCCGGTAAACAGCGGAATGGCGCCAAAGGCCCCCGAGGCACCCACCTGCTCGGCACGCAAGGCGATCTGCGGACTCCATCGGGTGCCGAATAGGAACTCGGTCCAGGGCACCATCTGGAAGAAGCGGATCGACTCGAACAGCACCGACAGCACAATGCCGAGCGTGGTCAGGATCGCGATTAAGGAGAACAGGATCATCACCAACATCAGGATCGATTCGACCCGATTGCGGGCGCGAAAGCTGGGCTTGGTATGCTGCCAGGCCCAAGCCATGCCGGCGAGGACAACGGCGCCAGTCAGCGCCCAGAGGCTGAGCGTGGCAATCTGCTGGAGCTGTTGGAAGCGAGCCGCGGCCGCCTCGACCGCGGGGCTCGGGTCACGCCCCATGAGGTTACCGCTGGCCAGGTTGCGGATGTCGCTGGTGAGCAGGCTCAACTGCCCCTCGGAGAGGTCGGCGGTCACCTCTGGCGGTAGCTCTGCGAGCGTCAGCGCGGTGAGAATCTGCCCCTGCAGGCCGACCCAGAGCAGCAGTAGCAACATTGCCGGGAGGCCGACCAAGAGCGCCGCGTAGTAGCCGTAGTATGACGGCAGCGAGTGCAGGCGATTGATCTGAGAGACGCCGCCGACGACGCCGATCGCGCGTTGGCGTCCGATGTAATAGGCCAGCGCCATGGCGGCCAGAACAATGAAAAACAGCAGCGTGGAGCTCATAACAGCGCGCGGTCTTGGCGAAAAGCGACGAAAGACGATCGAGCAATGCAAGACGCCGACGGCCCTTGAGAGCCGCCGGCGTTGATCAGCAGGGATGCGGATGCCGCGTCAAAGCGGCATCACGCATCGAGCCGGGCCTTATTCGGGGCTCGACATCGGCTCCAGGCCTTGTGCCGACTTGGCAACCTTCTTGCGCATGTCCTCGGGCAGCGGAACCAGGCCCTTAGGCGGCAGGTAGCCATCCGGACCCCAAGCATTGTCGCTGGTAAACTCGTTCACGTACTCCTGGATGCCCGGTATGGTGCCGACATGGGCATTCTTGACATAGAAGTACAGCGAGCGCGAGACCGGATAGTCGCCGCTGGCGATGTTATCGAAGGTCGGCTCGACACCATTGACGATGGTGCCCTGCAGCTTGTCGGTATTCTGGTCCAGGAAGCTGAAGCCGAAGACGCCGAGCGCGTCCGCGTTCGAGTCGAGCTTCTGCACGATCAGGTTGTCGTTCTCGCCGGCCTCGACATAGGCTCCATCCTCGCGAATGGTGTGGCAGATCGACTTGTACTTCGACTTGTCCTCGGCTTTGGTTGCCGCGATCCAGTCGAAGGTCTTGCAGCCACCTTCCAGCGCGATCTCGGCGAAGGCGTCACGGGTGCCGGAGGTCGGCGGCGGGCCGAGCACCTCGATGGCGACATCGGGCAGATCCGAGTTCACGTCCTTCCAGGTCTTGTAGGGGTTCGCGACGAGCTCCTCGCCACCCTCTGGGTTCGGCACATCCTTGGCCAGCGCCAGCCACACGTCACGCAGCGAAATCTCGAACTGCTCGGCCTTCTTCGAGTTGGCGATGGCGATGCCGTCGTAACCGATCTTGACCTCGGTGATCTTATCGACGCCATTCTTTTGGCAGTTCTCGAACTCGGAGACCTTCATCCGGCGCGACGCATTGGTGACGTCGGGCTGATCGACACCGACGCCGGCGCAGAACAGCTTCATACCGCCGCCCGAGCCCGTGGACTCGATCTTCGGGGTGTTGAACTCGGTGGTGTTACCGAAGCGCTCGGCGACCGTGGTCGCGAATGGGAACACGGTCGAGGAGCCGACGATGTTGATGGTATCGCGGGCCATGGCCTGCGAGGAGAGAGCGAGCGTGCCAAGTACAGCGACGGCAATCGGAGATTTCTTCATGGGGGCAATTCCATCAGCGGGTTAGTCGAGCCGAGAAGTATGCCCCACGATCTATGCGGAGTTGTGACGAAAGAATGACGATTTTATGACCGCGCCTCAGGTCCCGGGTCACCGGCGGCAGGCAAAAGGGCCGAGGGCCGAGGGCCGAGGGCGGACTCCTCGGCCCTTGGTTCACCCGCGAGCAACGCTCCGGGAGCGGGGCTGCGCTCGGCGGCTACCGGCGCAACGGGTGCAGCGCGGAGTGCGTATTCCCGTAGACACTCCGGGGTCAGAGCGCAAAGTCGCCGCCCAGCGGCTCTTCGCCTTCCACCACGGGCAAGGTTAGCTCGTTGCCCCAGTGGGACCAGCCGCCGTTGTAGAGACGTACATCCTCGTAGCCCAGGTGCTTGAGCTGGAGGTAGGCAAGGCCCATCCGGAAGCCGTCGTGGCAGTAGGCATAGATGCGCTTGTGCTTCGGCAGCTCTGCGTAGAGCGCTGCTAGGGCGGCATCGTCACGCCACTTGCCGCTCTGGCCGTCGGTGCCGTCGAGGCTCACAATGTTGATTGCGCCGGGGATATGGCCGCCCATGATGGAGTGGCGAATGACCTCGCCGGTGTACATGTCCCGCGGGCGGGCATCGAGTAGAACCACGTCGGGATCACGTCGCGAGACGACATCGGCATAGACGTCGTCCCATTCGACAAACAGCTCCGGATTCGCCTCGCCGAGGGTCACGGTACCGGCCGCGCGGGGCGCTGTCGGCTCCTTGGTCAACTCATTGAACGCGGTCCAGTCGATGGTGCCGCCGTTTAAGATCTTCACCTGATCCATGTTGAAGCCGTAGAGATCGAGCAGGTAATACAGGCGCGACACAAGCGCCGTACTGGAGTCGTCGTACAGCACCAGCGTCGAGTCGTCGTCGACCCCCCAGGCCCGCAGCGTCTGCTGAAAGGTCTCGCGCGACGGAAAGCGCATGATCGGGCTCGCCGCATTGTCGCCCAGATCCTTGAACCGCTGGACCTGGGTCGCGCCCGGAATGTGGCCGACGGTGAAGTAGCGGTGCGGGTGATAACGCACCTCCAGCACGATCAGATTCTCCTCGTCCAGGCGCTCGGCAAGCCAGTCGGCATCGACCAGGAAGTCCGGCTCCGCAAAGGCACTGGTTGTCCATAGCAGGCCGGCGAGCAGGACGAGGGCATTCAGCCCGCGGATTGGCTTGAATGAAGACGGCATGGGCCGGTGGGGCATGTTGCGCTCCGTTGGTGATGGACGCCGGTATCGACGCCGATTGAGGCAGAAGGCGATGGATCGGGCATCCTGAACAGAGATCGGATGGCACCCGCCCCGTCCACGCCGGACAGCAAGGTAAGGGTGGTCATTCGAACTCGAAATCTACCCGCAACCGCATTTGGCTCAAGCGGCGTCGAAGTGCGAAACCCTTGCGTGGTGCGATGTCGCCCACCAACGATAGCGATAGCGATAGCGATAGCGATAGCGTTCGCCCGACCTTGGTTCCGCTGCGACGAGTGTACCGCTTATTTGTCAATCCTCGTTTGTTGGGTCGAGACAGGTATGCGACAAGGCGCCCGGGCGGCTGCCGACTGGATCTGCGCGCCGTTGCGCGCGCCCATCCGCGGCACGATGAGCTGCCAGCCGCCCCAGGGGGGGGGCGCTGCGGCTCCGGCGCGACGGCGCTGTCCGCAGCCGGCGCGCGCAGAGCCTCGCCGACTTGCTACGAACCGGGAGAGAATGCGCGCGGCGAGCATCGCTGGCTCCCGCACGGCTTGTGCCTGCGGGGCGAACCTCAGCCGAGCAACGCTAGCTCGCCCTCGGGTGGCCAAACAGGCTGTGGAACGCGCGCCGTGGCTGCTCTTTAATGTCGACTGCCGCGGGGCGCCAGCGGCAGCGCAGACGCCTCGCGGGTTGTTCGGGACTCGCGGCGTCGCGACCTGAGTGCGACGATGCAGCCGCTCGCTGCTGCGGTGGCGCCGCGGCGCGAGGCCGCGGTCGGCCGCGGTCGCTCGTTGACTTCAACCAGATTTGCTCCTTATGGCACTGATCACGCATCGTCGGCTTTGGCTCCTCATCGCCGTCGGCAGCGCGGCGCTCGCGCTGGCGAGCATCCTGTTGACGGAATGGCTGGCCCTCGCGCCCTGCCACCTGTGTATCTTCCAGCGACTGCTATATATGCTGATCGCACCGCTGGCGCTGCTCGCGGCCTTCACGACCGGCCTCGCGCGGCGCATCAGCGGCGCGCTGGTCGCCTTGGCGGCGGCCGGCGGTGCGGCGACCGCGGGCTTTCAGACCTGGCTGCAGGCGCAGCCCGAGGGCAGCGTCTCCTGCCTCGGCCCGGACATGGGTCCCATCGAGCGCTTCGTGGAATGGCTTGGCATGCAGCAGCCGACGCTGTTCATGGCCACGGGGTTTTGCGAAGACAAAGCGCTCGTCATCTTCGGCGTTGCCTTGGCCGGCTGGGCGCTGCTTTGCTTCATCGCGATCCTCGCGCTGGCGCTATGGCTGCTGCTGCGGCGTCCGCCCGACGCCGAGGGAGCCTGAGGGCGATTTCGATCCCGATCCCGATCCCGATTTCGATTTCGATGAAGATGGCAAGGAGCCCTAACCAAGCGATGATTCTTCCGGAGACCCAAACGATGCCGATGACCCGTCGAGAATTTCATGCCGGCCTGGTCGCCTTGCTCACGGCGGCTGTGATTCCGGGTGCCCGTGCCGAGGACGGCCTCGTCGAGGGGCGCGACTGGCGCCCGCTCGCGCCGCCGCAGCCCGGCACCGACAACGCGACGATCGAGGTGCTGGAATTCTTCTCCTACGGCTGCCCGCATTGCGGGTCGCTGAATCCGCTGATCAAGGCCTGGGCCGAGCAACTGCCTGACGATGTGACCTTCCAGCGCGTGCCGGTCACCTTCGGCCGCGCGGCCTGGGCGAATCTGGCGCGCTTGTACTACGCGCTCGAGCTCGGGGGCTCTCTGGCAGAGCTGGATCAGGCCGTGTTCGATGCCGTGATCCAAGACCGGGTGAACCTCTACACGGAAAAGAACATTCTCAAGTGGGTCGAGCAGCAGGGGCGCGACGCGGAGGCATTCGGCAAGACGCTGAACAGCTTCGAGGTGGATCTCGCGCTGCGGCGTGCGCAGGATCTGGAGTCGCGCATGCGGGTCGACGCCGTGCCGCAGATCGTCGTGGACGGGCGGTACGTTGTCGTCGGCGAGGGCGTGCGCGGCTACGAAGGCCTGCTCCGCATTGCCGACGCCCTGGTGGAGCGGGCGCGAGGCGAGCGCGGCTGAGTCCCGCACCGGCCCGCGTTCAAGGTCACGAGAAGGTCACCCTCGGCACCTATACTCCCCCGCACACGCCCACTGTGTCGGGGACGACAATGCAAACGCCTTATCTTCCGCTCGCGGGCCTGCGCGGCCTGATTCTTGGTGTGGCCAACGAGCACAGCATCGCCTGGGGCTGTGCCCGGGAGGCCCATCGGCAGGGCGCCCGCCTGGCCCTCTCTTATCTCAACGACAAGGCCCGGAGCTATGTTGCGCCGCTGGCCGAGCAAATCGACGCGCCGATCTTCCCGTGCGACGTGACCGTGCCGGGCTCGCTGGAGAGCTTCGTCGAGCAGGGTGTCGCGAGCTTAGGCGGGCTCGACTTCGCCGTGCACGCCATCGCCTGGGCGCCCGCCGCCGACCTGCATGGGCGGGTCACGGACAGCAGCCGCGAGGGCTTCGGCCAGGCCATGGCCATCTCCGGCCACACCTTCGCCGAGCTCGGTCGGCTGTGCGAGCCGCACATGGGCCACGGCGGGGCGCTGATCACCATGACCTATCACGGTGCCAATGTGGCGATACCGCACTACGGCTTGATGGGACCGGTGAAGGCCGCGCTTGAGGGCATGGTGCGCTACATGGCGCTGGAGCTCGGCCCCAAGGGCATCCGTGTCCATGCGGTGTCGCCGGGGCCGATCATGACCCGCGCGGCCTCGGGCATCGCCCACTTCGACGAGCTGCTCGCCACGGCCCAGCAACGCGCGCCCCTGCAACGCTTGGTGACGCAGGAAGAGGTCGGCGCCCTGACCGCCTTCCTGGTGGGTCCCGGCGGCTCCGGCATGACCGGGCAGACGCTGTTCGTGGACGGCGGCATGCACGCCGTCGGCTGATCCGACCGATCCCCAGGTGGCGCCGCCACCGGGCGCCCCTGCACGCCCCTTCCCTGATCCGGAGGACGCTTTCATGCGCATGACAGATAAGGTAGCCATCGTCACGGGTGCGGCCAGCGGCATCGGCCGCGGCATCGCGCTGGCCTTTGCCCGCGAGGGCGCCAAGGTCGCCATCGCCGACCTCAACCTGGAAGGGGCCGAGGCGGTGGCCGGGGAGATCCGCGATGCCGGCGGCCAAGCCATCGGCGTCGCCATGAACGTCACCAGCGAGGCGGAGGTGGAGGCCGGTGTGGAGCGCGTCGTGCGCGAGCTCGGCGGCGTCCACGTCCTGGTCAGCAATGCCGGCGTGCAGATGATCGGCGCGGTGCACGAGATGCCGTTCGAGACCTGGAAGAAGATGCTCGCGATCCACCTCGACGGCGCCTTCCTGACCACCCGCGCCTGCCTCAAGCCGATGTACGCGCAGGAGCAGGGCGGCTCGATCATCTACATGGGCTCGGTGCATTCCAAGATCGCGAGCCTGCTCAAGGCCCCCTACGTGACCGCCAAGCACGGCCTGCTCGGGCTCTGCCGGGTGGTGGCGAAGGAGGGCGCCGCCCACGGGGTGCGCGCCAACGTCGTCTGCCCCGGCTTCGTGCGCACGCCGCTGGTGGACAAGCAGATCCCGGAGCAGGCCCGGGAGCTTGGCATCAGCGAAGCCGAGGTGGTCAAGAACGTGATGCTCAAAGACACGGTCGATGGCGAGTTCACCACCGTCGAGGACGTGGCCGAGGCGACCGTCTTCCTCGCCGCCCACCCAAGCAACGCTTATACGGGCCAGTCGCTGGTCGTCAGCCACGGCTGGTGCATGGAGTAAGGAGCAACGCCATGAAAAACAAAATCGTTTCTGCCGACGAGGCCGTGCGCCTGGTGCACGACGGCGACACCCTGGTGTTCTCCGGCTTCGGTGTTGTCGGCGTGCCCGACGAGCTGGGCGTCGCGCTGGAACGGCGCTTTCTCGACACCGGCGCGCCGCGCGACCTGACCCTGTTCTTCGGCGGCGGACCCGGCGACGGCAAGGACCAGGGCGCCAACCGCCTTGCCCACGAGGGACTCATCAAGCGCGCCATCGGCGGTCACTGGGGCCTGGTGCCCAAGATCGGCGAGCTGGCGCTGGCCAACAAGATCGAGGCCTACAACCTGCCGCTCGGCGTCATCTCGCACCTGTATCGCGAGATCGCCGCCGGCAAGCCGGGCAATGTGTCGCCGGTCGGGCTCGGCACCTTCGTCGACCCACGCCTGGAGGGCGGCAAGGTGAACGACTGCTGCACCGAGGATCTGGTGGAGGTCATCACCCTCGGCGGGCGCGAGATGCTGTTCTACAAGGCGCCGACGCCGAACGTGGCCTTCATCCGCGCGACCATGGCGGACGCCGACGGCAACCTGGCGCTGAACCGCGAGGCGCTGACCCAGGACACCCTCGCCATCGCGATGGCCACCAAGAACGCCGGCGGCCTGGTCATCGCCCAGGTCGAGCACGTCACCGAGACCGGCGCCATGCTGCCACGGCAGGTCAAGGTGCCGGGCATCCTGGTGGATTGCGTGGTGGTGGCAGCGCCCGAGCACCACTGGCAGACCTACGGCACCCAGTATCAGCCGGCGCTGTCCGGCGAGATGCGCGTGCCGCTCGACGCCTTGCCGGCGATGCCGCTGGATGAGCGCAAGGTCATCGCGCGCCGCGCCGCCTTCGAGCTGATGCCCAACGCCGTCGTCAACCTCGGCATCGGCATGCCGGAGGGCGTGGCCAACATCGCCGCCGAGGAGCACCTGCTGCCCTACATGACCCTCACCGCCGAGCCCGGGATCATCGGCGGCGTGCCCGGCAGCGGGCTCAACTTCGGCACGTCGATCAACGCCTCGGCGCAGGTCGACATGAACCAGCAGTTCGATTTCTACGACGGCGGCGGGCTTGACCTCGCCGTGCTGGGTCTGGCCGAGTGCGACGCCCGCGGCAACATCAACGTCAGCCGCTTTGGGACCAAGCTGGCCGGTGCAGGCGGATTCATCAACATCACCCAGAACAGCCGCATCGTCATCTTCGTCGGCACCTTCATGGCCGGCGGGCTCAAGGTCGAGATCGCCGACGGCAAGCTGGTGATCGTCAACGAGGGCCGGTTCCGCAAGTTTGTCGAGCGCATCGACCAGGTGACCTTCAGCGGCGAATACGCGGCCACGAACGGCAAGCGCGTGCTCTACGTCACCGAGCGCTGCGTGCTGGCGCTGACCCCGGACGGCCTGGAGCTGA
Source organism: Thiohalocapsa sp. ML1 (assembly GCF_001469165.1). Lineage (GTDB taxonomy): Bacteria > Pseudomonadota > Gammaproteobacteria > Chromatiales > Chromatiaceae > Thiohalocapsa. The sequence continues at coordinate 22,536 of NZ_JABX01000030.1, read as the reverse complement.
CCGAGGTCGCCCCGGGCATCGACATCGAGCGCGACATCCTCGCAAACATGGCGTTCCGCCCGATCATCCACGATCCGCAACCGATGGACGAGCGCATCTTCCGCCCCGATCCGATGGGGCTCAAGGACTCGCTGCTCGCCATCTCGTTGCTCGATCGCATCTCCTACCAGCCGGAGCGCAACCTGCTGTTTCTCAACTTCCAGGGGCTCAAGCTGCGCACGCCCAAGGACGCCCAAGACGTGCAGGACGCCGTGGAGCGCAAGTGCCGGGAGATCGGCAAGCAGGTGGATGTCATCGTCAACTACGACGGTTTCGAGGTCAGCGAGCCGGCCATGGATGCCTACGCCGGCGTGGTCGAGCACATGGTCACGCACCACTACGGCAACATCACCCGCTACAGCACCAGCGCGTTCCTGCGCGACAAGCTCGGCAGCGCGATCCAGGAGCGCGGCCTCGCGCCGCACATCTTCGAGACGCGGGCGGAAGCGGAATCCGCGCTCTAGCGAGGTAGAGCCTCAGACCGGCCAGGGCGCGGAGCGCTCTTTTGAGCAATCCGGTCGTCGCGAACCAAGGGCCGAGGGCCGAGGGCTGAGGGCTGAGGAGAGCTCCCTCGGCCCTCGGCCCTCGGCCCTTTTGCCTGTGCGCATGTCGCGGGCGGAGGGGCCTGTCGGGCCGCCGCTCGCCCGGCTCGCCAGCAACCGACCAGCCGGTGAATGACCAATCTGAGCCCGCGGGGCCGGGTGCGCACCTTGACGACCTTGGGCCTGGGGCGGCAGGATTCAGCGCAGGGCACCAGGGATTCGCACGTTTCGGTCCGTTGCGGCCGCCGGTTGGCGGCTGGCCTCGTCGCCAAGCGCACGGACGCGGTGGTCCCCCACTACCATCCCAACCGGCGTGTCTGGCCGGCAGTCTATTTCCAACGTGGAAGTCATTGTCAACGCGGGCCGGAGCTTCCCAGCCGGGCGTGCCGTCGCCTTCCGTGCGCGACCTTGGGCACCGGTGCGTCGCGCAGCGCCGCCTAGCCCCGGCAAAGCTCTCGTGTTCCTGAGATTGGCGTGTCGCCGTGGCTGACCATCCGCTCCCGCCCGGCGGAACGGCAGCCACCGAAGCTGGCGAGGCTGCCGCGCCCTGCGGCTCTGTACCGGAGCCGACGGCAGCGCATGTGCGTCGGCTCGAAGCCCGGGTCGCGGAGCTCGAGCGCGCCCTCAGCCTGCGGGCGAGCCAGACCACCGCCGGCGACGAGCGCCTGGTTCGCGAACGCGTGGGCATCATGGAGAGCGTTCCGGATGGGCTGGTGATGGCCGCGCCGAGCGGGCAGGTGATCTACCACAACCGCGTCTCGCTCGACCTGCACGGCTACGCCAACCTGCAGGAGGCATCCCAGTCCCGCCAGCAGATCCAGGAGCAATGGGAGCTGCTCGATATGGACGGGCACCCCGTGCCGGTCGCCGACTGGCCCATGCCCCGGGCGCTGCGCGGCGAGGTCTTCGACGGCTACGAGCTGCATGTGCGCCGCCGCGACGGCCGACGCGACTTCATCGCCAGCTACGGCGGGTCGCTGGTGCGCTCGGCGGCCGGTGAGCCCCTGTTCGCGCTGCTGGTCGTGCGCGATATCAGCGCGCGCAAGGCCGCCGAGCGTGCCCTGCGTGCGAGCGAGCTGCGCTACCGCACCCTGGTCGAGGCCACCGGCGCCGTCACTTGGTCCTGCCCGCCGTCGGGATTGGCCCAGGCGGCGCAGCCGGAGTGGCTCGCCTTTACCGGACAGACGGCCAAGGCGATGCTCGGCACGGGTTGGGCCGATGCCGTGCATCCGGACGACGCGGCCCGGGTCGCGCAGCGCTGGCAGGACGCCGTCGCCCGCGGCGAGCCGATGGTGAGCGAGTACCGGGTGCGCCGCCACGACGGCGCGTGGCGCTGGGTGAGCGTGCACGCGGCGCCGATCCGCGATGCCCGTGGCGAGGTGACCGAGTGGATCGGCATGCATCTGGATATCAGCGCGCGCAAGCAGGCCGAAGCAGCCGCGCTGGCCGCCAGGGAACAGGCCCGCCTGCGCCTGGCCGAGCTGGAAGATCTCTACCGCAACGCCCCGGTGGGCCTGTGCCTGCTCGACCGCGACCTGCGCTTTGTGCGCATCAACGAGCGCCTCGCCGAGATCAACGGCATCCCGGCCGCCGAGCACATCGGCAAGACGGTGCGCGAGCTGACGCCGAGGCTCGCCGAGGTGGCCGAAGCGATCTTGCGCGACGTTTTGGACACCGGCCAGCCGCGGCTCGATGTGGAGATCGTCGGCGAAACGCCCTCCCGACCCGGTGTCGAGCGCAGCTTTGTCGAGCACTGGCTGCCGGTCAAGGATGCCGAAGGCCGCATTACGGGCGTCAGCGTCGTGGCCGAGGAGACCACCGCGCGCAAGCAGGCCGAGATGGCGCTGCGCGAGTCCGCGCGGCGCAAGGACGAGTTCCTCGCCATCCTTGCCCATGAGCTGCGCAATCCGCTGGCGGCCTTGCGCACCGGTCTGGACCTGATCGAGGCGCTGCGCGGCGAGGACTCCGCCTGCGAGCGGCCCGTGCAGATGATGGACCGCCAGCTCAACCTGCTGGTGCGTCTAGTGGACGACCTGCTGGACGTCGCGCGCATCAGCCGCGGCACGATCCAACTGCGCATGGAGCGGCTCGACCTCGCCGAGGTCATCCGCGCCGCGCTCGAGATCAGCGGCAGCGGTCTCAGCCGGGGCGCTCGCCGGCTCAGCGTCGATCTGCCCTCTGGCCCCCTGCCGGTGCAGGGCGACCGCATCCGGCTGGTACAGGTCCTCTGCAACCTCCTGAACAACGCGGCCAAGTTTACCAACGACCACGGCTGCATCGCCGTAACGGCGGAGCCCGCGGCAGACAGCGTCCACATCCGGGTGCAGGACGATGGGCGCGGCATTCCGCGCGAGCGGCTGGCAGAGGTCTTCGAGATGTTCTCCCAGGCCGAGCCCGGCCGCGATGGCGGACTCGGCATCGGCCTGACCCTGGTGCGGAGCTTGGTCGCGCTGCACGGCGGCAGTGTCCGGGCCGAGAGCGACGGCCCCGGACGCGGCGCGGTCTTCACCGTCTCCCTGCCGCTCTGCGGCGGCGCCTCGGCGCAAAACCCAACGCAGGCGGCGCCGACACAGCGCACCCCGCAGCGCCGGGTTCTGGTGGTGGACGACAACCCGGACATCGCCGAAAGCCTGGGCCTGCTGCTGACGACGCTGAATGCCGAGGTGCGCATTGCCCACGACGGGGCCGAGGCCATCCGGATCTGCGAGGACTGGCTGCCGAGCCATGTGCTGATGGACCTGGGGATGCCCGGCATGGACGGCTACGAGACCGCGCGCCGCTTGCGCGCCCGCCACGGCAAAGACGCCTTCCGTTTGGTCGCCATCAGCGGTTGGGGCCAGGATGAGCACCGGCAGAAGACGCAGCAAGCGGGTTTTGATCAACACTTCGTCAAGCCCGTAGGCGTCGCCGCAATCAAGGCGTTGCTTGCGGATTAGGCGCCCTGCGGTCGGCGTTGACTGGAGTGTTGACCTCCAGGTCAACACCGACAGAGCGGGATGCACTGCTATCAAGTTTCCCGACGACACGGCGCTTGCAGGCAAAAGGGCCGAGGGCCGAGGGCCAAGGGCCAAGGGAGTCCGCCTCGGCCCTTGGCCCTTGGCCCTTGGTTCAATACGCGGGCGAGCGGGCTGCGCAAGACGAGGCGCCGTGCCCTGGTCGGTCTGAGGCTCTGCCTCGCTGGATTGCTTGACGGCGCCGAATGTTGGCAGATAAGTCAAGTTTCACGACGACACGGCGCTTGCAGGCAAAAGGGCCGAGGGCCAAGGGAGTCCGCCTCGGCCCTTGGCCCTTGGCCCTTGGTTCAATACGCGGGCGAGCGGGCTGCGCAAGACGGTGTCCATGCTCTAGGTGTCCATGCTCTGACCCGGACTTCCTTGAACAGGCTGTCCGTCAGCCGTTGGCGATACGACAGCAGGCGTTTGGCTTGCATGCGGCTAGGGCACTCCGATTGCCAGTCTCCGGCCGCCCGGCTCAGTGCAGCACCGATTCCAGTGTCTCGGCGGTGAGGATGCGCTCGGACCAGTCCAGCAGCCGCTCGGCATCGGCGCTCAGCACGCGCTCGCGGATGTCGGGGGTCGGCGGGCCGAACTTGCGCTCGATCTGGCGCAGCAGGACCGCGGCCTCGCCCTGCTGGAGGCCCTGCTCGCGGCCCTGCTCGATATAGCGGTCGATGAAGGTCTGCATGATCGGGTCTCCGGCGGAGGTCTGTTGCAGCAGCGTGCGGACGGCGGGCTCGTCCACCCGGCCGGTGCCTTGGACATAGTAGCGCAGCAGGGATTCCAGCACGGCCACGGCCGTGTCGCGGTCCTCGATCTGCTCGATCAGCGCCATCAGCTCGCGCAGGCGCTCTATCGGCGCGTCGTCGAAGATCCAGCGCAGCGCGAGTTGGACTAGCCGCGTCAGTACCTTGCCCTTGATCTCGGCGTCGGTGCGGCTGGACAGGTCCGCGATGTCGTAGCGGAAGCTCGGCACGAAGGGCGCGAGCGCCGCCGGCAACGGCTGGACGATGGCATGGAAGTCCGCCGGTGCCTGCCAAGCACGCGCCCCGTGATAGACGACGGATAGACGACGATGGTGTAGACCGGCGGCAGATGGCGCGCCTCGGGATGCTGCTTGCGGAACTGCTCGCCCTCGGCGGTGACGTAGCGCAGCAGTTGCAGCGGGGTCCAGTGCTCGGGCCAGCTCTTGTGCTCGAACAGCAGGTAGACGTGCAGGGGCCCATCGCGGTGGCGAAGGCGGTAGACCAGGTCGGAATAGGCCGAGCGCAGGTCGCTGGACACGTAGGTGTCCTTGGCGATCTCCAGCGTCGCGAGGTCGATGTCCGCCAGCAGCGCCGGCGGCAATCGGCAGCGCAGGAAGTCGCAAGCGATCTCGCGCCGGCCGAAGCTCTCGCGGAAGAAGGTATCGTGTGGGGTGGCGATGTCGTTCATGGCGAGAGCATAGCGCGATCGGGCATGGAAAGGCACATCCCGTGGCCGGCTGGTGGTTGTCGGCGCGGGGGAGGCTGGCTTTGCGTTGGGCGGCGGCGTCATGCCGAGAGGTCGGCGCGGACGACGGCAAGCCGGCTGCCCCGAGCTGGCCAATCAACACCGGCGTGCACGGGCGTATGCTCAGCCATCGTCTGCGACTTCGTCTGCGTCGCCTTCCCTCAGCAGCGCCGACGAGATGTCGAGCCGCCCGGCGTCGTCCACGTAGAAAGATCAGATACGCAGACTGCCGGCCTGTGCCCGTAACCTGGCGAACCAGGCGTCGTCGATGGGTGTGGCCGGTCCGGAGTCACGCCCGGCCAGCAGCTTATCGCGCAGCAACTCAAGGTCACGCTCGCGCCGAATCAGCTCACGGAGGTATTCGCTCGTGCTGGCGAAGCTGTGCGTGGCGACCTGGCGGTCCACGAAGTCGCGGGCGAAAGTATTGCTCGCTTGCCGTCTCCGAGCTGCCGAGAAACAGGTAGCCGTCGTCGCGAAGGGCATAGCGAAACAGCGCCATCACCTGCTCTTCCACCTCCTGATCCAGATAGATCAGCGGCGGGGGCCTGCACCAGCACCAGGCCGCCGGCGGCCTTGATGGCCCGCGCCCCCTGCGCGCCGTCCGAGCCGCCGCCGGAGAGCACGACCGCGTAGATGTCGCCCGGGACCTCCGCGAGCGAGCGAAAGAACAGGTCGATGGCGGAACGCTGCCCCCGCGGCTGCTCGAAGCGCGAGGCGCCGACGGCGGAGTCGGTCACCTGGAGCTTGCGGTCCGGCGCGATCACATAGACGTGGTTCGGCTGCAGCGACTCCCGGTCGTGATCGCCGACCTGCGTCACCGGCATCCGCGTCTCGCGCGCGAGGATGGCCGGCAGCTCGCTGTCGTGGTCGGGCGCGAGATGCACGATGACGACGTAGGCCGCGCCGAGGTCGTCCGGAATGGTCTTGAAGAAGCGCCTGAGTGCCTCGATGCCCCCGGCGGAGGCGCCGATCCCGACGATCGGCGGCTGCTCTTGGCCTTGGTCGGTTGGATGCGGCATGCGTGTCGGAGCGGGCGTTGTCCTGATGCGAGTGGGCCTGCCGGCAGACGCCCGCAACGATACCGAGGGCGCACCTGCCCTTCACGGCAGGGCTCGACCCGAGGCACCAAACGCCCGCGCAGTCGGTCAGTGCAGCCGTGCCAGGGCCTCGTCGACCTCGGAGAACGAGAACGGCTTCAGGATCACCGCATCGACGCCGACCGCCGCCAAGCGCGGCGCCATCTCGTCCACCAGCTCCGGAAAGCCGCTGATGACGATGGCGTGCGGCATCCGCTGCTGCGCATGCAGCTCCTCCAGCACATCCACGCCGTAGACGTCGGGCATCACCAAGTCGATCACGACGGCATCGAACTCTCGCTGCCGACAGAACACCGCAGCGAGCCGCCCATCGTAGGCGGCAACGACCTCGTGACCGCGCCCGATCAGGTAATCGGCCAGGATCGTGGCGAGGATGTGGTTGTCCTCGGCGACGAGAATTCTCATGGAGCACCTCCGAGGCGCGTCAGGCGATCGCTGCAGGCAGGGCAGATGCCATGGCTGAGCGGAGGAAGATCGGCATCCGAGGCCCCGAGCCGCTGCATCGCCGCCTCCACCTCCAGCCAGGCGGTCTGCACCTGCACGGCCTTGCACCAACTGCAGATCTGCAACGGGTCCCCGCGGCGCTGCCGCGCGGCCGGATCGAGCAGCCGCACCGGCGCGCGCGGTTCCAGGCGCAGCACCCGGCTGGAAAACTCGACCTGGCCCCCGGGCAGCGCGCGGATGTGCATCTCCAGCAGGCGCCGCAGCTCCGGCGAGTCGCAGCGGTAGCGGAAACGGACGGGGCGCGCCGCCGCCCGGGCCCGATCGAGCAGGAGCCGATAGATATGGCGCGTCTCGGCGTCCGAGATGTGCGACAGGATCGGCGAGCCGAGCAGGCCCTCGGCCCCGCTGGGGCCGGCGTTGGCGTCGGCGAAGTCCAGCCAGGCGTCGTTGACGAAGCAGATCCGGTCGTCCGCATCGATGCGGTACACGACATCGCGGTGCTCGCTGTCTTGCCGCACTGGCCCTGGGTTCGGCTGGGGGCGTCTGTGCATCATCTTGAGAGTCTAGCTTGTCGGCACGGGGGCGCCGAAACCGCCGTCCCGCGGCGGCTTTGCTGCGACCGTTGGATCTTGCCTCCAGCAGGCGGTGCCCCAAGGGCCAACAGCCAAGGAGCCCTCCTCGGCCCTCGGCCCTTCGCCCTCGCCCCGCCGTCTCCCGTCAGAGCTTCACAGACCGCAACCGCAGCGCGTTGCCGATGACCGAGACCGAGCTGAAGCTCATCGCCGCGGCGGCGATCATCGGCGACAGCAGCAGCCCGAAAACGGGGTAGAGCGCGCCCGCCGCCACCGGCACGCCGAGGGCGTTGTAGATGAAGGCAAAGAACAGGTTCTGGCGGATGTTGCGCATCACCGCGCGGCTCAGGCGGCGGGCGCGCAGGATGCCGCGCAGGTCGCCCTTCACCAGGGTCACGCCGGCGCTCTCCATGGCGACGTCGGTGCCGGTGCCCATGGCGATGCCGACGTCGGCGCGGGCGAGTGCGGGGGCGTCGTTGATGCCGTCGCCGGCCATGGCGACGCGGTGTCCCTCGGCCTGGAGCCGGGCGACGACCTCGGCCTTGCGCGCCGGCAGCAGCTCCGCCTCGACTTGATCGATGCCGAGCTGGGACGCCACCGCGACGGCGGTGGTGCGGCCGTCGCCGGTGAGCATCACAACGGCGAGGCCTTGGTCATGCAGCCCGCGGATGGCCTCCGGCGTGCCGTCCTTGATGGGGTCGGCGACGCCGATGAGCCCGGCGCAGGCGTCGTCGACGGCAACGAAGACGATGCTCTCGCCCTGCGCGCGGCGGGCCTCGGCGCCGGCCTCGATCCCCGCGGTGTCGATGCCGTGGCTGTGCAGCAAGCCACCGGTGCCGAGCAGCACGCGGCGCCCCTCGACGCGGCCGCAGACGCCGCCGCCGGTGACCGATGCGAAGCCCTCGGCGTCGGCGAGTCGGAGCCCGCGGGCCTCGGCGCCGGCGACGACGGCCGCCGCCAGGGGGTGCTCGCTGGCGCGCTCCAGGCTGGCGGCGAGGCGCAGCAGCGCGTCCTCATCGACACCCGGCACCGCCTGCACGGTGGTCAGCGCCGGTCGGCCCCGGGTCAGGGTGCCGGTCTTGTCCACCACCAGCGTGTCCACCTGCTCCAGCACCTCCAGGGCCTCGGCGTGCTTGATCAGCACGCCCATGCTCGCGCCCTTGCCGGTGCCGACCATGATGGACATGGGTGTCGCCAGGCCGAGCGCGCAGGGGCAGGCGATGATGAGCACCGCCACCGCGTTGACCACGGCATGGGCCAGGCGCGGCTCCGGTCCCCAGACCCACCAGACCACGAAGGCCACGGCCGCCACCAGCACCACCGCGGGCACGAACCAGGCCGCGACCACATCGGCCAGGCGCTGGATGGGCGCGCGCGAGCGCTGCGCCTCGCTCACCATGCGCACGATCTGCGCGAGCAGGGTGTCGGCGCCGACGCGCTCGGCGCGCATCAAGAGGCCGCCGGTGCCGTTCAGGGTCGCGCCGATGAGCCGGTCGCCCTCGGCCTTGGCCACGGGGATGGGCTCGCCGGTGACCATGGACTCGTCGACGTTGCTGCTGCCGCCGACGACGACGCCGTCCACCGGCACCTTCTCGCCGGGGCGCACGCGCAGCCGGTCGCCGGGCTGCACCTGGTCCAGCGCGACGTCCACCTCGGTGCCGTCGTCCCGCACCAGGCGTGCGTTGTTGGGCGCGAGCCCCAACAGCAGGCGGATGGCGGCGTTGGTGCTGCCGCGGGCGCGCAGCTCCAGCACCTGGCCCAGCAGCACCAGCGTGGTGATGACGGCGGCGGCCTCGAAGTAGACGGGCACGGTGTCGTGGGCCATGCGCATGCTGGCCGGGAACAACCCCGGCAACAGCAGCGCCACGACGCTGTAGCCCCAGGCGACGGTCACGCCGAGGCCGATCAGCGTGAACATGTTCAGGTTCCAGGTGCGCACGGATCGCCAGCCGCGCACCAGGAGCGGCCAGCCGCCCCAGAACACCACCGGCGTGGCGAGCACCAGCTCGATCCACTGCACCGCGCGCATGGAGAGCCCGGCCGGCAGCCAGCCCGGCGCCAGGTCGGCGGTCATCGCCAGCACCAGCACCGGCAAGGCCAGCGCGGCGCTGAGCCAGAAGCGCCGCGTCATGTCGAGGAGCTCGGGCTCCGGCGCGGCCTCGGCCGTCACGGTGCGCGGCTCCAGCGCCATGCCGCACTTGGGACAGGTGCCGGGGCCTTGCTGCACGACCTCCGGATGCATCGGGCAGGTGTATTCGGTGCGGGTGGTCGGCGCGGTCGGGGTCTCCGGCTCCAGGGCCATGCCGCAGGACGGGCAGGCGCCGGGGGCCGGCTCGCGCACGTCCGGGCACATGGGGCAGACGTACGTGGTCCCTGCGGGGTCGCCGACCGGATCGGTCACGCGCCCGGGCGTCCGGCCGGCGGTGGTTTGATGAGCGTGCATGATGTCTACCTCCTAGCGAGGCTTCGCCTCAGCGCGAGCCGTGCTCATCGCTATCGCTATCGTCAGGCAATCTAGCCCAGAGCGTCCCGCGGCCACGAGCGACGCGCCGGCGCTCCCGTTCCGCCAACGCCAGGCGAGCCCGCTATCGCCCCGGCGCTTCCCGCAGCAGCGAAGCACCGGGCCGCGGCCCCGCCCGGTCGTTCGGGTCGGTCTCGCCCGCGCAGTCGTAGAAGCCGCGGTAGCCGACCCTGAGCCCCGCATCGAGCGCGAAGATCAGCTCGGCATCCGCGCGCCAGTCCGCCGCCTCGCCGAGGGGATTGAGCGTCAGCCTGACGCCCGGCGCACGAAACACGGCGTCGCCGGCCGCGTCGGTGCCGGTGTCGGTGCCGGTGCCGGACAGGGTAACCAGCACGCCGTTCAGCTTCACCGCCGCCGCAGCGCCGTCCGCGGTGGCCCAGAGCACCGGATGGCTGCCGGCGGCCCGGCGGAAGGTGCAGGGGGCCTCGGCATCGAGCACCCGCGCGGCCTCGGCGTCCGGCATCGGCGACAGGTCGAGCCGGCTCAGCAGGGTGTTGGACAGCGCCTGCTCGATGCTGCCGGGCGCGGCGGGCGGGTCGCGGTAGACGGCGTCGACAGTCCTGCCGGCCGCGACCTCGGCAATCAGCCAGCGCATCTCGGCGATCTCGCGCCGCTGCGCCTCGATGATCTCGTCGGCGAGCTTGCGCACGCGCGGGTCGCGGATCTGGGCACGCTCCGAGGTCATGATCGCAATGGAATGGTGCGGGATCATGGCCCGCAGGTAGCTTGGCCCCGACACCGTTGCCTGGCTGCGCACGAGCCACAGCGCCAGCGCAAAGGCGATGGCCGCTCCGGCGAAGATGCCGAGGTTCATGCGCGCATCGGCGTACATGCCGAGCATGTACGTCAGCATGATCACCGCCATCGTGGCGCCCATCAGCAGCGCCATGTAGACGCGCGTCTCCGAAAAGAAGACGTGCTCCCAGGCGTAGGTGTTGAGGTACATCAGCACGAACATCACCACCGTCGAGGTGGCGATCATGAGGCCGAAGCGGGCGTAGGACATGTCAGCGTCGTCGCGGCTGTTGCGGCGCTGATCGCGCCGGGGCAATCACCGCCGCGGGCGGGATGAGCCCGACCACGCCGACGCCGCCGAGGGATGTCGCAGGAGGCAATGGCGCACGCTCTTGGGCGCCTATGGACCTCAGGGTTCGGACGATCTCCTGGGCGAGGGTCGCGGTTGGCGGCGGCGATCGATCAAACGTCGCCGATCAAACTTTGCCGATCAAACTTTGCCGATCAAGATTGCCGATCAAGATTGCCGATCAAGGTTGCCGATCAAGATTGCCGATCAAGGTTGCCGATCAAGATTGCGATTGCATGCAGAGTTGCCGTTGCATGACGGATGCCACCGGGAGGCGCCGCGCTTTGCGGGCAGCGATCTTCGCGCGGGGAAGGCCAGCACGGGTGGCGCCGGACTTGGCTCCGCCGACGGCGCGGCCGTCGGCAGCGAGCGCCGACCCGTGGCGGTCAGCGAGCTCGCGGCGGCTCCAATGCCCCGGCCGGCGGTGGAAATCACGCGAGCTTGGGCAATCGAGTCGGGCGTCGTCGGGGGTTCCAGACCTGCTTCGGACGGGCCATCGGGGTCTGGCTAGTGCAGCGGCGCGTGAATCGCGAGACCGTTCGGAGCGGGGCCGGAGCGGGGCCGGAGCGGAGGGGCCGGGGCCGGAGAGCCGACCGCCAGGTCGGCTCGGCACTCGCGGTATCAGTGCAGCCCGCTCAGTTCGTGTTGACCTGGAGGTCAACACTCCGGCCGACACTCCGGTCAACACTCCGGTCAACACTCCGGTCAACACTCCAGTCAACACTAACGAGGCAGAGCCTCAGGCCGACGAGTCGTGCGCATCGCTATCGAAATCGCTATCGGAAGCGGTTGACACTCGGTTCGATTTCGATAGCGATCCCGATGTGCCTCGCCAGAGCGTCGTCTTGCGCCGGGCCGAGGGCCAAGGAGGTCTTCCTTGGCCCTTGGCCCTCGGCCCTTTCATCAATAAGACGCAAGGTCGAGTTGCGTGCCGGTTTTCGGCCGCTTCTTGGCGTACTTGCGGCCTGCAGGCGTTTGATGCAGAGGGTCCAGAATCACCTGGACCTCCGCGCCCTCGCCGACGCGGCTGTAGAGATCGATCACATCCTCCATCCCCATGCGGATGCAGCCGTAGGAGGCGGGACGCCCCAAACGCGACTCCTCCGGGGTGCCGTGGATATAGATGAAGCGATGGAAGGTGTTGCTGTTCTGGCCTTCTTTGCCGTTGAGCCACAGAATGCGGCTGACGATCGGGTCGCGGCCCGGCGCGTTTGCCCGGAGGATCTCGCCGGTGGGGCTGCGGCCCTTGAAGACCATGCCGTTGGGCTGGCCGTCGCCGATCTTTCTTGCGATCTCCATCCGGCCGAGGGGCGTTCTGTAGCTGTCCGGCTCGGAACCGACGCCGAACTTCGAGGTGGAGATGGCATAGCTCTTCACCGGCTTGCCGTCGCGGACCAGCAGCATGCGCTGGTCGCGAACGCTGACCAGCATCGCGTTGCGGGTGTCCTTGCTGCCCAAGTCGCTGCGCGGGTCCTTGGCAGCGCCGCAGGCGGTGAGCGAGAGCGCACCGGCGATGAGCAACAGGCCGAAAACCGGTCGTCTGAGGAGGTACGGATTCATGGGCGCGGGATTAGCAAGCTGAGCCCGCGTTGACCCGGGCACTGGTGGGCGATGAGATTAGTCAGGCTTGATACACGGGTCAAGCGACAAATCAAGGGCCCGCGAACTTCCCGTGCATGCCGGCGCCGCCGCCGCCGACCGTCTACGGGACGTTGGACTGGCGCGGCACATCGGGATCGGGATCGAAATCGAAATCGAACCGAGCGCCAACCGATCCCGACCCCGGCGTTTGCAGTTAAAAGGGCCGAGGGCTAAGGGAGGTCTCCGCAGCCCTCAGCCCTCGGCCCTCGGCCCTCGGCCCTCGGCGCCGCCCATTCATCCAACGCGCCGCCGGCGCCGGGGTTTCCATGCTGCGCAGTGCCGTTGCGGTCTTTGCCTTGGGCCTGCTCGTAGCGTCGGCCGGGGTCGGCCGTGCCGACGCGCAAGCGCCGAAAGCCACCCCTGAGTCCGCCGCAATCCGGGCGCCGTCGGGCGGCACCATCGTCAGCCCGTCCATCCGCCGGCTACGCGATGCCCTGGCGCCGCAGATCGAGTCCGTCCGCGCGCGGCTGCAAGTCCCGGCCGTGAGCCTGGTGCTGGTGCGCTCCGACCAGGTGCTCTGGGCCGAGGGCTTCGGCGCCGCGGACCCGCGGCAGGGGCGGGCGGCGAGCGCCGACACCGTCTATCGCGCGGGCTCCCTGGCGAAGCCCTTCACGGCGCTCGCGACGCTGGCGCTGGCCGAGGCCGGGCGCATCGATCTTGACGCACCGCTGGTGACGGCGCTGCCTAAGTTGACGATGAAGAGCCGCTTCGACAGCGCGGCGCAGATCACGCCGCGCATGCTCCTGAGCCATCATGCCGGCGTGCCGTCGGACCTGCACAAGGGCCTGTGGTCGGACACGCCCTTCGCTGCCGTCACCACGCAGCTCCGCGACGAGCTCGCCGCGTTTCCGCCGAACCTGGTGTTCAGCTACTCGAACGTCGGCTACACGCTGCTCGGCGATCTGGTCCAGACGACCGCGGCGGAGCCCTTCGCGGCGTACCTGGAGCGGACGCTGTTCGCCCCGCTCGGCATGCGCGCGACCCGCATCGCAGCGCTGCCCGCGGCGGCCGACCGCCTGGCCGTCGGCCATCGTGGCGGTGCGCCGTTGGCGCCGCTGCCGATTCGCGACCTGCCGGCGCAGGGACTGGAGACCTCGGTCACCGATCTCGGGCGCTTCCTGATTGCACTGCTCTGCGGCGGCGAGCTGCACGGCCGCCAAGTGCTGGCACCGGGGCCCATTGAGGCCATGATGATGCCGCAGAACGCTGCCGTGGCCCTGGACCTGGATGTGGCGACCGGGCTCGGCTGGTTCCTGGAGGACGGCACCGTGGGCGACGCCGGGCCGGTCGTGCGGCACGGCGGGACCACGCTGGGCTTTGCGGCCGAGCTGGTGCTGCTGCCGGAGGCGGGACTCGGCGTGGCGGTGCTGGCGAGCAGCGGCGATGCGCGCCGCGTGGTCGTGCAGTTGGCCGAGACCATCCTGACCCACGCGGCCGCGCTGGTGCCGGAGCCGCTGCCGCCGGAGTTGTTCGTGTCTGCATCGCCGGCCGCGAGCGACCGGCCGGCCGCCGGCGGCACCGTAATCGGCGCCGACGGCCACTTCGCCACCGATCTGGGGCTGATCGCCATCGCCGCGAACGGCGAGGACGATCGCCACACGCTGTGCGCGTGCATGGAAGGCGCGCGCATGGATTTGGTGCGCGGCGCCGACGGCTGGCTGCGGGTCGACGCCCAAACGCGGGCGCTGCCGGCCGCGGCGCAAGCGCTGGCCTCCATGCGCTACCAGGCGCGGCGCATCGGTGAGCGCGAGGTGGTCGTGGCCGACACCGGCACCGGCCCTGCGGTGCTCGGCGAGAAGCTGCCAGCAGAGCCGCTGCCGGCGGCCTGGCGCGCACGGCTCGGCCGCTACGAGGTCATCAATGCCGACGCGGGCTTTCCGGTCATGGACCTGCGCCTGTCGCTCACCGACGGCAAGGTCTGTTTCGGCTACCGGATGCCGGTGTTGTCGTCCAAGCGCATCCAGATGCCGGTGCGGCCGCTCGATGACGACAGCGGCGTCATTGTCGGCCTCGGCCGCAATCGTGGTGACACGCTGCGCTTCGTCGCGGGCGCCGGCGACGACGCGCCCCTGCTGCGCTGGTCCGGCTATCTGGCGCGGCGCGTCGACGACGGCGGGCCGTCGGCGGCTCCAGCGGCAACGGCCATGGACGACGGCACGCCGATGCAATAATCAGGTACATTTCGCCACCATGATCGGACGCCTCCATGGCCAAATCCTCGCCAAGCACCCGCCGCAGGTGCTGATCGACGTCGGCGGCGTCGGTTACGAGGTCGAGGCGCCCATGAGCACCTTCTATGACCTCCCCGCCGTCGGCGAGCCGGTGACGCTGATCACGCACTTGGCGGTGCGCGAGGACGCGCACGTGCTCTATGGCTTTTTGCAGGAGCGCGACCGCGCGCTGTTCCGCGACCTGCTCAAGGTAACCGGCGTCGGCGCCAAGCTCGCGCTGGCCATCCTGTCCGGCATGGACGCGCAGCGCTTCGCCCTCGCGGTGGAGCAGGAGGACCTGACCGCCCTGAGCCGGCTCCCCGGCATCGGCCGCAAGACCGCGCAGCGGCTGGTGATGGAGATGAAGGACCGGGTCGCCACGCTTGGCGGCACGGGCGTGCTGCCGGCACACACCCCGGGGGCCGCGGCGGCAGCGGCCGACGCGCCCCTCGCCGACGCCGTGAGCGCGCTGATCGCGCTCGGCTACAAGCCCGCGGACGCGAACCGCATGGCGCGTGCCGTAGACGACGGCGCCAAGACCTCGGAGGAGATCATCCGCACGGCGCTGCGGTCGGTCTCGGCGGGGTGAGCGCCTTGGGCGTTCGGCGCCGGCGTCCTCCGACAGACTGACCTCGGCCCGTGCCGCGCCGGGCTCCAAGAGAGACAGACCGACGGCGCCCCGGGATGCCGCTTCACCGGCGGCAGCCGGTTACAATCCCGCCCTTGCCCCGCCCAGCCCGCGAGCGAGCCGCCTTGAGAGACAACGCCGACCCCATGTATGCCGCCCCCGACTGGCAGGCCCCCGAGGATGTGCTCTACGAGGACATCCTATACCACCACGCGGAGGGCATCGCGCGCATCACCATCAACCGCCCGGAGGTGCGCAACGCCTTCCGCCCCGAGACGGTGATCGAGCTGTTGGACGCCTTCCACCGCGCGCACCTCGACCCCACCGTCGGCGTCGTGATCCTGACGGGCAAGGGCGATCTCGCCTTCTGCTCCGGCGGCGATCAGCGCGTGCGCGGCGACGGCGGCTACCGCGACGCCGCCGGCACCGAGCACCTGAACGTGCTGGAGCTGCAACGGCGCATCCGCACGCTGCCGAAGCCGGTGGTGGCCATGATCGCCGGCTACGCCATCGGCGGCGGCCATGTGCTGCACCTGGTGTGCGATCTCAGCATCGCGGCCGACAACGCCCGCTTCGGCCAGACCGGCCCCAAGGTCGGCAGCTTCGACGCCGGCTATGGCGCCGGCCTTATGGCCCGCACCGTCGGGCTCAAGAAGGCGAAGGAGATCTGGTTCCTGTGCCGGCAGTACGACGCCGAGGACGCGCTGGCCATGGGCCTCGTCAACGCCGTGGTACCGATCGCGGAGCTGGAGCCGACCACCATCGACTGGTGCCGGCGCATGCTCGCGCTCTCGCCGACGGCGCTGCGGTGCCTGAAGGCAGCCTTCAATGCCGATGCCGATGGGCTGGCCGGCATCCAGGAGCTCGCCGGCAACGCCACCGGGCTCTTCTACCAGACCGAAGAGGCGCAGGAGGGCCGCAACGCCTTCCTGGAGAAGCGCGCGCCGGACTTCTCGCGCTATCGGCGGCGGCCATGACCCTGCGCGGCCCTGCACAATCGGCGATGCGCTGCCCGGCCCGTGGCGCCGCCCCCGCGTGAGCACGCCCGGCGAGCTCACCCCGGACGCCGTTCGCCAGCACGCCGGACGCTGGGTCAGTGCCGCCCGGCCGAAGACCCTGCCGCTGGCGGTCACACCCGTCGTCGGCGCCCTGCTGCTGGCCCTGGCAGACACCGGCGGCATCGCGCCGCTGACGGCGCTCGCGACGCTGCTCGCCGCCGCCGGCATCCAGATCGGCACCAACCTGCACAACGACGCCGCGGACTTCGAGCGCGGCACCGACACCGGCGAGCGCCTGGGGCCGCCCCGCGCCGCCGCCCAGGGCTGGTTCACCAGCGCGCAGGTGAAGCGCGCCGCGCACATCGCCTTTCTCACCAGCTTCGTGCTCGGCCTGCTGCTGGTGGTGCGCGGCGGCTGGCCCATCCTGCTGCTCGGGCTCGCCGCCATCGCCGCCGGCTATGCCTACACGGGCGGTCCCAAGCCCATCGCCTATGGCCCCTACGGCGAGCTGTACGTGCTGTGCTTCTTCGGCATCGCCGCGGTGGCTGGGAGCTATTATCTGCAAACGCTCAGCCTGTCCGCCGGTGCCATCAGCCTCGGCATCGCCCTGGGTCTGCCGGCGGCGGCGGTGCTGCTGCTCAACAACTATCGGGACTTCGACACCGACCGCGCCGCCGGCCGCCGCACGCTGTGCCACGTGCTCGGCCGCCCCGCGGCGCGCCGGGTCTACGCCGGGCTGCTGCTGGCGCCGGTGCCGCTGATGCTGTTCGGCGGCCTGCCGGGCTGGACCTGGCCCGTGCTGGTCGCGCTGCCGGCGGCGCTGTGGCTCGTGCGGCAGCTCAACGTCAGCGAGGGCCGCGCGCTGAACGCGCTGCTCGCGCGCACGGCGCAGTACCAGATGCTGCTGGTGGCGCTGTATGCGCTCGGGCTCCTGCTGTACGGGCTGGTGCACTGGTTGCTCGGTTAGGGAAACGCCGGGGATCGGGATCGAAATCGCGCGCCGCCCCCGCGCGGCCGAATCTCATCTATCGCTGTCGTAATCGACCCGCAGCCGGTCCATGGCGCTACGGCTCAGCACCATCCCCTATCGACTGCCGCTGCGCCGCCCCTGGCGCACGGCCCGTGGGCTCTGCGAGGTCCGCGCCGGCTGGCTGGTGCAGGCCGAGGCCGACGGCTTCACCGGCTTCGGCGACTGCGCCCCGCTGCCCGAGGTCGGCACCGAGACCGCCGAGCAGGCCGAGCGCCGGCTGCGTCACTGGTGCGAGCGCGCCGGCGCCGGCGCCGAGGCGCTGCTGGCAGCGCTCGCTGCCGGGGCAGTCGCGACCCCCGCCGCGGACTGCGCGGTGGAGACGGCGCTGCTGGACCTCACCGCCCGGCGCGACGTTGTCCCGCTGCGCCGGCTCCTGGCGGCGGACGCGCTGGAGCGGGTCGCGGTCAACGCCATGCTCGGCGCCGCCGCGACGCTGGAGCCGGTCCAGGTCGAGCGCGCCGTCGCCGCCGGCTTTCGGGTGCTGAAGCTCAAGGTCGGCACCGCGGGCATCGACATCGAGGTCCCGCGCATCCGCGCCGCCGCCGCGCTGCTGCCGCCCGGCGCGAGCCTGCGGCTCGACGCCAACGGCGCCTGGGATGCGGCGCTCGCCGCGCGCTGGATCGACGCGTTGTCGGGGCTGCCCATCGACTGCATCGAGGAGCCGCTCGCCGAGCCGGACGCCGCCGAGCTCGCACGCCTGCAAGCCGCCGCCCTGTTCAGCCTGGCCCTGGATGAGTCCCTGGGCCGCCTGGGGTCGGCGTTCGTCGGGTCGGATCAGCGCGCGTCTCCCGGCATGGCGGTGGCCCGCGGCGCGGGGGATGCCGGGTTTCGTTCCTCAACCCAGCCGACGGGGCTTGCCGTTGGCGCCATGGACCCGCGGCACCTGCCCGTGCGTCGGCTGGTGCTCAAGCCGGCGGTGCTGGGCGGCCTGCGCCGCACGCTCGGGCTCGCGGCACGGGCTCAAGCCGCCGGGCACGAGGTCGTCGTGACGACCGTCGTCGAATCCGCTGCGGGGCTCTGGGCGACGGCGCAACTGGCGGCGGCCACCGGCAGCCCGCTTGCGCACGGGCTGGCGACGGCGGCTTGGCTGGCGTCGGACCTGGGCACGCCGCCGGCCATCGAGGACGGCGCGATCCGGCTGCCGGATGTCGGCGGCAGCGGCTTTGCAGCCGGCTGCGGCGAGCATTACGGGTAGGGACAGACGTTGAGCGCTCCACCATGACGCAAGCAACCGAAACCAATCCGCTGCCAGGTTACGCCTGTCGCCGCGTCGGCGACCCCTTGCGGCCCCCAGCGACGCTGCTGCTGCACGGCTTCACCGGCACGGGCGCGGACTGGGCCTGGTGGCCGGCGGACGGCCCGGGCGCGCTGGCGCCGGATCTGCCGGGCCATGGCGGGAGCCCGGACCCGACGGGTGACTTCGCGGCGGAGATCGAGCGCCTGCTCGCCGCGCTGCCGGCGGGCATTGAGGCACTGGTCGGCTACTCCCTGGGCGGGCGCATCGCGCTGGCCCTGCTCGCGGCGGCGCCGGAACGCTTCCGTGCGGCGACCATCGTCTCCGCGCATCCGGGGCTCTTCAATGCCGGCCAGCGCGCAGGCCGTCGCGCGCAGGACGCCCGCTGGATCGCGCTGCTGCGCGAGCAGGGCATCGCCGCCTTCGTCGCTGCCTGGGAGCGGCAGCCGCTGTTCGCGAGCCAGGCGGGGCTGCTGACGGCGGTGCTGGCGGAGCAGCGCCGACGCCGGCTGGCGCAGCGCGCGGACGGGCTCGCCGCGAGCCTGGCCTGCTTCGGCCTCGCCGAGATGCCGGACACCTGGGACGCGCTCGCCCGCTGGCCGGGGCGGCTCGGCTGGCTGGCCGGCGCGCGGGACGACAAGTTCGTCGCCATCGCCAAGCGCATCGCCCGCGAGCGGCCGGCCACCGCCGTCCACATCGTCCCCGACGTCGGCCACAACCTGCTGCTGGAGGCGCCGGACGCGGTGCTCGCGGCGGCCATTGGCGGAGCGCGCTGAATCATCGTGGATGGGTGGATCGCGGGGGAGACAGCGCAGGCGTGTCCGAGGCCTCGGCCGCTGATGCTTTAGCGACCCAATGCGGCGCTATCGCCCGCTCTGCCGCGGGCACCAGAGCAGTCGCGTCGACCTGTGATCCGGCCATCGCCATCGCCATCGCAGCAACCCCGTGCGCAGCTTGCTGAAAGACCGCTCGCAATGACTTGAGCTTCGGCGGCGCGCCGCAGTGCCATCGTCGAATTGCGCACGCTTGACCCTCGCGGCAGCGTGGCTGCCGAGCTGCTCGGGTTGGGGTACAGCGGGCCACGGCAGGCGGCGGCCATCGGCACGCTGATCGCACCTATGGCGGCAGCGGGCAGCGAGTTGGCCACGCATCAATGGCCGGCTTACGCATAGCGTTGTCCCCAGGGGCATTGATACGTCGTCTGTCCCTGTATCCCCTGATTGATTTTGGTTTGTCCCTGTATCCCCGCATCACCACGGCGCTCGGAGAACCGTGCTCCGTTGTAGAATCGTCTACCGTCCAGGAGCCGGGAGACCCCGTCGTCCGGCTCCGTCCGATTTTTGGGCAGGATGCGCAGTCAATCGGTGTCTCCTTAGACGTGAACCTGGCGTGGAGCCGAAGCCATGGACAGACCGCAACCACCGCTGCTCGGCGCATCGCGCATCCGTCTCGTCGATGGCCTGCTCGCCCTGGTGGACGAGGTGCAGCAGACCGGCACGACCCGCTGGGTGTCGCTGGAGGCCCCGTCCGGCTGGGGCAAGACCCGCGTCGCCCAGGCCCTGTTCGAGCGCCTCGCCGCCCGCCAGGCGCAAGCCTATTGGCCGGCCACCATCCTGGAGGCCACCGCCGCCGCGCAGTCCGACGACATCGCCGACCGGCGCAAGCGGGTCTATCCCGAGTGGGACAAGCTGAACCGCGCCTCCGGCAGCCTGCCGGACTTTTTCTGGTGGGGCCTGTCCGGTGCCGACTACAAGAACGGCGCCGCCTCCAGCATCCTGCGCAAGGACATCGAGCAGCAGATCGAGCGCCACGCCGTCTACCTGGAGCTGGCCCGGGCCGCGCTGGTCAAGTTCCATGATCGCGCCTTCCCAAGCCTCGCGGACGCCCGCGCTGCCCTGTCGGCGCTGGTCGACGAGGTCACCGGATACGGCGTCGGGGAGGCGCTGGCGCTGCTGATGAACTCGGGCAGTGTGCCTTTCAGCGGGCTGCTGGTCTGGCTGGCGCGGCGTGGCGACGAGAGGATCAAGGCCGGCGCCGAGCGCAAGGCGGCCCTCGCCCTGTCCGGCCCCTTGCCGGAGGCGCAACCGAACCTGCTGGACGACACCATCAACAACCTCGGCAGCCTGGCCCGGCCCGGCCTGCCGGTGATCGTCTTCATCGAGGATCTGCATTGGGCGCCGCCCCTGATCGCCGAGCTGCTGGAGCGCCTGGTGCGTACCAACGCCGCCATCCTCGTCATCAGCAGCACCTGGCCCGGCGAGCTGGAGCATCAACCCCGGCTGATCGCCCTGACGCAAGATCCCGACCTCGGCCAGCGCTGCCTGCGGGTGCGGCACGACGCCCCGGCGCCCGCCTCCCTGCCGGCGGAGGCCGGCCTCGGCGAGTTGCCGGCGGCGGACATGGAGCGGCTGGTGCTCGCCTACTACCCCAAGGCCGAGCCCGACACCCTGCGCCGCCTGGGCGCGCGCTACAACAACCCCATGATGCTGGAGCTGGTCTGTCGTCAGAAGGCCTGGCGCCTGGATTTTCCGGACGGGGACCTGGCCCTGGAGCCCGAGGAGATCGCAGACCTGGCCGACGACGTCGCCGCCTACTACAAGCGCATCTGGGACGACCTGCCGCCCCAGGTCCAGCAGGCACTGGTGCTCGCCACCCTGGCCATCCCGGACGACGAGACCGCCTGGGACCGCGACCTGGTGGGCCGGGCCACCGCCGGTTGCGAGGCCATTGCGGACCACGCCGCCATTCGCGACACCCTGGCCCAAGACCGCATCCCCCACGGCTGGGTGCGCGGCCTCACCGAGTGGCTGCGCCGCTTCAACGAGCCCGACCAACTGGAGATCGCCCGCCAGGCCTTCGGCAGCCAGTTCCGCAAGTCCAAGAAGGCCGCCTTCCTCACCCAGCTCGGCGCCTGCATCAAGGCCGCCGGATTCGACGACGCCAGCGCCGAGACCCAGCATCGCGCGCGCCTCACGCTGACGCTGCACCGCGGCGGGCAGGGTGGCATCGCCGACGCTGACGCCCTGGTCGCCATCCGGGCGCTGCTGGGGGCGCTGGAGGATCAGCCGCTGGAGCTGCCGCTGCGAATCCGGCTGGGCGAGCGGGCGCGGGGGCTCGCCGTGGATCACGCGAGTACGCAAGCGCTGGATGTCCGCGCAGGGTTTGCCTATGCCCTTGGCGAGTCAGGCAAGATCGAGCCCGCCATTGCCGCCTCCGAGGACCTGCTCGCCGACCAGACCCGCGTGCTCGGCCCGGACCATCCCGACACGCTCACGACGCGCAACAACATCGCCTACTGCCGCGCCCAAGCCGGCGAGATCCAACCCGCGATCGCCGCCTTCGAGGACCTGCTCGCCGACCGGACCCGCGTGCTCGGCCCGGACCATCCCGACACGCTCAGTACGCGCAGCAACATCGCCTACTGGCGCGCCGAAGCCGGCGAGATCGAGCCTGCCCTCGCCGCCTTCGAGGACCTGCTGGCCGACGAGACCCGCGTGCTCGGCCCGGATCATCCCGACACGCTCGCGACGCGCAGCGACATTGCCGTCTGCCGCGCCGAAGCGGGCGAGATCCAGCCCGCCATCGCCGCCTTAGAGGACCTGCTCGCCGACCGGACCCGCGTGCTCGGCCCGGACCATCCCGACACGCTCAGGACGCGCAATAACATCGCCTCCCTGCGCGCCGAAGCCGGCGAGATCCAGCCCGCCATCGCCGCATCCGAGGCACTGCTCGTCGCCCAGACCCGCGTGCTCGGCCCGGACCATCCCCACACGCTCAGGACGCGCAACAACATCGCCTTCTGGCGTGCCCAAGCCGGCGAGATCCAACCCGCCATCGCCGCCTTCGAGGCCCTGCTCGCCGACTCGACCCGCGTGCTCGGCCCGGACCATCCCGACACGCTCAGGACGCGCTACAACATCGCCTACTGCCGCGCCCAAGCCGGCGAGATCCAGCCCGCTATCGCCGCCTTGGAGGCGCTGCTCGCCGACCGGACCCGCGTGCTCGGCCC
>NZ_JABX01000029.1 GCF_001469165.1 Thiohalocapsa sp. ML1 | reverse complement strand
CCAGGTGGCTGCTGATGGCGCCGACCGGGGGGCTGATGGACATCTCGTTGTCGTTGAGAATCACCAGCAGGTTGGGGTCGAGCGGGCCGCCGTGGTTCAGCGCCTCGAAGGCCATGCCGGCACTGAGCGCGCCGTCGCCGATGACGGCGACGACCTGGCGGCTCTCGCCCTTGGCCCGGGCGGCGATGGCCATGCCGAGGGCGGCGCTGATGCTGGTGCTGGAGTGGCCGACGCCGAAGCTGTCGTAGACGCTTTCGCTGCGCTTGGGGAAGCCGGACAGGCCGCCCTTCTGGCGCATGCCGTCCATGCGCGCGCGCCGCCCGGTGAGGATCTTGTGCGGGTAGGCCTGGTGGCCGACGTCCCACACCAGACGATCCTCGGGGGTGTCGAAGACGTAGTGCAGCGCAATGGTGAGCTCGACCACGCCCAAGCCGGCGGCGAGGTGCCCGCCGGTGCGCGAGACGCTGTCGATGAGATACGCCCGCAGCTCCGCGGCCAGTTGCTTGAGTCCGGCCGGCTCCAGCCGACGCAGGTCGGCAGGGGTGTCGATGGTGGCCAGCAGGGGGTGGGATTCCGGTGTGGGCGCAGGCGTCGATTCGGTCATTTGCGTCGTGACCCCAAGGGTGAGCTTGAACTTGTAAAGCCTAGAGCAAGCCGCATCGCTGCGGCATGACCAAACTTGTCCCTCGTCAAGCAAAGCCGTGAAGTCAATGCAGCCGCGAGCCGGCCGTCGTCCATTCCCGGTCGCTCCAGCTCAGGTCGGCAACACCTCCAGTTGCACAACGGTCGCTAATGGCCTGCCGGCCGCGACCACAGCGGGCAGGATGCAGCGTTTGCGGTTGCCGAGCGGGATGCGCGCGAGCAGATCCCAGACGCGGCGGTGGCGCAGCCGTGGCGCAAGACGCGCGTAGTCGCGGGTGTTTGCAAGGCCAAAGCGAAAGCGCACCCGCATGCGGCGGAAGCCGTCCCCCAATCGGGCGAAGGCGAGCAGGGCCGGGTGATAGCCGTCCACCAGCACATCGGCGCCGCGCGGCGCCAGTGCGCTGAGCGCGCTCAGCGCCTGGACCACCTGGTCAGGCGACAGATAGGGCAGGACGCCCTCCAGCACGAACACTGGCCGCCCGGTGGCGAGCCGGGCGGCCACGTCATCAAGGTGATCCGGCAGCACCGCCGGCACATGGATCACGCCCGGCACCGGCGGCAGCAGCCGATCCCGCAGGGCCATCACCTCCGGCAGATCCGCGCAAATCCAATCCGCCAAACCGCTGCCGAGTCGCTGCGGCAGGGTGTCGAGGCCGCAGGCGAGCACCACGACCATGCGCTTCGGGCCATGGGCCGCAGACCGCTCAGGCGCAAGCAGGGCGGACAGCGCCTCCTGCAGCGCCGCGGAGCGCGCGATGCAGAGCCGCATCGTGAAGCGGTCGCGGCCGACGTCAGCCACCGTAAGCCGCAGCGTTTCCGCCAGCGCCCGCGCAAAGGGGTCGTCATAGCCGAGGCGCGGCATCAGCGTCGCCGCGTGCGCGCGGGCATAGAGCGGGATCAGCAAGGTCCGGCTGACACCCTGGAGCCCTAAGTCCGACGCCAGCGTGGGCGCCGGGTCGGGAGTACCGGACTCGCGGTTCGCCGAGGAATCCGCCATAGCGCCCGTCCGTGCCGTTTCGGCTGGGTTGCGCTCAGCGCGCGGTGGCCAGAACGCGCAGCGGGCGCGCGGGTACGAGCATGCCGGCGAAGCGCGGTGGCACAGGGTCGGCATCGGGCGCCGCCAAGCGCAGCGTGAACGCCCGGGCGATGGCGGCGATCAGCAACACACCCTCCAGCAAGGCGAAGCGCCGTCCGATGCAACTGCGGGAACCACCGCCGAAGCCAAGATGGCCCCCCTGCATCATTGCGTTCACATTGAAGCCTGTATAGCGCGACGCGTCGAACCGCTCCGGATCCGACCAGTACTCGGCACCACGGTGCAAGGCGGGCAAGCAGAGCAGCAGTTGGTCGCCCCGGCGAATGCGATAACCGCCGAGCCGGTGCGGCGCCATGGCCTCCCGCAGCAGGATCGGCGGCTGCGGGTAGAGCCGGAGCGCTTCCAGAAACGCACCCCGGGCCAACGGCAGTTTGTCTATCTCGTCGATCTCGCTGGGCAGCTCCGCCCCGTCGCTCTCCTGTTGCAGCTGCGTTTGCAGCGCGGGATCCTGCGCGACGTGATACAGCGCCCACGCCAATGCGATCGCAAGCGACTGGTGCCCCGCGATGAGCATGGTCATGAGCTCATCGCGCATCTCGCCGTCGCTGAAGTGCTCCCCGTCCCGCCGACGCTGTACCAGCCACTGTCCGAGCAGATCCGCGGGCTCTTCGTGGTCTGCGAGCGTTTGGCTGCGGGTCGCAATGATGTCATCGAGGATGGCGTTTGCCTCGGCGATGCGCCGGCGAAAAACCCAGTTGGCGGGGGTTGGCCAAGCGAGCGGAGGCGCCACGAGTGCGCTGCCTCGGCGCACCAGTTCGTCGAGCAGGCTATGGATGACCTCGCTGACGCGTGCAAAGCGGGCGTCCGCGCGAATGCCGAAGATGCTGTCCAACAGACACGCGAGCGTACTTGCCGACAGCTCACCGAGCAGATCCAGCGGCTGGGCTGGATCCCGGCGACGCCAGCGCGCAATGGTATCCGCCACCGCCTGGCGCATGGCCGGCACGTAGCGCGGCAGGGCACCGGCAGCGAGCGCCGGGTTCGTGAGGCGGCGGTGGCGCTTCCACACCTCGCCGTCGTTGATGAGCAAACCCTCGCCGGTGACGGCGCCGAGTCTGCGCATCAGGCGTCCCTTGCGGTAGGCCTTGGCCTTGTCGAGGAGTACCTCGCGCATCAGCGCGGGATCGCTCACCTGAATCAGCCGATAGCCCGCAACATCGAGACGCACCACCGGACCCGCCAACGCGGCGGACTCGAACAAGCGCAGTAGATCGCGGTCGAGTAACGGCGGCAGCGCGCGCCAGATCGGCAACGTCGGCGGACGTCGGCCGGGTGGCTCGGCCCCGAGTGGGGCGACGCCAGGGCTCGCGGCGTTGATGGCTGATTCTGAAATGCTGAGACGCGACTGCATTAACCGACCTGACTCAAATGGACCATGCCCCATGACGCATCGTCGCAGATTACCCCGGCAGTCGAACCCGGGCACTCGGTTCGGTGCGTCTGCGCGCGAGCCTATCCGTGGAGCAGCACCCCGGCGCCCCTGCAGGTGCGTGCAAGGTACGTGAGTCCGAGATGGGGCTGCGGCGCGGGGCCACAGCGGCAGCGGCGGGAACGTGGGGGCCGGCCCCAAGCGCCGCGTGGTCTCTCTCCCAGCGCTCAGAGCATTGCTCACGGCTTTGCCGGAGAGTCACCGCCGCGGCACCAAGGTCACGCGGCGGTGAACGCCGATCAAGCCATACGCTGAGTCGGATCGGCCTCAGCCGATCCGCTTCAACGCGAACGGCTTACATGCCGCCGAGCCAGTTGAAGTCGGCGCTGCTCAACAGGATGAAGTGGATCAGCAGGGCCAGGATCAGCAGGAAGCCGAACAGGGCGACCAGGGTCCGGCGGGGGTCGAAGATCTGCCAGATCTTATGCATGTGTCATCTCCTAGAGAAAGGGGCGGGAACGCGCAGCACCATGCTGCAGATCCCACGTGCGGTTGAGGTACGGAGAAACCCTGAGGCGTAGACCTACAGCCAAGGGCGCCAGAACCAGGCCAGCAGGTGCGCGAAGGCGGCCACGCCCACGAAGCCAGACATGCTCTGGACAAAGATGCCGTGGAACTCCTGTGCCTCTTCTTCGCTCAAGCCGGACAAGCTTTTCTCTTCAGCCATGGAAGTTACCTCCAGTTTGCTCGATCGGCCGTGTCGGCCGATGCCGCGTCAGTCCCCCGCGGCAGGGGTTGCCCAAGGGGCGTTCCGGCATGACGCCGGGCTCGACAGTGCGACGCCGACGGTCGCGCCTCGCGGTGTCCCGCTGCCGGCGCGTCCGTCTCGCCCGTCAGTTGATGGTTCGGGCCGGCGGCATGGCCGACATGTTGGACGCTGGAGCCTGCGCTTTGGTGGCGCTGACCCAACTATAGCCCGGCGACATCAACAGGATGAAGTGGATCACCAGCGCCAGCACGAAAAGAAAGCTGAACAGGGCCATCAGTGCCCGGCGCGGGTCGAACCATTGCCAGATTCGATGCATGGAATTCCTCCGCTGAGAACTTCAGAATCGGCGGGCGTTATGCCCGCCGCCAATGGGCTGCGCGGCGAGCCGCCTTACAGCCAGGGACGCCAGAGCCAGGCCAGGAGGTGCGCGAAGGTCGCAACACCGATGAACCCGGTCATGCTCTGCGTGAAAATGCCGTGGAACTCCTGGGCCTCTTCTTCGGTCAGCCCGCTCAAGCTTTTTTCATCAGCCATGGTTGTTGCCTCAGTTCGTCGGGTTGGTGGCCGGCGGCTAAGCCGACGACCGGTGTGGACCGGGTGTTCCTTCACCCGTGAGGTCCGGGTCATTGCCGATAAGCTGCCCGCCGTCCTAGCGCGGGACCGGTGCCGGCGGGAACTGCAGCGGCGCCGGCGGGTACTGCATCATGCTCGGCGGCGGGTAGTACAGTTGCGCGCCGGACGGCTCGGTCGGAGCTGCGGGTGGTGCATCGTCCGCCGGAGCCGCCTCGGCCGGTGCCTCGGCATCGACCTCGGCCGGCGCCGCGGCGGCCTGCTGCTCCGGCGCGGGCTCCGCCGCCTCGGTCGCTTCCGGCGCGGTCAGCGGCTCCGCCAAGGCCGGGTAGTCCTTGAGCATCTGCGCGCCGTACAGCGGCTTATAGGCTCCCTGGTGGCAGGTGGCGCAGTAGATCTTGTAGGGGTCGCCGAGCGGACCCTTACGCGATTCCGGCAGCACCTCGCCCAAGGGCGTGACGTACTCGTTATTCATCTCCCGCACGTGCCGGATCGCATACCAGGCAGTGGTACGCTGCGGCGTGCTCTGATCCCAGGAGTAGAATGAACGGCTGTTATGGCAGTAGGTGCAATTGACGCCGAGCGCGGACGACATGTGCATCATGAGCCCGTAGGTCCACTCCGCCTGCTTGATGGAGCTGCGGTTGCCCTGCGGCAACACCGTCTGGCCGATCACGCGAACGTCGTTGTCCTGCAACAGGAACGGCGTGAACGGGTCATACGGCAGCGACGCATAAGCCACCGACTTCGCCGCGATGTTCTGACCGGTCGGCGCGATCATCGAGGGCTGGCCGGGACCTGGGTCCGTGACCCAGACGTACTCCGGAACGGGCTTGCCGCGGTGGCAGGTGTAGCAGGTGACGCCGGTGTCCGCGACATGGTCCTTCCAGTTCGCGTTCGTATCCTGCGTCATCTGGATCATGCGGCGCGAGACGACCTTGGTGTAAATGCCGTCGTACTCGAAGCCCTCGTTCACGTGGCAGTAGTAGCAGCCCTCGACCGGCGACACCCAGTTCGTGAGCGCGACCATGAGCCGGTTGAACTCCGCCACGTCCAGCTCGCCGAGCACCTGGACGTTCTTGTAAACGTCCTTTGCCTTCACGCCGCTCGCCATCGCGGCCGGAATCGCCTCCGGCGGCACGTTCGCATCCAGCGACTTTTGCAGCCTGTCGGTGTTGTAGACGGTCTGCATGCCGAGACCGCGATAGCCGTTCTGCACCACCTCGGGGGGTGGCGCCTCGCAGCCGGTGATCAGCGCCGCGGCGCCGACGGCTGCGAGAACCAGCGATTTGCCAATCAGGGTCTTCATTGCGACACCCCCTGCAACAGACTCGGATCCTGGATCGTGAGCTCGGACGGATAGGGCGCCACAATGCCGTGCTTGATGCCCCACAGGTACCAATTCTCGACCACGGTGCCCGTGAGCAGGATGCCGATGCCTGCGGTGATCACCACCAGCACCGCGAACCACCAGGCCCAGCGATGGATGGATTCCATCGATGCGTTGAAGCCCATGGTCCAGCGCCACAACAGCATGGCCCGCTCCGACGCGGTGCCGCGGTCGGTGATCTGGTCGATCTCACGGTCGCCGCCGTAGCGGGATACGGCCACGATGGTGCCGCCATGCATGGCGAACAACACCGCAGCGCCGTACAGGAACGCGATGGACAGCGCATGGAACGGGTTGTAATAGAAGTTGCCGTAGCGGATCGAGATCGCCGCGGTCCAGTCCAGATGCGGGAAGATCCCGAACGGAACCGCCTCACCCCAGCTACCCATCAGAACCGGCCGAATGAAGCCGAGCGTCAGGTAAAAGAAGATCGCCGCCGCAAAGGCCCACGCCACGTGCGTGCCGGTGCCGAGCGCGATCGCACGCTGGTAGGTACGGATCCACCACAACAAGATGGATGCGGTAAGGAAGAAGCCGGCCATCAGCCACCAGCCACCGTCGCCGAGCGGCGGAATGCTGAGCCCATACGCGGGCGGCGGCGGCTCCAGCGCGAGCCAGAAGAAGTTCTTCACGAACTCGATCGGGCTCCAGTTCACGGACGCCAGCATATTGAAGCCGATGATCTCGATGGCGATGAAGCCGCAGAGGATCGACGCTACCCCGGCGAAGCCGAGGTAAATGGGTCCGATCTGCGCGTCGCCGATCTTGCCCAGCCAATAATTGAATACCGGCTTGCCGAGACGCGGCAGTTCACCCTTGGGCAGCGCGACACCGGGATAGCCCGGCTCGCGGATCTGGACCTTGTTGAAAATGTTTTGATATTCGGCCATGTCGTTGTCCTCTTATGACCAGAACGGCAGCTGCAGCCACCAGTTCCACCACTCAGGCCAACCTTTGGTCCAGAACGGGCCGCTCAGCACGATGCAGACGGCGCTCCAGAAGGCAGCATTGATGGCGAGGAACAGGCCCAGGCGATGAATCGCCAGCGCGCCGATGGAATAGCCGACGAGATCACGGAAGAAGGTATTCTCGTGCTCCGCCGTCTTGACCGGCTCGCCTTCCTGCGGATTCACCATCGACAGGATCAGAGAACCGTGCAGCGCCAGGGCCAGCGCGTTCGTGAAGAAGAACGTGATCGCCAGCATGTGGGCCGGGTTGTAATGGAAGTGCAGGTACTGGTAGCCGACGTTCGACACCCAGTCCAGGTGGCTGAAGATGCCGTACGGGAAGCCGTGGCCCCAGGCACCCATGAGCACCGGGCGGATGACCACCAGCGTGACATAGGCAAGGATCGCGAAGGCGAAGGCGAAGGGCACGTGCAGCCCGATGCCCAGCTTGCGCGAGATCTCGACCTGGCGCAGCGCCCAGGACACGAATGCACCGATCGCGCAGATCGTGATGATCTGCCACAGACCGCCCTCGGTGAGCGGCGCCATCATGAGCCCATAGCTCAGATCCGGCGGCGCAATGTTGATGCGCCAGATGTTCTGGGTCGGTCCGATGACCGCTCCCCAGATGATCAGCAGCGTGCCCAGGGTAGCGAAGAAGACCGACGTGACCCCGAAGAAGCCGACATAGAACGGCCCCACCCAGAAGTCGAACAGGTCCCCTCCCACCAAGGTACCGCCGCGGACGCGGTATTTCTTCTCAAAACTCAGCATGGCCATTAGAAAATCCTCTGCATGGGTGCCGCGGGGAGGTGGCACCCGCGTCGCGAGCTCTACAGCAGCCGCCGACCGCCGTCGGCGGCGCCGTCACGGTTCAGGCCCCTACATCTGCTGCGGCACAGCGGGCGAGGTCGCAACCTCGATGGCCGGGATGCCATCTTCCAGCCAGTTGAAGTCGGTGGTACTGAGCAGGATCAAGTGAATCGCCAGAGCCAGTACGATCAGGAAGCTGAACAGCCCAATGAGGATGAGGCTCGGGTTGAAGATGAGCCAGATTTTGTAGATCGCGTTCATAGTGCTCTCCGGGTTACGCATTTAGGGTGAGCCAGGTGCATCGCGTGCCGCCGCTGTGGGGGTCCGACCCCGGCCGTTCCGTCGGTGTGCAGGGCGATGCGTTTCAAGACGTCGTTTCGTGATTCGCGGCGCGTGCGCCGCTTACAGCCAGGGGCGCCAGAACCAAGCCAGCAGGTGCGCGAAGACCGCGACGCCGATGAAGCCGCTCATGCTCTGCGTGAAGATGCCGTGGAACTCCTGTGCCTCTTCTTCGCTGATCCCGCTCATGGATTTCTCGTCTGCCATGGGTAAACACTCCAGTGAGGTTCAAAGGGCCGTCAGGCCGGCGATGCACGCAAGCGTGCCCGCGGCTGCCGGAGCCCGGCTCCGGCGGACCGACCACCCCGCGCCCGGGATGGACAGACCTGGCGAACGTTCTGCCGCCCCTGTGGGACGCAGAGCGCCCCCCGGTTGCGGCCGGTGGTCGAGGCGCCGTGCCGTCGCGCGTTGCAGAGACACTGTCTGTTCGCAACGCATCACGCGGCACGCCCGCCACTGAGCGCGTCCCGTGCAGCACGGACGCGCGCAACCGTGACCTGCTCGTCGCCGGCGTCGCGGGCGGCCTGCTCGGCCGCGTCGCGCAGGCGTTTCGCCGCGGAGATCCGGGTCAGCACCGGATAGGCCTCGAGCGCCCGATCGAGGTGCTGTTTGGCCTCCGCGTCCCAGGGCAACTGGCGGTGCTCGGCGGCGAGGCGCGACGGCGTCGCGTCCACTCGGTCGAGGTCCGTGCCGAGGGGCAGGATGTTGAACAGGGCATCGAACAGGGCGTTGCAGACCTCCTGAATCAGGTAGGTCGCGCCCGCGTAGCCCATGAAAGGGGTGCCGGTGTGGCGGCGGATAATGGTCCCGGGCAGGGAGGCCGGAATGAAGGCCGCACGCCCGCCGATCTCGGCGAGATACATCCGCTCGTTGTAGCCGCCGAAGAGGATCAGCGGCGTCTTGGTGTGGATCGCCTGGCGCACGGCCTCGTTGTCGGGCTTGTGGCCGGGCCGGCGCGCAAAGGCGAAGTTGCAGGGCAGCCCCAGCTCGTCTTCGAGGAAGTGCCGAACGCCGCGCGCATAGGTCTCGGTGGCGGCGATGCCGAAGCTCGCGGTGCCGAAGAAGTCCTGCGTCACGGAACGCCACAGGTCCCAGATCGGCTTGATGGTCGTGTGCTTCTCGCGCTCGATGAAGGGCTCGGGATCAAGGCCGAGCAGCTCGCCCAAGGCGCGCAAGAACTTGGTGGTGCTGTGCAGACCGATGGGCGCCTGCAGGTAGGGCTTCTCCAGCGCCTCGCAGAGCTTGCGGCCGAGCTCGCGATAGAGGCAGACGTTGACGTCCGCATCCACCAGGCGCGGGATGTCGTCCAGATGCGTGCCGAGCGGGAAGGTCATGTTGACCTCGGCGCCGATGCCCTCGACCAGCCGGCGCACCTCGGCGAGGTCCGACCAGGTGTTGAACATGCCGTACATCGGGCCGACGAGGTTGACGCGCGGCTTCTCGCCGTCCTTGCGCGGGCGCGGCTTCGGCATCTTCCCGTGCTTGTTCTTGCCTTGGGCGCCGTATTGCTGCCACAGCCAGACCATGGCGCGGTCTGCGCTCTGCCATTGATCTTCGTCGATGGTGCGCGGCAGGAAGCGCTGGATGGTCGTGCCGGCCGGGGTCACGCCGCCGCCGATCATCTCGGCGATTGAGCCGGTGACGACGACCGCAGGCTTGGTCTGGTCGAGGCTCGCGAAGGCGCGGCGCATGGCCTGCTCGGTGCCGTCCTGACCCAGCTCCTGCTCGCCGAGCCCGGTGACGACGACGGGCAGCTCGTGCGGCGGCAGCGCATCGGTGTAGTGCAGCACGGCCGTGACCGGCAGGTTCTCGCAGCCGACGGGGCCGTCGATGATGACCTGCATGCCTTTGACCGCCGTGAACACGTACACGGAGCCCCAGTAGCCGCCGGCGCGATCGAGGTCTTGGATGAGCATTAGGCGTCGCCTCCCTGGTCGGCGATGCTCTGCTCGATGCGGTCCTGCTTGCCGGTCGCGCGCCGGGGCGCAGCCGTGGGCTTGGCGGCGCGGGGCTCGGGCATCCGATCCCAAATGCCGGCCGTGTCGCCGTCGCCGACGCCGGCGAAGAAGTCGTTCATGCGCTCGAAGCGCTCCCGGCTCGCCAGTGCCGCGTTGATCACCTGCGCCAGCGAGCCGGCACCGGCGGGACCCATCAGCGGGCGGGCCGAAATCAGGTTGGTGAAGTAGAGCGCCGGGATGCGCTGCTGCTTCGCGTGCTGCACGACCGGCGTGGTGCCGATGGCCAGATCCGGCTGCACCGCATCCACGGCGGCCTTGTCCTGCTCCAGCGCGGCGCGGAACTGCACCGTGACGCCCTGCGCTTGCAGCCAATCCAGGTCCGGCTTGGACCAGGCGGTCTTCGGCGTGGCGGTGCCGACGTAGGGCACGCGGGCGCCGGACTCGATCAGCAGCCGGGCGACCAGAAGCTCAGAGCCCTCGTAGCCGGACACGGTGATGGTGCCGTCGATGGGCGCTGCGGCCAGGGCTTGGCGGATGATCGGCAGCACGGCGTTCTTGGCCGCGGCGACCTTGGCCGCAGGCACGTTGCAGGCGTCGCCAATGGCGTCGAGCCAAGCCGCAGTGCCGTCGTGCCCCACCGGCGCGGAGCCGACGATGCGCCGTCCGGCTTCCTGGAGCTCGCGGATGGAGCTCGTGTAATAGGGATGAATGGCCGCGACCGCGGCGCAGTCCAGCGCCGCGTACAGCTCGCGCCATTCTCTGGTCGGCACGACGGGGCCGGCGGCGAGCCCCAGGGGCTCAAGCAACATGCCGATGCCAACCGGGTCGGCCGGGAACATTTCACCGAGCAAGGTGATGGTGGGCTTGGCGCTGCGACCACCGCGGGGGGCCTGCACCGGGCCCTGCTGCGCCTCGCCGCGGGCGTACTTGAGCATCGCGCCGGCAAGCACGTCCTTCGCCTCCGCATGCGTCGGCACGCCGAAGCCGGGCACGTCGATGCCGATGATGCGCACGCCGTCGATGGACTTCGGCAACAGGCGCAGCGGCACGCCGGAGGCGGTGGGCACGCATAGGTTGGTCACGACGACCGCGTCGTACTTGGCGGGGTCGGCGAGCTGGTGCACGGCCTCGCGCACGTCCTCGAAGACCTTGCCGGTGACCAGCGTCTCGGAGTCGAAGGGCACATAGCCCACCGAGCGCTTGGCGCCGTAGAAGTGGCTCGTGAACGTGAGCCCGTAAACACAGCACGCCGAGCCGCAGAGCACGGTGGCGGTGCGGCGCATGCGCAGGCCAACCCGAAGCGACCCGAAGGCCGGACACATGCTCTGGGGCTGATCATGCGGTCCGGTGGGATAGTCGGTGGCAAGGCGCTTGAGCAGCTCGCTCTGACCCGCGGCCTCTGCGGCTCGGCGCAACTCGGCGGCGCCGGCATGGCAGCCGACAGCCTCATCTGTAACCGGTGCTTCGGTGACCCGGCGCGCCTCGGCGGCGGGCTCGGGCTGCATGCCTTCCGGCGCGGGCTCGTTGCCGAGCGGCGCCCGGGCGGCGTCGTCGTAGACGACTTCGCTGCCGGCGGTGGCCGGCGCATCGGCGCGGCCATCGTTGGCGGACATGTAGTAGACCTTGGCCTGCATGACTCGCTGCCCGCTCAGACGTCGTCGTAGATGACTTCGAGGGACGGCTTGTCGAGGCTCGACTTGCCGCACATGTCTTCGACCGTCGCGGGCTCAAGCACCACGTCGCGACCCACGGCGTCGCCGGAGAACAGGTTTAGGAGCTCGTCGGCGGACAGGGGCTTCGGGCGCATCGGCGGCGCTTCGGCGACGTTGGCGCCGAGGGTCTCGAACAGCGGCGCCCATTGCCCGCCGGGCATGCCGATGATCTGGTAGGCGGCGCTCTTGCGGCGGATGTCTTCGTCCGCCGGGATGGACGCCAGCACGGGCACGCCGGCCTGCTCGGCCCAGGCCTGCGCCTCGCCGGTGCCGTCGTCCTTGTTGATGACGATGCCGGCGACGCCGACGTTGCCGCCCAAGCCGCGGAAGTACTCGACCGCGGAGCAGACGTTGTTCGCGACGTACAGGGATTGCAGGTCGTTGGAGCCGACGACGATGACCTTCTGGCACATGTCGCGGGCGATGGGCAGGCCGAAGCCGCCGCAGACCACGTCGCCCAAGAAGTCGAGCAGCACGAAGTCGAAGTCCCACTCGTGGAAGCCCAGGCTCTCCAGCAGCTCGAAGCCGTGGATGATGCCGCGCCCGCCGCAGCCGCGGCCGACCTCGGGTCCGCCGAGCTCCATCGCGAAGACGCCGTCGCGTTTGAAGCAGACGTCGCCGATGGTCACTTGGTCACCGGCGGCCTTTTTCTTGGCGCTGGTCTCGATGATGGTGGGGCAGGCCTTGCCGCCGAACAGCAGCGTGGTGGTGTCGGACTTCGGGTCGCAGCCGATGAGCAGCACCTTCTTGCCCTGCTGCGCCATCATGTAGCTCAGGTTCGCGAGCGTGAAACTCTTGCCGATACCGCCTTTGCCGTAGATCGCGATGATCTGCGTCTGCTTGGTCGCAGGCAGGCTCGCCTCGGACAAGGCTGCCGGTTGTTCCGGCAGACCCACGTTGACGGCGCTCGCGGCAGTGGCCCCAGAGTTACCCATTCGCCCCCCTCCAATCGAGAATCATTTTTAGGCAGGTCGGATCATCGAAGGCCGTCGCATAGGCCGCGGCGGCATCGGCGACGGGGCTGCGATGCGTGATGAGGCCGTCGAAGGACAAGCGCCCTTCGTCCAGCGCGTCACGCACGGCCAATAGATCCGGCTCTTTGAACTCCGCCGCCACACGCAGGTGCAGCTCGCGCATGAAGGCAGGCGGGAAATCGAAGCTGATGGGCGCCTCGTAGAAGCCGGCGAGCACGATCTCGCCGCCGCGGGCGAGACGCCCGATCAGGCCGTTGAGCAGCGTCGGATCGCCGCTCGCGTCGAGGATGACGTCGTAGTCATGCCGGCTGTCCTGCGCCGGGTCGATGACGTCGTAGCCGGTGGCCCCGTTGGCGCGGATTGGGTTCGTTTCCCAGACCACCGGGGGCCGACCGCCGGCGGCGATGACGACGCGCGCCAGGAGCCGCCCGAGCACGCCGTGGCCGACGATCAGCTCCGGCAGGCGCTTTTCCGACCCGGCGGAGGCCTGGGCCGAGCCCGCCACCGCATGCTGCGCGGTGGCCGCCAGCGCCAACAGCACGCCCTGCTCGGCCAGCGCTTCCGGCACCGCCAGCAGGCGTGCACCGGGGACCACGACGCGGGACGCGGCGCCGCCGAACAGGCCGTGGATGTCGCCGTAGCAACGCGCGCCGGGCACGAACACCCAGTCGCCCACCGCACGGCCGCTGTCGGTGCCCGCCTCGATGACGCGGCCGACGGACTCGTAGCCCGGCACCAACGGATAGCCCATGCCCGGGAACGGCGGCATGCGCCCGGTCCAGAGCAGGCGCTCGGTGCCGGTGCTGATGCCGCTGAAGTCGACATCGACAACGCAGTCCGCCG
Organism: Thiohalocapsa sp. ML1; assembly: GCF_001469165.1. Taxonomy (GTDB): domain Bacteria; phylum Pseudomonadota; class Gammaproteobacteria; order Chromatiales; family Chromatiaceae; genus Thiohalocapsa. The sequence continues at coordinate 61,691 of NZ_JABX01000029.1, read as the reverse complement.
CGGTGGGCGGCGTCAGCGCGAGCCGCCGCAGCCCGAGCCTACGGGGCTCTTCGAGCACCACGGCTTGCGCGGTCAGTGCGGCGGTCATGTCGGCGGCGGTGGTCACGATGCCTTGTCGCTTTGCAGAAGCTCTGGGTTGGCGGACCGGAAGATCGATGGGCCTAGCGTTGCGAGCGGAGCCTCGCGGTGCGGCCATTCAACGTAGTGTCAGTCTAGCTTGACCCGTTCCGATGTCAATATAAATTTACAGTACACCTGTCAACCAGCCGCTGCAATACCATGCCGGCTACGTGGCTTTGGCCACAATGACCCGCGTTTGCAGCGGCCGACGCGTGCGCACTAGCCGGCTCTGGTCGAAGCCGGCCGCACGCAGCATGGCCTTGTGCTCCCGCGGCGGGCGGGTGCGCCCGCTGCCCATGGCGAGCAGGTACAGGCCAAAGTAGGCGTCGCCGACGGGCTCGGCGCCGGGTGTTTCGGACATGGGCTCGGTGATGAGCAGCGTGCCGCCCGCCGGCAGCGCCTTGCGCACGGCGCGCAGGATGGCCAGCGCCCCGTCGTCGTCGTGGTCCAGCAGCACGCGCACGAGGGAGATGATGTCGGCACCGGCGGGCAGGCCGTCGGCCTTGATGTCGCCGCCGACCACGCGCACGCGCGCGGCCATGCCTTCTGCTTGGAAGCCCTGCTCGGCCCGGGCCACGACGGCGGGCAGGTCGAACAGCATCAGTTGCAGGTGCGGCCAGCGCTCGCCGGCCTTGCGCAGGAAGCGGCCCTCGCCGCCGCCGACATCCATCAGGCAGCGGTGCGCCTTGAGCGAGTAGGCATCGAGCGTGTCCTCAGCGACGAAGCCGCTGGAGGCGGACATGAGCGTGCTGTACTCCGCCACGCGCTCGTCGCCGTCGGCGGCCGGGTCCGCAGAGCCGGCGTAGGACCAGTAGCGGCCGAGCTCGGTCTCTTTGAGCTCACCGCGAAACAGCGCGAGCGGATCATCGAGGTCGTGATAAAGCATGCGGTGGTGACGAACCATCGCGGCAATGCCGGGGTTGCCCGGCATCGCAATACCGAGCTTGCCGAGGCCATAGCGGGCGGTCCCGGACACATCCGTGCCGCGGCGCTCCAATAGATCGATGGCGACGGCCGCGCGCAGCAGCCGGTCCGCGGCGATCACGTCCATGCCCATGTCCGGCGCCAGATCCGCGGCGGTGCGAGGCTTGTCTGCGAGCTTGTCGAACAGTTCCAACTCCACGCAGGCGAACAGGATCTGCGAGTAGACGAAGCCCGCGGTGATGTCGAACAGCCCACGGGCGCGCCGGGCGGCCTCGAAGCGGGTCAGCGGAAAGTCCGCCGCCCAGCGCTGGAAGACGGGACTCGCGAGCTTGGCGTCGCGCCAAGCGCGCCAGCGGTCGATGAATGACAACTCCACGGGTGTTAGTTCCTGTGATGGTCGGACAAATGCTTGTTCAGCTCCCAGCGCCTGGCGCCTGGCGCCTGGCGCCTAGCCCCTGGCCCTGAGTCCTTTCGGCAACAGCCGCTCCATTTCCGCACGCGCCATCGCGGCGAGCTTGTCGCGGCCGGGACACGCCGGGATGGACGCGACGGCCTCGTCGAGCAGTGCGGTCAGGCGCGCGATGGCACCGTCGACGCCGAGCTCGGACACGGCACTCGGGCGGCCATGGACGGCGTCCTGACCCACCGGCTTGCCGAGGGCCGCGGCATCGCCGGTGACATCGCGCAGGTCGTCCGCCACCTGGTAGGCCAGGCCCAGGTTCTCGCCGAGGGTGTGCCAGGGGGCGGGCTCCATGCCCGCGGCGGCAGCGCCGGCTTCGGTGGCTGCCGAGAACAGCGCCGCGGTCTTCTCGCGGTGGTACTGGGTCAGGTCCACGTGCTCTTCGCATTCCCAGGCTTGCCCGGCAACGATGCCGTGGCCGATGCCGACGGCGCGGGCGGTGATCAGCGTCAGAGGCCCCAGGCGCTGCGGATGCAGGCGCGCGTGCCAGGCGAGGTTCTCGAATGCCAGCACGATGAGCCCGTCGCCAACCAAGAGCGCGATCTGATCGCCGTAGAGCTTGTGCACCGTGGGCTCGCCGCGGCGGGTGTCGGCGTCGTCGAAGACGGGCATGTCGTCGTGCACGAGCGATGCACAGTGCAGCAGCTCCAGCGACGCGGCGGCGGCGTCGGACACGGCCGGGGCGTCGTCGCCGCAGGCCGCGGCTACCGCGAGCACCAGGCGCGGGCGGGCGCGGGAGCCCGGCGTCAGCACCGCATGGCGGGCGGCGGCGCCGAGGCGTGGCGGCCCGTCCGGGGCAATACCCAGGTCCAGGGCGGCGAGCAGGGCGCGCTCGATGCGTTGCAGGGCATCCACAGTTGGTCGGCCTCGCTGTCCGGGTCGCGGACCCGGAATGTCAATTCGGCTTGTCGCGCCAAGGTGTCAAACAAGATAGACAGGCGCCGGAAACCCGTCAATTGACCCAGGCCCGCGATCCGGCCGGCAGTGCCCGGTCACCGGCGGCGAGTCCGGATTGCCTGCGCCAGATCAATCGATGGCCCATGCGCGTGGACGCCTCCGGCTTGCGCCGCACTCGGCGCTCGGCGCTCGGCGTTGATGCGGCGGACAGACGCAGCCCGCGGCCATGCCCTGATGCGGCTCGGGCGTCAAGTCGCCGGCCGTCCCGGGGCTACTACCGAAAAACGTGGTCAGCGCTTTCCCCAGCATCGAATCAGTAGATCGCCTTTCCCGCAGAATGGGAATCAAGTGGTATCCGGGATAGGCCTTGCCCGTACTCGGCACATCACGGCAAAGCGACCGGCGCCGACACGCCAGCCCACGGGCGAAGGGCCAAGGCCGGCAAAACAGGGCGCTCGCGCGCCCGGCACGGGGGCAGCAAACCCCCACGCCATGCTCTCGACCGCCCTGCCCCGAGCGGGCGGGACGCCGCATGGAGCAATACAAAGAACACATTCTCGGCACGCACAACGACCCCGAACCCGGGCCCGTGCGCGCGGCGCTGCAACGTCGTCCGTGCGGCTAGTCGGCCGTCAGGGGTGTTGCTGGCCGCGGCGGACCCGGTTCGGCATCAACCCAACCGTCGACCCGGAGTCCATTGCAATGCACGCGTTCGCTTCCATCATCGATCTGACCTGCGCCACCCCGTCCTACGAGCAGCTCGCCGTCCACATCGACAAGCAGCACCAGGTCGGCTGGTGCTACATGCAGCCCGAGGGCCGTCCCTGCTTCAGCGACGGCATGCTGGACGAGCTGAACGACTGGTTCAGCCACCTGCGCCGCCACGGCGGCACGCTCGACATGCACTACCACGTCATCGCCTCGGCGCGGCCCGGCACCTACAACTTAGGCGGCGACCTCGACCTGTTCCACAGCCACATCCAGCGCAAGGACCGCGACGGCCTGTACCGCTACGGCAGGAAGTGCATCGACGCGCTGTACGCGAACATGTCCCGCTTCGGCCGGCCCATCACGACCATCTCGCTAGTGCAGGGCGATGCCCTCGGCGGCGGCTTCGAGGCGGCGCTCTCGAGTGACGTGCTGATCGCCGAGAAGGGGACGCAGCTCGGCTTCCCGGAGATCCTGTTCAACCTGTTCCCGGGCATGGGCGCCTACAGCCTGCTCTCGCGCAAGCTGGGACCGAAGCAGGCGGAGCGCATGATCCTGAGCGGCGAGCTCTACAGTGCCGAGACGCTCTACGACATGGGTCTCGTGGACGTGCTCGCGGAGCCGGGCGAGGGCGAGCTCGCCGTCTACGCCCACATCCGCCGCGAGGAGCGCGCGCGCAACGGCTTCGCCGCGCTGCGCCGGGCGCGCGACAGCATCGATCCCATTACCTTTGCAGAGCTCGATCGCATCGTGCAGATCTGGGTGGACGCGGCGCTGCGCATCGAGTCGCGGGATCTGCGCATGATGCAGCGCCTGGTCTCGCGCCAGACGCAGCTCGGCTCGCGCGCGGCCTGAAGCCTAGCGAGGCGCAGCCTCAGACCGACCAGGACGCGGAGCGCTTTCTTGCGCACTTCCGGTCGTCGCCGCAGGTGAACCAAGGGCCGAGGGCCGAGGGCCGAGGAGGGCTCCTCCCTTGGCCCTTCTTCCGTTGGCAACCTGGCTCATCTGAAAACCCTCGGCGCCGTCAAGCCGCGGACCCGCCGCCGCGTCAAACGAGCAGCCGCCGCCGCGTGAGTGCCAGCGCCACATGGAAGCCGCCCGCGGCATAGGCGACGAGCACGGCGACATGGAGCAGCACGTCGTTGACGGGCAGCCCCGCCACCAGCGGGCGGGTCAGCGCGATGGCGTGGGCCAGCGGCAAGACCTGGATGGCCGCCTGCGCGCCCTCCGGCAGCCCCTCGATGGGGTAGAACACCCCGGACAGGATCAGCATCGGCGTCACGCCCAGCACGAAGTAGTAGTTGAAGAAATCGTAGTTGTCCGACACCGCGCTCATCACGAGCGCGGGGCCGGCGAAACACAGCCCGATCAGGAAGGCCAGCGGCAGCACCCAGAGCGCCTGCCAGCCGCCGACGACGCCGAGCAGCGTCGCCACGGCCAAGATGGCCGCGGCGCTGAAGGTGGCCTTGGTCGCGCACCACAGGAGCTCCCCGGCGAGGATATCGTCGAGCGTCAGCGGCGTCGCCAGCATGGCCTCGTAGGTGCGCTGCACCTGCATGCGCGTGAACACCGAATAGGTCGCCTCGAAGCTCGCCGTGGTCATGGCGCTGGAGGCGATGATGCCCGAGGCGAGAAACACCAGGTACGGCATGCCGCTCATGGTGTCGATGAAGGCCCCCAGGCCGAAGCCGAGGCCGAGCAGGTACAGCGTCGGCTCGCCGAAGTTGAGCACCACCGCCGGCGCGAGCAGCTTGCGCCAGACCCGCAGGTTGCGCCGCCACACGGCGAGCGCACCGCGGCCGGGGCGCGGCAGCGACCAGTCTGCGGCCATCAGTCGCGCAGCTCCCGGCCGGTGAGCCGGAGGAACACATCCTCCAGCCCGGCCGGGCGATGCAGGTAGACCAGGTCCGCATCCTGCTGCAGGAACCCGAGCAGCGGTGCGCTGTCCTGCCCGTAACAATAGAGGCTCATGCCCTGCTGCTCGAGCCGGCAGCCGTGGTGCTCGGCGAAGGCCCGAAAGCGCGCGGTGTCGCCCGCGCGCACCTCGATGACCTCCGGCTCCACGTGGCGGCGGATCAGCTCCCGCGGCGTGCCGCGGTCCAGGATTCGGCCTTGGTCCATGATCACGAGCTCGTCGCAGAGCCGCTCGGCCTCTTCCATATAGTGCGTGGTCAGCAGGAGCGTCGTGCCGCGGGCCTTGAGCGCCGCGAGTCGCGACCAGATGACGTGCCGCGCCTGCGGGTCGAGGCCGGTGGTGGGCTCATCGAGCATCACCAAATCCGGCGCGTTGATCAGCGCCCGGGCGATGGTGAGCCGGCGCTTCATGCCGCCGGAGAGCGTGTCCGTCTTGGCATGGCGGCGGTCGGTGAGGTTCGCGAACGCCAACAGCTCCGGCACCCGCGCACGGGCGGTGGCGGCGTCGATGCCGAAGTAGCTCGCGTGCACCTCCAGGTTCTCATCGACGCGGAAGTCCGGGTCCAGGTTGTCGGCCTGCGGCACGACGCCGATGCGCCGGCGAATGGCGCGGCCGTCCGCGGGCATGCCGAGCCCGAAGACGCTGAGGCTACCCGCCGTCATTGGCGTCATGCCGAGGATCATGCGCAGCGTGGTGGTCTTGCCGGCGCCGTTGGGGCCGAGCACGCCGAAGCAGCAGCCGGCCGGGATGTCGAAGCTGACGCCGGCGACGGCCGTGAAGCCGCCGTAGCGCTTCACGAGCCCGTCGGCGCGGACGATGGGGGGCATTTGAGCGCGGTCGAGAAGCGCGGTCGAGACCGGTCAGCCCGCGTCGGGCGGATCGCCGGCACCGGCAGCGGCGACGAGCTTGAGCGCCGCCCCGGCGCGCAGCCGCTTGGCGGCGGCGTATTCCTCGTCGCTCATCTGGCTGCCGACGATGTTGCGCAGCAGCTCCGCGTCGCGGTCGCCCTGCTCGATGGCCAGCGACAGCCAGTAGTGCGCCTGCGCGAGGTCGATGGCCACACCGCGCCCTTCCGCGTAGATCAGGCCCAGCGCGTACTGCGCGTCCACCTCGCCGCGCTCGGCGGCCGCACGCACGGGGCCGACCTTGCTCGGGTCGTTGCGGAGCAGAATCAGGTCTTTCAGGTAGCTGTTGTCGGGCATGGGTCTAGATTTGCGTGGGGCAAAAGGGCCTAGGGCCAAGGGAGGCCTCCTCGGCCCTCGGCCCTCGGCCCTCGGCCCTTCGACTTGCGGCAAGGAGCGGGCTCCGCAAGTCTAGTGGGCCAAATAGGCATTCAACGCGACGCCTTGGGCGGCGCCTCGTAGCGGGCCAGCATCGCGTCGTAGGCATCGAAGCCCACCAGAGCGCGCAGCGCCTCGAAGCTCACGCGGTACTGCGGCACCTGCCCGGCGCCGAGCTGCGCCAGCGCCACCTGCATCGCATGCACGGCGCAGGCCAGGAGCGTCAGCGGGTAGGCCGCGAGCTTGTAGCCGAGCTCCGCCAAGCGCGCGTCGGGCAGGAGCGGCGTGATGCCGTCTTCCAGCATGTTCACCATGTGCAGGCCGGGGGCCTCACGCGTGCAGCGCGCCATCTCGGCCTCGTTGCGCGGCGCCTCCAGAAAGAGCACGTCGGCGCCCAAGTCCGCGAAGGCCTTGAGCCGGTCGATGGCCTCGGCGAGCGCCCGCTCCGGGCCTGCCGCGGCTTCCAGCGCGCTGCGGGCATCGGTGCGGGCGACGATGATCAGATCCGCGCCGGCCTCCCGGGCGGCGACCGCGGCGCGGATGCGCCGCTCGGCTTCGGCGCGCTCCACCACCTGGCGCACGCCGGTGTGGCCACAGCGCTTGGGTGCTACCTGGTCCTCGATCATGATCCCGGCGAAGCCGGCCCTGGCGAACTGCGCCACGGTGCGATGCACGTTGACCACGTTACCGTGGCCCGTGTCGCCGTCGCCGATGACGGGGATGGAGACGGCATCGCAGATGGAGCGGCCCTGGTCGAGCATCTCCGTCACCGACAGGAGCCCCGTATCCGGCAGCGCCGCGCGCGCCGCCGACACGGCGAAGCCGCTCATGAAGGTCAGTGGAAAGCCCGCCTGCTCGACGAGGCGTGCGGACAGGGCGTCGAAGCAACAGGGCATGGTCCGGCAGCCGGGCTCCGCGAGCAGGGCCCGCAGCCGCCGGGCAGCGGTATAGCTAGTCATCAGGTGCGAAAATCCGTGCCGGGAAAGGGCACCATGATGGCAAAAGAAAAGGCGGGGATCACCCGCCTCGTCTGCGTGCCGGCCGGACCATGGTGGCGGCCCGACCGAAAACCTGGTTCCCGATGCCCGGGGCAGCGCACCTGCAAGCGCGCGCGCAGGGCAGATCATCCGGCGGTCAGCTCTTGACCCACTCGCCGAAGTTGTCGGTGTTTTTCTCTTCGCCGTCGGCGTAGCCGGCCTCGTAGGCCTCGGTGAGGCGCTGATCCTCGCGCTTCGGGTTCTGCAGGAAACCGCACTGCCAACCCTGCACGTACTCGTCGTCGACACCCAACTGCTCCATCTTGGTTACGGCGTCGTAGTAGAACTGGTTCATCTCCGCTCTCCGCATTCGCGTTCTTGGTTTGGCGCTTGCGACCCTTGCATCAGGTCGCCGTGGCTGTCGCTGACCCGCCCCGCACCGCCCGGCTCCGGCGCCTTTTCTGCGGCGATGGACTGGGTGATGGCGATCCCCGACCGGCCCGGTCAGCTTAACGGATAAGAATACCGTTTTTTTCTAATGCGTACCACCGAGAGGGGGAAGTCCCGGCGGCACCGTCCCGACCTCATGCCGGACACCGCACTTGCGCGGCCGCGTCCTGCGCACCACATCGTACAGTCGCATCGGCACGAGCGCAGCTAGCGCCCGGCGCCGCACGCTGTCACAGCGGCACCGCCATAGGAGACCGAACCGGCATGCGCCCCGCCCAACTGCTCCGCGTCCTTGAGCGCGAATTTACCAGCACCGCCAGTGGCCACCACACCCCCGTGATGCTGTGGGGCCCGCCCGGGGTCGGCAAGTCGCAAATGGTCGCGCACCTCGCCAAGCGTCACGGCGTGCCCGTCATCGACATCCGGCTGTCGCAAATGGAGCCGAGCGACCTGCGCGGCATCCCGTTTCGCGTCGATGACCGCGTGGAATGGGCAGTGCCGGCGATCCTGCCGGATGCCGAGCGCCACGGCCCGCAGGGCGTCCTATTTCTCGACGAGATCACCTCCGCACCACCAGCCGTGTCCGCGGCGGCCTACCAGTTGATCCTCGACCGCCGCCTGGGCGAGTACCAGGTGCCGCAGCAATGGGCGATCTTCGCCGCCGGCAACCGCCAGGGCGACCGCGGCGTGACGTACAGCATGCCGGCACCGCTCGCCAACCGCTTCTCGCACTTCGAGGTGGATACCCACCTCGACGACTGGGTGGCCTGGGCCTACGCGAGCGGCATCGACGAGCGCATCATCGCCTTCCTGCGCTTTCGCCCGGAGCTATTGTTCGACTTCGACCCGGCACACAACCCGGTGGCCTTCCCGTCGCCGCGCTCCTGGGAGTTCGCGCATCGGGCACTGCAGAAGTTCGAGGACGAGCCGCAACTGCTCCAGGGCACGCTGCAGGGCTGCGTCGGGCCGGCGGCCGGCGTCGAGGTGACGGCCTTCGTCAACAGTCTGGATCAGATGCCGGATCTGGACGCCATCTGCGCCGGCGCAGAGGTGTCCGTCCCGCGCGAGATCGACCTGCAATACGCGGTGGCCGCGGCGCTGGTCGGCAAGGCCATCCGCGCGAAGGCGACCCCCGAGCACCAGACCGTCATCGGCAACATCCTCGCCTACGCCGGGCGCTTCCCGCAGCGCGAGATGGGCGTCATGCTGGTGTCCGACCTGCACCGCGCCGTGGGCAACGAGCTGTTCGAGGTGCAGGCCTTCGCCGACTGGGCCAGCGCCGTCGCGGATGTGATGCTATACGAGTAAGGGCCGAGGGCCGAGGGCCGAGGGCCGAGGGCCGAGGGCCGAGGGCCGACAGAATCGGGCCACTGATCAGCGCCGTATGCAACGATGACCGACACCGCCGATATCGACCTCAGCGCCATCGAGACCAAGCTCGCCTCGGCGCGCACGCGGCTGATCCTCGATAAGCCCTTTCTCGGCGCGCTGGTGCTCAGGCTGCCGATGCAGCCGGCCCGCGACGACTGGTGCCCCACCACGGCCACGGACGCCAAGACCTTCTACTACAACCCGCAGTACATCGGCGCCCTGTCGCTGGACGAGACGCAGTTCATGCTCGCCCACGAGGCGCTGCACTGTGCGCTCTCGCACTTCGCGCGGCGCCAGCACCGGGTCAAGCACCGCTGGGATCTCGCCTGCGACTACGCCATCAACCCGCTCCTGGTCGATGACGGCCTGAAACCGCCGCCAAACGCGCTGCTAATGCCCCTGTACAAGGGCATGACAGCGGAGGAGATCTACCCGCTCCTCGACGACAACGACCAGTCCGAGACCCTCGACACCCACGCCTACGACAGCGACGCCGAGGACGGCCAGCAGGGCAGGCAGAGCAACCTCGACGAGCGCGACGTCCAGCGGCAGCAGTCCCGCGGGGCAGAGGGCGACGACGGCGAGCGCGGCGGTGCCGAGCCGCGGGCGGACGGCGCGAGCGGCGGCACGCCCCGGGGCGAGCCCGGCGACGACGGCCGCGGTGCCGCCGCCGGCCAGGTCGAGCCGGAGCAGGGCGACGACGGTGCTGCCGACGCGCCGCCGCCGCTGGCCCCGGACGAGCGCGAAACGCTGCAGGTGCAATGGCAGCAGCGCATGGCCGGCGCCGCGCAGCAGGCGATGCAGGCCGGCAAGCTCCGCGGCGAGCTCAAGCGCATGATCGACCACCTGCTCCAGCCGCAACTGCCCTGGCGCATGCTGCTCGCGCGCTACATGAACAGCATCACCCGCGAAGACTACAGTTGGTCGCGGCCGTCGCGGCGCGAGGGCGATTACCTCATGCCGAGCCTGCGCAGCCACCAGCTCGACATCGTCGTCGCCCTCGACACCTCCGGCTCCATCAAGGACCCCGAAATGCAGGAGTTCATCGACGAGGTAGACGCACTCAAGGCCCAGGTACGCGCCCGCGTGACCCTGCTGCCCTGCGATGCGACGCTGTGTGAGGGTGCACCCTTCGAGTTCGAGCCCTGGGAGCACTTTCAGCGCCCCAAGCGCTTGGGCGGTGGCGGCGGCACCAGCTTCCGGCCCGTGTTCCAATGGGTCGAGAAACAGGGTCTGCGTCCGGACCTGCTCGTCTACTTCACCGACGCCGACGGCCAGCTCCCCGAGCGCGAGCCGCCGTACCCCGTGATCTGGCTGGTCAAGGGCAAGCGCACGGTGCCTTGGGGACAGCGGATCCAATTGAACTAAAACAGGGGCTAGGGGCTAGGGGCCTAGGCATCAGGGCCGAGGGCCGAGGGCCAAGGGAGCCCGCCTCCGCCCTCGGCGCTTTGGCTCACTTTCGGGATTGGGATCGGGACCGTTGCCACTTGGTTGGGTTTCGATTTCGATAGCGATCCCGATTTCGATTTCGATTTCGATAGCGATCAGCACGACTCGTCGGTCTGAGGCGACGCCTCGCTAGCTCCTAGCCCCAAGCCCTCCTAGTTCCCTAGCCCCTAGCTCCTAGTTCCCTAGCACCTAGCCCCTAGCTCCTCATCACCATGCGATTCGACGCTCCCAAACCCCTTCGTGCCGTCCTGTTCGCCTTGTGCGTGCTGAGCGGCAGCCTCGTCGGCGGTGCGGCGAGCGTCGGCGATGCGCTGGACCTGCCGGACATGGGCAACAGCGCCGATGCCGTGCTGACGCTGACCGAGCAGCGCGAGCTGGGCCAGGAGTTCATGAAGTGGGTCCGCAAGAGCCTCGACGTCTCCGAAGACCCGCTGCTGACCGATTACGTGCAGAGCCTCGGCCGCAAGCTCGTCGCCGCGAGCCGCGACACGCGCGGGCGCTACGACTTTTTCGTCGTCGAGGACCCGCGCATCAATGCCTTCGCCGGCCCGTCCGGCAACATCGGCGTCAACGCGGGGCTGATCCTGGCCGCGGAGACCGAGTCCGAGCTCGCGGCGGTGATGGCGCACGAGGTCGCCCACGTCAGCCAGCGCCATCTGCTGCGCGCCTTCGCGGCGCAGAAGCAGATGACCATCCCGGCCACGGCCTTGCTCATCGCCGCCGCCGTGCTCGGTGCGACGGTGGACTCGCAGGTCGGCACCGCGGCGCTCATGGGCCTGCAAGGGGCCATGGTCCAGCGCCAGATCAACTTCACCCGCGCCAACGAAGAAGAGGCCGACAGCATCGGCATCGACACCCTCGCCCGTGCCGGTCACGACCCTTACGCCATGCCGGGCTTCTTCAACAAGCTGACCAAGGCGAACCGCGTCTATGAGAGCGGCGCGCCGGAGCTGCTGCGCACCCACCCGGTCACCAGCGACCGCATCGCCGATGCCATGGCCCGCGCCGAACGCTTCGGCCACAGCCAGCGGCCGGACAGCCTGCGCTTCCACCTGACCCGCGCGCACCTGCGCGAGCGCTCCTACAACCGCGCCGAGCAGGCCATCGGCCACTTCAAAAACACCCTGGCCAGGGGTCGGTACCGCAACGAGACGGCCGAGCGCTACGGCTACGCCCGCGCCCTCGCGAGGGCCGGGAGCCTCGGCGACGCGGCCGAGCAGCTCGCCCCGCTGATCGAAAAGCACCCGAGCCAGGTAGAGCTCGTCGTCTTGCAGGCGGAGCTCGACCGGCGCCGCGGCGCCGCGGACAAGGCCGCGCGCGACCTCAAAAGCGCCGTGGGGCTGGCGCCGGGGAGCTGGCCGCTGCAGCAGGCTTACGCCGAGGCGCTGCTGGATGCCGGCCGCCCTGCCGAGGCCCTGGCCACGCTGGAGCGCTTGGTGGCCCTGCGCCCGGACATCACGCCCGTCTACCAGATCATGGCCGATGCCGCGGGCAAAGTTGGCGACGCGGGTGCCGCCATGCGCTGGCGGGCGGAGTACCTGTACCGCAGCGGCGACTTGGAGCCCGCGGTGCGCCAGTTGGAGCTCGCGTTGCGCCAGCCCGGGCTCGACTTTCACTTAGCGTCCAAGATCCAGGTGCGGCTCGCGGAGCTGCGCACCGAGGAGCAAAGCCGCAAGAAGCCCCGATGACCGGCGTCGGCCGCAACCGCAGCCACAACTTCGCCACAGCCAGCAGGGGTTAGCGCTATTTCCACCCCGTCATGGATAGGCTAAGCTTCGGCCATCGTCGACGAGGGCCAGCGCCGCGTCGCCCAACCAGGCACGCTGCGGGTTCGACAAAGGCTCCGCAGACAGGAGCCAATGATCGACGGCAAACAGAAAAGAGAAGCACCAGGAGGCCCCGCCGTTGTCCTCAGTCGCGCGCTGTGCGCATGCCAGCACGTCGCCCTTCACGCTTGGTGGACACAACCAGCGCAATGCAAGGTACACGGTCGGTTCGGAACTTAAGCCTTCCCGCAGTCTTCCACCGGCTATCGCCCCGATGGTCGCTGACCGGCACGGGCGGCGGCCCCCTGTTCGCTTGGCGGCGCGTGGGCCGTGCGCCGATGACCCAGTGCCCGCGTTGGCCCAACGCGACCGGCAGCAGGCAGGCTGCCGCAACCAGATCAGACGATCGACCCAACGAACCAACCAACCGATCCAGAGGAGACACCCAATGATCGATGCAAAGCGCAGAATCCTGCTCAAGGGCTCCCTCGGTGCCGGCGCCGTCGGCGTGGCCGTGAGTGCCGGGCTCCTGACCCCGGGCGCCGTGCTCGCCGACTGGCCGGAAGCCGCCTTCGCGGCGGACAGCCAAGCCGCCGCGCTGAGCGACCTGTTCGGCTCCGACGCCACCGAGGCCAGCGACAAGGTCAAGGTCAAGGCCCCCGACATCGCCGAGAACGGCGCCGTCGTGCCGGTGACCGTCGAGAGCGAAGTCGAGAACGCCAAGGCCATCTCGATCATCGCGAGCGGCAACAACACCCCGCTGATCGCCTCCTTCGAGCTGGGCTCCGACGCGGTGCCCTTCGTGTCGACGCGTATCAAGATGGCCAAGACCTCCGACGTCGTCGCCGTCGTGCAGACCGACGCCGGTCTGCTCAGCGCTTCGAAGTCCGTGAAGGTAACCATCGGCGGCTGCGGCGGCTGACCCCGCACCCTGCCCTATCCCTTCACCGACCGGACCGATCCAGAGGTACACCGACATGTCCAATATCAAGATCCGCGCCAAGGCAACCGGCGGCGTCACCACCGTCAAGTCCCTGATGAGCCACGAGATGGAAACCGGGCTCCGCAAGGACAAAGACACCGGCGAGCCCATCCCGGCCCACTTCATCCAGGAAGTGACTGCGAAGTGGAAGGACCAGACGGTGATGACCGCGCTGTGGAGCGGCGGCATCTCCAAGAACCCCTACCTGTCGTTCAAGTTCAACGGCGGCGAGCCCGGCGACACGGTCGAGATCACCTGGGTGGACAACAAAGGCGCCACCGAGAGCGGCACCGCCGAGATCAGTTGACACGCGAGAACGGCGCGGGCCACGCCTGCGCCGACCTGCCGAAGATGACCGCCCCCGGGGCTGCCCGGGGGCGGTTTTTTTGTCGCACCGATTTCCAAGCACGTCCGCGGGCCACCGCAGCCGGGTCGCAAGACCGCCCGCGAGCGCCGACCACCCCGATGCGAGGCCAGCATGGGCCGGATGAGGACCAGTGACTTCAAGCCCGCCTGGTGGCTGCCCGGCGCGCATTTGCAAACCTTGTGGGGCAGCCTCGCGCGGCGGGCGACGCCCACCGACGGGCTGGTGCTGACCCGCCGGCGCATCGAGCTCGCGGACGGCGACTTCATCGACCTGACCATCGGCGCGGGCGACGGCCCCGGCGTGCTCATCATCCACGGCCTGGAGGGGGACCTGCGCTCCCACTACGCCAGCGCGCTGGTGGCACGACTCGCGCGCGAGGGTTTCCGGCCCCTGTTCATGCACCTGCGCGGCGCCGGCGACGAGCCCAACCGGCTGGAACGGTCCTATCACTCCGGGGCCAGCGGCGACTTGGCCGAGGTGCTCGCCGCGCTGGCGCAGGACCCGGGCGGGCCGCCGCGGGCGGCGGTGGGCTTCTCGCTGGGCGCGAACCTGCTGCTCAAGTACCTCGGTGAAGGGCGAGACGAGCTGCACTTGGAGCAGGCCATCGCAGTCTCACCGCCCTTTGTGCTGCGCGATGCGATGCTGCGGCTCGACCTCGGTCTCTCGCGCATCTACCGCAACCACTTGGTCACGCGGCTAAAGCAGAGCTTCCGGCGCAAGTTCGCCGACCGGCCACTGCCCCCTGCTCTCGCGCCGGATCTCGCCCTCGACGACATCCGCGACTTCAACCGCTTCGACGATGCCATCACCGCCCCGCTGAACGGCTTCGCCGGCGTTTTCGACTACTACCAGCGCGCGAGCTGCCGGCAGTTTCTGCCCGCCATCGAGCTGGACACGCTGATCATCCATGCGCTCGATGATCCCTTCCTGTTCCCGGCAAGCGTGCCCTTCGCGCACGAGCTCGGGCCCGGCGTCACGCTGGAGCTCGCAGCCCACGGCGGCCACGTCGGCTTCATCGCCGGCCCCTTGCCGTGGCGGCCGGTGTATTGGCTTGAAGAGCGGATCGTGCGAGCGCTGCGGGTGAAGGGAGAAGGGAGAAGGGAGAAGGGAGAAGGGTGAAGGGTGAAGGGTGAAGGGTGAAGGGTGAAGTTTGAAGGGTGAAGTTTGAAGTGAGAACGGCGGTTTCGGCCCCGTACTCCGTACTCCGTACTCCGTACTCCGTACTTCCCACCTACACCGCCCGTTCAACCTCCCCCCACAGCGCCCGATACGCTGCCGACGCCGCATTCGACGGCGCATAGGCCGGCAGCGGCATGCGGTGCAGGCCCATGCGCTCCACCTCGGCGGCGAGCGGGATGCGGGCGGCGAGGATCTCGGGGTGCTCGGCACAGAGCCGGGCGATGGTGTCCGTGTGCAGGCTGCGCTCGGCGTCGACCATGGAGAAGAACGGCAGCACCTTGAGCGCGCCGACGCCGTCCTGTTTGGCCAGAAAGCCGAGCAACTGCGTCAGCGTACGCGCGGACAACGTGCTCGGAATCAGCGGTACCAACAGCGCATCGGCGGCGCGGAAGATGTTCTCGGACATCAGCGAGATGCTCGGCGGGCAGTCGAACAGCACGTAGTCATACTCCCCCACCAGCGGCCTCAGCAGGCGCCGGAGCTGGCCGGTGGGCTTCTTCTTCTCGCCCTCCAGCAGGATGTCCATGTTGCGGTAGGAAAAGTCCGACGGCAGCAGGTCCAGCAGCTCGAAGTCCGTCCCCTTGATGACGTCGTCCAGCGGGCGCTTGCCGCGCAGCAGCGCCCGGCCGCCACCCTTGATCTTGGGCTTGACGCGGAAGTAGTAGCTCGCGGCCCCCTGCGGGTCCAGGTCCCACACCAGCGTGCGATGACCGCCTGCGGCGGCGAGGTAGGCCAGGTTGACGGTACTCGAGGTCTTGCCGACGCCGCCCTTGATGCTGTAAACGCCGATGATCTTCACGCCGACACCTCCGCGTCCGCGAGCGCACTCGGCGGCGTGAACAACTGCGCGAACAGCGCCGCGTTCGCATCGCTGTCGAAGTCCGCGAAGATGCGTGCAAACTCCCGCCGCGCCCGCTGCTGCTGCTCCAGCATGTGGCCGATGAGTGCGCCCATGGCGAGCAAAGTGCCGAGCGGTGCGGCGCCCGCCGCCTGCATCATCGCCGCGGTCTCGCGCAGGTGCGCGGCCTGCACGGCGAGGTCCTGAAAGCCGCCCAAATTGTCCAGCAGCAGCTTCATCTGCTTGATGAGCTCCTTGATGTCGGCGGCCGGGTACAGGCTCTGGAAGAACTCCATCAGGTAGCGGAGCTTCTTGCAGCTCTTGCGCAGCTCGTGCAGCTCCTCCGAGGGGGACGCGTCGGTGATGGCGCGCCCCTCGTCGAGCACACGCCGGTGCATGCGCCGAATGCGCTTGTCCGCGACGCGCTTGATAGGCGCTGTGGCTTGCTTGGCGGCCCGATCTGCCCCCGGCCGCGACGGCGCCTCCAGGAACGCCCGCCACTCGCGCAGGAGCCTGGCGAAGGACTCGCCCGCCAGCGCGTCGGCGAGCGCGCGCTGCGCCGCATCGTAATGCCCGGCGAGCCAGTCCTTGAGCGGTTCCAGGTCCTCGCGCAGCGCCGCCGGCAGGTCGGCCTTCAGAGTCGGGAAGTCGAGCAGGTAGACATCAAGGTCGCGCACCGGCCCCGTCACCTGCTGCAGCCACGCGAAGCGGGCCTTGAAGTCCGCGACGATGGCCGCTGGCAGCACGCCCTTGATCTGGCCGAGCGCCGAGCGGGTGCGGCGCGTCGCAACGCGCAGGTCATGCAGAAACTCGGGGTCAAGGTTGCGGCGGGTGCCGTCGACGTTGGCCTCGATGGTGTCCAGGAGCCCGAGCAGGATGGTGCGGGTCGCGGCCTCGGCGCGCTCGCCGGGGTCGAGTCGGTAGTCGAGCTTCGATGAATAGCCGCCGGGCCGCCGGCCGATGGCGGCAAGGCCTTCCAGTAACAGCGGCGCGTGCGCCGGCGCCAGCGGCAGCAGCGCGCGGAGCTCTGCCGACACCTCCGCGTGCTCCTCTTGATAGCCGCGCACGCCGACGAGCCGAAGCCGCGCCGGCAGCAGCCTGTCATGGCCAGGGCCATCGTCGACGATGCGCGCCTGCTCTAGCACGATGCGCACAACGGTCTTGTCGTCGGCGTTCAGCACTCGCAGCGTCCGGCTGGTGCTCGTGAGGGTCAGAAGCGCCAAGAGCCGGCGCACGCCGAGCACCGGCGCGAGGCGCTCGCGCACCGGCCCCAGCGGCAGCTCGGCGACGAGCCCCGGCTCGGTGCTGATCGACTGGCGCGCCAGCACGGCGCCGCTGTCGGCGAGATCCTCCCAGACGAGCTCGCGGCGACCGGCGGCAGACACCTCTTCCAGCGCCGCACCGGCCTGGTACAGGCTCCATTCAAAGCTGTCGAAAAAGCGCCGCTCGCTGCTGGCAGGCGGCTCCTGCTCGCAGCGGAAGGCCGCGCGAATGGCGGCGGCGATGCTGTCCATGTCCTGCTCAGGTGGAAGCAGGTAGTCCGTTGCGACCGGGTTCATGAGAACTGCGTGTAACCTCCTGGACTCTTTGACTGCGCTAAATGTGTGCAGATGCGTCAAGCTTCACAACGATGCCGAAGCCGAGGGCCGAGGGCCGAGGGCCGGATCCGACAGGCCCGCCGGCCTTGTGCCTATCTATATTATGACAGAATGATGACAATTCTCGGAACTCCTTGTTACAAAAAGAAACCTTCGCGCCTCGGTGAATCCACGACTCGTCGCCGTGGTACGGGTATTCCCGAACTATCAAAGCCGCATAGGCGACCGGACAATCCTGTTTCAGAGCCCGGCAGCCGCCGCAGGCGCGCACGGCGCGAGCACGCAGAGGCCGGGATTTCCGTCCCCACGGGAGCACCGATGAGCAAGCTCGACCAACTCAAGACCATGACCACCGTGGTCGCCGATACCGGCGACTTCGACAGCATCGCCGAGTACAAGCCGCAGGACGCCACGACAAACCCGTCGCTCCTGTACAAGGCCGCGCAGTTGCCACAGTACCGGCATCTGGTGGAAGACGCCGTTGCCTTCGGCAAGGGACGCGGCGGCAGCGCACTGGAGCAGGCGCGCTGGACCATGGACAAGCTGGCCGTGAACTTCGGCGGCGAGATCCTGAACATCGTCCCCGGGCGCGTGTCCACCGAGATCGACGCCCGGCTGTCCTTCGACACCGAGGGCACCATCGCCCGGTGCGAGGGGCTGATCGCGCTCTACGAAGATATCGGCGTCGACCCGTCACAGCAGGTCCTGTTCAAGATCGCCGCCACCTGGGAAGGGATCGGCGCCGCCGAGGTGTTGGAGCGACGCGGCATCCACTGCAACCTAACCCTATTGTTCAGCTTCCCGCAGGCCGTGGCCTGCGCAGATGCCGGCGTAACGCTGATCTCGCCCTTCGTCGGCCGCATCCTGGACTGGTACAAGAACGCCGAGAACGTGCCCGGCTATCCGGCGGACGAGGACCCGGGCGTGCGCTCGGTGACGGAAATATTCAACTATTACAAGCACCACGGCTACGAGACCATCGTCATGGGCGCGAGCTTCCGCAACGTAGACGAAATCCTGGAGCTCGCCGGCTGCGACTACCTGACCATCGCGCCAAAGCTGCTCGCCGAGCTCGCCGAATCCGACGGCGATGTGCCGCGCAAGCTCGACCCCGCCGCCGCCGCGGACATGCACCTGCCGCGGCAGAGCTTCAATGAGAAGACCTTCCGCTGGGCCGTCAACGAGGACGCCATGGCCACGGAGAAGCTCGCCGAGGGGATTCGCCTGTTCGCCGCCGACACGCAGAAACTTGAGGCGTTCGCGCACGAGATCTGCCGCGACTGTTGAGGGGAAGGAGCTAGGAGCTAGGAGCTAGGGGCTAGGGGCTAGCGCACCTAGCACCTGGAAAAAAGGACGAACTCCAGCGCATACGCATTGCGCTCGTCCGCCGGCCGATGCTCGCGCGCGACCTCCCGCCATGCCGCCGGCTCCCAGGCCGGAAAGCGCGTATCGCCGGGGATGTCGGCATCGACGAAGGTCAGCGCCAGATGCGTCGCCGCCGGCAGCAGCGCGGCGTAGATGCTGGCCCCGCCGACGATCATCGCCTCCGGCTGATCCCGCAGCAGTGCCAGCGCCGCCGCCGGCGAGCTGGCCAGCTCGCAGCCCTCGGCGCGGTAATCCCGCTGCGCGGTGATGACGACATGCCGGCGCCGCGGCAGCAGCCCCGGCAGCGACTCCCAAGTGCGCCGGCCCATGACGATGGGCTTGTCCAGCGTGAGGCGCTTGAAGTGCGCGAGATCGGCGGGCAGGTGCCAAGGCAGCGCGTTGTCGCGGCCGATGACGCGATCATGCGCCATGGCCGCGACCAGCGTAATGCGCCGGCTGTCGCGATGCGGCTCAGGCGGCATCGCCGACGACCGGCGTTATTGTGCTCTCGGCAGGCGCGCCGTAGAGGTCCAGCGCCTCGCGCAGTCGCTCGGCGACGGCCTCGCGCAGCCCGACGGGGGCAATTACCTCCACCTCCGGCCCGAACTTGAGAATGTCCATGATCAGCTCGGCGGGGTTGCTGTAGGGCACCCGCAGCTCATAGCGGCCGTCGTCCAGGGGCCGGCCCTGCTGGTCGCGGTGCCAGCGCTCGTTGGCGACGTAGCGCGCCCGGGTCGCACTGAAGCAGAGCACCGCCTCGTGTTGCGGCGTGCCGGCGAAAATGCCGTAAGAGCTCGCGAAGTGGCTGTCTAGCGCCGCGGCGTCCACGTCGAGCGCGGGCTCGTCGAGCGCCACGGCCTGCTCGATGGCGTCGAGCGCGAAGGTCCTAAGCCCTTCGCGCAGGTGGCACCAGCCGTCCAGGTACCAGTTGTCGCGGTAGTGCACGAGCCGCTGCGGCGACACGTCGCGCTCGTCGCGGGACTCGCGCCAGCGGCTGTAGTACTTGAGCCTGAGCCGCTTGCGCTGTGCGAGCGCCCCGGCCACGGTCTGGAAGGCACCGCCCTGCTCGGCGTTGTGCCGCGCCGCCATCTGCAGCATGCGGATGCGACCCACGAGCCCCTCGGAGCCCGTGCGCTGAAGCTCTAGCAGCGCGTCGATGCGCTGCTGCAGGGGTTTCAGCATGGGCTCCAGCAGGCCCGGCTGCACGTCGGCCAGGAGCTGCTGCACGGTCAAGAGCGCGTGCAGCTCCGAGGCGTTGAACCAAAGCCCCGGCAGCTCGTACATCTGACCTTCCCGCTGGTCGTAGCAATAGCCGTTGTGCTCGCGGTCGTAGACGATCGGCGCGTTCAGATACAAGCGCATATCCTCGATGATGCGCTTGACCGTCGCCCGCGAGCATTCGAGCTCGTCCTCCAGGCGCTTGCGCGACACCGGGTGCCGCGAGGCCTGCAGGATGCGGTTCAGCTCGAAGATGCGGTCGAAGCGATCCATGACGGGCAGCGCGGCGCGGCCCCGCTCGGGGCCTGCCGCCGCGCGCTAGCGGCCCGCCGCAGCGCTCTGCAGCGGCGGCGCGTCGGACACCAGCGCCGGCGCCGACCAGAGCCGCTCCAGATTGTAGAAGTCACGCACCTTGGGCAACATCACGTGCAGAACGACGCCGTTCAGGTCCACCAGCGCCCACTCGCCCTCCGCGACGCCCTCGGTGCCGAGCGGTGGCTCGCCGGCCTCCTTGGCGCGGTAAGCAACGGTCTCGGCAACGGCCTTCACGTGGCGGTCCGAGGTGCCGGAGGCGACGATCATGTAGTCCGTCACCGCGGTCTTGCCGCGCACGTCCATGATGACGATGTCGCGGGCCTTCATATCGTTCAGCGTCTCTACGACCAGGTCTTTCAGTTGCTCAAGCTGCATCTTGTCCCCTCTGGGCTTAAGTGTTGAATTCGGATTCACGCGCAAGCGCCGGGCCGGCTGGCCCCGCATAGCATCCCGCCGCCTCGGCCAGGTCCAGCACCGCGTCCGGCAGCAGAAAACGCGGGCTTGCGCCGGACGCCAGCGCGCGGCGGATGCGGGTGGATGAGATGTCGAGCTGCGTCACCGATTGCAGCCAGATGCGCCCCGCAGGCGCCGCGTGCAAATCCGCCGGCCGCTCGGTGCGGCGCCGCTCCAGCTCCTCGCGCAGCTCCGCGTCGCGCGGCAGCACGCTGCCGGGGCGGCGCATCACGGCGATATGGGCCAGCGTCAGGATGTCCCTCGGGCGATGCCATTCGAGGAAGCCGTTGAATGCGTCGCCGCCGACCAGCAGGCACAGCGGCGCATCCGGCCCGAGCTCCGCGCGGAAATCGGTCAGCGTGTCCACGGTGTAGGAGCGCCCGGACCGCCGCAGCTCCCGGTCGTCGGCGACCAGCCCGGGCACGCCCGCGATGGCCGCCTGCACCATGCGCAGGCGCAACGCCCCGTCGGCGGCGGGCTGCTCGCGATGCACGGCGACGTTGAGCGGCAGGAGCCGGACCTCGGTCAGCCCGAGGGCCTCGCGGACCTCCAGCGCGGCGCGCAGATGGCCGAAGTGGATCGGGTCGAAGGCGCCGCCGAACAGGCCGATCATCGCGAGGGCGCCGCCGCGGGCGGGGGCACCGGCAGCGGGGCCGGTGCACAGGCGGCGCGTTGCACGCTGGGCATGCCGCCGGGTAGGAACGCTGCTGGGCGCGCCTGTGGGCGCAGGGGACAGCGGGCTTGCGAGCCTTAAGCACGCACGCGAGGGCCGGCAGAACGTCGGCTGGATCAAGGCTGGCAAAGGCTGCACGGTGGGCGTGCGATCAATTGGTTGCCTGCGCAATGGGCAATTTCCACGGACCATACCAGAAACCCGCCGGACTTGGCAGCCGCCGCTGGTCGGGCATGCGAACCGGCACGTCCGCGCTGCCACGTCCGTCAGCGGCGCACGTGCCCATCGCCGAGCACGATGTACTTCTGCGACGTGAGCCCTTCAAGGCCCACCGGCCCGCGCGCGTGGAACTTGTCCGTGCTGATGCCGATCTCGGCGCCGAGCCCGTACTCGAAGCCGTCGGCAAAGCGCGTGGACGCGTTCACCATCACGGAGCTGGAATCCACCTCGCGCAGGAAGCGCCGCGCACGGCCATAGTCCTCGGTGACGATGCTGTCGGTGTGGTGCGAGCCGTGGCGCTCAATGTGGTCGATGGCCGCATCCAGGCCGTCGACAACGCGAATCGCCAGGATGGGCGCGAGGTACTCGGTATCCCAGTCCGCCTCGGTGGCCGGCAGCGCGCTGCCGAGCACGGCGCGCGTGCGCTCGCAGCCGCGCAGCTCCACCCCGGCCGCCGCCAGTGCCGCGCCGACGCGCGGCAGAAACTCGCCGGCGACGCCCGCGGCCACCAGCAGCGTCTCCATGGTGTTGCAGGTGCCGTAGCGCTGGGTCTTGGCGTTCATGGCCACCGCGAGCGCCTTGTCGAGATCGGCACGGTCGTCCACGTAGACGTGGCAGATGCCGTCCAGATGCTTGATGACCGGCACCCGCGCGTCGCGGCTGATGCGCTCGATGAGGCCCTTGCCGCCGCGCGGGATGATGACGTCGATGTGCTCCGGGCTCGCGATCATGGCGCCGACCGCGGCGCGGTCGGTGGTCGCCACCACCTGCACGGCGTCCTCCGGCAGACCTGCCTCGGCGAGCCCGCGCCGGATGCAGGCGGCGATGGCGCAGTTGGACGCAAACGCCTCGGAGCCGCCGCGCAGCACCGCGGCGTTGCCGGCCTTGAGGCACAGCGCCGCGGCATCGGCCGTCACGTTCGGGCGCGACTCGTAGATGATGCCGACGACGCCAAGCGGCACCCGCATGCGGCCCACCTGGATGCCGGACGGACGGTAGTCGAGCCCGGTGATGGCGCCCACCGGGTCGGGTAAAGCGGCGACCTGATGCAGGCCTTCGATCATCGCGTCGATGCGCGGCGGCGTCAGCGCGAGCCGATCGAGCAGCGCGGCATCAAGGCCCTTGGCCGCGCCGGCCTCGAGATCCGCGGCGTTGGCCTGGCCGAGGATGTCGCGGGCTACATCGAGTTCAGCGGCCATCGCTGCCAGCGCCCTGTTCTTGGCCGCGGTCTCGGCGCGGGCCACGGCGCGGGCGGCAGCGCGGGCGCGCGCGCCCACAGCGGCCATGTAGGCGGCGACGTCTGTTATCTCTGGCTCATGCATGGATTGGCCTCCGGCGGCAAGCGTGTGGGGGCATTGTCCCCGACGCGGGGCGGGGCGGAAAGGGCCGAGGGCTCTGGGGCGAGGATGCGACCCTGACGATGTGCAAAACGCGCCTCCGCGGCCCTGGGCCCTTCCCCTTAGCCCTTCCCCCGCGCGGCCAGCGCCAGCCCATCGGCGATCTCGGCCAGCACCGACCAGGGCTCGGCATCGCCGCGGCCCTTGATGGCGAGGTCGGCGTCGGCGCAGCGCGCGAGCAGCGCCCACAGCCGCACCAATGGCAACCTGCGCGCCGCGGCCAGCACCGACTCCGAGCGATACTGCGTCACCTTATGCTCGCGCAGCACCGCCGCAACGTCCCGGCGATTGGCGAGCGCAAAGCCCACGGCCGCGAGCTTGCGCAGCTCCCGCGCCAGCACCCACAGCACCAGCGGGGCGGCGGTACCCTCGGCCGCCAGCACCCGCAGCACGCGGTCGGCGCGGGCGCGGTCGCCGGCCAGGGCGGCATCGGTGAGGTCGAAGAGGTCGTAGCGGGCGTTGTCGGCGACGGACGCGAGCAGCGCCTGAGCGTCGAGCGGCCCGGGCTCGCGCAGCAGCTTGAGCTTTTCGATCTCCTGCGCGGCGGCGAGCAGGTTACCCTCGACGCGTTCCGCGAGCACGGCCAGCGCATCGGCATCGGGCCGAAAGCCGGCCCGCTCCAGGCGCCCCGCGAGCCACCGGCTAAGGCGCTGCCCCTGGAGCTGGCGCACCTGCACGATGACGCCGGCAGCATCCACGGCCTGCGCCCATTTGGAGGTCAGCGTCTTCCAGTCGAGCCGCGGGGCGATGACCAGAAGCAGCACATCATCCGCGGCGCCGGCGCAGTAGCGGCGGAGCGCCTCGCCGCCGTCGCGGCCGACGCCGTCGCCGGCCAGGCGCACCTCGATCAGGCGTCGCTCCGCGAACAACGACAGCGACGCCGTGGCGTTGGTCAGTGCCGACCAGTCGAACTGCGCGTCGGCCTCCAGGCAGGTGCGCTCGCCGAAGCCGCGGCTGCGGGCGACCGAGCGCACGGCAGCGGCGGCCTCGCCGAGCTGCAGCGGCTCGTCGCCGAACAGCAGATAGATCGGCGCCAGACCGCGGCTCAGCGCCGCCTCGAGCTGCGTGGGGTCGAGCTGCATACCGGGCCGCTGCGCGCCGCGCTCCGCCTAGCCGGCGCCGGGGCGCTGCGCGAGCGCGGCGCGCAGGCGAAAGATCACCTGATCCGCCGCGTCGTCGGCCATGTCGGAGTAGATGATGTCGGACTCCTGCTCCTTGCCGAGCACCGCCGCATCCGGGTTGTCGTCGAACGTGCGCTCCAGCGTCAGTCGCTGCGGCTCCACCAGCGGCACGCCCTGCGCATCCAGCACGGCAAAGCGCACACGAGATGTCAGCATGAATGCGAGCGCCTTGCCGTTGGAATCCACGGCGACGACGCGGGAATCGCGCTCGTCGGCCAGGATGTCGATGACCATGCCCGCGTTGGTCGGGGTCGCCGTAGTGGGCACGCCGCTCGCGATCAGGCGCGATTCGATGCTGCGCCCGACGAGGCCGCCGCCGCGCACGGCAACGGGGCTCAGGCCCGGCGGGATGTCCACGGCGCCGCGGAGCTGAAAACCGCAGCCGCCGAGGACGGCGACGGCGGGCAGCGCCAGCAGGGCCGCCGCGAGGCGCCGCCGGGCCAGGCTGCGCGGCGCCGGGCAACAAGGCTCCAAGGCCACGCGCTCAGCTCGCAACGACGTTCACCAGCTTGTTCGGCACGACGATGACCTTGCGCACCGTGACGCCCTCGATGAAGCGGCGCACGTTCTCATCGGCCAGCGCCGCGGCCTCAATGGCCTCGCGCGGCGCGTCCGCCGGCACCTGCACCTTGCCGCGCACCTTGCCGTTGACCTGCACGACGTACTGCACGTGCTCCTGCACCAGCGCGGCCGCATCCACCGCCGGCCAGCCGGCGGCGAGCACGTCATTGCCGAAACCGAGCTCGCGCCAGAGCTGATGCGTGACATGCGGTGCAATGGGCGCGAGCAGCCGCAGCACGATGCCGAGCCCCTCGCGCAGCAGCGCGGCACCGGCCGGCGTCTCGGCATCGAGCTTGTAGAGCACATTCACGATCATCATGCAGCCGGACACCACGGTGTTGAACTGCTTGCGCTCGAAGTCGAACAGCGCCTTCTTCAGCGCCGCGTGGACATCGCGGCGCGCATCGGCGATGGCCGGGTCGGCAGCCGGAGCAGTGGCGCCGCGCACGGCCTCCGCGCTGCCGGCCGCCAGCGCCCAGAGCCGGCGCAGGAAGCGCGCGGCGCCCTCCACGCCCTCGTCGGACCATTCGAGCGACTGCTCCGGCGGTGCCGTGAACATGGTGTAGAGGCGCACCGTGTCGGCGCCGTAGCGCTCGATGAGTGCCTCGGGATCGATACCGTTGTTCTTGGACTTGGACATCTTCTCGACGCCGCCGAAGGTCACGGGCTCGCCGTCCGCCCTCAGCGTGCCGCCGATGAGCTTGCCTTTGTCGTCGCGGGTGACTTCAACGTCGGCGGGGTTGAACCAGGTGCGCTTGCCATCCGCGCCTTCGCGATACCAGGTCTCGGCGACCACCATGCCCTGGGTCAGCAGGTTCGCGAAGGGCTCGTCGCAATCCACCAGGCCCTCGTCGCGCATCAGCTTGTGGAAGAAGCGCGCGTACAACAGATGCAGCACCGCGTGCTCGACGCCGCCGACGTACTGATCCACCGGTAGCCAGTACTTCGCGCGCTCGTCCAGCATGGCCGTGTCGCAGTCCGCCGAGCAGTAGCGGGCGTAGTACCAGCTCGACTCGAAGAAGGTATCGAAGGTGTCGGTCTCGCGCTCCTCGCCGTCGGGCAGCGCGTAGAACTCAGGCATCCGCTTGAGCGGCGAGCCGGCGCCGTCCACGACGACATCCTCCGGCAGCCGCACCGGCAGATCGGTTTCGGGCCGCACGCCGCCGTCGGCGGTGCGCACCGCCGGGATCGGGCAGCCCCAGTAGCGCTGGCGCGAGACGCCCCAGTCGCGCAGGCGAAAGTTGACGCGCTTCTCGCCCCGGCCACGCTCGGCGAGCCAGGCGGCGATGGCGTCGAAGGCCTGCGCGGAGGTCAGGCCGTCGAAGGGGCCGGATTCAACCAGCACCCCCTTCTCGACATAGGCGCCCTGGCCGATGCCGCAGTCGCTGCCGTCCGCGCTGACGATGACCTGCTGCTTCGGGATGTCGAAGCGCTCGGCAAACTCCCAGTCGCGCTGATCGTGCGCCGGCACCGCCATGACCGCACCGGTGCCGTAGCCCATGAGCACGAAGTTGGCCGCAAAGATCGGCACCGGCGCGCCGGTGATGGGATGCACCGCGTCGAGGCCCAGCCGATGGCCCTTCTTCTCCATGGTCTCCAGCTCCGCCTCCGTGGTGCCGCCCTTGCGGCACTCGTCGATGAAGGCGGCAAGCGCCGGGTCCTGCTCGGCGCGGGCGCGGGCCAGCGGGTGCTCGGCGGCAACGGCGACGTAGGTGACGCCCATGACGGTGTCCGGGCGCGTGGTGTAGATGCCGAGGCGCTCGTCGGAGCCCGCGATGCCGAATTCCATGTAGACGCCCTCGGAGCGCCCGATCCAGTTGCGCTGCATGGTGCGCACCTGCTCCGGCCAGCCGTCTAGGGTGTCGATGGCGTCCAACAGCTCTTGGGCATAGGCCGTGATGCGCACGGACCACTGCTCGATCTCGCGCTTCTCCACGGTTGCGCCGGAGCGCCAGCCCTTGCCGTCGATAACCTGCTCGTTGGCGAGCACGGTCTGGTCCACCGGGTCCCAGTTCACGGTGGCCTTGGCGCGGTAGGCGAGGCCCTTTTCCAGCAGCCGCGTGAACAGCCACTGCTCCCAGCGGTAGTAGTCCGGGTCGCAGGTGGCCAGCTCGCGCGACCAGTCGTAGCCGAAGCCGAGCCGCTTCAACTGGCCCTTCATGGTCTCGATGTTCGAGCGCGTCCAGGCGGACGGCGGGATGCCGTGCTTGATGGCCGCGTTCTCGGCGGGCAGGCCGAAGGCGTCCCAGCCCATGGGCTGGAGCACGTTCTTGCCCAGCATGCGCTGGTAGCGGGCGATGACGTCGCCGATGGTGTAGTTGCGCACATGGCCCATGTGCAGCCGCCCGGACGGGTACGGGAACATGGACAGGCAGTAGAACTTCTCGCGCGCCGGGTCCTCGACGGCGCGGAAGGTCCGGTTGGCATCCCAATACTGCTGCGCCGCCGTCTCGGCAGCGGCGGGATCGTACTCACTCTGCATCGGCTCGGGTCTCGACTGGCAGCGGCACGGGCGGGCGGCACGGCGCCCGGCCGAGCGGCTGCGGACGGCTGGGTTCAGCCGCAGAGGATACCGTATCGCCGTCGCCCGCAGGCAGCCGCGCCGGGTCTGCGTCTTCGCTTAGTCCAACGCGCGGGCGACCCGAAACCCGATGTCGGCATTGCGCGTGCCGGGCTCGCTCCACAGCCGCGCGGCGGCGCGCAGATACCCGGGCTCGTAGCGCCAGGCGCCGCCCCGCATGACCCGCCGGCCGCAGTGGCGCGTGGGCCGGCTCCTCTGCCGTCGGCGGGATACCGGGCTGGACCTTGTAGCGCGCGCTCCAGCAGTCGCTCATCCACTCCCAGACATTGCCGTGCATGTGGTAAAGCCCCCAGCGGTTCGGCGGCAGCGCCGTCGCGGGCAAGGTCTGGCCGCGATAGATGCCCGTGCGCGCGCCGCAGGCGGCGTAGTCGAAGACGCCGTTGTAGTTGGCCTGATCGGTATGAACGCAGCCGCCGGTGGCGAAGGGCGTGTCGGTGCCCGCCCGGGCCGCGAATTCCCACTGCGCCTCGGTGGGCAAGAAGTACTGCTTGCCGGTCTCGGCGCTGAGCCATTCGGCATAGGCCATGGCATCCGGCCAGGAGACATTGATCACGGGCCGGTTGCCGCGGCCCCAGCCTTCATCCGGCGGCAACGCACGCCCGGTCATCGTCGCAAACAGGTCGTACTCCGCAAAGGTCACCTCTGCGATGCCGAGCGCGAAGGGCTCGACGCCGACCCGGTGCACCGGGCCCTCGCTGGCATGCCGCTCGGGCTCGCCGCCATAGGATCCCAACATGAAAAAGCCGCCGGGCAAGGCCGCCAGCTCGGGGCCGCGCCCGCCACTCGCGAGCACATCACTAAAGGTGGCCCCGACGCCATCGACAAAGAGGCTCCGAAAGGCGTCCGGTGCGATCTGATGCACCACCTTGGCCGCGGCCATCTGGAGATCGCGCGGTGTGCCCTCGCCGGAGAGGTACAGCGCCATGGGCCCCAACATCACCAGGCCGGCCAACCTCCCCGTCAGGCCGAGCATACGGGCGGCGCGCCAGCCGCGGCCCGAGCGCCGACGCCTGCGCCGGCTGCCCTTGCCCGACGGCTCGGATTGCCCAGGCTGGCCGGCGGCGGTGCGGCGCGGCGGTCGGCCGCGGGCCGGTACCAATACTCGGATCGAGCGCGCCCGTGCACGAGCATCGGCCGCTGCCCGCGCCCCCGGCGCCGGCGCCGCCTCGGCGCCGTCTCCGGGCGGCCTGGCTGCCCGCTCGCCGGCGAGGGCCACAAGCCCCCGGCTCAAGTGCCCCAGCCAGAGGCGTGGCACGTCGGAGCGCTCATCCGGAGGCCTGTCCCGGAGCAGGCGCTCATACAGCGCGTTCACCGTCAGCAAGCGCCCGGTTGGAGCGTCCTGAGCCGACAGCACATCGGCGAGCCAGGGCCCGAGCAGGCGGCGCGGGGGCATGGTCCCAGCGACGGCGACGAAGGGCGCATTGGCGGCGCTCGCCAGCACGGCCGTGTTCGGAAGCTTCATGGCCTCGGCGGCGAACACCCGGCGTAGCGCTGCCCCGGGCGCGGCAGCGACGACACCGATATCCAACAGGATGATCCGCCGCGAGCAATCGCTGAGCCGGGAGTTGTTCAGCAGGGCGGCAATCGGCATGGCGTGCCGGGGATCGAGCCCGCCGGTCCAGCCCGGCAGCAGCAGATGGGTGCGGCCCGCGCGGTCGAGCAATCCTGCCGCGGCGATATAGAGCAGCAGCGTGTCGCCGCCGTGCTCCGCGCTGTAAAACTCGAACAGGGTCTTAGCGAGGCTGCCCCGATCCGGATTCAGCAGCGTCTGCACCTCGCCGAAGCCACCCGCGTCGGCCCGCAGAAGCGCCGCACGCAAGTCCTCCAAGACCGCTGCGGGGGTGCGGGCGGCGAGGGGTTGATCCGTACGATAGGCATCGATGCCGACGAGGAGCGCGTGCTTCACCAGGTTGCCGGGCCAGGTCTCATGTCAGGTTACCCCTATCAGTTTATAGGGGTTTCCTGCATCTGCACGCTGTCGGCTCGACCGATTGTCGCCCGTCAGCCCGGGCACGGCCGAAGGTCGCGGTTAGGCCGGAGGTTCCGTGATTCGCATCACATCGGCGGCGAAGGCGCCCCTGCGAGCCATCGGGAACGGACGGTTAACGAACGGCACCTTCCCCGGCACGGCGATGTTGCGGATGGAGCCGAAGACATCCTCAGCAGGCATCCTCAGCAGACATCCTCAGCAGGCATCCTCAGCAGGCATCCTCAATTGAGGCGGCCCGCCCCACTGCTTATCTTGCCCAACGAAACGAACCCTTCGCCCTGGTTGCCAAGCCCCAGCTTGGCAACCCCAGCCCCGGAAGCTCCAGCTTCCCGTCGGTCAGCCACGCGGTAGCCACCTCGATCAACCTGCGCCGCGACCTCGCGGGACGCCGATCCGGGACCGCCGCTCGCCCGTCTCTTTGCCGGCCGCTCGCGCCGGATGGCCACCCAATGAAAGATCGCCGGCGCCGCTCGGGTCTGCGACGGTGAATCCATCGTTTTCACCTCGCCACCTCGCCGGAGAACAACCATGTTTGCGCTGATCCATCAGGCCCGCGGTCTGCTCGATGCCACGCGACGCGCCGACTTCATCGCGCCCTTGCTGCTGCGGCTCTATCTCGCGCCCATCTTCTGGATGGCCGGCACCATGAAATTCGCGAGCTTCGACAGCACCGTGGCCTGGTTCGGCAACCCCGACTGGGGCCTGGGCCTGCCGTTTCCGACGTTGCTGGCGTTTCTGGCGGCCTCCACCGAGACCGCAGGTGCGGTGCTGCTGGTACTGGGGCTCGGCGTGCGCCTGATCTCGATGCCGCTGATCGTCACGATGCTCGTGGCGATGGTCACGGTGCACTGGCAGCACGGCTGGCTCGCCATCGCCGAGGGGGCCGGCTCGCTGTTCGCCAACGCGCGCACCATCGGCGCCATCGAGCGACTCGACCGCGCCAAGGACATCCTGCGCGAGTACGGCAACTACGAGTGGCTGACCGAGAACGGCAGCCTCGTCATGCTGAACAACGGCATCGAGTTTGCGGCCACCTACCTGATCATGCTCGTGGCCCTGTTCTTCATCGGTGCCGGCCGCTGGCTGTCGGTGGACGATTGGATACGCCGCTGGCTCGATCGCCGGAGCCCGGCTGCGCGGGGCGCGAGGTCGCGCTTCGCTATGGCGCACGCCTGAGGGCAAGGGCTGCGGCAGCGTCGGCGCCGAGCCGGACACCCGCCGCCGTCCGCCGAAGCGGTGCCGGCACCTTGCGGTGCGAACGGGCTGCACGAGCACACGGCGGTTCAAGACCGGGGGCAAAGGCGGGGCCGGCGGCCGCAGCGCTTCTGGTTGCGCAGCTCGCGGCGTGCCGACAGAGCCCGGCAGGTCCGCCAAAGGGCCGTTTCCGATCCGTCCGGGGCGGACTCAGATGGCTGCCAGCACCTGCTGCAGATTCGCCTCGCCGATGACCCAGCCGCCCTGGTGGGCGGACGCCTCGGGGCAGTCCATGCCGGCATGGGACTGCCCCCCGCCAACAACGATCCGGCGGCAGGGGATCAGGCTCCAGCCGTCGCTCGTGAGCTTGGCTCGGGTGTCTGTGTCGGTCTCGTCGAACGCCAGGGCGACCCGCCGGAACCCACCGGAACCCCCGCGTCGTTGTGCCTCAAGGGAGGCCTGGGCGAACTCCTGCCAGGTCCACTGGCTCTGCGCCCACTCCGGCGTCGCCACGATGATCATGGCCGAGCACTCGGACATTGCCTGGAGGTATCCCGCGTTCCAACTCGCGTTGCGGGCACCGATCAGGGTAATGCCGGAGGACTCCGCCTGGAACCGGCGGTCCTGGGTGAGCTCGGTCCCCTCCTGCTCACGCATGGCGATGTTGTCCATGTAGACGGACCGGGTATCGAAGAGGCTCTTCGCCCGCATGATCCGGCGGCGCAGCCACGTGGCGAAGATCGAGCCGAGGCCGGCGTTGGAAAAGCTGAGAAGCACTTCAGTCGCCATAGCGGATTCCTCGCTCGGGATGACTCTCGGCATGAATTGACGCCGCTCGGCGTCGCTGCCCGCCTCAGCACGCCTCCCCGCGGTCCCTCCGGCCGCGGGCGGGCCGAGATCAGGCCCTAGGGATCGTCCCGAAAACGCGCACCTCCGGATCGGGTAGGCGGGGTCGGGCTCCCCGTCCCGCAACGCGCGGGGCGACCGCGGACAGGAAATCCGTTCCGCCCGGAGCGTCCACGCTGACCCGATCCTTGTACGCTAGCGCCGCCGGGATGCGCCGTCAACATGCACCGGCGCGGCGGCAAGCGGGGCTGCCGAACGCCGGGAGCCCCGCAAGCGCGGGCGCCTTGCCTGCACACTCACGGCCGGATCTAGAAGCTCGCCCGCGGCTCGCCCGCGGCTCGCCCGCACCTGTTGCGCCAGCAGGGCGCGCCATGGGAGATAATCGTCCGGGTGAAAGGTTTAGGCTCACTGCGCAACGCTGTCCTGTTGTTCGTCCTCCTGCCGCTGCTCGGCATCCTGGTCGCCGTCGGCATGCTCGGCCTGCGTGAGCTGGAACAGCAGATGACCACGCGCCTGCAGGACGATATCGAGCTGGTGGCACGCTCGATCCGGTTGCCGATCTCGGCGGCGATGCTGCGGGGTGATACCGAGGCCGTGCAGGAGGCGCTGGACTCGGTGTTTCAGATCGATCAGGTGTTCGGCGCTTACGTATACAACAGCTCCGGCGAGCGGGTGGCCACCAGCGGGCCGCGCAGCCCCTTGTTGGAGCGGCGTCGCGATGCACGGGCAGTGACAGCGCAAGGGACGCAGGGCAGCTTCGAGGAGCGTCGCGGCCGCGACGTTTTTTCGTTCTTCCTGCCGTTATTGGATCCAGCAGGGCAAGTGGTCGGCCTGTTGCAGGTGACGCGCGACCTATCCCGTTTCCAGGACTATTTGGTCCGGATGCAGTGGCTCGGTGGCGCCGCGCTCGGTCTGCTGGCGGTCGTCTTCGTCCTGGTCGTGCTGGTCGGACACCATCGTGCCGTCGGTCGCCATGTGCGCGCCTTGACCAGCGCGATGGAGCCGATCGGGAACGGCGAGCCGGGACTGCGCGTGCTTGAGCAGGGGCCGGATGAGCTCCGCCGTCTGGGCGTTGGCATCAATGCGATGATCAGGCGTTGGGAGAGCTCCGAGCAACGCCTGCGCGATCAACGTCAACGCGAGGCGAGGCTTGAGAGTGAGCTGCGACAATCGGAGAAGCTGGCGGCGATCGGGCGTCTGGCGGCCGGCTTGGCGCACGAGCTCGGCACCCCCCTGGGCAGCGTTGCCGGGCGTGCCCAGCGCGCCGCGCGCGGCTTGCCGGAGACGTCGCCGGCCAAGGCTGAGCTGTCGCGGTTGCTGGCAGAACTGGGCCGGGTGGAGAGCATTGTGCGCGAGTTGCTCGATTTCGCACGCCAGGGGCCGCCGCGCCGGCGGCCGGTCGAGCTTGCGCCGTTGATCGAGGGCGTTGTAACCCGCTCGCGACAGGCCTCGCCGCGCCGCGATCTCCGTGTCGACGTCATGCTGCCCCGCGACTTGGTCGATCTCAGAATCGACGTAGATCCTTTGCGTCTGGAGCAGGCATTGGGCAATCTGCTCGACAACGCGCTGCAGGCGGCCGACGCGCGGGTCCGGATCAGTGCCGAGCTGGTCGCGGATCAACTGCTGCTGCGGGTCGAAGATGACGGGCCCGGGGTGGCCGCCGCTGCCGTCGAACGGCTGTTCGAGCCCTTCTTCACCACCAAACCTGCCGGTCAGGGCACGGGACTCGGGCTCGCCGTCGCGCGCGCGGCCGTTGCCGAGCATGGTGGTCGTCTAACGATCGAGTCCGGTCGCGCATCGGGCGCCTGTTTCCAGATCGGTTTGCCGCTGACGGGCCGCACCCGAGCCGACGCCGAACGACGAGGCTCAACTGATGTTCGCTGAGCCTGGTGCAACGCCGACCGAACGACCTACCATCCTGGTGGTTGAGGATGACCTTGGCTATCGGCAGTTGTTGCTGGAGGAGCTCGAAGACGCCGGCTATGTGCTCACCGGGGTTGCCGATGCCGCCGCGGCGCGCGCCGTGCTCGCGCGCCAAAGCATCGCCCTGGTGCTGAGCGATCTGCGCCTGCCGGGCGAGGACGGGCTGGCGGTGCTGCAAGCGACCCGCGCGCTGACGCCGATACCCGGTTTTATCATACTGACCGGTTTCGGCACCATCGGACAGGCGGTGGCCGCACTCAAGGCGGGTGCCGATGATTTTTTGACCAAACCGGTCGATCTCGACCATTTGCGACTCGCGGTGGCGCGGGTGTTGGAGAACCGGCAACTGCAGGCCGAGGTAGCGCGGTATCGGCAGGTGCTCGCGGGCGCGAGCTTCCACGGTATGCTCGGCAAGAGCCCGGCAATGCTCGTGCTCTATGACCTGATCCGCCGCATCGCCCAGTCCGACAGCAGCGTGCTGATCACCGGCGAGTCCGGTACCGGCAAGGAGCTGGTCGCACGCGCGTTGCACGCCGAGAGCCCGCGCGCGGCGGCGCCGTTCGTCGCGCTCAATTGCGCCGGCATTCCGGAGTCCTTACTGGAGTCCGAGCTGCTCGGCCATGCGGCCGGTGCCTTCAGCGGTGCACGCGGCGCGCGCCAAGGGCTCTTCGCCGAGGCCGACGGCGGCACCCTGTTCCTCGATGAGATCGCCGAGATGCCGCCCGCGATGCAGACCAAGCTGCTGCGGTTGCTGCAAGACGGCCGGGTGCGGCCGGTGGGCGCCAATGCCGAGATCAGCACCGATGTGCGTATCGTCGCCGCGACCCATCGCGATATCAGCGAGCGCATCGCGAACGGGCACTTCCGCGAGGATCTGTTCTACCGCCTGGAGACCTTCCACATCCAGGTACCGCCGCTGCGCGCCCGTGGCGAAGACATCGCCGCCTTGCTGCAGCACTTCTTGCAGACACACACGGTGGCGCGCGAGTGCCCCGCGCGGCGTTTCGCGCCCGAGGCCTGGCGCGCCTTGCTGAGCTATGGCTACCCCGGCAACGTGCGCGAGCTGGCGAGCCTGGTGGAGCGCGCCGCGACCCTGGCACCGGCGGAGGCAATCGGCCTCGATGACCTGCCGGAGCGCGTCCGGAGCGAGACCTCTGGCCGCGGACACGCAGACGAGCCATCCGTCGCATCACCCGCCGCGCCGCAGGCCGATGAGGACTGGCGGACACTTGCCGAGGTCGAGGCGCGTTACATCCGATCGGTCCTCGATTGGACCCACGGCAACAAGCAGCGCGCGGCCAAGATCCTTGGAGTCGGCCGCAAGACGCTCTATCGCAAGCTCGACGAGCGGAGGCCAAATGACACGTAGCAGGATGACACATGTGTCGTTTCGACTCGGTCGCTTGGCCGTCCAGCCCTTGCGCCTACGCTGGGTTGATTTCATAGACCATTGATTTCTCAGTCTCCATCGTCTTTTTTCAGGCTTGGCACGGCAAGTGAATGTTCCAGGTTGCCATTCACAACCGTTCCAAGCGGAGGTTCAACATGAAGACGATGACACGTGAACAGACTCGTGCGCAGACTCGTGCGCAGACTCGTGCGCAACTGGCTCCGGCCCTTGCAATCGCCGCACTGCTCGCCGCAACCGGCACCGCCGTAGCCCAGCAAGGTACAGGCGGGAATCCGGCTGCTGGCATGCAAGCGCCGCCGAGCGCTCCCATGGAGGTCGCCGATGCGACGGTCTCGAATTTCGCCGATGCCTTCCTCGCGGTGCAGAAAATCTCCGAGGAGCTGTCCGCGGAGCTGGCAGAGACTCCGAGCGCGGAGGTTGCTCAATCCCTGCAGCGCGAGGCCCAGAATGAGATGGCGCAAGCCGTTGAAGAAGCTGGCATCTCCGTGAAAGAGTACAACGATATCGCCGTGGGTATGAAAGGCGATCCGATGCTTGCGGAACGGGTCGAGACGGCGATCAACGAGAACCGCTAGGGCTGCGATTCGGCCAGCCGCGCGCGTTCGAGCCGGCATCGCAGGTGCTTGAGCGCATTGTTTGGCCGAACGCGCAGACCGCGTCACGAGCCGCCGGCCTGCTGGGCTGGCGGCTTTGCGCTTTACCATGAAAGTCGCGCGGCGCGCGCCTTAGCCCCCCCTCGCCCTCCGGGTCGCTCTGGGAGAGGGCCGGGGTGAGGGAAACGGCCATGGCGAGCAGCGCCTTGCGGGCTACGGGGTGGCGCTGGTCGCCATGGCCGGCCGTTAGCTGGACAGGCGCTTGCACGCCTCCAGATTCCCACGGGAGGGCTCTTCGATGATCGATTTCAAGGGTAGCGCGACGCCTAAGCGACGCATCGCCGCTGTGCTGACGCTCGGCGCCTTGGCTGGACCTGTGGGGTCCGAATCACTTGAGCAGGCTGAGACGGCGGCCAAGGCACAGGTGATCCTTGACGCCAATCCGTTACTAGGCGGCTACGCGCTCAAGGTGCGGCCAAGCGGTACCGGACTGCGCCTCGAAGGTGCTGTTGCGAACCAGATTGAGGCGGACCTCGCTGCCGAGCTTGCCGGCTTGATCGCCGGGGAAGCGGCCGACATCCAGTCCGGATTGCGCTTGGATACACGCATACCGGAGGAGCAGAGCGGCTTGATCACCGCGATCCGGGAGCGTACTACCGCTGCCCGGCTGAAACAGCGGCTACGCTGGCAGGTCCGCAACATCCCGCTGGATGTGCAGGCAAGGGTGGAGAGCGGGGTGGTGCGCTTGCACGGCCAGGTTGGTGCTTTGGCCACCAAAGACCGCCTTGCGGCGATGGCGGAGAGCACGATGGGAGTCGATGAAGTCTTCAACTACATCAGCGTCGATCCGGCGTTGATCACCGACGAGCGCAAGCGACAGCGCCGCGCCGAAAGGACGCATCGGAAGGACGACTGGATCAGCACCCGTTTGCGGGCGTTGTTGCGGTCCGACACCACCGTGAACGACCGCTCCATCGAGATCACGGTGAGCGACGGTGAGGTTACCCTGAGCGGCTCGGTGGCCTCATCCGCGGAGCGCGCGGTGGCCGAATCCATTGCCGCGGATGTCCCCGGTGTTCAGGATGTCGATTCGCGCCTTGTCATCGAACGCTTACTGTGAAGCGCCTGCTGTGACGCGCCTGCTGTGACGCGCCTGCTGTGATGCCGAGCATAGCCGCAACAAAAAGCCGGTCGCATGCCGGCGGGGCGGACGCCGACCGCCATCTTCCATCAGGGCTATCGCATCGACGCAGGCCTCGGCCCGCCGCACCCGGCGCCGCCACTTGCGCGGCCCGCAAATCGGCGCACATCTCTCCCACGATCGAGGCTGCCCGCCCGGTCTCGCGCCCGTCGCCCCTCAAGCCCAGACTTTGCCCGGCCCGGCGCAATCGGGTAACGTCTGTGTCTGCGCCCAGCGCCCCGTCCAGTCACCGCCGGATCAGCCGCATGACCCACTTGTCCTTCACCCGCAGTGCCGCGCATCTTAGCGGTGCATTCGCGCTCGTCGTGCTGCTCGGCCTGCTCGGCGGCTGTGCGCAGATGAGCTTTCCCGAGCTGCCGCCCGGTTTGACCAACCGGCCGCAGCCCGCCGCGGAGACGCAGCCCTCGCCGGAAGACGAGGCCGCGGGCGCCGTCGCCGAGACCATCGAGCCACCGGAGCCAACTGCCGAGGAGCCGACCGCCGCGAAGCCGAAACCGGGCAAACTCTACGAGTGGTCCGGTGACGGCCGGCAGCTCACCCGCATTATCATCGACACCAACGAGCAGACGGCCCGCTTCTTCGCCGGCGACGACCCGGTCGGCTGGAGCACCGTCGCCACCGGGGTTGCGAACCACCCGACGCCGCGCGGCGAGTTCTCGATCTTGGAAAAGGTGCGCGACAAGCGCTCGAACCTCTACGGCAAGATCGTGGCCCGCGACGGCCGGGTGCTGAAGGGCAGTGCCCACAGCAGGGACCGCGTCCCGGCCGGCGCCCGGTTCGTCGGCGCGAACATGCCGAACTTCATGCGCATGACCTACGACGGCATCGGCATGCATGCGGGACCGATCCCGAACCCCGGCAGCCCCGCCTCCCACGGCTGCATCCGCATGCCGCCGACATTGGCGGAGGCGGTGTTCGCGCACGTGGGGTCGGGCACGGCCGTGACGGTGGTCGGCAACGGCCCGGACTACGGCAACTATGCCGAGCGCATCGCCCGCGAGCAGGCCGAGCAGCGCGCCCGCCGGGCGGCAGCCGAGGCAGCGAAGACGGGCACCGGGCTGGACGCCCTTGATGCCGAGATCAAGGCCATGGAGGAGTCGGGCGTGGAGACGCCGCCAGCGACCGGCACCAAACCGGCGGACCCGCAGTCCAGAACACCTGCGCAGGCACGAGAACAGCCCCCGGCCCCCGGCGCCACCGCCGGCTCCGGCGCCGCGGCATCCGACGCCGCAAGGGCGGAGCAAGCGCCGGCCGATGCCCGTGCCAACGCCGAAACCGACGCGGCCAAAGCAGACCGCGCGGCGCCCGAGCCCCGCCGCAGCGAGAGCAAGGTGCGCGCCGATGCTGCCAACAAGGCGGCCCCCGCTGCCACGCCAGGGCCCGAGCAGCCCGGCCGGGAGTCCGCGCCTGCTGCGGACATGCCGGCAGAAGCCCCGACCGAAGCGGACCCGCCCTACTACGAGCCACCGGCACCACCACCCACCATCCGCTCCGCCGGGGCGCCTGTGTCCGCCGCGGCCCGCGGCTGATTGCGGCCAAATCCGAACCCTTGGCGCGCCGCGCCGCAGCCGCCGTCAGCCGAGCACGTGCTCGTAGACGAGCCGCAGCAAGGCCAGTTCCGGCGCCGGCATCCCGCGCGCCTGGCTCAGCTCAATGAAGCTCGCCCCCGCCGCGGCGGCCGCGGCGAGGGGCGGATCGATGGCCTTGAACTGGGCAAGGTGCACCTCGGCGCAGACGCCGTCGGCGACCACGTGGCAGCGGAAGCCGCCGTCGGACTCGATGCAGCCCCGCGGCAGCGACAGCGCCGCCTCGGCATTGCGCAACAATATGCCGGGGTGCTGGCGCACCGGGCCACCCGCGGCGCCGCAGGCACCGGGATGCACCACCGTAGTCGCCGGCAGCACGGCATCGGTGCAGATGCCGCCGTGCGCGGGCCGCAGGAAGCGCAGGCGCGCGCTGGTGCTCTGCTTGTGATACACGACGAGATGGGCGGCGGCGGACATGGCGTGCTCTCCCGGTGGCAGGGTCGCGCAGTGCGCGGAGGCCGGTCTGTGGCTGCGGCCGGCGGTCTCAGGGCGCTTCCAGCAGCCTGAAGTCGGCGCGTATGCGGCCGCCGTCTGCGCCGCTCTCGGCGCCGGCCCAGGCCTCCACGGCCTCGACGAACCAGCGCGACCGCTTGGGATGGGCCCGCACGATGTCGTACTCGCCGAAGCAACTGCCGTCGCCGTGGAAGACCAGCATGCCGAGGCGGTAGCCGTGGGCGTCGAGCCACTCCGCCACGAGGCTGTCGGCGCCGCTGGCCGCGTCCCGTTCGAGCCGGTAGCGGGCCGTGCCGGCGGCGCAGTGAGCGATGATGTCCGGCTCGTCGAAGAGCGCGGCGGCGGTGTCCCGGAGCGCCGCGCAGAGGGCCTCGGCACGCGGGCGCAACCGGTCGATCTGGTGTTGCAGCGGATCCATGCGAAACCCCGCAAGCACGGCTCGTGCCACCGCACCGGCACCATAGGATTTCAACGTGTTGCGAAGGCCCGCGCCACACCCTGTCGGATCTGTTCCCGGCCTTTGTCGGCATGCCGACAGTCAATCTGCCCGCACGCGGCGCCGTCAAGCGATCCTTGCGTGTCGCCGCGGAGCGCGAGGAGGGTCCACCTTGACGCCGGCATGGCCAATGCGGGGGCTTGTCGTCTTCGAGGAACCTCCGCACCTAAGGCGATTGGCGGAAGAAAACATACCAGGCGGTATGTTGTTTGACAGAAATCGCCTTAGGTCAGCTCCGAACTGATCAGCGCCCAACGCCGTGCCGATGATCTTGCGCCCAACGTGCTTTGCAACGCCGAACAGGCCCATGCGCCGGTTCCCCCGCCATGCTTGACAGGCTCGCCGACGACACGGCCCGCCCCAGGCCGACCCTGCCGATGGCGGTGGTGATCCCGACCCGGCGCGTGGACGCCGCGGTGTGCACCCACGCGGCGCGGGTCGATGCCGTGCTGCGGCCCGCGGAGCTGGTGCTGGTGCAGCCGCACGACGCCGAACCGCCCCTGGCCTGCACGCCCGCTCCCGCCCACTGGCGCGTGCTCGGTGCACCGCGCGGGCGCGGCACGCAGTGCAACGCCGGGGCGCGCGCCACCACGGCGCCGCTGTTGCTGTTTCTGCACGACGACACGCTGCTGCCGGAATCCGCCGCGCGCGGCCTCAGGGCCGCCTTCGCCGACGCCCATCTGGGCATGGCCTGCTTTCGGCTCCGCTTCGACCACCGCCATCCGCTGCTTGCGCTGTACGGCTGGTGGACGCGCTTCGACACTCGCTGGACGACCTTCGGCGACCAGGCTTACGTGCTGCGCCGCACGCTGTTCGACGCCGTCGGCGGCTTTCCGGACTGGCCCTTGTTCGAGGACGTGGAGCTCGCCCGGCGCGTGCGCCGCCACGGCCGGCCGCTCGGGCGCATCCGCAAGCTCCCCGCCAGCGTCACGACATCGGCGACGCGCTACGTCCGCGGCGGCGTGCTGCGGCAGCAGATGCGCAACCTTTGGGCGATGCTCCGGTTCTTTGCCGGCGCCTCGCCGTGGCGGCTCGCCGCCGCCTATGAGCGCGCCAGCACACGGCAGCAACAGCCGACGAGAACCAGTCCACCGCCGACGGAACGCGGCGACGGCCCAGACCAGACACTGTCTCAAGTACAGGATTCCTTATGAGCATTGACACCATCATCGGCCTCCTCGCGCTCGGCGCGCTGTTCGCGCTGGAGGGCTGGCTCCCTGCCCGGCCCGGCGGGCGCCGGCTGCGCCACGGCGCGCGCAACCTGGGGCTCGCGGCCGCGAGCGCCGTCGTCGGCGCCCTCACCGCGCCGCTGCTGGTGCTCGCGACCGAGCTCTCGGCGGCGTCCGGCATCGGCCTGTGTCATGGCCTCGGCCTCG
Organism: Thiohalocapsa sp. ML1; assembly: GCF_001469165.1. Lineage (GTDB taxonomy): Bacteria > Pseudomonadota > Gammaproteobacteria > Chromatiales > Chromatiaceae > Thiohalocapsa. Next base: position 21,378 of record NZ_JABX01000029.1, on the reverse strand, counting down.
GCTGGGCCGGCTGTGCGCTGCTGACCTTCGTTCTGTTCGATCTGTGGATGTACGCCTGGCACCGCCTGAACCACGAGTTGCCGCTGCTCTGGCGCCTGCACCGCGTGCACCACACGGACCCGGCCATGGACAGCACCACGGCGTTGCGTTTTCACCCCGGCGAGATCCTGCTCTCGGCCCTCGCAAACTGCCTGGTCCTGCTCGCGCTCGGCATGTCCCTCGGCATGCTGGTGCTATACAAGTCGCTGATGGTGCTGGTTATCCTGTTCCACCACAGCAACATCGACGTGCCCGGGTGGCTGGATGCGCGGCTGCGCGCCATCATCGTGCCGCCGTCCATGCACCGGGTGCACCACTCGGACGTCCCGGCGGAGACCAACTCCAACTACGGCACGGTGTTCTCGTTCTGGGACCGGCTGTTCGGCTCCTTCCGGCTGCGCGCGGACCCCGCACAGATCCGCTTCGGCATCGGCGCCTACGCCGGCGACGACTGGCAGCGCCCGCTCCGGCTGCTGCGCCTGCCGCTGGAGCCGACTCCGGGGCCGCTCCGAACCCCTGCGGAGGCGAGCCGATGAGCAGCCCCCCCTCGGAGCCGACGGGGCTCCTTTTCGTCTACAACGCCGACAGCGGGCTGTTCAACGTCGTCGCCGACGCCGCGCACAAGGTCCTGTCGCCCGCGACCTATGCATGCAATCTCTGCAAGGTGACCTACGGCTGGTTGACGGAGCGGCGCGCCTGGCGGGACTTCATTGCCGGGCTCGATGTGCCCTGCACCTTCCTGCACCGCGACGAGCTCCGTCGCCGTTACCCCGGCATCAACGTCGCGCTGCCCGCCGTGCTCCGCGTCACCGACGGCAGCGCCGACGTCTGCATCGACGCGGACAGCCTGAACCGCTGCGAGGACACCGATGCCCTGATCGCGCTCGTGCGTAGCCGCTGCCTGGGGGCTTGAGCGGCATCGTGCCCGCAGTCCGGGCATCTGGCGCGGGCGAAACCGTAGGCGAGGATGCCGTAGCCAACGGACCTCCGCGGTGCGGGTGCACCCGATCGAGGCCCGCCCCAAGGACTCCATCGATACCGACCTCCCCAGCGTCACCGTGCACGTCGGCGTCAGCGCGCACCCCGAGTGCGTGCGCTGCTGGCTCCACCGACACGATGTCGGCAGCAACGCCGAGCACCCAGATCTGTGCGGGCGCTGCGTCGAGAACGTGGTGGGCCGCGGCGAGACCCGGCGCTTCACTTGATCGCCGGCGCCATGGAAGGCGCTGGATCAAGGATCAATGAGCGCGCGGCTGGATCGTCTCGACCGGACAACGCCCGGAGCCGACCGCGCCAGCACGGGCATCTATCGGGCTTCGCCGCGAATCGAGCCGGTGAGCCGAAACACATCGGTGCTCGGATTGCGTCCGCTCTCCCCTTCCCGTTCCGCATCATCGTGCAGCCGCATTGCGCGATTCTCCGCATCGGCGATGCCGGGCTTCAGCACGTCGAACGGCAGATGCTTGCAATAGCCGGCGATGTGCTCGCGCAATAGACGCTGAACGTCATGCCGCTGTCGCGCACCCGGGTTCTCGCGAAAGTGCAGCAGCAGCCACAGCTCGAAGCAGGGATTGGAGACAGCCAGGGCGATGCCGCGTGATCGGGCCAGTTGCCGGGCCTCGTTCAGATGTGGATGCGCGTCCACGTCGAAGACGCACCAAACCTCGTCGTAGCGGAGAAAGCTGTCGGCTTCCTTGTCGGCGGCGTTGTCGGCCTCTTGCTTGCGCTTCTCGGCGCGCCGGACCAGCGTCAGCGGCACGCCATGCTCGTCGGCGATATCGATCTCCACGGTGTTGTTCCGCGCCCAACGCTCGAAGCCGCGGAAATACTGCGGCTCAGTCACTTCGCCCTCGCAAACCAGCAGGAGCCGACGCTTGGGGTCCTTGCGCGCAGCACGTCGTGCCGGGCGCCGCTGTCGCTCCCGGCGTCTATTCGTCATCGGCAGGCGGCTCGGTGGGTGCGATCAGGTCGCCGAGAAAGGGGATTGCGCCGTAGCGGCCCTGCAAATAGCCGCGCTCCAAATTCTCCGCCGGGCGTGGCTTGTAGTCGGTCAGCGGATAGAGGCAGGTCGCGCCTTCCGCATCCTTTTCGGTCAGCCAGACCTGATCGCGACGCAGGGCCGGCTCGCCGAGCAGGTTGCCGAGCAGGTGGGTGTCGTGGCTGGTGAACAGGATCTGGGCGTTGCGGGGATTGGTGCGAGGGTCGTTGAATTGGCGAACGATCTCGACCGCGAGCGCGGGGTGCATGCCGGATTCGATTTCGTCTACAAGCATCAGGCTTCCCAGCTTGAGTGCACCAAGCAGCCTTGGCCCAAGGCGATAGAGGGTTTGGGTTCCATGTGACTCTTCGTCCAGCGGCAACCAAGCTCCATCATCCTCGCTGCCGTGGCGAAAGAATACGCGGCGTCGTGATACCCCGCGGAATCGCGCGGCAGGCGAGGCGTCGTCTTCCGCCTCCTGCACGCGAAGGTCTTCGATGCCAACGTCGGCGGCACGCAAAAGGCCGAGAAATTCGATGACTTCGGGGTCTGCATCGACAGCATCATCGAACAGCGACAGTTGGTTACCGCCCCGATGCTGGGCCTCCAAGATGCGCTGCATCATTGGGTCATAGAATGCGCTGCGGCCGCCGCGCACGAAGCCATAGCCGCGCCTTGAAGGCATTACTGAGCGAATTCGGCTAAACCAGCTATAGACTTTGCCAAGCTGCGGATGCCGCAGTTGGGCCGCGGACGAAAGGAACAGGGCATTAGCCCGCGTCACCTGCGCAACGGTTCGATTCTCGCCGGTCAGATAGACTCCATACTTGAAGTCCTGACCATCACGCTCGAACCACATTTGCTTACGGGATTCTGGCCAAGCGTAGAGCCACTCCTCCAGAAATTGCTCGTCATCGGCAACAAAGCCGTAGCGGTATCGCACGCCGTCAAAGACAAATGTTGCTTCGTACAGAGAGGGCTCGGTCGCCCTCGCTCCCCAAGCGAATGGGTCTCGGGGGAGCCCGCCTTCCGGAGGCCACGCCCGATGCGAATTCATGACCGCATCGCGCATGAAAACCAACGCGGACAGCACATTGCTCTTGCCGCTCGCATTTGCGCCGTACAGCGCTGCGGCAGGCAATAGCGGCTTCTTGAATCCGGCGACTTGGCGCGGCCTCGAGTCGTCGCCGCCGGCAGGGCCTGCTGCCTCCAGCGTCAACGCCTGCTCGTCGCGGATGGAGCGATGGTTCTCGACTCGGAATTCGATCAGCATCGGCGAGAAATGGCGGTGGGGGAGGTCTTTGAGCAGTCCTGCGCACGAATTTGTCGCAGGATGCCCTCAAACCAGCGATAGTCGGCACTTTAGCAGAGTCGCTGGCGTGCTGGGGCTCGGGGCGAGCGTTCAGCGCCGGGGCGGGCGCGGGCGCGGGGACCTCGGCAGATGCGCTCGGGAGTCGGTCGGGTCACGCTCCAAGACGGCGGCCGCCGCCGGCAGGGGCGAGTTGGGGGCGAGCGCGCGGTGGCAGCGATGGCGATGCCGCGCGGGCGGCGAGGAGCTCTGCGTGTCGGCTGCAAGCCGTCGCCGGAGAATGCGCGCCGGGCGTTGCGCCCGGCGCGGCCTCAGCGCCGCATCCGCCAGAAGCGCTGGCCGCCGTCGTTCGCGGGCGTGAGCCTCATGCGCTGCGCGGGCGGCGTGTCGTGCAGCATCAGGGTGCGGAGGTCGCCGAGCAGCGCGTCGGCCTGCGCGAAATAGCCGTGGCCGAGCACGTCCAGGTTGAAGTCGGGCACGGCGACGGTGTCGATGCCGGGGGCGACGGTGTAGGGCTCGAAGTAGCCGGCGCGCGGGGCGGCATGCAGTACGCGCGACGACAACAGCGCAAGGTCGCCGTCGGAGGCATACAGCGTGGTGCGCGCCGAGTAGGCCGGATACAGCGCCGCGAGGTCCAGGAACAGGTCCCGCCCCAGGTCCGGCGCGGCCAGGAAGATTTGGCCGAATCTCACCTTGCCGCGGGTCTCGGCGTCCGCCGCGATGCGCTGCAAGGCCCGCAGCAGGCCGCGGTTGCCCATGCTGTGGGCCACCAGGTGCACGCGGTCGGCGCCGAGCCGGCTCGCGGCCGTGACCAGGAACTCGGTGATCGCGGCCTCGCTGGCCTCGATCGTGTCCTCGTCGGCGGCATAGCCCGCGAGCTTGCCCTTGGACGGCCAACTGAAGAACGCGGTGGCCCCCGGCACCTTGAGATCGAAGCCGATCTGCGCGGCCTGGATCGCGGCGTCCGCGAAGCTCACGTTGTAGCCGTGCAGGAAGACCAGCGCATGGGACGGCTCGCCGTCGGCCCTGGCCGCCGCCAGGGTCGCCTGGATCTCCGCCAGCCAAGCGGCTTGGTCCTGCGCCGCGACGGCCTGAAGCCGAAGCCGGTCGTCGCGCAGCTCAAAGCGCAGCAGGCGCTGCCAGAGCGGGTTGCCGGTCTCGCCGAAGCGGTGCGCGGCCGGGATGAAGACCTCGGCGCGGCCGTAGGTGATCCGGTCATTGCGCCCGTCGGTGAAGCGGCCCGGGTGCTCGGGGTCCGGCCGGCGGTTGGTGCCGAACCAGACCGGGTAGACGGCATCGTCGTCGGTGGTCTCGTTGACCATCGGCAGCGCCGCGGGCGCCGCCCAGGCCAGGGCCGCGAGCTGGGTGTCGATGGTCATGCGTTGCAGCGGCGCGGCGGTGCGCTCGGCGAGCAGCAGCCGCGCCGCGGCTTGGGTGGGGACTTGGGTCGGCTCCATCACCTGCGCGAGCAGGCCCTTCTCGCCGCCGGCGTCCGGCACGCTGTCGTCCAGCAGCGCGCAGAGCTTGAGGCGGCCTTCGATGGCGTCCGCGATGGCCTGCGCCAACACCTGATCCGGGGCCTGGTCCGGGGCTCGATCCGGGTTCCGGGTGTGGGCCTGACCAAGACCCTCGCCGGTCGGCAGCGCCGGCGCGCCGCTGCCGGTCTTGGCGGTCCCGCCCGCCAGCGCCTGCTGCAGCACGCCGCGGGCCAGGTCCATGTGCGCCTTGGCGGCGGCATAGTGCTGCTCGCCCTGGGCCATGCGATAGGCATCGCCGTGCGCGCGCAGCCGCGCGATGCAGGTCTCGGCCTTCTCGCGCTCGCCGCTCAGTTGCCTGATGGCGTCCTGCCAAGTCTCGATGGGCCGCGGCTCGGCGGCCGCCGCGGCGAGCGGCAGCAGGAGCAGGCCGGTGATTGCGATCAGGATTCCGGTGCGCATTGGATGGGGCTCCGGGAGGGAATGATGGGTCTTTGCGGGGCATCGTCCGCGCTCCGAGCAGCATCGTCCAAGCTCCGAGGGGCAATGATGGGGCTCGGAGGGCCATGATGGGGCTTGATCGTGACGGCGCGCCGGCGCCGTCACGCATCCGCCGGGCGCTCCGGCGCCCGGTCTTTGCGCCAATCCCCGCGGGACGTGCCGCTGGAGCGGCCGGGGACGGGTAAACGACGCTGGAGCGTCGTTACCATCACCAAATCACCAACGGGTAACGACGTTGGAGCGTCGTTACCATCACGGAAGGATGTCCTCGCGACACCGCTCCAGCGGTGTCGCGGCCCTCCCGGCGCTCCGCGCCCCGGCTGCGGAGGATGGGTTTCGCTGCGCTCTACCCATCCTGCAAGCACGGCCTACAGCCCCGCCGCGAATACGGTCCGGGTGAAGCGCATCTCCACCCCAGGCGTCTGCCGGCCGTCGGTGAGCTGGGGCACGCGGCGGGTCAGGTAGCCGGTCAGCTCGTCCATGCTGACGAGGCCGTTCTTGTCGGTGTCGGCGGCGCGGCCCAGGGCCTCCAGCAGGGCCTCGGTGAAGGCGCCGTTGCGCCAGCGTGGGTCTTCGCGGGAGGTCTCCGTGCCGGCGGAGGAGGTCAGCACCGTGACATTGCCCATCGCCAGCGCACCGCGCAGCAGGGCCGCATCGACGCCGAGATCAAGCGCCCCTTCGGTGGCCCCGCCGGAATGGCAGGCGTCCAGCAGCACCAGCACCCGGCCGCGCTCGGCCAGTGCCGCCAGATCGGCCCGCAGGCTTGCCACCTCGATGCCGCTGCGCTTGATGCCGACCTTGTCGGTGGCGTCGGTGTCGTGGGGCAGCAGAAAGAGCCGGCCGTCCACCAGCGCGGCGTGGCCGGAGAAGTGGATCACGGCCAGGTCATCGCGGCCCGGCTGCATCTGCGCCTTCAGGCCGTCCAGCGCGCGCAGCACGCCCGCGCCGGTGGCCTCTTGGTTGCGCAGCAGTTGCGGCTTGACCGCGGCGTACAGTGTGCCCTGGGTGTTGACCAGCGCCGCGGCCAGGTCGTGGGCGTCGTCGTCGGCAAACTCCAGGCGCAGGTGTGCGGCGGTGTCGGCATCGTAGTCGCCGACGCCGATGGCGAGCACATGCAGCCAGGCACCGGGCGCCACATCGCTCGGCAGCCGCCGGGCGATGGCACCGCGGATCTTGGCCAGCTCCGCGAGCCCCAGCGCGGTGACCACGTCCTGCTCCTGCAACACCAGCGGCAGCACCTCCGGGCGGCGCTGCTCCGGGATCTCGGACACCGGGACGGCCTCGGCGAGCCGGTCCCAGCCCCGGTTCACATGCCAGCGCAGCACCCCCTGGGCGCCCGGCGTGGCGGCATAGATGCCCTCCGGCGTCCAGGCGACCCAGTTCCTGCGGTCCGCCATCGGCAACAGGGCCAGCAGCTCCCGGCCGTCGTCCATACGCTGCCAGCGGATGGTGCCGTCGGCATAGGCCGCCACCACCAGCCGGCCGTCGCCGCTGATGTTGACGGCCCAGGCCGCACCGGGCACGGCGCGGCGCCAGAGCGGCACGCCCGCCGCGTCGAAGGCCCGCAGCGACCAGTCGGTGCCGAGCACGAAGCGCTGACCGTCCGGGTGGATGGCCAGGCTGCGGGCGGCCTCGTAGCTCTGAAGCGGCAGCGGCGTGCCGGCCAGCGTCGGGCGCGTGTTGTTGATCCAATCGGCGACGGGCAGGCCGGTCTGGCGCGGGGGCCGGGTGTGCCCGTCGGCCGCCGGCAGCGGGGCCAGCGCCGGTGCCGCCGGGTCGATGAGCCCGGCGAGGTCGAAGCGATGGCGGTCCTCGGTGCCCCATGCCTCGAAGCCGAAGTCCACTTGGGCGCCGTCGGCGGAGACCGCGAGGTTGTGGCGCTGCCCGCGCGGATCGAGCAGCGGCGACGGGCGCACCGCCGGCTCGGCGCCGAGCACGGCCAGGGAGGGATCGGCCGCCGCCACCAGCAGCCCGCCGTCGGCCAGCGGGCACAGCGACATCACGATGGTCAGCGGCCCGCGATGGTGCACGCGCCGCGGGCCGGTGCCGGCGTCGGACCAGGCGAGGATCGGGTTCCGCCCGTCTATGTCGTAGCCCCCCGCCGCGTACAGCGTAGCGCCGTCGCGGGACCAGGCGACGATTGGCAGATTGCCTTTGTCCACGCCGGCCAGCCCGGGCTGGCGCGCCGGCGGCGCCAGCGTCCGCCCGTCCAGCAGCACCACCGCGGGTCTGTCTTCAAAGCCGACCGCCAGCCGGTCGCCGTCCGGGTGGAAGGCGATGAGAGCGGGTCGCTCGCCGGCGGTCATCGGCTGCCGGGCGAAGGGCCGAAGATCGCGGCCAAACCGGGCGTCGTAGAGCCGGACCTGACCGTCGTAGCTGGTGGTCGCGAGCCGGCCGTCCGCGGCGAAGGCGAGGCCATAGACCTGGCCGCCGTATTCGGTATCGCGCGCCGCCTCGGCCCAGTCCAACCGGCGGTCATAGACGCGGATGCCGTTGGCGCCACCGAGCCCGGCCGCCAGCCAGCGGCCGTCCGGCGAGAAGGTGAGGTGGTTGAGGACGCTGGGCAGGCCGTCGATGCGCTTCGCGAGCCGGCCGTCGCGGGTGAAGAGGTAGATCTGTTGTTGTGGATCAGCCTCCGTCCAGCGCGTCCATCCCCCGACCGCGATCAGGTCCCCCTCCGGCGCCATCGCCACCGCGAAGACCTTGCCGACATCACCCGGCCCGGCCGGCAGCCGCCAGGTGGCCAGCGGCTCGGACAGCGGCCCGCCCGGGCCGCCGTCCAGCGCCCAGAGCCGAACGGTCTTGTCCTCGGAGCCGGTCACGGCCAGCCGGCCGGCCGCGTCCACATCGGCGCGCTTGATCGGCGCGGTATGCATGCCGGGGTCGATCACCAGCACCGGCTGGGTGTAGAGCGCGTCGGCATCGGCGGCCGGGTCCGCCTCGGCCACCGCGGCGATGCGCACGCCAATCGGCCCCGGCGCCAGCTCCACCCGGTGGGGCGCGCCGTCGCGCAGCAGCTCCAGCACCACCGGCGTGCCGGCCGGTGCCTGTTGGGTCGCCGAGATCAGCCCGTCGGGGGTGTCGAGCGCCGCGCCGGCATAGCGCAGCAGGATGTCGCCGCGGCGCAGCCCGGCCGCGGCCGCTTGGGTGTCCGGCAGTGCCTCCAGCACCAGCACGCCTTCGGCATCCTTGAACAGCGCGGGCTGCGCCGCCCGCAGCGCGAGCGCCGCGGCCAGCAGCTCGGCATCCGAGGCCGCCGGGGCCGCCGCTGCCTCGGTCGCCGCCTCGGCCGGGTCGCCTGCCGTGTCCGCCGCGGCCAAAGGGCCTGCCGCGAGCGCCACCCAGGCGAGCAGGCCGAGGCCGGCGGCGAGGGCCGCCGCCGGCCTCGGCGCGGGTTGGCTCTGTTGCGTCATCAAGCCGGAATCCGGGCGCATGGCTGTCTCTGCATCCTGTCGGCATCGCAGGTCGCTGTCGACGTGTGCCGGCATGGTAATGCAGCGGGGCCGCCGTGGTTGCGGCCCGTGGCCCGCCGGAGGCGAGGCCCCGCCTGGATCGCCGACTTCAGTCGGCGCCCCGGCCCTCTCGGCGTTCCCGACGAATCCCTGGCCTACCCGCCAGAATGCGACGGCCATTTCGGTGCGAACGCGCGGTGCGTGCCCGGCTAGTGCTTCGTTGCGGAAATCCCGAGACCATTCGATTCCGTGCCTCGGCGGACTGAAGTCCGCCTTCCCCAGGGGCCGACTAAAGTCGGCGTACCCGGGAACGGCATCGCAACTTCCGCAGTGGTGCACTAGTGTTTCGCTGCGGAAGGCCCGAGACCGGTTGCCCTCGTTGTCGTTGTCGTCATCGTGGTCGTTGTCGAGATCTGCGCCAGACGATTACGACAACGACAACGACAACGATCGGACACGGCCTTTTCCAAGCGCTCGCGCCCGCGCCAGGCACGCAGTCTCCCAGCAAGGCGCGGCCGCAGGCGGGTTAGGGCAACTTTGGAATCGCTGGTGTGCTTTGCCTTGCGCGTGCCCTGATGGGGAGTTTCGCTATACTCCGAGGCTTGCCGGACCGCCTCGCGCCGCGGTCAACCCTGGCTCAGGCCGTCACCCGGACACCCAAACCCTGTCGCCATGCATCTCACGCTCGATGTCATCGCCGTCTCCGGCCAGCCGCCACGGGCGCCGCTGTCCCTCACGCTGCCGCTGCACGAGGGCAGCCGCCGGCTCGGGCGCAACCCCGACAACGACTTGGTGCTGGAGGACCCCGATCGCATGGTCTCCGGGCTGCATGCGCAGGTGACGGCGAGTGGCGACGGCTTCGTGCTCACCGATTTCAGCACCAACGGCACCTGCTTGAACGACGCGCCGGACCCGTTGCCCCGCCATCAGCCGACGCCGCTGCAGGACGGCGATCAGCTCCTCATCGGCCCCTACGCCATCGCCGTGCGCATCAGTGCCGAGCCGCCGACGGCGGAGCCCGAACCGGATCTGCCGCCCCCGCTGCCGGGCTTTGGCCCCGCGGACGCGCCGCCCGCCGACGCGCCGGCCACCCCGCCGGGCTGGGGCATCGACTCACCCGGCCAGGCGCCGCTGCTGGAGCCGCAGGCCTTCGACGACGCCCTGCCCGGCCTGACCCAGCCCGGCGCCGAGGCCGATATCCTGGATTTGCTCGGCGGCGGCGACCAGCCGCCCGGCAGTCAGGCGCGCATGGACCGCCTGGAGCGCGCGGCGGACCGCTTCGCCGAGTCGCCCGGCAGCCTCGACGACCTGCTGACCGACCCGGACGCCGGCCGCGGTGCCGCGCCAGTGCCCACGCCGCTAGAGCAGGTCTTTTTCCAGGCCCCGTCGGCGGCGCCCATCCCGGACGACTACGACCTGCTCGCCGACAGCGGCGCCGGCGGCGCGGGTCCGGCAACAGCGCAGCAGTCAACGGCCACGCCGCCGCCGATCAAGGAGCCCGACTGGGCGCCGCCGTTCGCGGCCCCGGGGCCTGAGCCCGACTTCGCCGACGTCGACCCCGCGGCGACAGCGCCGCCCTTCGGTGCCCCGGAGCCGGACTTCGCCGACGTTCACCCCTCGGCGACAGCGCCGCCCTTCGGTGCCCTGGAGCCAGACTTCGCCGACTTCGACCCCTTTGCAACGGCGCCGCCCATGGCACCCGCGCCGCGGCCCGCGCCGGCGACAGAGCCACCGACCGCGCCGGTCGCGCCGCCGACAGCGCCGGAGCCGCCGCCTGAGCCACCCCCCGAGGCCGCGCCGCCGGCACGCCCGGCACCCCGCCCCGAGCCCGGGCGCCGCGCCCCACCACCACCGGCCGCGGCGGCCGAGCGCGCGGCGCTACAGGCCTTCCTCGCCGGGCTTGGCGCCGGCGACGCGGCGCAGATCCAGGACCCAGACGCGCTGCTGCGCAGCGCCGGCGCCCTGCTGCGCAGCATGGTGGCCGGGCTCAGCACAACGCTCCTCGCCCGCACCCAATTCAAGAGCGAGATGCGCTTGGGCGTGACCACCATCCGCGCCGCCGAGAACAACCCGCTCAAGTTCTCGGTGACGGTCGAGGACGCGCTGGAGCGCCTCCTGCTCCGAGAGACGCCCGGCTTCCTACCGGCGCAGGAGGCCGTCAAGCAGGGCTTCGAGGACATCCAGGCGCACGAGATGGCCATGATCGCCGGACTGCGCTCGGCGCTCGACGAGCTGCTGGGCCGCTTCGCGCCGCAGGCGCTGGAGGCGGAGCTCACCGACAAGGGCCTGGAGAAGCTCGTGCCCATGATGCGTAAGGCGCGTTGCTGGGATCTGCTCGGCGAGCGCCACGCCAAGATCGCCGCCGCCGCGTCCGAGGACTTCATGACCGTCTTCGGCGCGGCCTTCTCCCGCGCCTACGACGAGCAGACAGCGCTGCTGGCGCGCGCCCGCCGCGAGCGCGAGCGTTGACGGCGCAACCCGCCACGTCGCGCCGCCGGTCTGCCCCGCGCCGCGCTGCCGTACCGCCATTGCCCGCATCTGCCCAGTTTCCGCACCGCCCCCGAAGAAGGATCGACACATGACGCAGCCACCGAGCCCGACCCGACCCACCCCTGCGCGGCGGCACTTCCTCCGCGCGGCCTGCGCCGCCGCCTGCGGCGTGGCGCTCGCCGCAGCCGGCTGCGGCGGCAAGCCGCCGAAGATCGAGATCCCGGCGGCACCGCCGCCACCACCGCCGAAGCCGCCGGCAAAGCTCGGCGTAACCGTCAAGAGCGCCGGCAACGCCAACGGCAGCCTGCCTATCGTGGTTCGCGTGTACGAGCTCAAGGCCAGCGGCGGCTTCAGCGGCGCGGATTTCTTCTCGCTCTACGAGAACGACGCCGCCGTGCTCGCCGACGCCCTGGTGGCGCGCGAGCAGATGACGCTCGCGCCCGGGCAGTCCCACAGCATCAACAAGCAATTGAGCCCCGATGCCCGCTACATCGGCGTCATGGGCGCCTTCCGCGACATCGACAACGCCCAATGGCGGCGCGTGGTGCCGCTGGCGGCGGACACGGACAACCAGGTGTCCGTGACCATCGGCGCGAACGACATCCGCATCGAAACCCTCTGACAGCGGGGATTACAGGCCCATGGCATTGGACAACCGCGTGCTCTGGTCGGAGGGGATGTTCCTGCAGCCCCAGCACTTCCAGCAGCACGACCGCTGGATCGAGGCACAGATCCACGCGCAGACCGCGCTGCGGGCCGCCTTCCCCTGGGGCCTGCGGCGACTCACCCTGGACCGCGAATTGCTGGATCTCGGCAAGTTCGCCATCACCGACTGCGCCGGCATCCTGCCCGACGGCACCGCCTTCGACTGCCCGGCCTCGGACCCGCTGCCGGAGGCGCTGGACCTGGTGGAGGACGACTCCGGCCAGCTCATTTATCTGGCGCTGCCGCTCGCCCGCCCAGGCGCGGTGCAGAGCGGCGGCGCCGACAGCACCGATGCCGCGCTGCGCTATCGGGCCGGCGAAGAGACCATCCGCGACAACACCGACGGCGGCGGCCTCGAGGCGCTGATGAACGTCGGCCGCCTGGAGCTACGCCTCAGCCGCGAGCGCGACGTGCGCGACGGCTTTGCCTGCTGCGGCATCGCCCGCGTGCAGGACTGTCGCGCGGACCGCAAGGTGACGCTGGACCAGCGCTACATCCCGCCGGTGCTCGACATCGCGGCCTCGGACCTGCTGCGGGACTTCATCGAGGAGCTGCACGGCCTGCTGCATCGCCAGGGCGAGGCGCGCGCGGCGCGGGTGCGCGGCGTCGGCCGCGGCGGCGTGTCCGACTGGGCGGATTTCCTGCTGCTGCAGCTCATCAATCGCGCCGAGCCCGTCATCGTGCACTGGACCCGCATCCAGGGCCTGCACCCGGAGCTGTTGTACCGCGCCCTGGCGTCGCTGGCCGGGGAGCTAGCCACCTTTTCCGCCGATGCCAAGCGCGCGCCGGAATTCCCGCCCTACCGCCACGACGACCTGCAGGCGAGCTTTCTGCCCATCATCGAGCGGCTGCGGGATTATCTCAGCCGCGAGACCGTCGAGCGCGCGGTGGCCATCCCGATCCAGGAGCGCAAGTACGGCTTTCGCATCGCGCTGGTGTCGGACCCGTCGCTGTTCGCGAGCGCGCGCTTCGTGCTCGCCGGCCAAGCGCAGGTGGCCTCCCAGGTGCTGCGCAACCGCTTTCCGACCCAGGTCAAGATCGGCCCCATCGACAAGATCCAGGAGCTGGTCAAGCTCGCGCTGCAGGGTGTGGCCTTGCGCCCGCTGCCGACACCACCGCTGGAGATTCCGTACCACGCGGGTTTCGACTACTTCGAGCTCGACCGCGGCAGTGATCTGTGGCGACAGACCGCCACCGGCGGCGGCTTCGGGCTGCACGTGGGCGGTGACTTTCCGGGGCTCCAACTGGAGCTCTGGGCCATTCGGGAATAGGCCGTGACCGACGAAGACAACCCCTTTCTGACGCAGAACGACCCGGGCGCAACCGTCATCCGGCCGACGCCGGGGCAACGCCGGGCGGCTCCGGCCCGGCCCGCGCAGCCCGCGCAGCAGACAGCGCCGGCCGGGCCGACCATGCCGCCCCCCGGTGCCGCGCCGCTCACGGCCCTGCCCGGCGCGCTCGCCGACAACCCGCTGGTGGCCTGTGCGACGGGGCTCTTCACCGTCGCGGGGCAACTGCGCGGCAGCGCGAGCCATCCGGACCCGAACGGCCTGCTGGAGCGGCTCATCGGCCAAGTGCGCGGGTTCGAGCAGTGCGCCCGCAGCCGGGGCCTGGCAGATCAGGTGGTGCTGCCTGCCCGCTACATGCTGTGCGCGCTGCTGGACGAGTCGGTGCTCGACACCCCCTGGGGCAGCCAGAGCATCTGGGCCTCGCGCGGGCTCCTGGTCAGCTTCCACCGCGAGACCTGGGGCGGCGAGAAGTTCTACGGCGCGCTGGATAAGCTGCTGGCCTACCCGGCCGGCAACCTGCACCTCCTGGAGCTCATGTATCTGTGCCTGGCCATGGGCTTCGAGGGCAAGTACCGCATCCGCGACGGCGGGCGCGAGCAACTGGAGCAGATCCGCGAGCACCTCTACCAGACCATCCGCGCCCAGCGCCAGGACCCGGAGCCCGAGCTCTCGCCGCACTGGCGCGGCGTCACGGCGCTGCGCGACCCCCTGCTGGACCAACTGCCGCTGTGGGTATTCGCGGGGCTTGCGGGGCTGTTGCTCCTCGGGCTGTTCGCGTTCTACACCTTTGCGCTGAGCCGCAACTCCGAGCCCGTGTTCCTGTCGTTGGCGGCGCTCGATCAGCGCCTGACGCCGATGCCGAAGCGCAGCGTCGAGCCGATCCTCCGCCCGCCGCCGGAGCCGCCGCCGGCGGATGCCCCACCGCCGCCGCCGACGCTGACGGAGCTGTTGGCCGCCGACATCTCGGCCGGGCGCCTCAGCGTCGAGGACCGCCCACGCGGCGAGACGGTGCTGCTCGGCGGCAGCGCGATGTTCGCGTCCGCCTCCGATCAGCTCATGCCGGACTTCGTCGTGCTGGTGCGCCGCGTCGGCGACGCGCTGAACCGCATCCCGGGGCCCGTGCTCGTCACCGGCCATTCCGACAGCGCGCCGATCCGCACGCTGCGCTTCCCGGACAACTTTGCGCTGTCGCAGGCGCGGGCCGAGTCCGTCACCAAGCTCTTGGCGGAGGTCGCGGGCGACGCGGGACGCTTCACCACCGAAGGCGTCGCCGCCACGGAGCCGCTGGTGCCCGAGAACCCACGCGACGCCCGCAACCGGCGCGTCGAGATCATGCTCCTCGACGCCGGCAGGGGGCGCGCACGGCCATGAAGGGTTGGTTCGCATTCCTCGGCAAAGGCTGGTTCCTGTCGCTGGTCGGCGTCACCGCACTGGCGCTCCTGATCTGGTTCGTCGGCCCGCTGATCGGCATCGCCGGCAGCGTGCCGCTCGGCTCCGTCTCCGTGCGGTTCGTCGTCATCGGCGTGCTGCTCGCGCTCTGGGCCATCGTGCAGATCGTGTCGCTGCTGCGTGCCCGCGCGCGCAACCGCAAACTCGTCGATCAGCTCGCTGGCGACGGCGAGGCGGGCATCGACGCCGCCGGGGCGGCCTCGGCGGAAGAGCTCGCGACCATGCGCAAGCGCTTCCAGGACGCGCTCGCGGTGCTCAAGCGCGGCGACATGCGCCGACGCCTAGGCGGCCAGTGGCTGTATCAGTTGCCCTGGTACCTGATCATCGGCCCGCCCGGCTGCGGCAAGACCACGGCGCTGGTCAACTCGGGGCTGCGGTTCCCGCTCGCGGACCAGTTCGGCAAGAACGCCATCGAGGGCACCGGCGGCACCCGCAACTGCGACTGGTGGTTCACCGACGAGGCCGTGCTGCTCGACACCGCCGGGCGCTACACCACGCAGGATAGCTACGCCGAGGTGGACAGCGCCGCCTGGGGCGGCTTCCTCGGCATGCTCAAGAAATACCGCCCGCGCCGGCCCATCAACGGCGTGCTGGTGGCCTTGAGCCTGGCGGACCTGATCCAGCAGTCGGATGCCGAGCGCGACGCGCATGCGCGGGCCGTGCGTGCTCGGGTGCAGGAGCTCTACACGGAGCTGAATCTGCGCTGCCCCATCTACGTGCTGTTCACGAAGGGGGACCTGATCGCGGGCTTCACCGAGTTCTTCGCCGACATGGGCCAGGAGGAGCGCCATCAGGTCTGGGGCTTCACGCTGCCCTTCGACCCCGCCGACGACGCCAAGGAGCCGCTGGCCGGGCTCAGCGCCGAGTACCGCGCGCTGGTGGAGCGCCTGGACCAGCGCCTGCTCGGGCGCATGCAGCAGGAGCGCGACCTCGGCAAGCGGCGCCTGGTGTTCAGCTTTCCGCGCCAGTTCGCGCTGCTGGAGGAGCGCATCGAGCACTTCCTCGCCGACGCGCTGGCGCCGAGCCGCTTCGACCGCAAGCCCCTGGTGCGCGGCGTCTACTTCACCAGCGCGACGCAGATGGGCACACCCATCGACCGCGTGCTCGGCGCCATCGCGGCCAACTTCGGCGTCGGCGGCACGGGTCCGCGGCCCTTCCAAGGCAGCGCCAAGAGCTTCTTCGTCACCCGCCTGCTGCGCGACGTGGTGTTCGCGGAGGCCGCGGTCGCCGGGCTCGACCCAAGGCTGCAGCGCCGCCGGCTGTGGTTGCGGCGCTCGGCCTTCGCGGGCCTGGCACTGGTGACGCTGCTCGGCCTCGGCGCCTGGACCGTCAGTTGGAGCACCAATCGCGCCTACATCGCCGACGTCGACGACAGCCTGCTCGTCATTGACCGGCAGATCGACGCCCTGTCGCCGAACGACCGCGACCCGCTCGATGTGCTGCCGCTCCTGGATGCGGTGCGCGACATCCCGCGCGGCTACGGCGAGCGCGACGCGCCGGTGCCCGTGTCGATGGGGCTCGGGCTCTACCAGGGCGACAAGCTCGGCTCCCAGGCCAACCGCGCCTACCGGCGGATGCTGCACAAGGTGCTCCTGCCGCGCGTAATCTTGCGGCTGGAGGACCAGATACGCGCCGGTGGAGGGGACCCGGAGTCCCTCTACGAGGTACTTCGCGTATACCTGATGCTGGGCGAGCCCGAGCGCTATGTGCCCGAGGACGTGCGCGCCTGGGTCACCGCGGACTGGCTGGAGCAGTTGCCGCGCGAGACCACCAGCGCGCAGCGCGAGGCCCTCGCCGGTCATCTGCAGGCGCTGCTCGCGGCGCCGCCGGTGCCGCTGCCGCTGGCGCTCGACGGCGCGCTCATCGAGCAGGCCCGCGACATCCTGAACAAGGGCTCCCTGTCGGATCGCATCTACGAGCGCCTCAAGTACCGGGGCTTCGGCGAGGACCTGCCGGACTTCAACATCCCCGACGCCGCCGGCGACCAGGCCTCCTTGGTGCTCACCCGCCCGAGCGGCCTGTCCATCGGCACGGGCATCCCGGCGCTCTACACCTACGCGGGCTATCACCGCGACTTCGACGCCACCGTGGCAGAGCTGATCGAGGACGCGGCGGCGTCCGGCTGGATCCTCGGCCCCCAGGCCGACGTGGCACCGGACAGCGCCGAGGCGGACGCGCTGCTGGAGCGGGTGCGCGAGCGCTACCTGGTGGACTACGCCGAGCAGTGGACCGCGCTGCTGGAGGACATCGACGTCGTCTCCGCCCGCGACATCCAGCACGCGGCCAGCGTTGCCCGGGTGCTCGCCGAGCCCAAGGGCTCGCCGCTGCGGCGGTTGCTGACGGCCGCCGCCGACCAGACCGAGCTGGATCGCTTTCCAGAGGCGTCTGCGGACGCGACGGCGGCGAGCACCGACGGCAGCGGCAGCAGCGGCAGCAGCGTCGCCGACACGGCCCGGGCGCTGGCCACCGAGGCGCTGGACCGACGCATGAGCTACGCGGGGCAGCGGCTGCGCCAAGCCGCCGTCGACGATGCCCGCCGCGACGGCGCCGACGGCGAGCTGCCGGAGACCTATGTCAGCGACCGCTTCCGCTGGCTCCGCGACCTGGTGCGCGCCGAGGCCGGCCAGCAGCCGCCCATCGAGCGCGTGCAGCAGCAGCTCGGCCAGTTGCAGACGCGCCTGGAGGCCATCGACAGCGCCCTGCGCAGCGGCCAGGGCATCCTCGCCGCGGGCGAGGGCTCGCAACTGCAAGACCTCCAGCAGGCGGCCACGCAGATGCCGCCGGTGCTCGCGAAGGTGGTCGGCGGCCTGGCGCAGGACAGCGCCACGCTCATCGCCGGCGGCCAGCGCGCCGAGATCAACAAGCGCTGGAACGCGGACATACTGCCCTTCTGCCGCCCGGCCATCGGCGAGCGCTACCCGTTCAACCGCGGCAGCAATCGCGACACCACGCTGCACGACTTCGGCCGGCTGTTCGGGCCGGAGGGCCTGCTCGACGGTTTCTTCAAGACCCAGCTCGCCCCGTTCGTGGATACTTCAGGTGCCAAGTGGCGCTGGAATGCCGCCGGCGCCGGCATCGGCATCCCGGACAGCGTGTTGACGGAGCTCCAGCGCGCGGCGCAGATCCGCGAGGCCTTCTTCGCCGACGGCGGCAAGGCCCCCGGCGCCGCCTTTACGCTGACCGCGGACAGCATGGACCCCAAGGCGCTGCGCTTCGCGCTCGACATCGGCGGCCAGGTGCTGACCTACGAGCACGGGCCGCCGAAACCGCAGAACCTGCAGTGGCCGTCGCCGGAGGGCGTCGGGCGCGCCCGCATCGCCTTCACCGGCGTCGGCGGCAACGAGGTCGGCGAGACCAAGAACGGTGCCTGGGCCTGGTTTCGGCTGCTCGACGGCGCCGAGCTCAGCGCCACCGGCCAAGAGGAGCTGTACCGGCTCAGGTTCAAGCAGGGCGGCATGTGGGCCCGGCTGGAGCTGCGCGCCGCGAGCGTGAGGAATCCCTTCCGACTCGACGCACTGCGAAGCTTCCGCTGCCCGGAACGCCTATGACCCCCGACAACGCGACACAGATCGGACGCCCCGGCGAGGCCGCCGCCGGCTTCTTCGGCAAGCTGCCGACGCTCGGCGACTTCGTCGCGCGTAGGCTGCCGGCGCAGTTCGTGCAGCCGTGGGATCACTGGCTCACGCAAGGCCTTGCCGAGAGCCGCGCCAGGCTCGGCGACGATTGGCTCGATACCTATCTGGTGAGCCCGCTATGGCGCTTCGTGCTCGCCCCGGGCATCGCCGGGCGCATGGCCTGGGCTGGCGTCATGATGCCGAGCGTGGATCGGGTCGGGCGCTACTTTCCGCTGACCCTGGCCCGCAGCGCGCCGGCGCACGCGGACTGCTTCGCGCTGCTGGGGGCGACGGACTGGTTCGGGCAGTTGGAGGCGCTCGCGCTGTCCACGCTCGCCGACGGCTTCGACCTCAACGCCTTCGACACCGGCCTGCTGCAACTGCCGGCGCCGCCGGTGCGGCTGGTGGAGCACGCCGCCGTCGGCGCCGATACCGGCCGGCCGGACGCCTGGGAGCTCGGGGTTGCCGACGACGCGCTCGACGGCGCCTGCTCGCGGCTGCTGCACCGGGCGCTGGAGGACGTGTTCTTGTCCTACAGCCTGTGGTGGAGCACGGGCTCCGAGCAGGTGTCGAGCAGCCTCCTCACCTGCCAGGGGCTGCCGGCACCGGAGGCCTATGTCGCCATGCTCGGCGGCCACTGGGAGGCCGGCGGCTGGACCCGGCTGGGTGCGGTGTGACGGGCGCGGCCGGATGATCCTCTCGGGCAGATTCGGCGGCGGCAACCGCGGCGGCGCTCGCCCCGGCGGCGAGCCGGGCGGCGCGCCGCGCTGGACCTCCGCCGGCGCCACGGATCAGGGCCGCGTACGCAGCATCAACCAGGACGCCTTCCTGGACCGCCCCGCGCTCGGCCTCTGGGTGGTCGCCGACGGCATGGGCGGGCACACCGACGGCGCGCATGCGAGCCGCGCCATCGTCGACGCGCTGGCGGCGCTGCCGCACGCGCCGCTGCTCGGGCGGCGCGCCCGCGCCATCATCGGCACGCTGCGCCGTGTGAACGACGAGCTGCTGGAGCATGCCGCCGCCATGCAGGCGGACCTGATCGGCAGCACCGTCGCGGCGTTGGTGGCCGTGCGCGAGCACGCTGCCGTGCTCTGGACCGGCGACAGCCGAGTCTACCGGCTGCGCGCCGGCCAGCTCACCTGCCTCACCACGGACCACAGCCAGGTGCAGATGCTGATCGACGAGGGGCTCCTAGCCCCCGAGCTCGCCGAGAGCCACCCGGCCGCCAACGTGCTGCTGCGCGCCGTCGGCAGCGAGGCGGACCTCAAGGTGGACTACGGCCTGCTGCGCCTGCAACCGGGCGATCGCTACCTGCTCTGCAGCGACGGGCTCTACCGCGAGCTGACGCCCGAGGCCATGGCCACCGTGCTCGGCAGCGCCGAGCCCGCCCGCAGCGCACCGGAGCTGGTGCGCCAGGCCTGCGCGCATGGCGGGCGGGACAACGTGACCGCCGTGGTCGTAGGGCTCTGAGCGCTGCGGAGCGCCCCGGTCGCCGGCGACGGAACCCGATGTTGTGCCGCAGGTGAATCAAGGGCCAAGGGCCGAGGGCCGAGGAGGGCTCCCTCGGCCTTGCCCAAGCCGGCTTGTGTCTCCTGCTCACCGCCGCCTCCCCGCCCTCGCCCTCGCCCTCCTGCTGTTCGGCTGCGCCTCGCCGCCGCCGGAGCCTGATGCCCTCGCGGCAACCGGCGGGCTCACCGCCGGCTGGGTGGACGGCCAGGCCTTTCGCCATCGCACTTATCGCAACGCCGCGGCCGACGACGCGCGTCTGCCGCTGCACGTCTACCTGGAAGGCGACGGCCTGCCCTTTCGCACGCCGACACGGATCAGCGCCGACCCGACCCCGCGCAACCCGCTGGCGCTGCGGCTCATGCTCCGCGACCCAGCGCCCGCCGTTTATGTCAGCCGCCCCTGCTACCACGGCGAGGCGGCGGCCCCCGGCTGCTCGCCCAGGCTCTGGACCACCGGCCGCTATGGCGAGCCCGTGGTGGCGAGCATGGCCGCCGCACTGCGCCGGCTCGCGGGGCCGGAGCGCCCGCTGGTGCTGATCGGCTACAGCGGCGGCGGCGTGCTCGCAATGCTGCTCGCCGCGCGACTCGATAACGTCGAGCGCGTCGTCACCGTCGCCGCGAACCTGGACCTGGCGCGCTGGACCACGCTCCACGGCCACACCCCGCTCAGTGCATCACTCGACCCGGCGAGCGCCCCGCCGCTGCCCGCGCACATCGCACAACTGCACCTAGCCGGCGGCGACGACCGCCAGGTACCGCCGTGGATCTCGGCACCCGTGGCGGCACAGCAGCCAGGCGCCGAGCACCGCGTGCTGCGCGGCTTCGATCATCGCTGCTGCTGGGAGGGCGCTTGGCCGGCGCTGATGGACCGCAAGGTGCACCCTGCCAAGCTTGGCCGATGACCGCAGCGTTGCCCGTCCGTGCCGAGGAGATTCGCGACGATGGCTCCATCGTCGAGATTGTTATCTGGGAACTACCGGAGCCCTTGCCGCCATGCCGTCACCGGTTCAAGTATCGGCTGTTCGGCCTTGATCATCACTCCGACCAGCGCGCGGGGGCTGCTACGGAGCGCGGCGGCTGTAGGGCCGAGGGCCGAGGATGGCTCCCTCGGCCCGCGGCCCTCGGCCCTTCCCCCAGGTGTCGTCGTACACTTGACTCATCTGCAAACTCTCAGACTGAGGTATGCCCGACAAGCGGGCTCGAGACCGCGCCGGCGCCGACTGGATAGGGGTAGGGGAGGCTTGCGCCTCCCCTCCCTCCGAACCGTGCGTGCGGTTCTCCCGCACACGGCTCTCCGGTCGGTTGGTTCCTCATCGGGATTGGCGCGCCCGGGCATGGGCTGCGGTCATGGTGAACAGCCCGTGGTGAGCGAAGAAGGCATTCGGCCAGCGCCGATACTTGCCTCCTTTGACCCCGAAGACCCAAGGCCGCCAACATCCGCTCGCTCCACACCGATGGCTCCACCCACGTCCACGTCTGTGGATCATGAGGATCGTATGCTTGTTTAGCCGTCTCCGGCACTGACGCACTCGGCATCTCGCCTCCATCTTCATGGCATTCACGGATCAA
>NZ_JABX01000028.1 GCF_001469165.1 Thiohalocapsa sp. ML1 | reverse complement strand
CACTGAGCTGCGCCGTATCGAACACGGTCGCGTCGATATTCTGCGCCTCGATCAGCAGATACGCTGTCTGGATCCGGTCAGACATATAGATGGCCTCCGATCTGCGGCCACACACGGTCGGCCGCGTTGAGGTGATCGCCGACGCGAAAAAGCCCCGACGAACCGCCGATCGAGAGCGCCTCCAGCCCCGCGCCCAAGCCGGGGTGACGCGCGATGGTCCGGATCGCTCGTGCCAGCAGATAGCTGCTCCCGCGAACGACGCTGATCTGCGTGGTGTCGAACACCGTTGCGTCAATGTTTACGGCCTCGACGAGTAGGTATTCGGGCTCGCTTGGCATGGTCACTCCGTGGCGGCGACAGGCATCGGGGCACACGGCAATCTTGCCAGAAGATTTCTTTATCACCTAACCGTGCTATCCCCTGTGCGCTGCGGGCCATGGGTCAGGCTGATGCCATGGAGGGGAACCGGACCCACGAGATAAACTCCCAGCTCCGGCGTCCACGCAGCCGCCTTGCCATGGCAGGCGATGGCTTTGCTTCCATGCCGCGCCAGAACGCCGAAGCCTCGTCGCGGATCGGGCGACATCGACACGCCGAAGCCGCGACCGCGAACACCCGCCGGTTGCGTAGAATGCGCGCGGAACGGAGTGAGCTGCACGACGTGAGGTGCACGACGATGACCGATCTACAGATTTCTCTCCCGGACGACGTTGCTCGGTCCGCCCGCGCGGAGGGCCTGCTTGATCCGGAAGCGCTGGAGCAACTCCTGCGCGAGCGCCTGCGGGAGCTTCGCCTGGCGCGCCTCGACGCGGCACGCGAGCGGCTCGCCGCGACGCCGCCGGCGCCGATGACGGCCGAGGAGATTCAAGCCGAGATCGATGCCTACCGCGCCGAGCAACGACGTGCGGCTGGTCCTTGATACGAACACGGCATTGTCGGCCCTCGTCTGAGGCGGACCGCCCGGCGCCCTGATCGATGCGGCGCGGGCCGGGCGAATCGGCTTGGTCAACAGCGCCACCCTCATCGCCGCCGTTGCAGCGCAGAGGCGCGCTTGCATCGCTCGGAAGGACTGGCTTCGGCGCCGCTTGTCGGCGGGTTGCATGCACAGCTTGTCATGACATTGTCTGGCGCATACGCTTGAAGCCGGTCGAGATTGAAGGAGCACCGAGATGCCCGATACCCCATCCCCAAACGCGACCCGCCCCAATGCGCCCCCCCCCAATGCGGTCCGCTCGGAGAAACTCGATCTGCGCTTGACCCCTGCGGCCAAGCGCACCCTGCAAGCTGCGGCGGCGGCTGCACGGAGGTCGGTGAGCGACTTTGTCCTCGACAGCGCCCTGAGCCGCGCCGAAGAAACCCTGGCGGATCGGCGGCTATTCGGGCTGGATGCGGAACGCTGGGAGGCGTTCCTGGCGGCGCTGGATGCGCCACCGCGCCCCTTGACGCGCCCCCTTCGACGCCTAGACCGGCTGTTCGCCGAGCCAAGCGTATTCGAGGATCCCGGCGATCGGCCATGACGTCGCTGGCCATCGAGAAGCTGTCTCGGCATCATGACGTAGACGGCTTCGACTGCGGACAGGAGGCCCTCAACCGCTTCCTCGTTCGCTTCGCGCTCCCGAGCCAGCAAGCGAGCTCATCCCAGACCTATGTCGGGTTGGCAGATAGCACTGTCGTTGGCTTCTACACGCTCGCCGTCGGCGAGGTCGCCTACAACGATGCGCCGCATCGATCGACCAAAGGGCTGGCGCGTCACCCGATTCCGTTGATGCTGCTGGCGCGGCTTGCCGTCGCTTCCGCGTGGAAGGGCCGGGGCGTCGGCGCAGGCTTGCTGAAGGACGCGATGCGCCGGACGCGGCAAGTGGCGGACCTGGTCGGTATTCGCGCCCTGGCCGCACACGCCAAGGACGATGCGGCGCGCGCCTTCTACGAGCACTTCGGCTTCGTGGCCTCGCCCACTGACCCGCTGCATCTGTTTGTCTTGACGAAAGATCTGCGTCGGTTTGTGCGATAACGGCCAGGCCCAATGCTTGGCGCCCGCGCGTCTCGCCGCCGGTCTCCTGCTCGGCCCGACCGGCATCAACAGCCGCGCCTCGACCACGAACGAGCCCAGGCTGCACGCTTGGAATGCGGGCGGAACTGAGTGAGTAGCCCGAATGGAGCGAAGCGCCATCCGGGCTGCCGAGCATGCGGCTCATCGCATGGCGGAAGCCTCATCCCGACCCGCGGCCTGGATTCCGCTGCGCTGTATCGTGGCTGCGCGCTGCGCTTCATCCCGGCGACATGGCAGCCAGGTCCGCCGGATGCAGCGCAAGACCAATCCCCACAGACCTGATAGCTTAGGTCGATTCCCGCTTCGCTCCATCCTGGCGACCTGTGAGCAGGGTCGCCCGAATGGCGCGCGGAACCGGCCACCGCTGTCCTGCTGGCCGATCATCACCCCTACCCCCGGAGACCGCTGATGACCGAACGCATCACCCTGGACCCCGCCATCTGCCACGGCAAGCCCTGTATCCGCGGGCTTCGATATCCTGTCGAGACGGTGCTGGAGTTGCTCGCCGGGGGCATGACCATCGAGGAGATCCTGGCCGACTACGAGGATCTGACGCGCGAGGACATCCTGGCGGCCCTGAGCTTCGCCGCCCGGCTCGCGCAGGCCCGCTCGATTGCGAGCCTGGCGGCATGAGGCTCATCATCGACGCGCAGTTGCCGCGGCGGCTGGCCCGCTGGCTCAGCGCGCGCGGTCACGATGCGCTGCATACCCTGGATCTGCCGGACGCGAACCGCACGACCGATGCAGCGATCAGCGACCTGGCCTGTCGCGACGACCGCATCGTGGTGACCAAGGACTCGGACTTCGTCTATTCGCACCTGCTGCTTGGCCGACCGCCGGCGGTGCTGCTGATCGCCACCGGCAACCTTGGCAATAACAACCTGATGCGCCTACTCGAGCACAACATCGACGCGCTGGAGCGGGAGTTACTGTCCCACCGGTTGATCGAGCTTGGCCGCGACGCCCTGGTGGTCCGCGATTGACCCCAACCGCCGTCCGCGGCGTCGCGAGTCCAAGGTTCCACCCGACGAACGCTGCCCCAGCTACCGACGCGGGGTATGAGCGCACTCGCCCCTCACGCGCGCTGCCGCCAGCTCGCCCAGTCGCATTCCAGAAGCACCGAGCCCTGCTCGGTGAGTGCCGCGCGAGGCCAAGGTCCGCCAGCAGCATCGAGGCCCGATCCGCGCTGAACGCGCCCCCGTACAGGCGCATGTCCAGCAGCCAATCCTGCTCCGGCGGCGGCGGTGGAGTCGGCGCATACAGCAGATAGCGCCCGGAAGGATTCTCCAGCTCGACACGGACCTTCACGCCCAACGCCGGCTCCTGATCCAACCGCACCAGCGCGATGCCATCCAGGTCCAGCTCGCCGAGCAGCGACGCGAATTCAGCGTCCGGGTCGTTCCAGAAGACGATGCGGTGGCCGTCTTGGTGGAAGCGCTCGGCGAGGGCGGTTTGGATGCGGTCTAGGTCCATGGGGTGGGGAAGTGGTTAGTGGTTAGTGGGTAGTGGTTAGTGGTTAGTGGTTAGTGGTTAGTGGTTCGGCTCGTGACACCGCTCTGCGGTGTCACGGCTCCAGGGGCGCTCTGCGCCCCGAGCACCGGCGGCAAGCAGGCAACAGCATACCCGGCCCGCCCTCGCACCGCGGAGCGGCGCCGGATGCGTGACACCGCGGGAGCGGTGTCACGAGATCAGGTATCCCGCCATGCTGCGGATCTCGTCCTGGAGCCTTGTGAGGTCCGTGTCGACGAAGGCCTCGCCAGGCCCCATGACGTCCAGCTTCTCCGACACCGACGGGATGCTGAAGAAAGGCACGGAGCGGGTGAAGCCCTCCGGCGTTCGGTACAGGTACTGCACGCCGGCGCGGGCCAGGTCGTCGTCGAGAGCATTCAGGATCACCGGGCTGTGGGTGGTCACGAGCACTTGCTGGCGGGCGGTCACCAGTGCGCCGAGCAGCGGCTCGACCAGTTGCGGATTGATGCCGTTCTCGACCTCGTCGAACAGCAGGACACCGCTGTCGGTGAGCAGCTCGGCAAACACCGGCAGCAGCCGCAGCATGGCATCGTTGCCATGGCGCGCCGCAGCCGTTAGCGCCTGGTCAATGGGAACCTCCTGAGTCACCCCCGGTTTCCCCGGGCGGCCGGGTCGGGCTGCAGCGGCTTCCAGCTCGCGATAGAGCGACTCGATCCGCCCGGGCAACCGCGGGTGCCCCAGAAATGGGGATTCCTTCAAGAACGCCCCGGGGTCCTCGCCGCCGAACCCGAGCCGGCCTTCTCGGTCGGCGCGACGGCCTGGCTGCCGCGGCGACGGCGCGCCCGGCAACGCGATGCTGCACATAAAATCCAGGACGCGGTGCACGCTCTCAGGTACCAGATCCGGGTCGAGCTGCGAAAGCAAAGAGCCCGAATACTGAAACCCGATCCGCGTACCCCGGTCGAGTGCGGCGCCTCGTCGCGTTTTCTACGGCAGCAGAGGCAGCACGCACGCACGGAGCGGGAAGTCGTAGCGCTGGTTGCCGACGGTGAAACGGCTTTCTCCATTGATGCTCAATTGCTCCCGCGTGCAGCGGCGGCGCGCCCGATTGAATGCGCCCGACCAATGGAAGCGCGTCGGTCCGGCCGACAACCACAGCTCGATCGCGATGTTGCTACGCTTGGTCAGCTTCGAGCCGAGGTCCGCAACCTGCCAGCCGCGGTGCGCCAACCACCCGTCGATGTCGCCGCGAAACAACTGCGCCGCGAAATCGATCGCCTGCAGCACGGTCGACTTCCCGGCCCCGTTCAGCCCGATCAGGCAGGTGAACGGGGCCAACTGCAGCTCGAAGTCCACCAGGGACTTGAAATTGTCGACCCGGATGCGCTCCAGGCGCATCGGGGGCTCAAACCAGGCGTCGGCGCTGTTCATGCTGCGCGTCCTGTCGGGTGGAAAAGCGAAGCGCATCCACCGGCGGCGCGATCCAGGGTCGCGTGGGTGCGACCGGGAGCAGGCGCCACGCACCGCTGGCGCGTGGGAGCGAGAAGCAAAAGAAGATCTCGCGCAAAGGCGCAAAGGCGCAAAGAAGACAAGGCAAGATTCTCATTTTCTTAACTCTTCGCCTGGCGTCTTGGCTCGGCGTCTTGGCTTCCCGGCATCAGCGGGAAAACTCCTCGACCAATTCATCGTCCGACAGGTCCACCACCGGCACGCCGGCGCGACCGGCGGCGAGCAGGAAGCCCACCCGCCCCAGCCCGCACAGCGTGCCGGCCTTGCCCGAGGAGATGCGGCCCTGCTCGAAGAGCTTGAGCGCAAGTAGGAAGCGTGCCTCATCGGCGAAGTCTTCGGGCAGATCGGCCGGCGACGGCAAGCCGTCCAGCGGCAGGTCGATGGTCAATGTCTGCATGGTCGCCTCCGCCTCACGCGCGATAGTGCTCGATGCCCAGCGCGAGCTGGGTCAGGTGCCCCTGGTGCCCGGTCCAGTGCGGGTTGCGGGCCGTGACCTCCTGAAGATAGCCCAGGATGACCGGCAGCCGCTTGTCCTTGAGGTTTCAGAAGTCTGTCGCGTTCACCAGGTGCTTCACGGCGCGCTCGGGGTCGGCGCCCTCGGCGAGCAGCCTCAGCGCATGATAGAGGTGGCGCAGCGGCGAATGGCGCCAGACGGTGCGCTGCGCCGCCGGCACCTCGTCGAAGCGCAGCGCATCGGGCCGCGGCAGCTCCTCGGGCAGGGCCGTGCGGGTGTTGTTGGCGCGCGTCGGGCCGAGCAGGTCTTCATAGTCCACGCCGTAGGCCCGGCCCAGGTCCTGGAAGGTGCCGAGCTTGAAGACGCCCTCGGCCTCCGCCTCCAGCCCCTTCAGCAGGAACTTCTCCTCCGGCGCGAACTGGCGCCAGAACTGATAGACATCGCCGACGTGGGCGCGGTCGATGGCCCGGTCCATGGCCGGTGGCACCAGAAAGTCCGTCGCCGTGCGCTTAGCGTTGTCCGTCAGCGTGCGCAGCGCCGAGCGTCCGCGCTCGCGGTTCGGCGTGCGCAGCTCGGCGTCCAGGTCCACGCCGTCGATGCGGGCATAACCCGTCACCACCTCGGCGGCGACGGCCTGGGCCGCGAGCAGATAGTCCGTGTCCGTGTAGCCGCAGCGCGGCAGGCCGGTGTCCACCTGGCTCTCGCGGGTGATGACCTCGGTCACCCGGCGCTTCACCTGCGGCGTGATGAAGTCCACGAAGCCGACCTGATCCCCGGTGCGCTTGCGCAGCTCCATGTTGTAGGTGGCCTGCACATAGTTGCCGGTGCGGATGCCGGCGCCCGGCGTCTCGGTGGCGACGCTCCAGACCTGCTTCACCTGCAGCCCGGCGGACCACATGATGAGCGCCAGGTCCTCCCAGACATCGGTGGACTTATGCGTGAACATCAGCACCTGCATGCCGTCGTCCGGCATGTGCTCGGTGAGGTTCCGGTAGCACTCGGCCATTGCGATGCGAAAGGGTGCGTCCGCGCCCTTCACGGCGCGGTGGCGCATGGAGTCGGCGTACCACTCCGGAAACGCGGCCTTCAGGTGGGGGGCGTACCAGGCGAGGAAGAATTCGGACAGCTCTTCGTAGTTGACAGCGTCGGCGTAGGGGGGATTCGTGATCCACAGATCACACACATTTTCGATCTTCCTTGCGTCGCCGATACCGACACGAGCACATGCAGCAAGTCCTCTCGCCGCGTGCGTCGGACCACGCGCCCGCGGCGCCAGGTCTCCGGGTCGGCGAACAGGGCCTCGCGTTCTCCGCCCGTCGCCTGGGGCCAGCAGAGCGCCGCCGACAGGGTTGCGGTCTTGCGCTTCCACATGCCGGCGTTGTCGAGCGTCAGGCAGCGCAGGAAGATGTCCAGGTCGTTCGGCCAGTCGGCCGGATCCTCGGCGGCCGGGAAGACGCTGCCGATGACGATGGCGCGCACCAGCACCAGCGGCTTGCCACCCCACCACTTGCCGAGGGAGGACAAGAGCTTGGAGCCCTTCGCATCGCGCTCCTTATAGCTCTCCAGCGACAAAGGCCCGATGGGGAACTGGACCTCGATCAGGCTGCGCGGCGGCTCAGTGTTGGTCATTTCTCGTTCGATCGGTCTGCACTGCCGAGCGCGCCCTGGGCGATGGCGGCTTCCATGTCCTCGAGGCCCAGGGCGGGCCGCTCGTCCGGCCAGGGGATGCGTGAGGCCAGGTATTCCTCCAGGGCCATCCCGAGATCGCCATCGGTGGGCTGCGCCCGCAAGGTGCTCATCGTTTCTCTACACATGGTGCTCGGGCATCATCCGGGCATGGAAGACACGCACGACCTCGATCAACTCCGGCCCATCGCCGCCGGGCCGAAAGTAGATCACATGGCTCTGCTGCCGGTAGCCGTGGAGTCCGTCGGCGAGCTCCGGCCGCGGCTTCCACAGCGCGGGGTTTTGGCCAAGCCATTCGAATCGGCCCACCAAGGCCTCGACGTAGCGGTCGGCCTGCTCCGGACTCCACTGCTTCGCGCTGTAGAGCCAGATGTCGGCACGGGAAGCGCCGACTTGTCGGCGCTTCCCGTGCGGGGCAGGATGCCCCGCCATTTTCAGCGACGCCAGTCGCTGAAAATGTAGGAACCGGGAAACCACGCTTTTCCGGTTCCGTCCGATTTTTGGGCAGGATGCCCAATAAATCGGCATCTCCCAAGCTCCGCCTCCGCCCGGGCGGAAAGCCGGTAGATCACTCGCCGGCGAGTCGCTCGCGCCCGACGGCCTTGATGCGCTCGGCCAGCTTGGGTAGATCATCCGCGTCGTAATCCGTGTAGGCACCGCGGTCGAGGTCGGCAAGGCCGAGGGCGAACTCGGCGCGGAGCTGGCGGAGCTTGAGGAACAGCGCCCGGCGCCAGCCAAGGCCCGTGCGCTGGCCGGGTGCCGATGCCTTGGAGAACAGCCACCAGCGCTCCTCGCGCGCCAGCTCGCGCCAGCCTTGCAGGATGGCCTCCAGCTCGGCCTCGGCGCCGTCCTCCTGCAGGGTCCAGAGCAGCAGGGTCAGCTCGCGGCCGAGCAGCGGGCTCAAGCGGTTGCCGCCGGTCTTGAGCGTCGGGGCCTTGGCGCGGCCGCGCTCGTCTTCGCCCATGCCCTGCGCCAGCTCGCGCACCGCACGCGGGCCGATGCGCCGCCACAAGGCGCCCGGGATCTCCGCCAGCAGGGTCCGTTTCGGACCGCGCTCGGTCTGCACGACGGCGACCATGCGGCAGGTCGCGCCGGCGGCGCGGTCCACAAAGAGCTCGAAGCTGTCGCCATGCTCGGCGACCTGGCCGAAGTCGTGCAGGGCGGTCGCGGTCGGGGGGCTGTTCATTGGGTGATGAGCGCGGGGTCGATCTTGGAGCTGGTGTTCACCTGCCATTGCAGCAGATCTTTGCCGGTGGCGAAGTGCAGCTCGCTGAAGCGCAACGACCACTCGCCGCCCGGCACCTGCTTGTCCAGAAACTCGAAGGCCGCCATCAGGGCTGCCGCGGCCAAGCGGGTCTTGCGGTCCCAGGTCAGTGTGACGGTGCTGTCCGTGGTGGCCACTGTGACCTTTGCCTGGACCATCTGCAAGCGCGCCTCCGCCGGCAGCCCGTTCAGGAAGTCATACACCGCCTTGCGCGTGACCAGATAGCCGAAGGCCTTGCCCTGGACGGCCGCCGGCAGCGCGGGGTCGATGACCGGGTCGACGCCGGCGCCGCCGCCACCGGACACGGGCTTCGGCACCTGGAGGCTGATCTCGCGGATAACGCCGCCGCGCTCGGCGAAGAGCCGCACGGTGGCGCCGGCGGGACCCCGTTTCAAGCTCAGCAGCCGTGCCGCCAACTTCTCCTGCACGCGGGAACTGGATGCGCTTGCCGACGGCACGCTGGCGGCGGAGGCGCTGCGGCTGACGGTCAAGACCAGCGACGGGTCGTTCGATATCGATATGCCGCCGTTGGCGATGCGGCAGGTTTCGATTGGGGAGATGGATTCGCTATATGGCGACATAGCAAGGGTTGGTGGAGTTTGGCCGTGATGCCCTGGTGGTCCGCGATTGACCCCAACCGCTGTCCGCGGTGTCGCGAGTACAGGATTCCGAATCAGCGAGCAACAAGCGTCGCTGCGCCGCGCAGAGCTCACCGATCCAGGGCGTTTGTGCGATAAGGACAGGGCCATGTCCTGGTGGCGCCCGAGGTTGCGGCACCGGCGGTGGCCCCGCGACGCTGGCCTGTCATATGCGCGCGACAGCCAGACAGGCCCCGAAGCTGGACGGCCGGCGGGCGCAGTGATGAACGGCTCAGCCCGCACGGCCATTGCGACCGTCGGCGCCGTCGGCGCCGTCGGCCCTGCTCAGGCGACTGTCCGCGGTGCGGTTGTCACGAACAGCATCCGCTGGCGCCACCCCCAAACGGACACTGGCCTCGATGTCAGCTTCATCTCGAAAGCCAAGATTCAGTGCCGATCCGGTGGAGCTGACGGGATTGCGTTCGCCCGCCCTAGCCTCCGCGCTCCGACCGCTGCCCCGCCTCCAGTTCCTCGACCTCATGGCGCAGGGCGGCGACGCTGTCGCGCCAGAGGGCGTCGAGCTGGCCGGCGAGTCCGCCCAGGCTGCTGCCGAGGCCGACGCCGAGCGCGTCTTCGAGGGCGCGGGCAAAGTCGGCAAGCTCCTCGGCGCCGAGCGCCAGGGCCGCGCCACGCAGGGTGTGGAGCTGTTCCGCGGCGTCGCTCGCGCCCTGCTCCAGACTCGCGAGCAGGCATTGGCGGCGCTCCTGCTCGGCGGCGAGAAAGCGCCGCGCCATGCCGCAATAGGTGGGCACGGAACCGTCCACGCGGTGCAGGGCCGCGCGCAGGTCGAGCAGCGGCCGATGGCCGGGCGCGGCTGGCGGCGCTGCCGGCCTCGGTGACAGTGACAGCGGCGGTGGTTGCGGCGGCAGGGGGCCGGTGCGCCCGCACAGGTGGAGGATCTGCCGAACCGCCGCCGGCCAGTCCGTGGGCTTGGGGATGACGCCGTTCATGCCCGCCGCCGCGCAGGCCTCGCGCTCCGGAGCACGCAGCGTTGCGCTCATGGCGAGGATGGGCAGGTCCTGGAACGCGGGCTCGACGCGCAGCAGCCGCGTCGCGTCCAGGCCGCTCAGCACGGGCATTTGCAGGTCCATCAACACCAGGTCGTAGCCGGGCTGGGCCTTGAGCACCCGCTGCACACCCGCCTCGCCGTCCACGGCCGTGTCCACGCTTGCGCCGAGCTTGCCCAGCATCTCCTGCGCGACGAAGCGGTTGACCTCGTTGTCCTCCACCACCAGCACCCGCAGCCCGGCAAGGGGGCTCGGCGCCGCCGCGCGCCCGTCCACGCCGGGGCCAAAGCCGGGCGCGGCGCCAAGCTGCCGCGTCGGCGTCGGCGCGCGGCCGGCGCAGAGCGGCACGACGACGCGAAAGCGGCTGCCGGCGCCCGGCTCGCTGTCGACGCCGATCGCCCCGCCCATCACATCGACCAGGCCCTTGCAGATCGCCAGCCCCAGCCCGGCACCGCCGAAGGCCCGCGTCATGCTCGAGTCCGCCTGCTGGAAGCGCTCAAAGATCAGCGCGCGCTGCTCGGGCGCGATGCCGATGCCGGTGTCCGCGACGACGAAGCAGATCGCGACGCAGCCGTCTGCGCTCTGCGCGTCCGGGGACTCGGCGCCGACCTCCACGCGAACACCGCCCTGGGGCGTGAACTTGACGGCGTTGCCGACCAGGTTGGTGAGCACCTGCTTCAGTCGCGCCCTGTCGCCCACCCAAACATCGCCGAGCGCGGGCTGGATCTCCGCGCGCAGATCGAGCCCCTTGCCGCGAGCGCTGGCGTCGAACACCGCGAGCACCTCGTCGATGAGGCCGGCCAGGCTGAAGTCCGTCGCCTCCAGCTCCAGCCGACCCGCCTCGATGCGGGAAAGGTCGAGCAGGTCGCCGAGCAGCACCAGCAGCGAGCGGGCGGCGGCCTCGGCCTTGTCCACGTAGGTGCGCTGGCGCGCGTCGAGCGGCGTCTGGTGCAGCAATTGCAGCAGGCCGATCAGGGCATCGAACGGCGTGCGCAGCTCATGACTCATGTTGGCGAGGAACAGATCCTTCGCCCGGGTCGCGGCCAGGGCCGCCTCCCGCGCCCGCGCGAGCTCCGCTTGAGCGTCGGCCAAAGCCTCGCTCGGAGCGTCGCGCGGAGCATTGGCCGGAGCGTTGGCCGCAGTGCTGGCCGGAGTGTTGGCAGGAGTGTTGGCCGGAGCGTTGGCCGGAGTGTTGACCGGAGTGTTGACCGGAGTGTTGGCCGGAGTGTTGGCCGGAGTGTTGACCTCCAGGTCAACACCCCGCGCCCGCACCAGTCCGACCTGCCGCCATGGCACCCGCACCACGACAACCGCAAGCACCAGCACGAGCACCAGCAGCACCAGCAGCACCAGCAGCACCAGCCCGCAGACCTCGGGCGCAGCCGCGGGTAGGCTCGGAATCGGCATTAGTCCCCTCAGTCCCCTCGGCGCCAAGTGAAGATTCAACAATGAGCGGTACAGCCGTCGATCGGGTCAGCGCGGCGGAACCCGACGGTTGGGCTATTGCTTTCGCTTTCGCTATTGCTTTCGCTTTCGCTATTGCTATTGCTATTGCTATTGCATCGGTTGGGAGCGGAACTTCGATCCCGATCCCGATCCCGATCCCGATCCCGATCCCGATTTCGATTTCGATTTCGAGCCCGACGAAGGGTGGTGAACGACCACTAAGCCCGCGCGGATTCCTTGGCGTCCCAGGCTGTCTTGATCTCGAGGATCTGCGCCTGGATGACGTCGAACACCGCGGCGATGCGCGGATCGAAGTGGCTCCCGCTGCCCGCGCGCAGGGTCGCGAACGCTTGCTCAACCGGCCAGGGCTCCTTGTAGGGCCGGCGCATGGTCAGCGCGTCGAAGACATCGGCCAGGGCCACGATGCGCGCCGACTCCGGGATGGCCTCCCCCGCCAGGCCGTCGGGGTAGCCGGTGCCGTCCCAGCGCTCGTGATGGCGCAGCGCGATCTCGGCGGCGAGCTGGAACACCGGCGCATCGCTCATGCGCAGGATGTCGTGGCCGATGCGCGTGTGGTCCTGCATGACCGCCCATTCCGCCGGGGTCAGCGGCCCCGGCTTGCGCAGGATCTGGCCGGGGATGCCGATCTTGCCCATGTCGTGCATCGGCGCGGCCAGCTCCAGGCGCGCGCAGGCGGCGGGCTCCCAGCCGCAGGCCGCCGCCAGCGCCCGCGCATAGCCGGCCATGCGCCAGATGTGCACACCGGTTTCTTGGTCGTTGTAGTGTCCGGCAACGCCGAGCATCGACAGCGCGTCCCGATGGCTCTGCTCCAGCCGCGAGGTCTGGACCAAGGACAAATGCGTCTTCACCCGCGCCCGCACGATGGGTGGCGACACGGGCTTGACGATGTAGTCCACGGCGCCGGCCGCGAAGCCCGCCGCCTCGTTGCCGACATCGGCGAGGCCGGTGACGAAGATCACCGGGATCAGCGCCGTCGCCGGGTCTGCCTTCAGGGCGCGGCAGACGGCATAGCCGTCCATGCCCGGCATCTCGATGTCGAGCAGGATCAGCGCCGGTTCGCGCTTGGCCGCCGCGGCTAGGGCCTCGCTGCCGTTGCGCGCGAAGATCAGCCGATACGCATCGCCGAGCACCTGGCGCATGGCGGCGAGATTCTGCGGTTCGTCGTCGACGACGAGGATGGGTTCGGGCGTCATGGCGTCTCCTCCAGATCGATGCCAAGGGTCTGTGCCAGCGCGCGCAGCGCTGCCTCTCCGGCCGTGGCATCGAGGTTTTCCACGGCCTCGGTTGCCGCGTCGAGCTCGGCGCCGGAAACGAGCCGCGCAAGCCCGCGCACGGCGTCCTCGGCGCCGATCGGGTCGAAGTCCGCAAACGCCGCAAGCGCGGCGCGCAGCAGCACCGCGGCGCTGGCGATATCCGGCGCCTGCGCAGTAGCGCGTGCCGCGGTCTCCGCTGCGGCCTCGGCCTTGGTCGATGTGTCCGGAGCATAGCGTGCGATGGCGTCGAGGGCAGTGTCGAGCGCGCGGCCGAGCGCCGCCGCCGTGGCCGGCGCGGCGTGTCCCGTGCTCGCGAGGCCCCGTTCCAGCTCGCCCGCGCGTGCGGCGACCTCCGTCAGCCCGAGGTTGCCGGCCACGCCCTTGAGCTTGTGCGCGAGCCGCCGCGCCTCATCCGGTGTTGCCGCGATGATGCGACGCGCCGCATCGGCGTACTCGCGCACGAACCTGCGCAGATAACGCCGATACACCGCCGCGTCCTTCCAGATGCTAAGGCCCCTACCGACGGCGAGTCCCGGCAGGTCCGCGGCGCCCGTGAGGTCGGGCTGCACGCTGGCGGGGTCGGCGTCCGGCGCCGACGGCGCCGCTGCGCTTGGCTGCTGCGGCGCTGCCGCCGTGCGCTCGTGCACAGGCCCCGCGCCGGCGCGCGCGAGGCCCAAGATGACATCCACCGCCGTGTCGACATCGAAGGGCTTGGACAGGAAGGCGTCCATGCCCGCGGCTTCGGCCGCGGCCTCCTGCGTGCGCATCGCGCCGGCCGTCAACGCCACCACCGGCAGCCGCGCGATGGCCGGGCTGCGGCGAATGCGGCGGGTGGCCTCGTGGCCGTCCATGATCGGCATCTGCACGTCCATCAGCACCAGGTCGACGGCATCCGGGTGCGCCAGGAGCCAGTCCACCGCCTCGCGGCCGTCGCCGGCGACGCTGACCTCTGCCCCCTCGTCGGCAAAGATGCCGCGGGCGACCTCGCGGTTGGTCTCGCTGTCGTCCACCACCAGCAGGCGCAGGCCGGCCAGGCGCCGCACATGACCGGGCGTGTGCTTGGGCGCGACGGGCTCGCCGAGACGCCGCGCGCGCGCCCTGACCACGGCATCGTAGAGCGGCGAGGGTGCGAGCGGCTTGGCGATCACGGCCTCCACCATATCCGCGTCCGGGCTCGCCTGCACCTGCGCCACCGGGTAGGCGGTGAGCAGCAGCAAGAGCGGCAGCTCGGGCGCCGGCAGCGCCGCGCGGATGGCCCGGGCGGTGGCGAGCCCGTCGCGGCCCGGCATGCGCCAGTCCAGCAGCACGGCCGCATTCGGGCCGTGCAGGGCGGCATCCTCCAGCACCAGACGCAGCGCCTCGTCGCCGGATGCCGCCTCGGTTGCGCGCCAGCCGAGCGCGCCCACCGTCGCCAGCATGCCGTCGCGCACCACGGCGTTGTCGTCCACCACAAGCACCTGCATCTGTATGGGCTGAGACTGGGCGTCGGCGGCCTGCGGCTCCAGCCCGAACGGCAGCTCGAACCAAAAGGTGCTGCCCTCCCCAGGTGTGCTCTCGACGCCGATCCGCCCGCCCATCAGCTCCACCAGCCGGCGACTGATCGCGAGCCCCAGACCGGAGCCGCCGAAACGCCGCGTGGTGGACGCGTCCGCCTGCTCGAAGGGCCGAAACAGCCGCGCTTGCGTCGCGGCATCGATGCCGATGCCGGTGTCGCGCACCGCGAACCGCAGCAGCACCCGCGTCTCGCTGTGCTCGATGGGCTCGATGCGGACCTCGACCAGGCCCGCGTCGGTGAACTTGATCGCGTTGTTGGTCAGATTGATTAGCGTCTGCCCCAGCCGCAGCGCATCACCGCGCAGTGGCCAACCGCTGCAAGCCGGCGGCACGATGACCAGCTCGATGGCCTTGCCTGCGGCGGTCGCGGTCATGATGGTCGCCAGGTTGTCCAGCACATCGGTGATGCGAAAGGGCGCCTGCTCGATGTCGACCTTGCCCGACTCGATCTTGGCGAGGTCGAGAATGTCGTTGATGATGCCGAGCAGGCTCCGCCCGGAGCGCTGGATCTTGCCCGCCAGGTCCCGCGCCGCATCCGGCAGGTCCTGGCGCTCCAGCAGATAGGCGAGGCCCACGATCGCGTTCATCGGCGTGCGGATCTCGTGGCTCATGTTGGCCAGCAGCTCGCCCTTGGCGTTGGCCAGCGCGATGGCCTGCTCGCGCGCAGCATGCGCCTCGGCCGTGCGTTCAAGCACGCGCCGTTCCAGATCGGCGTTGAGCCGCCGAACCTCTGCCTCCGCCCGCAGCCGCTCCGTGATGTCGCTGCCGACGCTCAGGATCTCGACCACCTCCCCCTGCGCGTTGCGCAACGCCTGGTTGGTCCAGCTCATCCACACCCGGCGGCCGTCGCGGCAGAGGTTCTCGTTGACGCTGGTCCGGTAGTGCTCTGGATGCGCCAGGATGCCTGCGAGCAGCCCGCCGAGCTCGGCGTCGGACGCACTGTCGGGCAGCAGGATGCCGACGCGGCGCATGCCGACCACCTCTTGCGCCGTCCAGCCGAAGAAGCGCTCGGCGTACTCGTTGATGAAGGTGATGGTGCCGTCGCTGGACCAGCGGATGATGGCGCTGTTGGCGCCCTGTACCAGCTCGCGATAGCGTTGCTCGCTCTCCTGCAAGTCCGCGTTGACCTGCTCGAGGTCTCGGGTGCGCGCGGCCACCTGCCGGCGCAGCATGAGTACCCAGGCCAGCACGCCCAGGCCGACGGCTGCCGCAGCGGCAAGCACCATGCCGACGAGCCGCAGGTCGATGGCAGGACCACGCGACAGCGACGCACCGAACCACTTGTCCGCGAGCCGCTGCTCCTGCGCGGGGCTGATGGCCGCCATGCCGCGCTCTACCAGCTCGAGGGTATCCAGCCGACCCTTCGGAACCGCACGGCGGAACTGGCCGATGTAGAGGGTGAAGGCCTTGCGGAGCTCGTCCTGCAGCCCGAGCCGGTTGGCATAGAAGTCAGCCGGGTACTGGTCGAGGCAGACAATGCGCACGTCGCCGCGCGCCGCGGCGCTGATCAGCTCGACATAGTTGGGGTAATGGATCTGCTCTGCGACGCCGCGCCGCGCGAGCGCTTCGACACAGGCATCGCCGGCCTGGACGCCGACCCGAAACCCCTTCAGCGCGTCCACGCTTGTGATGCCGGCAATGGAACTGTGACTGTAGATGTTCACCGGCTGGTCGGCGTAGGGCTGCGTGAAATCGTACAGGGGCTCACGCCCCGGCGTCTTGAAGATGGTCTCGATGACATCGGCCTCGCCGGCCAGGAAGCGTGCCTGCGCATCGGCCCAGTTGGTCGCCGTGAGCGTGACGGGCACCCCGGTCTTGCTTTCCCAGAGCTTCCAGTAATCGACGAGGTAGCCGGTGAGGGCGCCGTCGGCGTCGCGGAACAGATAAGGCGGGTAATTGTCGTCGCCGATGACGCGCAGCCGGGACGGCGCGTCCGCGCTGGCCAAGGCGGGCAGCGCGATGAGCAACAGCATCGCGCCCAGCACCGAACGGCGTGCCGCGATGCGCCGCGGGCACGCCGAGCACGCCGCTGCCCAGGCGCGGCCTGCGCGTGCGGCCCGGGCGCCGCCGAGGGCTGTTCCGGCGCTCGTCATGTCCTGCACCGCTCCGGTAGCGCCAAAGCGCAGCGCCGCGGCGCACGCATCGGCGTGTCGGGCTGCGACAGCATGTCGCTCGCGATGGCGCCGCTGGGCATCGGATACGGGCTCATGGCGCTGGTTCCGCAGCGATGCCCAGCGTCTCTGCCAGCGCGCGCACGGCGGCCTCGCCGCCGGTGGCGTCCAGGTTCTCGACGGCCTCGCGCAGCGGTTGGAGCGCCGCGTCCGGCAGATGCAGGCCGAGCGCGTTCACCGCCGGCTCGGCGCCGATGGGGTCGAAGCCGGCGAAGGACTCAAGCGCGGCGCGCAGCAGCGGGGCAATCTGCGCGGCATCGGGCGCGTGGTCGGGGGCGGCGGCCGAGGGCGCCGCGGTAACCGCCGACGCGGGTGCCTCGGGGGCATAGCGCCGAATGGACGCAAGCGCCGTGTCCAGCGCGGACTGCAGGGCCGCCGCGGCGGCCTCGATGCGCGCGCCCGCGCCAGCGTCGGCAGCGAGCCGCTCCAACTCCGCGGCACAGGCGGCGACGGCATCGAGCCCCAGGTTTGCGGCAACCCCCTTGAGCTGGTGCGCGAGCCGCCCGGCCGCGTCCGGCGCACCGGAGCGGATGCGCGCCGCCGCGTCGGCGTAGTCACGGGCGGCCTTGCGCAGGTAGCGCCGGTAGACCTCGGCATCGTGCCAGAGCGCCAACCCGCGGCCGACGTCGAGCCCCGGCAGGTCGGCGTTCGCCAGCGCGCCGGCTGGCGGCCCGTCCGCCGGCGGCGGGTCCGCCGTTGCGGCGGGCTGCGCCTCGCCCCGCGCCAGGGCCAAGATGACGGCCACGGCCTTGTCCACGTCGAAGGGCTTGGCCAGGAAGGCGTCCATGCCGGCGGCTTTGGCCATGATCTCCTGCGCGGGCATTGCGCCGGCCGTCAGCGCGACGACGGGAAGCCCGCACAGCGCAGGCGTCCGGCGCATGCGGCGCGTCGCCTCGTGGCCGTCCATGATCGGCATCTGCACGTCCATCAGCACGACATCGACGCCATCCGGGTGGGCCAAGAGCCAGTCCAGCGCCGCTTGCCCGTCGCCAGCGAGGCTGATCCGGGCCCCCTCGTCGCCGAAGATGCGCCGGGCGACCTCGCGGTTGATCTCGCTGTCGTCCACCACGAGCAGGCGCAGCCCGGCGAGCCGCCGGGCAAGGCTCGCCACGTGCTTCGGCTTGGGCGCGCCCAAGCGCCGGCTGCGTACCCGCACCACCGCGGCGTACAGGGCCGAGGGCGCAAGCGGCTTGGTCAGCACGGCCTCGACCAGGTCGGCATCCGGGCTCGCACGCACCTGCTCCAGCGGGTAGGCGGTGAGCAGAAACAGCAACGGCCAGCGCGGCTCCGGCAGGGCCTCGCGGATGGCGCGGGCGGTGGCGAGCCCGTCACGCCCGGGCATCCGCCAATCCAGCAGCACGACCGCGTCCGGACCTTGCAAGGCCGTATCGGCGAGCACCCGGCGCAGCGCCTCATCGCCCGTTGCCGCATCGCTGCCGGACCAGCCGAGCGCGCCCACCGTCGCCAGCATGCCCTCGCGCACCACGGCGTTGTCGTCGGCCACCAAGACGCGTATGCCGGCGGCATGGTGCGACCCCTCGGCGGCCTCTTCGGCACGCGCCAGCGGCAGCTCGAACCAAAAATTGCTGCCGACGCCCGGCGTGCTCTCCAGCCCCATGTGCCCGCCCATCAGCTCCACCAGCCGGCGGCTGATGGCGAGGCCCAGGCCGGACCCGCCGTAGCGCCGGGTGGTGGACACGTCGGCCTGCGTGAAGGGCTGGAACAGCCGCGCCTGATTCGCCGCGTCGATGCCGATGCCGGTGTCATGCACGGCAAAGCGCAGCCGCAGCCGCGTGGCGCTGACCCCGACGGGCTCGATGCGCACCTCCACGACGCCGGCGTCGGTGAACTTGATGGCGTTGTTGGTGAGGTTGATCAGGATCTGCCCGAGCCGCAGCGGGTCGCCCAACAGCGGCCAGTCGCTGCAGATCGGCGGCACGATGACCAGCTCGATAGCCTTGCCTGCGGCGGTCGCGGTCATGATGGTCGCCAGGTTGTCCAGCACATCGGTGATGCGAAAGGGCGCCTGCTCGATGTCGACCTTGCCCGACTCGATCTTGGCGAGGTCGAGAATGTCGTTGATGATGCCGAGCAGGCTCCGCCCGGAGCGCTGGATCTTGCCCGCCAGGTCCCGCGCCGCATCCGGCAGGTCCTGGCGCTCCAGCAGATAGGCGAGCCCGAGCACGGCGTTCATCGGCGTGCGGATCTCGTGGCTCATGTTGGCCAGGAACTCGCTCTTGGCCAGCGACGCCCGCTCCGCCTCCTCCTTGGCCCGGGTCAGCTCCAGCTCGGCCTCCTTGGTGCGGTGGATGTCCATGTGCGTGCCGGCCATCAGGAGCGGCTTGCCCTCGGCGTCGCGGGCGACGACCTTGCCGCGGTCGAGCACCCAGACCCAGTGGCCTTGCTTGTGGCGCATGCGCGCCTCGCACTCGTAGTAGTCAACCGCGCCGCCGAGGTGCCGCTGCAGCAGGTCCGCGGAGCGTTCGAGGTCGTCCGGATGCACCAGCCGCATCCACGTATCGATATTCACCGGCGCCAGCTCCTCCAGCCGGTAGCCGATGATCTCGGCCCAGCGCTCGTTGAAGACGGTCGCACCGGTCTGGATGTTCCACTCCCAGGTGCCGGCGCGTGTGCCCTGCAGGATGCGCTCCAACCGCTCGCGCTCGTCGGTCAGCGAGCGGGTGCGCGCGTCCACCAGCTCAAGCAGATGCTCACGGTGGCGCGTTAGCTCCTGCTCGGCGCGCTTGAGCTCGGTGATGTCGCGGGCGATGCCGAGCACGCCGATGATCCGACCCTGCGCGTCGTGCACCGGGGTCTTGATCGTCTGCACCAGCTCGCGGTGGTCGTCGCTCGCGAAGACGAGCGCCTCTTCGTTCATCGTGGCGGCGCCGGCGGCCATGGCCGCCAGATCGCGGGCGCGGGAGGCGTCCGCGGTGTCCCGGTCCACGAAGTCGTAGTCGGTCTTACCGATGATGTCGGCCTCGGCGGCGGCGTACAGCGCCTCGAAGCGGGGGTTGCAGTACAGAAAGCGCCCGTCCGGGTCCTTGAGCCAGACCGGGTCCGGGATCGCCTGCAGCAGGGTGCGCAGGCGCGTCTCGCTCTCCTCCAGCGCGAGCCGCTGCGCGCGCACCTGCCGGCGCAGGCCGACGCGATCCAGCGTGCTCGCGACGGTGCGCCTGAGCTCCTGCGGCGTGAACCGGCCCTTGGTCAGAAAGTCGTGCGCGCCCTGCTTCATGCAGGCGACGGCCAGGCTCGCGTCGGCCATGCCGGTCAGCACGATCAGCGCATAGTCGTCCTCGTGGCCGGGGCCGCGCGCGGCGAAGAGCTCGAGGGCGTCCATGTCGGGCAAGTAATAATCGAGCAGCACGCAGTCGGGCTCGATCTCGGCGGCCAGCGCGAGCCCGCGCTCGCCTAGGTCCGCCTCGACGATGCGGAAGTCCTCGCGCAGCGCGCGGCGGATCACCTCGCGGTCCTCCGGGCTGTCGTCGATGATCAATAGCAGCGGCTCGCGCTCGCTCATCCACCGGGTCTCCGCGCTCGCTGTTGCCGGGCGGGAATCCCGCCGCGCCGGCACAACGGCCGGCGCCGCACCCGGCTCGGGCCGACGTGATGGGCGCCCCGCCTCACCGCCCGGTCGTCTCCGGCGGATGCGCCGCCGGCGGTAGCGTCACGGCGCTGAACCAGTAGTCCACGAAGCTTCGAATCTGCGCGGCAAAGCCCTGCCGGTCGAGTGGCTTGACGAAGTAGCCGCAGACGCCGAGGCGATACAGGATTGCCACATCCCGGGGATTGTTCGAGGTCGTGAGGATGACGACGGGCAGCGGCAGCCGCTGCGCGTACTCCTCACGCAGGTCCGACAGCAGATCCATGCCGGTGCCGTCGGGCAGATTGAGATCAAGCAGCACGATGTCGAACGCCGCGGGCGCCTGCCGCGCGGGGCCGGCCGGCGCCGGCGCACAGCCCGGACACAGCAGCGCCAGCGCCTCCGCGACACTGGCGGCGCGCCGCACCGCGCCG
This sequence comes from Thiohalocapsa sp. ML1, assembly GCF_001469165.1. Taxonomy (GTDB): domain Bacteria; phylum Pseudomonadota; class Gammaproteobacteria; order Chromatiales; family Chromatiaceae; genus Thiohalocapsa. The sequence continues at coordinate 56,013 of NZ_JABX01000028.1, read as the reverse complement.
GTGAAGCCCGCCTGCTGCAAGGCCCAACAGGCGAGCGCGTAGTCCTCATCGGAGTCCTCGACGATGAGCAGCGCGGCGGTTTGCAGCTTGGTCATGGTCGTCACCGGGGTCCTGCCGCGAGCGTGAAGCGAAACACCGAGCCCTGCCCGGGCACCGATTCCACCCAGATGCGCCCGCCGTGGCGCTCGATGGCCTTCCTGGCGATGGTGAGCCCGGCGCCGGCGCCGCCGCCGAAGTCGTTGCGCCCGTGCAGGCGGCGGAAGATCTGGAAGATGCGCGCATAGTGTTTCTCGGCGATGCCGATGCCGTTGTCGCGCACGAACAGCACCGGCGGCGACGCGCCGTCGTCGCAGCCGATCTCGATCTGCTTGTCGGCCTTGTCGTTGTATTTGAGCGCGTTGGAGATCAGGTTGCTAAAGATCTCGCCGACGCGCACCCGGTCGCACTCGAGCACCGGGAGCCGGCCCAGCACCCTGACCGTCGCCCCCCGTGCCGCGAGCGGCGCGAAGGTCTCGAGCGTCTGCGCCACCACCTCGTTCAGGTCCACCTGTTGCAGTTGCAGGTCGATGCGCCCGACCCGCGAATACTGGAGCAGGGACTCGATCAGCTCGTCCATGCGCGTCGTGAGCCTGAGGATGGTCGCCAAGCGCTCCCGTCCCTCGGTGGACAAGCGGGCACCGTCGTCCTCCTCCAGAAACTCCACCGAGGTGTGGATACCGCGCAACGGTTCTTTCAGATCATGCGAGGCCGCGTAGGCAAAGGTGTCGAGCTCCTCGTTGCTCGCCGCCAGCTCCCGATTCATGCGCCGCAGTTGCTCGGTATGGCGCAGCAGCAGCTCGGCGATGCCGCGGCGCAGCTCCGTGGCGTACTCCAGCTCGCAGTCCAGCCAGCGGCGCGACTCGCCGGCGACCGCCTCGCGCCAGAGCGCAAACGAGGTCCGCGGCAGCAGGCGGATCTCCGCGCCGCTGGCGTCGATCTCGACCGGCTTGCTCGGATCGCCGGCCCAGTGCACGACCTGCCGCCATTCCTGCCGGAACCACAGCAGTCCATCGGGGGCGCCGTGCGACCAGCGCACCGCGAGGAGCCCGCTCGCCGCGGCCTGAAAGGCCGCCGCCGGCGGGTAGTCCGCGGCAAGCGCATGGGTCACGAAGGTGAGCTCACTCCGACCGGCGAGCCAGGCCGCCAGGGCCCTGACCTCGGCCTGCGCGGGGGTCTTGCCGAGCAGGCTGAGGCGGCCGTCCGCAAGCAGCGCGACGCCGTCGGCATCGAGCGCGGTCAAGGCATCGGCGTGCGTCTCGATCAGCGCCGCGGGCAGGGCGTCGGCCTCGAGCAGCGCATCGAGCAGCCGCGCACGCGCGGCCCCGAGCGCGAGCCGGTAGCCGCCGTGCTCCTCCGCGGCCTTCCCGGCCATCAGCAGCGAGACCATGTGCGCGAGGCATTCCACGGCGACGCGCGGCTCGTAGGGCAGACACTTGGGCCCCGCGTGGTGCATGCAGGAGATCAGCCCCCAGAGCTTGCCGTCCTTCAGCAGCGTCGTCACCAGGGTCGCCTTGACGCCCATGTTGCGCAGATAGCCCGTGTACATCTCGGACACGCTGCGCAGGAAGGACCAGCTCAGGTCCACCGGCGCCGCGGTGAGCGGATTGCGCTCCGGCACCAGCGGCACCGGCGCGTAGTCGACGTCCGGCAGGTGCCGAAGCCAGGTCAGGCTGAACAGGCGCCGGGCGGGCTCGGGGATGTCCGCCGCGGGATAGTGCAGCCCGAGGTAGGTTTCCAGGCCCGCGCGCACCGACTCCGCGATCACCTCGCCGCTGCCGTCCGCGGCGAAACGGTAGGCCATGACGCGGTCGAAGCCGGTGATGGCGCGGATCTCCGCCACGGTAAGGTCGAAGAACGCCGCCAGCGTCGGTGCCGACTGCAGCCGCTGCAGCGTCAGGTGCACGCCCGGGTAGAGCTCCGGCGCGCCGACGCGGGCGGCCTGGTCGAGCCGTTCCAGCTCCAGCAGCACCAGCCCGTCGTCGGTGCGGCTCGCGAACACATGGCAGGCCTGTCCGCCGCCGGGCGACTGCACCGCCAGCAGGCGCGTGAAGCTCGTGGACAACTGCTCTGCGGACAACCGCTCCCGCAGGTCGGCTGCGACCGCCGCGCCCAGCGCGCCCTCGATGCCTTGGCCGAGCAGCCCTGCCGGCGGCAGCCCCAGGTAGTCGGCGCTGTTGGCGCTCGCCTGCTGGATGCAAAGCGTCGCCGCATCGAGCACCAGCAGCGCACCGTGCGGCTGAATGGCGCCGGGGTACTGCACCTGCTCGCGATCGCAGTTGGACAGATCGATCTGGGCCTGCATGGTGCGCGGGATTGTTGCGTGTGCTCTGTCCGCGCAGAGTAGCAAGGTTGCGTGCCGGCCCCAACCGGCCAGGGGTAAAAACCCTGACCCGACAGAGCCGGGCTGGCATCGGAGCGCAGCGCGCCGTTGGAGGCGCGACACCGCTGGAGTGGTGTCGCGAGTGGACGTTCCGTCGTTGTCGTTGTCGTTGTCGTTGTCGTTGTCGTTGTCGTGATCGACCATCCGCCGTGTTGACGGGTATCGGCGGGTGTTGACTGGAGCGTTGACTGGAGCGTTGACTGGAGCGTTGACTGGAGTGTTGACTGGAGTGTTGACCTCCAGGTCAACACAGCGATAGAGCGGGATACATTGATGTCGCGAATGCGGAGCCGACCGGGAGGTCGGCTCTCCGGCCCGGCTGCGGCTCGGCACGGTCGGGTAGGTGCTTGGCTGTCGCAACCAGGTACGTAACGACGGCCTCGCGCCGGACCTCGCCCTGCACGCCCATGAGCCGGGCACCGAGCAGGGTGCGCCGCACCCGCTCGGCGAGCTGCTTGAAAGTGACGACTGTCGAAGCGATGCCCGCGGACATCGCGCCCGTCGGCCGCGCCTAGCTCCGTCGAACCGCCGCCCCGTGCCGGATGAGGACAAGCCCGCCGAGCCCGGCCAGCAGCAGCGGCAGCGGTGCCGGCAGCGGCACGTTCGCCGGCCGCGGCGCGAACCGCAGGTTGTCGAGGGCGAGGACGCCGGTCGGCGGCGCGCTGCCGCCGAAGATGCCGAGACCCCATTGCTGCGGATTCACCAGCAGGTCCGCGGCGGTCTTGGGCTGGTTGTTGGTGAGCGTGACCCAGGGGCCGGCGGGGTCGATGTCGATCAGCAGGTCCGCCCAGGCATCGACGCCGGGCGTGACGCCGATGTCGAGATAGAAGAACGACACTTGCGGCGGGGCGGGACCAGTCTCGCCGTCGGGGTCGACCCACTCGCCGAGCCAGAGCGTCACAAGGGCGCCGCCGAGGTCGAAGCCCGCTTCGGCGCTCATCGAGAAGGTGAGGCGGTTATCCACGCTGAGATCGACGGGATGGTAGACGGGATGCGCGGCATCAAAGAAGCCGTAGGCGTAGGCGACCCAGTGGTTGCGCATCGAGGTGATCGCGCTCCACTGGGAGCCATTGGCGAGGTCGAGCCGAACAAAGCCGCCGGGGTCGCCGCCGGAGCTGACCCACTCCATGGGCACACCGATGTCCGAGGCGAGCTCATTGAAATAGTAGAAACCGTTGTTCCCGAGCGCCGGATCATCCCAGCCCTCGAAAAACCCGGCCTCCGCGGGCAGCGCCGCCGCGAGCCCGAGCAACAGCGCCGACACCGGCCCGGCTTGACGCATCTTGGAGCTTGACATCGTGACCCCCGCCCTCACGGCGATGCTATGTCGCGCCACGGCAGTTTCCGTGGCGGAGTAATGGTATGCACCAACCGACGCTAGTGCAAGCCCTACGACGCGAAGACGAGCCCGCCGAGCAGGTGGGAGTCGTCCATGAGCCGCTTGGCGATCAGGTGCGTGACGCCGGCCTCGCGCTGCACGGCCCATGAGCCGGGCGCCGAGCAGGGTGCGGCGCTCGCGCTCCGCGAGCTGCTTGAAGATGACGAGGTGCACATGGCCGGTCTCGTCCTCCAGCGTGACGAAGGTGACGTTGTTGGCCGCGGCCGGGCGCTGGCGGTTGATGACGAGGCCGGCGGTGCTGACGAGCGCGCCGCAAAGGCGCGGGGTCAGCATAGGCGCGAGGGCAGTTCCTGCAATCACGCATTTCCGAGTTGCGTTACCGGATGCTGGATTGCAAGCCCTGACCCCCGAGGGCGCGGACGCCTCCTCTGATGCCTCCTTTTCGAGAAATGGAGCGGCTCAGTATTTCGGGGAAAGCCCGGCTTGTTTGCACAGCTCGTTTGCTGTTATGCGGTCAAGTTGGCGGTGTCGCTTTATTGGAATCGCCTTCATTCCGTCGGTGTAGATCGAATGGTTGGCGCCTTCGCGGAGAAGTTGGAAGCCATTGGCCTCGAAGTACCGAATCAGGTCACGCCGTTTCACCGACACGATCTAACTCCACGGACAATTGTTCGAGGAGCGCGTTCCCAGGCGGAATCTCTTTGCCGAGGTCACGGTATGCCAACAGCATCTCGTTGAGCGCATCGCGCAACATGGCTCTGCATTCGTCGAGATCCGCGCCTTCTGTAACGACTTCTGGCCACTCCACCAATTGCCCCATATATCCCCCGCGGCAGCGAGTATATTTTGCCGTGTAACTTTGCAGCATGGGTTTGCCTCACCGGTGAGCTCGAACCAGGAAAACTAGCGCATGAGTCGTCCGGACGCAAGGGGCACACAGGGAGCGCAGGGAGCGAGAAGCGAGAGCAGTCAGATCTTGCAATCACGCATCTCTGCGCTGCATGACCAGATACTGGATTGCAAGACCTGCCCTCATGCCCCTGGCCGTATGGCTATGCCGGCGCCCGGCACGACAGTTCGACCTTGACCTCGTCGTATGGCAAGACGCCCTCTGTGACCCTGAGGCCCTCTGAGCCCTTTCGAATCTATTCGGCCGAGTCGAAGTCAGGTCGTCGAGCGAGACATGAAAGACCTCTCCATGCTCGTTCTCCACGACGATTGCGCGTTCGCTCTCGTCGAGCTCCATGCGGACGAAGAACACGTCCTGCACATCCGCCTCCGTAGTCGGATCGAACGCGACATCGTATACGTTGACCAGCGCCATGCGCGTACCGCTCTCCGCGTCGAACACCGCGAGAAAGCCCGTACGGTTGGGTAGATCGAGCGCGTCACCGTTCATGATCTGCTCGTACTTGTGACCTTCAAATACAGAAGTGAAGAAGTGAAGGGGGTCTTGCAATCAATCATCGGCGGCGCCCTTGAGCCGCGCCTTGAGGCGCTCGATCTCGGCTAGCGCGGTCTCCTTCTCTGTCCGCTCGCGCTCCTTCTCCGACCGCTCGCGCTGCTCCGCTGCGCGTGCCTGTTCTTTTTCCGCCCGCTCGCGCTCTTTGTCCGCCCGCTCGCGGGCCGCCATGGCGCTCAGCTCATCGAGCCGGCGCTGAATGGTCTTCTGCTGGCGCAGGTAATTCTGCCGCGCCTGGGAGGCATGATAGGCGCGCTCTTTCTCGGAAAAGCCTTGCATGGTGCTCATGACGCGTCGCATCTCCGGGGTATTCATCCACGGCGGCAGGTTCTCGGGGTCCAGGTACTCGCCCTCGACGAACAGCTTGAGCCACCGCTCTTCTTCGCTCGCCACGGCCTCGATCATCGTGCCGGCCACATCGCCTCCCGCACGCAAGCGGTTCGCACAGCGGACACTACTGCGCTGGGATCGCCGGCTTTCCAGCCGGCTCGCCGCCGGCGCGGCGGACCGGGGTCGCCGGCTTTCCAGCCGGCTCGGCGCCGGCGCGGCTCGATGCCGCGTCGGCGGCGTCCTGGCCGATCAGAGAGCACATGCGCGCTCGTCCGGCCGGCCGCGCGGCATGGGCAACCGCCCGGCTCCCGCGCCGCAGATCGCGCGCCGGGGGCATCGAGCCCCCGGCACGCGAAGCCGGCTGAAAGCCGGCGCTCCCAGTCGGCGCCGGCGTAAAAACGTAAAAAGGGGGACAGACCACTATTTATCCTCCGGGCCAAGTAATGCGGTGTCGCCAGCCTGATCGGAAGCTCCCCCGGGGCTGCTCGGCGCGATGGGTGTCGCAATCACTTCGCCGCGGCCTCGACGCCAATGGCCAGTGCGATCAAGCGGCGGATCTCGGCGATCTGCTCATTGGTGACACGCGAAGGCGTCGCCGTGATGCGCCGTTTGGATGTGGTCGTCACGTGGTGGGCCAGCGCGTGGCAGGGCTTGGCGCAGCCGTTCTCGGGGGTGGGCTCGATGCGGACCGACAGCTCGGCGATGGCGAGTCCGGGGTCGTCCGCGAGCGGAACCAAGATCAGGTTCGGATAGGCATCATCGAACAGATCCTTGTCCTCGACGACGACGGCGGGGCGGCGCTTGTTGGGCTCTTTCGGCAAGGCGTCGCGCCAGTCCACGAGCACGATCTGGCCGGCGGTGAAGCTCATCGCCGCGCAGGGTCGGCGGCGGGCGTGCCCCAGTCGTCGAAGCCCCAGTCGTCGAAGAAGGCCTGCGCCTCCGGCGTCGCGGCGACGTACTCGGCCACCGCGCGGCTCTGCGCGCGGATGCGCTCGCGGCGGAGGCGGCGCGCTTCCTGCGCGGCCAGCTCCCGCAGGTAGGTGGAGAGGCCGATACCCCGCTCGCGGGCGGCCTCTTCCAGCGTTGTTTGAATGTCTCGCTCAAGACGCACGGATACCGGATGCCCCATGTCGCTCCTCGCAATCAAAGCGCCCAAATCACTACAAGGATGTAGTACCGCAAGATAGCACGTGCCCGTCGCGCCGCCCAAGGTGTCGAGCCCCGGTCGGTCCGAGCACCGATCTCAGTGAAAATCCCGCGAGGTGAAGACGAGCCCGCCGAGCAGGTGCGAGTGGTCCATGAGCCGCTTAGCGATCAGGTGCGTGACGCCGGCCTCGCGCTGCACCTCGCCCTGCACGCCCATGAGCCGGGCGCCGAGCAGGGTGCGGCGCTCGCGCTCGGCGAGCTGCTTGAAGATGACCAGGTTCACTTGGCCGGTCTCGTCCTCCAGCGTGACGAAGGTGACGTTGTTGGCCGCGGCCGGACGCTGGCGGTTGATGACGAGGCCGGCGGTGTGGACCATCGCGCCGGGGGCGGCGGCCTCGACATCGCTTGCGCTGCCGAGGCCGAGCCCGCTCAGGCGCTCGCGCAGCAGGGCCAGCGGGTGGCGGCGGAGCGTCAGGCCGATGCTGGCGTAGTCGGCGACGATGTCGCGGCCCTCCGTGGGTGCCGGCAGCAGGGGCAGCGCGGGCTCCGCCGGCGGCGGCAGCGGCAGGCTGGCTTGGATCGGCGCCGATGCCGCTGCGCGCCGCCCTGCCCTGTCCGAGACCGGGCTTGCCGCGCGCCGCGCGACGCGCCAGCTCGCCTGATGCCGATTGCCGGCGAGCCCGGCCAGCGCGTCGGCGGCGGCGAGCGCCTTGAGGTCGCGCCGGTCCAGCCGGGCCCGCTCGCGTAGATCGTCCAGGGTCTGCCAGCCGGGGTCCGTGCGGGTCGCGACGAGCCGCTCGGCACCGGCCGCGGACAGCCCCTTGACCAGCCTTAAGCCCAGCCGCAGCGCCGGCTGGCCGGCGCTTGATCGACCGAGCGGGGGCGTGCGCGGCTCCAGCGTGCAGTCCCAGCCGCTCGCGCGCACGTCCACGGGGCGCACCTCGACGCCCTGCCGGCGCGCCTCGCGAATGAGCTGCGCCGGCGCGTAGAAGCCCATGGGCTGGCTGTTGATGAGCGCGGCGAAGAAGGCGGCCGGCTCGTGGTGCTTGAGCCAGGCGGACACGTAGACCAAGAGCGCGAAGCTCGCGGAATGGGACTCAGGGAAGCCGTATTCGCCGAAGCCGAGGATCTGCTGATAGATGCGCTCGGCGAACTCGCTGCTGTAGCCGCGCGCGCGCATGCCGTCGAGGAGCCGCCCGCGGATGTGCTCCAGCCCGCCGCGGCGCCGCCAGGCGGCCATGGAGCGGCGCACCTGGTCCGCCTCGCCGGCGTCGAAGCCCGCCGCCACCATGGCCACCTGGATCACCTGCTCCTGGAAGATGGGCACGCCGAGGGTGCGCCCGAGCACGGACTCCACGGCTTTGGACGGATAGGTCACGGGCTCCAGCCCCTGCCGGCGGCGGAGATAGGGGTGCACCATGTCGCCCTGGATCGGCCCCGGCCGCACGATGGCCACCTCGATGACCAGGTCGTAGAAGCAGGCGGGCTTGAGGCGCGGCAGCATGGCCATCTGCGCGCGGGACTCGATCTGGAACACGCCGGTGGTCTCGGCGCGCTGGATCATGGCGTAGACCTGCGGGTCTTCCGGCGGAATGTTGGCGACGCTCATGGCCGTGCCGCGATGGGCATTGACCAGCGCCAGCGCCCGGCGGATCGCGCTCAGCATGCCGAGCGCGAGGCAGTCCACCTTGAGCAGGCCCAGCGCGTGCAGGTCGTCCTTGTCCCACTGGATGACGCTGCGCCCGTCCATGGCGGCGTTCTCAATGGGCACCAGCTCGTCCAAGCGCCCGCGGGCGATGACGAAGCCGCCGACGTGCTGCGACAGGTGCCGCGGCATGCCGATCAGCTCGTGCACCAGCCGCATCAGGGTCAGGATCTGCGGGTTGAAGGGGTCGAGCCCGACCTCGCGCAGGCGCTCCGGCGGCACCCGCTGGCCGTCCCACCAGTTGATGTTGCGCGCGAGCCGATCGACCTGGTCCGCCGAGAAGCCGAGCGCCTTGCCGACGTCGCGCACGGCGCTCTTCGGCCGGTAGGAGATCACGGTGGCCGCCAGCGCGGCGCGGTCGCGGCCGTACTTGGCGTAGATGTACTGGATGACCTCCTCGCGGCGCTGGTGCTCGAAGTCCACGTCGATGTCCGGCGGCTCGTTGCGCTCGCGGGAGACGAAGCGCTCGAACAGCATGGACATGCGCGCCGGGTCCACCTCCGTGATCCCCAAGCAAAAGCACACCGCCGAGTTCGCCGCCGAGCCGCGCCCCTGGCACAGGATGCCCTGCCCGCGGGCGAAGCGGACGATATCGTGCACGGTGAGGAAGAACGGCGCGTAGGCCAGCTCCGCGATCAGCGCCAGCTCGTGCTCGATCTGTCCGCGCACCTTGTCGGGCAGGCCGGCCGGGAAGCGATGCACTGCGCCCTGCTCGGTGAGGGCACGCAAGTGGCTGTCCGGCGTCGCGCCGGCGGGGACGAGCTCTTCCGGGTAGGTGTAGCGGATGGACTTGAGGCTGAAGCCGCAGCGCTCCGCGATGCGGGCCGTTTCTTCCAGCAGGTCGCGCGGGTAGAAGCGCGCGAGCACCGGCAGCGGGCGCAGGTATTGCTCGCGGTTCTGGCGCTCGAAGGCGGCATCGGCCACGCTGGTGCCGGTGCGGATCGCGGCCATCACATCCAGCAGCACGCGGCGCTCCGGCACGTGCATCAGCGCACCGCCGACGGCCGTCAGCGGCAGTCCGACGCGAGCACCCAAGGCGCGCAGCCGACGGAGCCGGGCGGCGTCGTCGCCGGCACGATGCAGCGCGACGCCGATCCAGCAGCGGCCGGCGAAGCGCGCGGCGAGGCGCCGGCCCCACTCGTCCGCGGTGTCCTCGGCCGCGGGATCGCGCACATCGGGCAGCCAGATGACGAGGCAGCCCGGCAGGCCGTCGTCCAGGTCCTCCGGCAGCAGTTGCCAGCGGCCCTTCGGCGCGCGGCGCCGGGCGCGGGAGATGACGCGCGACAGGCTTGCGTAGCCCGTCATGTCGGTCGCCAGCGCGAGGAGTCGGGGGCCGGCGTCGATGGGCAACTCGCTGCCGATCAGGAGCTTCAGCCCCTGCGCCTCGGCCTCCTCGTGCGCGCGCACCACGCCGGCGAGCGAGCAGACGTCCGTGATGGCGAGCGCACTGTAGCCGAGCCCAGCGGCCGTGCGCACCAGCTCAGCCGGCCGCGACGCCGCGGACAGGAACGAAAAGCAGGTTCGGCAGTACAGCTCCGCGTACCGCGGCGGCGCGGCATCGGGCATATCGGTGGGCAATGGACTGTCAATAAAGACAGTCTAGGCTATCGCAGAACGGCTGTCCGGGTGCAACCGGAAGCGGGCGAATCTTAATGCGCCGAGGGGTGATGCGGCGGCAGCGGCGATTCGGTGAAGTGGAAGAGGGTCGTCCGGGCCGAGCGCCCGGCCAGCGGCCAGGCTCCGGACAGCAAATGACAAGGCTTTATCCGGCGCGGCGGGAATGCGGGTCAGCAGCGCCTAGGAGCGGCGGCGCGCAAGGCGCGCAGCCCCAGCAGCCCCGCAAGCAGCAGCAGCGGCGTCGCCGGGATGGAGACATTCGACGCGCTGGCGAGACCTTGCCCCGAGGCCGTCGGATCCATGAGCCTTGCGCTGGAGCCGGTGATGAGGGAGCTTTGGCGAAGCCAATCTTCCACGTCCAGACCGGCAACATGCGTGTAGATGCCGACGCTCTGGTATTGCGTGCCGAGGATGCCGGTCGCCGGGCCATCCACGAACAGGAATGCCAGCGACTGGCCATGCGGTGCCGACTGCATCGCATCCAGGGTGCCCTCCATCCGATCCAGGGTACTGGCCTGCTCGCTCGGCGTTAGGCTGCCGAAGATCGTATATTTGCCCCGGAAATCCTCGCCGGACTTGGAGCCACCCAAGTTGAGTGTGCCGAGGACCGTCCCGCCTTCCGTCCTGCTGAAGCCGGCACCCTCAATCGACGTGAGGATCACCTCGTTGTTCGGTGTCAGCTCCAGCTTGATCTGATCGAGCGACGGGTTGGTGTAAAGCACCAAGTCCTGCGCGTCGAACCGGAAATCCTGCACGCTGGCGCTGGTTGTAAAGACCAAGGCGTTCGCGCTGCCGGCGACGACCAGCCCGGCCAACGCGAGGAGCGCGGAGATCGCCGCTGGGCTTCGTCTCAACATGGTTTCCTTCGTCAACGTGAACATAGAAATGCCGCCTCGCAGTTCGGACCCTGTTCCAGGATTTTACACCAGCGGCCTTCGCAACCACCGTTTCCGTGATGCATGCAGGAATCAGGCCAACATCAGACAGCCCGATCCAGCCGCTACGATTAACGGCTTATTCCGCGGCCATTTTTGGCTTCACAAAACGCCCCGTGGGCGTGGGCAAAACCGAACCGGTGCGCTGATGGCGTCGGCAGCGGGCGTCAAACTGTAAAAAAATCTGACACTCACCGGCCGAAATCATGGGCAGTTTACGCAGCACGCCGCAGCCAGGCATGACGATCCGGTTGCGATAGGCCAGACGGTCGCGGGCGCCGACGAGCCGGCTCGCCTGCCGTGAGCCGAGCGACACCTCGGCCGCGCTGCGAACCACCCTTGGCCATGCTACCCAGCGGCGGCGCGCCACGGTTGCTCACCCCCAGGGGCATTTGGGGCACGCACTGACGGCAGCCAAGGCACATGGTCGTCGCATGCCATCCGTGGCGCGACTTGACAGCGGCTGCCCTGCCCGCTGACAAGCGCCCTGAGGTTACCTAACGCTGGCGCCTCACGCCACCGCCCTCAACCATTCGATGCTGCTGGTGGACATCATCATCCTTGGGCCGGAGGGCGGCGACTTAAGGTCGGGCGGATCATTGCCGCCGGCAAGCCGGAGGCCAGCGCTGCCTGAGCCGAGTCCGACACCGGGCGCTTCCTGGCGCCGCTGCTGGCGCGCGGATGGTGATCCGGCATGCGAACGGCGCAACCTGGAGGCCGATGACTTGTCTATAATGGACCGCACTCCTGTCTATCTAGGGCAACGACGGCAGGATGCCGGCCATTTCCAGTGCCAGTAAGGGACTTGGAAACCGCGTTGTCCGGCTCCGTCCGATTGTTGGGCAGGATGCACAATCAATCGGTGTCACCTTAGGTACGTCCTATGCCCTGGAACATCGCCGACGCGAAACAGCGCTTCTCCGAAGTGGTCAAGCAAGCGGTGGCCGAGCCCCAGCTCATCTACAACCGCAAGCGCCTGGTCGCGGCCGTGATCGACGCGGACGACTACGAGGCCTTCAAGGCCTGGTCCGAGCAGCGCAGCGCCCAGAGCCTCGCCGACGAGATGGCCGAGCTGCGCCAACTGATGGCAGAAGAAGACTACGCGCTGACGCCGCCGCCGCGCACGACACGGCCCAACGCCTTCGCCGCAGCCCGGGATGACTGAGGCGTTGGGCTACCTGGTCGACACCAACATCATCAGCGAGCTGGTACGCCGCGAGCCGGACCCCGGCGTCACCGCCTGGGCGAGCGGCGTCACCCGGCTCGCGCTGTCGGTCATCACCGTCGATGAAATCTGGTTCGGCCTCGCGTGGCGCCCCAACGCGCGCGTGCGCACCTGGGTGGAGGCGTTCTTCCAGCGCCACCCGATCCTCGACGTTACCGCACCCATCGCGCGGCGCGCCGGCGAGCTGCGCGGCACCCTCGCCGCCCGCGGCAGCGTCCGGCACCAAGCGGACATGCTCATCGCCGCCACCGCCCAGGCCCACCAGCTCACCCTGGTGACCCGCAAGACCAAAGACTTCGAGCAGTGCGGCATCGGGCTGCTGAACCCGTTCAGCGACGCCGATTGATCCCGACAACGGCGCAGAAAGAGGCGCCCGATTACGCGGCGCCCGCCCCGCATGCTGGACAAGCCCGGCCGCCAACGCGACCATCGGCGTGGTCACGGCTTCTGCCGAAGCCGCCGCACAGGGATCACCCGATGGCCGACGCCGACACCCCCGCTGCCGACCCGAGCCCGGACGACTGGCAGGCCCGCTGCGCCGCGCTGCTGGCCGGCGCCGAGGCCGCCCTGGCCGCCGCGCCCGAGCCCGCCCGGCTGCAAGCGGCGCTCGCCGCCTGCGAGCAGGCCGCCGCGCTCGCACGCGCCCGGCTGCCGGCGCCGGACAGTTCCCAGAGCCGCGCCGCCATGACCTTCGGCTTCTCGCCGGGGCTCGCCGGCCTCGCTAAGCCTGGCGGCGAGCCGGCGGCGCGGGAGTGGCTCGCGCGGGCGGTGGCGTTGCGGGAGCGGATCAGCAAACGCGCGGCGCCGAGCGGGGATGCCGGCCAACCCTCGCCGGACTCAGGCCGGGCCGAAGAACGAGGCCCGACACCCGCGCCGGTGTCGATCACGATCTCGGGCCTGCCGACCTCAGCGCCTTCGACGCCGTTGAACACCGGCGCCGCGCGGGGCGACGACGGCCTGTGGCAAGAGGCCGTGAAGCAGTTCGCCGCGGCCTGGACCGCGTACCAGCGTGGCGACCCGCGCTCGCTGCAAGAGGCCATCCGCGCCGCCGACGCCGGCATCGCGCTCGCGCGCCGCGTGGATCTGTCCGCGCCGCAGCGCCGCCACGCCCTCGCCTGGGGCTACAACTACAAGGGCTTTGCGCTTAAGGCCATCGGCACGCCGCAGGCCATCGCCGCCGCGGTCCAGGCCCACGACGCCGCCATCGACCTGCTGCGGCGGCTCCATCTCGACAACCCGGCCTTTCTCACGGACCTCGCCGGCAGTCATGTCAATAAGGGAATCGCGCTGGCGGCAAGCAAGCGCCCCGGCGACCTCGCCGCCGCCATGGCCGAATACGATGAGGCCATCCGCCTGCTCTCGCCCGTCTGCGCCGAGCCGAATGCCGAGGCCCAAGCCCTGTCGTTGCTGCGCAACTCGCACTACAACAAGGGCAACGCGCTCCGAGCCATAGGCACCGCGACCGCCCTCGCCGAGGCCATCCGCGCCTATGAGGAGGCCATCGCGCTCAGCAGCCGCCTCGATCTCGATATCCCCGAGTACCGCAACGACCTCGCGGGGGCGCACAACAGCAAGGGCATCGCGCTCACAGCCATCGGCACCGCGACCGCCCTCGCCGAGGCCATCCGCGCCTATGAGGAGGCCATCGCGCTCAGCAGCCGCCTCGATCTCGATATCCCCGAGTACCGCAACGACCTCGCGGGGGCGCACAACAGCAAGGGCAACGCGCTCAAAGCCGTCGGCACCCCGGACGCACTCGCCGACGCCGTCCGCGCCCACGATGCGGCTATTGCGCTTCTCAGCCGCCTCAATCTCGACATCCCCAAGTACCGCAACGGCCTCGCAGTGGCGCACTACAACAAGGGCAACGATCTCCAAGCCATCGGCACCCCGGCCGCCCTCGCCGAGGCCGTCCGCGCCTACGATGCTGCTATCGAGCTACTCGGCCGCCTCGATCTCGACAACCGCGACTACCGGCGCGGCCTCGCCGGCGCGCACATCAACCGGGGAGCGGCGCTGAAGGCCCACGGCACGCCGGAGGGCCTGGAACGGGCGCTGGTCGACTACCAGACCGGCATCGACCTGCTCCCGGATGCCCTCGCGCTGGCCTGGCACCCCGCCGCGGACATCAAGGCTGATGGCTACATGAACCTCGCCATCGACCTGGCCGCGCTGGCCCGCCCCGTCGACGCCGAGGACGCCGCCGAGCAAAGCCTCAGCCTGCTGCAACGCTTGGAGGCCAATGGCCGATACGCGCTGCGCGCCAAGCGCGAACAACACTTCCGCCAAACCTTGAACTACGCGCTCTACGCCAACCAGCACCCGATCCTCCCGGAGCTGGCGCTGGAGCACCTGGACCCGGACATGCCGGGGGCGGCGCCGGCGTCGGCGGCCATGCACCGGGCAGCCATGGAGGTGCTGCACCGTGCGGTCGCGGACGTGCTGACCATGCCGCAGGCCGACGCGCTGCGGGCGGAGTACGGCCGGGCCTTCGCGCGGCTCGCCGAAATCCGCGAGCGCTGGTTCGGCGGCACGGCCACCGCGGCGGCGCTGCGGGCGCAGGACGCGGAGCAGCGCGGCGACCTGGACGCGGCGCGGCGCATCGTCGCGGACTATCTCCAGGCCCGGCCGCGGGACCCGGAGGGCTGGCGGGTGCAGGCGGAGCTGTGCCGGCGGCTCGGCGACGGGCCGGGGCAGGAGGCGGCGCTGACGGAGCTGGGCCGGCGGCTGGTGCACGCGGGCACGACGCCGCCCGCCGTTGGCGCGGAGCCGGTGGCCCGCGTCGGCGGTGCGCTGCTGCAACTGCGCCTGGCGCGGGATCTGGATGCGCTGCTGCCGCGGGTCGCGGCGGCGGAGCTGCCAGACGCGCTGGAGGGGCTACTGGCGACGGCGCTCGGCTGGCAGCGCTGGCTGATCCGCGACTACCCGGACGCGGTGCTGGCGCCGCCCGACGGCGAGTCCCATCTGCCGGCGGCGCTGCTGGCGGACTGGCGCGAGAACCTGAACGCGCCGCTGGACACCGCCTGGCAGACGGCGGAGCTGGCGTGGCGGCGGCTGCTGCCACGGCTCGTCAACGCCCACGACGCCAAGACCCGCGCCGATCTGCTGCGCGACACCCTGGACACCGCAGACCGGCTGCTCATCGAGGCCATCGCGCTGGTGCCGCAGGACTGGCGCGGCTTCGTCGAGGGGCTGATCCATGCGTGGCGGGATATCGCCGCCGGCACGCTCGACGCGGGCGCCGATGCCGATGCCGATGCCGATGCGACGGCGCGCGAGCAGCGGGCGGCGGACATCGCCGAGGCCTTGGGCCGGGCGCTGTCGGGCATCACCCATCGGCTCGACGCCGCGGCGCTGGCCGACAGCATGGCCGCGCTGGCGCACACCCTGGGCGCCGCCTGGGGCGCGCTGCTGACGCCGACGGAGCGGCGCCTGCTCGCCGCCGCGCACCGCCTGAAGCAACACCCGGGCATGGCCCGCTACGCCGGGCTGGAGCTGGGGCTGGCGCTGGAGACGGCGCTGCGCGAGCGCTGCATCGACCCGCTGCGGGAGCAGCCGGCCGCGGTGCTGTCCCGGCTCGCGGCCGACGAGCCGCGGCAGGATACCCAGCAGGCGGCGCTGATCGGCTATCTGCAAGGCAAACGCCGGCCGCCGGTGCTCGGCGTCATGGTCGAGCTCTACGACCGGGTGCTCGCGCACTGGGACGCCCCGCCGCCCGGCCTGGCCGCGCACCTGCGCGCGCTGCTCCAGCGCTGGCCGCAGCCGGAGGCGCTGCGCGGCGCGGACGGCGCCCAACAGCGCCGCCGGCGCGATGGCCTGTTCGCGCTGCTCAAGGTCCGCAACGCCTGTGCGCACGCAGAGCAGCCGCCGGACGACACCGCCGTCGAGCAGGCCTGGCAGCACGCGGCCGGCGACCCGCGCGACGGCTTCTTCCCGGTGCTCGGGCGGGCGCATGGGCTGGGGCCGGATGCCTGAGGGCAGATCGGCCACGCCCCCGCGCGGCGCGCGTCGCCGGGCTTGCGGGCCTGGCCGGCATGTTGTGCGCGACAGGAGGTCGTCCCGCCCTGGCGGCAGCTTCGCCCGAACATGCTGTTCCGTCCCCGGCGGCTGCGCTGCCGCGCTCAGCCCCGTGCTAGGCTTGTCGAAGATTTCAACAACCGAGAGCCGGTTCATGGCAACGATGAACTTCAGCATCCCGGACGACGTTAAGGCCGACTTCAACCGAACCTTCGCGGGTCGCAACAAGAGCGCGGTGGTCGCGGAGCTGATGCGTCGCGCGGTGGCGGAGGCAGCGCTGCAGCGCCGCCGCGAAGAGGCGTTTCGCCGGTTGACCGAGGCCCGCGATGAGCGGCCCGCGCTCGACGATGCAGCGGCGCGGCGAGCCCGGGAGACCGGCCGGCCGTGACGCTGGTGCTCGACGCCAGCGTCGTCATCAAGTGGCTGTTCCAGGACCCGGAGCGCGAGGACTGGACCAGCCAGGCCACGGCGCTGATGGGTGCCGCCGTGCACGGCGAGGTTGCGCTGCTCCAGCCGCCGCACTGGCTCGCCGAAGTTGCCGCGGTACTGGCCCGCGAGACGCCCGAGCACGCGCGGCGCGACGTCCAACTGCTCGCTCAGCTTGGGTTTGCAGAACAGGGCGGCGGCGCGGTCCTGACGCGCGCCTGCACCCTATCGATTGAGTTGGACCACCACCTGTTCGATACCCTCTATCACGCGCTCGCGATCGAGCACCAAGCGACCCTCGTCACCGCGGACGACCGCTACTACCGCAAGGCGGCGGCGAAGCCCGGCATCCTGCACCTGTCCGACTGGACCCGTTAGACCATTTGGACCGCGTGCCTTGGAGCAGGCTTCACGGCGTCACGCCGGCCCCGCAACGCAGTGCCGGCCTGCCCGAAGACCAGGGGGCGGCAATGGGCGACTAACCCCGGGGTCCAGCACAGGCAATCGCGTTAGGGTCGCGGCCGGTACCGGCGGGGCGGAAGCGACTCGGCGCCAGCGCGTCGTAGTCCGGCTCAAAGCCGGCATGGACGAGGGTTTCACGCAGGGGTGATTCCAACGCCGGCAGGCCGTCGATGTGCTGGATGAGCAGGCGGCGGCGACCGGACGGGATGCGGTGCAGCGCGGCGGCGGCAAGGTCCAGCTCGCGGCCGGTGTCCGTGCGGCTGCCCGGAAAGCTCAGGAGCTGGCGGGCGTTGGCGGCGAGGTAGAGCACGGGCTTGCCGGCGACGAGGATCAGCCAGGCGCCGGCGGTGCGCTTGGGGGTCCGTTTGGCGGCACCTGTTGCGGGAGCAGCGTCCGCGTCGCGGCTGGTCCGCGCAGCGGACCCTACCGAGCCGCCGGCGGTGGGCGGCCAGTCCAGCAGCGTGCCGTAGGGGTTGGCGGGGTCGGCGGCGGGCAGGATGCGGACATCGGCATCCCCGTAGCCGTCCATGGGCGGCTCGTCTTCGCGGGCGGCGCGCAGGCGCTCGACGGCGCCGGGGAGCGCGAACTGGGCGCCGGAGAGACCCTCGACGAAATGGCCGCGGCGCACCTGGCCGCCCTCCTCCAGCGCCTTCAGCACGCGGTACAGCGGGCCGAAGCCGCCGGGCAGTCCTTCTGCGGCGACGGCCTCGCGGCTGACGATGCCGTAGCGCTCCAGAAGCATCTGCGCGGTGAGCGCGGCACGCTCCGTGTCGGTGAGATCATCGCCTGCTGCAAGGTCCGCCACCAGCGACCAGCGACCGCCGGCGAGCCCGCTGCCCGCCGCGGCACCGCGGCCGACACCCCGCAGCCCGCCGCGCCGGCCCGGGCCGCGCGGAGCCGCTCGCGCGCCGCCTGCCGCCGAGCCCCCCTTGCCGCCGGCGAGCGCCCGCAGCGGCGCGAAGGTGTCGTTGGTGATGCGCCCGTCCCAGACCAGGTCCCACAGCGCGGCGTCGAAGGCGTCCTTGGCGGCGGCGCTGCCGAGCCCGGCCGCCGCGATGACGGGCTCCGCGGCCCGTTGCAGGTCCATGAGAAAGCAGGCGCCGCGGCGCTGGAGCTGGTCCAGCAGCGCGGTGCGAAAGGCGGCAGCCAGGTCGTGCCCGCCGGCTGCCGCGGTGGCGGCCGACTCGGCCGTGTCGCCGGTGGCCGGCGCGTCATGGTCCGCGAAGCGGAGCCCAAGGGCGTCGGTAACCGGCGCGCCGTGGTCCGCGGAGGGGAGCCTACGGACATCAGCCGGTCGCTCGGCGCCGGGTCCATGCCCCTGCGGGTCGCCCGCGGAGGCGATGGCGGCGGAGACGTGCTCGCGCCGGTAGACCGCGATCCTGCCGTCCTTGGGTCCGGCAGCGCCGCGGCCGAGCCAGACGATCTGGCCGGTCGCCGCAAGCATGTCCAGGTCCTCGGCGCGGTAGCCCGGCACGCGCGCCGGCAGCAGCACCCGGTCGAGCTGCGTCCAGCTCACGGTGTAGCCTTCGAGCTGCAACAGCGCCTCCAGTAGCCGCTCGCGGGTGTCGCGCGCCTGCCGGGGCTCGGCGCCGATGCCGTGCCAGTCCGGCAGGAAGCGCCCGAGCGTGGCAGCGTCCACCGGCGCGACCTCGTCGCGCGCGCGGGCGAGCGTGCGCCGGCGCAAGCGCCGCATGACCTCGGCGTCGCACCACTCGGGCTCCGTGCCCAGCGGGCGAATCTCGCCATGCACCAGCTCGCCGCGGGTCTCCAGCAGCCGCAGCACGGGCTCCAACTGCGCCGCCGGCAGGCCGAGACGCTGGCCGAGCTGCCGCGTCGGGAACGGCCCATGCGTGCGGGCGTAGCGGCGGATCAACTGCTCCAGCGGCGCGTCGGTGGATGCGATGAAGCTCTCCGGCAGCCCCGGCGGCGGCACGCAGCCGAGGGCATCGCGGTACAGCCCGGCGTCCTCCGCCGCAATCCAGCGCCGCTCGCCGGCAACGGGCATCTGCACCGCGCGACGCTGGCCAGCAAGCTCAGCAAGCCAGGTGGCGGACTCGCCGGCAGCGGCCAAAGCCGAATCGTCATCGTCATCGGCGTCGGCGTCGCCATCGACACCGCCCGCCCCCACGCACCGCGCCGCGATCTCAACCGCCGTCAAATCCCCGAGCCGCCGCAACAGATCATGCACCTCGTTCGCATCCCGCGCGCGGCGCTCCGGCGTCAGGTGCGCGAGCTCCGCCTCCAGCTCTTCCAGCACGCGGGGGTCGATCAGCTCGCGCAGCTCCGCCTGCCCCAGCAGCTCGGCGAGCAGGCCGCGGTCGAGCGTCAGCGCCCGAGCGCGGCGCTCGGCAATGGGCGCGTCCTGCTCGTAGATGTACGCGGCGACGTAGGCGAACACCAGCGAGCGGGCGAAGGGCGAGGCACGCGCGGTCTCGACCTCATGCACGCGCACGGCGCGGGACTGGACGGCGCGCAGCAGATCCTTGAGCCCGGCCAGGTCGAACCGGTCGCTCAGGGCCTCGCGGTAGGTCTCCAGCACCACCGGAAAGC
The DNA here is from genome assembly GCF_001469165.1 of Thiohalocapsa sp. ML1. Taxonomy (GTDB): domain Bacteria; phylum Pseudomonadota; class Gammaproteobacteria; order Chromatiales; family Chromatiaceae; genus Thiohalocapsa. The sequence continues at coordinate 36,380 of NZ_JABX01000028.1, read as the reverse complement.
TCGGATAGCGGCGCACGACGGCGAGCAGGCTCTGCGCCTTGAGCCGCTGCGCCCAGAGCGGCCGGCGGCCCTGCGCCGAGCGCTTCGGCAACAGCAGCGCGCGGCCGGCGTTCTCGCGGAACAGGCTCGCGAACAGCGCGGTGTCGGCGAGCTGCTCGGTGATGCGCTCCTCGATCTCGTCCGGGTGCGGCAGCAGCGCCATCAGGTCCGGCAGCGCCTCGCCGTCGGCCAAGCGCAGCACGATGCCGTCGTCGGTGTACATCACCTGGATCTCGAAGCCTTCGCGCCGCTCCAACTGCCATTGCAGCGCCATCGCCCAGGGGGCGTGGATGCGCGCGCCGAACGGGGTCAGGATGCAGATGCGCCAGTCGCCGAGCTCGTCCCGAAAGCGCTCGATGACGATGGTGCGCTCATCCGGCACCTTGCCGGTGGCCTCGCGCTGCTCGTGGATGTAGGCGGCGAGGTTCGCCGCGGCGTGGTCGTCGAGCGGGGCCTGTTCGCGTATCCAGGCAATGGCGGCGTCCGGCGCGCGGCGGGCGACCTCGCGGCAGAAGGCACCGACGGCGCGGCCCAGCTCGACGGGTCTGCCGGGGCCGTCGCCGCGCCAGAAGGGCTGCTTGCCGGGCTCGCCGGGGGCGGGCGAGACGATGACGCGGTCGCGGGTGATCTCCTCGACGCGCCAGGTCGATGCACCGAGCAGGATGCACTCGCCGGCGCGGGTCTCGAAGACCATCTCCTCGTCCAGCTCGCCGATGCGCGGGCCCCCTGTTGCCCCATGGCCGCCCAAATGCACGGCGTAGTTGCCGCGGTCCGGGATGGTGCCGGCGTTGAGCCGCGTGGTCATGGCCGCGCCCTTGCGCGGGCTTAGGGTGTCCGTCGCGCGGTCCCAGGCGAGCAGCGGCCGGATGTCCGCAAAGTCGCTGGACGGGAAGCGCCCGGAGAGCATGTCGAGCACCGACTCCAGCGCGGCGCGGCTCAAGCCCCGGTAAGGTCCGGCGCGGCCCACCAGGCGCTCGATCTCGGCCACGGTGCGCTCGCCTGCGACGCAGTGCGCCGCGATCTGCTGCGCCAGCACGTCCAGCGCGTTGGTGGGCATGCGCAAGGGCTCGAGCTCGCCCGTCAGCATGCGCCCGGCAATGACGGCGCACTCCAAGAGATCCCCGCGGAACTTCGGGAAGATCCGCCCCGTGCTCACCTCGCCGACGCCGTGCCCGGCGCGGCCGACCCGCTGCAAGCCACGCGCGACGGAGCCGGGCGACTCCACCAACAGCACCTGATCCACGCCACCCATGTCGATGCCCATCTCCAGCGAGCTGGTGGCGACGATCGCCTTCAGCGTGCCGCGCTTGAGCCCGTCCTCGATCTCCGCGCGCTGCTGGTGGCTGACGCTGCCGTGGTGGGCGCGGACCAGGTCGGGTACGTCCAGCGCCGGCATATCGGCGAGGTCGGTGAGCGCAGCGTCGGCCGGCCCGGCCAGCCGCTCGGCATGCACCTCGTTCAGCCGCCGGCACAGCCGCTCCGCGAGCCCGCGGCTGTTGACGAAGACGATGGTCGATCGGTGCGCCAGGATCTCGTCCAGCAGCGCCGGATAGATGGCCGCCCACATGCCCTTCTCGGCCGGCGGGCGGGCGACCTCGCGGGCGTACAGCTCGCCCAGGATCGGGCCGCCGGCAGGCTCCAACCCAGGTGCGTCCGGGGGGCGCTCCATGTCCGGCACCGGCACACTGATGGTCAAGTCCAGCTTCGGCGGCGCGGCGGCATCGACGATCGCAACCGCCCGGTCGCCGCCGAGCCAGCGCGCGGCCTCGGCGAGCGGCGCCACCGTGGCCGAGAGCCCGATGCGCTGCGGGTCCGCGCCGCCGGCCGCCTCCACCAGCGCCGTCAGCCGCTCCAGGGACAGCGCCAGGTGCGCGCCGCGCTTGCTCGACGCGAGCACATGCACCTCATCGACGATGACGGTGTGCACGCCCGCCAGGTGCTCCGCCGCCCGCGAGCCAAGCAAGAGGTACAGCGACTCCGGCGTCGTCACCAGGATCTCCGCCGGGTCTTTGAGCTGCTGCTGACGCTCGCGGGCCGGCGTGTCGCCGGTGCGGATCGCCACGCGCGGCAGCCGGTGCGGCACGCCGAGCGTCATGGCCTGAGACGCGATGCCGGCCAGCGGCGCGCGCAGGTTGCGCTCGATGTCGTAGACCAGCGCCTTGAGCGGGGAGACATAGAGCACTCGGGTGCCTGCCGGGCGCTCGTCTGCTCGGACATCCAGTGCAGACCCGCCGTCCTCGGCCCTCGGCCCTCGGCCCTTCTCCTCGCCCCGCATCAGCCGGTCGATGGACCACAGGAACGCCGCCAGCGTCTTGCCGCTCCCGGTGGGCGCGGTGATGAGCACGTTGTCCCCGGCCGCGATGACCGGCCAGCCGGCGGCCTGGGCGTCGGTGGGGCCGGCGAAGTTGCGGCTGAACCAGCGGATGGTGGCGGGGCTGAAGATGTCCATGGCGAATCAGATGGGGGTTCAACCCCGAGACTTGCGGGCTCCAGGCCGCCGCGCCAGAATCAGGAGCGGCCTACGCACCGCTGCGTCTTCTGCGGAGACATCCGCCCTCGACCGCTCACTGCTGTCAGCTATGCCAACCGTCAGCCGGTTCTTCGGGATCGCCGTGCAGATGTTCTGGCGCGAGCATGCGCCGCCACACTTCCACGCGCTGTATGGGGAGCATGAGGCACTGATCGATATTCGCACGCTTGAGGTTATTCGGGGACGGCTCCCCAAACGCGCCCTGGACTTGGTCATCGAATGGGCCATCGAGCACCGTGAAGAACTGTTGGAGAACTGGAGCCTATGTCAGTCGAAGCAGCCGCCGAAACAGATCTCGCCCTTGGAGTGACACCCAGCGCACCATGGCGCGTCACCGAAGTGAGCGTCCTGCCCAACTATCGTCTCGCGGTGACCTTCACCGACGGGCGCCGAGGCATCGTCGATATGTCGGCGGTGCAAACAAGTGACGACTGCGGCATCTACGCCCGTCTCAGAGAGACCGAGCTTTTCGCCCAAGCCCATATCGATCTCGGCGTCGTTACCTGGCCGAACGGGGCCGATCTCGATCCTGCTTGGATGTATGACGAGCTGGAAAACGGCAACACCTGGTCTGTGCCGCTTTGACCGGGCAGCGCAGCGCAGATAATGCTCGTCCGAGCCCTCGCCTCAGCCGCCTCAACCATGGAATAGCTAACAGCTCGGCCTCGCCGAGCCGCTGACACCCGGACAGCAATAAGCGTCATCGGCAAGCCAAGCTCCGATCAATCGCGGGCGTAACCCGCTTCCTGCTGGCTGCGGATCGCGAGCACGAAGACGCTGTCGGTCTCCGGCACGTCGCGGTACAGGGCGACATAGCCGCGCGAGCGCCGGCCCATCACCAGCTCGCGCAGCTCGCCGCGGGCCGGCCGGCCGATCAGCGGGTTCTGCTCCAGCACGTCCAGCGCGGCCAGGATCTCGTCCAACCGCCGCGGCGCATCGGCGACCGCGTGCGTCATCAGGTGTTCCAAAATGCGCTCGAAGTCGAGCACGATCTCCGGCGCAAGCTCGATCCGCGCCACGGCCGGCGTCCGCGCGCCGGGCTAGTCGGCGGAACGCTGCACGGGCTTGGGGCGCGCGAGCGCCTCGCCCGCGAGCCGCCGCTTGAGGTAGTCCCGCAGTGCGGGCCAGGGGATGGTCTCGCCAGAGTCGAGGATGCGCGCGTAGCGCTGCTCGGCGAGTGCATGAAAGTCGTGCCGCCGCTCCTCCGCCGCGACGCGCTCCGCGATGGCCTCCAGCATGAAGGCGTGCGGGGTCTGGCCGGCGTGCTCCGCCGCCTGCGTCATGCGCTGCTTCAGGTCGTCCGGGAGGCGGATGCTGGTGGTGGTCATAGCGTCTGCCGCCGTTGTCAGGTCGCAATGCCGCGGAGTGTAGCACTGCCGTGCTACAGCGTCTGTGCGCGTCGGCCGGCGGCTGCGCCGTGCCGAGACTCAGGGCCTACGAGGCCGCCTCAGCCGGCGGCCCTTTTGCGAGACGAACATCCGGCGGCGCCCATCACGTCCGGCCTCCGGCGTGCGCGGCAACTATGCGAAGCGCTATGCCCGGGAGCACGACTTGCTGACTTGAGGCCACCGGCCTTAATGACCGTTCCAGCCAGTCGAGGGCACGGCGCGCATGGCGAGGGGTTCCAGCCCTGATTCGGTCAGGCCAACGTTCAACGCCGCAGCCGTCAGCCGCTCACAACCGCCCCAACAGCTCCGCCTTCTTGGCCGCAAACTCGTCTTCCGTCAGCAGCCCATCGGCGCGGAGCTTGCCGAGCCGCTCAATGGCGCTGAATACATCCGCCTCGGCGCCGGGCGCAGCACCGGGCGCCGATGCGCCCGGCTGGCCCGGTGCCGACGGCTGCGAGGCCGCCTGCGGGCGCCCGTCGATGGACACCACCGGCAGCGCGGTCAGCACCACGGTGCCGTACTGGCTCGTGAACAGGATCGACCCGCCGACACCCTGCTGCTGCGAGAAGCCGCCGATCTGATGATCGAGCGTGTCGTACACCCAGACCTGACCGCCGGTCTTGACCGCGAGCCGGCGGGCGCCGGCAAAGTAGGCATACTGCACGTTGTTCTGGCTGCCGGTGGCGTTGGGCTGGCCCAGCTCCACGGGCCACCAGTGCTGCGCCGGGTCCGGCACGAACAGGCTCGACTCGCCCATCATGCCGCCCGCGTTCTGCTGCTGCCGCGCGCCGCCGGACTGCGACTGACTCTGGAAGCTGCCGCTCTGGAGCAGCCCCGGCTGGTTCGCCAGCACGTTGGAGAGCTCGTTGCAGAGCGCGTCCACGCGGCTCTTGAGGCCGTGGTTGAACATATCGCCCAGCATCAGCATGCCGCCCTGCATCCATTGGCCGGAGCCGGCGAACTCCGGATGGCTGAACTGCGCCATGCTGCCGTTGCCGTGCAGCACGGCGAAGAGCATGTGCGTGACGGCGTCGGGGCTGAAGCCGTGGCGTTGGGACAGGTCGGCGACGAGGCGCTGACCCTCGGAGGTGAGCTGTTGCATCGGTAGGGTTCCGCGAGCAAGAAAAGGAATCCCGCGCACGCTAGCACGATGGGCGCCACTGCGGGTGCGCGGCGGCGATGTCCTTCAGCCGCTCGGCGGATACACCAATCCGCCGCCCGGCCCGAGCGGCCAGCCAAGCAGCACCCAGAGCCCGAGCAGCAACGCCCACACCGGCGCGAACACCAGCGTGTAGGGCAGCATCAGCGCCACCAGCGTGCCGAGCCCGGCGTCCGGCCGAAAGCGGCGGATGAAGGCGAGGATGATGACGAGGTAAGGGTTGAACGGCGTGATGCCGTTGGTCACCGAGTCGCCAACGCGGTAGGCCGCCTGCGTCAGCTCCGGGCTGATGCCGGCCTGCATGAACATCGGCACGAACACCGGCGCGAACAGCGCGTACTTGGCGCTCGCCGAGCCGATGAGGAGGTTGCCCGCCATCACCACGCCGATGAAGGCAAGCGTCAGCGCCGCGGGCGGCAGCGCCAGCGCCGCAAGCCACGCGCCGCCCACCACGGCCAGCATCTCGCCGAGCCGCGAGTGCCCGAAGCAGGCGATGAACTGCGCCGCAAAGAACGCGAGCACGATGTATGGACCCATGGTGCGCATGGTCTCGCCCATCATGTCCACCGCGTCGCGGTCGCGCCGAATGCTGCCGGCGCCGATGCCGTAGGCGAGGCCGGTGCCGAAAAAGACGATGAGCAGCATCGGCACCAGCGCCTCCATCCAGCGCGGGAAGCGCGCGCCCTCCCCCGCCAGCGGCGCGCCGGGGATCAGCACCGCGGCGAGCAGCAGCACCAGCAGCGCGACGCAGGTCCAGCCCGCAAAGCGCAAGCCCCGGTCCGCGTCGTGGAGCTGCTCGGGCGCCTCCGCCGGCCGCGCGCCGTGTTCCATCTCCGCCGCCGTCGGCCGCGGCAGCCGCGGCTCCACGAAGCGCCAGGTCACGAACGCCCCCGCCGCGGTCAGCACCAGTGTCGAGACGATCATGAACCACCAGTTGGCGCTGATCGCGACCTCATAGCTCGGGTCCAGCAGGTGCGCCGCCGCGGTGGACAGCCCCGCCAGGAGCGGGTCGAGCCCGGTGAGAAACAGGTTCGCAGAGAAGCCGCAGGTGACCCCGGCCGTCACCGCCGCGATGCCCGCCAACGGCGAGCGCCCGGCCGCCAGGAACAGCGCCCCGGCCAGCGGCGGCAGCACCACGTAGCCGGCGTCCAGCGCCAGCGACGACAGCACGCCGACGAACACCGTCATGGGCACCAGGAGCCGCGTCGGCGCGGCCGCGAGCAGCCGCCGCAGCAGCACCGGCAGGAGCCCCGAGCGCTCGGCGACGCCGATGCCGAGCAGCCCCACCAGCACCAGCCCGAGCGGCGGGAACTCCACGAAATTCTTGACCAGGCTCGAGAGCAGCCACCAGAGGCCGTCGGCGTCCAGCAAGCTCACCGGCGCGACGGTCTCCGTCTCCAGCGCGCCGTCGCGCTCCAGCGTGCGCGTCACGGTCCAGCCGAGCCGGACGGCCAGATCAGAGAGCAGCATCACCGCCAGCGTGCCGAGCGCGAACAGCGTGGACGGGTCCGGCAGCCGATTCCCGGCCCGCTCCACGGCGTTGAGCCAGCCGCCGGTCATGGCTCCCGCTCCGACGGCTCAGGCCGGGTGTGCGAGCCCACCGTCATCTTGTGGCGCTCGACGTGCGCGGACTCGAAGAAGTCCCGCATCGCCAGCGCCGTGACGCGGATGCGGGCTTCCTGATGCGGATAGGCCGCCAACTGCTCGGCGACCCAATCCTCCAGCGCGCGCGTGAGCGTGGCGCCGGTGAAGACGAACACCTTGTCCTCGAAGTTGGGCATGGTCTGATGGTCTCAGGTGGCCGTCTTTGCGAGCTTCGCCGGCATTGCGCGGAATTGGAGCCGCAGACCGATTGAGCCAAGGGCCGAGGGCCGAGGCGCGCTCCTCGGCCCTCGACCCTTGGCCCTCGCTGTCGAGCCCTGTCATCGATCCGCAACCGGCTCGGCCCGGGCCTCGGCTAAACTCCGGATCGACCATTATCCCCGCGCCCGCTGCTCCGTTGTCGGAACGTCGGCGCCCTGCCCGGAGCCCTGACCCGTGTCCCATCGCGACCGCGACCACCTCGACCCCGACGACTATCCTGTCAACCCGTCCGCCGAGCCAACGCTCGGCGACCTGATCGAGCGCCGCTTCAGCCGCCGCGAGCTGCTGCGCGGTGCACTCGGCGCTGGTGCGCTGGGTGCGCTCGCGGCCTCGCCGCTGGCGGCGCTGGCGGGCGGGGCGCTGCCGGCCGCTGCCACCGAGCCCGCGCCTGAGGCGGGCACGCCAAGCACCGACCCGACCCGCTTCGCCTTCACCGAGATCGCCCGCGGTGTCGACGCCACCCACCACGTCGCGCCCGGCTACAGCGCGGAGGTGCTGATCCGCTGGGGCGACCCGCTGCTGCCGGGGGCGCCCGCTTTCGACCCCGCCCACCCGAATGCCGCCGCGCAGCGCTGGCAGTTCGGCTACAACAACGACTTCATCGGCTACATCCCGCTGCCGCTCGGCTCGGCGAACAGCGAGCACGGGCTGCTGTGCGTGAACCACGAGTACACCAACACGACGCTCATGTTCCCGGGCCTCGCCGACGGCCTGACGCGCGAGATGGTGGACGCGGAGCTCGCCGCCCACGGCGGCTCCATCGTCGAGGTCCGCAAGATCGACGGCCAGTGGCAGGTGGTGCCGGAGAGCCCCTTCGCGCGGCGCATCGACGCGCTCGGCACCCGCATCGCCATCGCCGGCCCCGCCGCCGGCCATCCGCGGCTCTGCACCAACGCGGACCCGAGCGGGCGCTCCGTCATCGGCACGCTGAACAACTGTGCCGGCGGCATCACGCCCTGGGGCACCTACCTGATGGCGGAGGAGAACGTCCATCTGTACTTCTCGGGCAGCCTGGACGACCACCCGGAGCGCGAGAACTACGCCCGCATGGGCATCCCCGGCGCGCGCTACGCTTGGGCGGAGCACCATCCCCGCTTCGACATCAACGCGGAGCCGAACGAGGCCAACCGCTTCGGCTGGATCGTCGAGGTGGACCCCTTCGACCCGCTGGCGCCACCCGTCAAGCGCACGGCCTTGGGGCGCTGCAAGCACGAGGGCGCCGAGTGCATCGTCAACCGCGACGGCCGGCTCGTCATCTACTCCGGCGACGATCAGGTGTTCGAGTACCTGTATCGGTTCGTCAGCGACGGCACCGTGACGCCGCTGCCCGACCCCGCCGAGGAGACCTACACGGGCTACATCGACGCCGCGGGCCGGGTGCGCTTCACGCCGGCGTCCATCGAGGCGCGCATCGCCGCCGCCCGCGCCGCAAACCGCGACCTGCTCGACCACGGCACCCTCTCTGTCGCGAAGCTCGACGAGACGGGCGGTCTCGCCTGGCTGCCGCTGGTGCACGGCGAAGGCCCGCTGACCCCGGAGAACGGCTTCGCATCCCAGGCGGACGTGCTGATCGAGACCCGCCGTGCCGCGACGCTGCTCGGCGCCACACCGCTGGACCGGCCCGAGGACGTCGAGCCCAACCCGCGCACCGGCAAGGTCTACGTCAGCCTCACCAACAACAAAGACCGCGGCCGGGACGGCAAGCCCAGCCCCGATGCCGCCAACCCGCGCGCCGGCAACCTTTGGGGTCATTTGCTGGAGATCACGCCGGACGGCGGCGACCACGCGGCGGCCAGCGCGCGCTGGGAGGTGGTGGTGCAGGCCGGCGACCCCAACGCCCCCGGCGTCGCGGCGCAGTGGAACCCGGCCACCAGCGAGAACGGCTGGTTCGCCTGCCCGGACAACATGGCCGTAGACCCCGCCGGGCGACTCTGGGTCGCCACCGACCAGGGCGGCGATTGGAGTCGGACCTCCGGCGGTGCCGACGGCGTCTGGGCGCTCGAAACCGACGGCCCCGGGCGCGGCACCGGGCGCATGTTCTTCCGCGTGCCCGTCGGTGCCGAGATGTGCGGCCCACGCTTCACGCCGGACGGGCGCACGCTCTTCGTCGCCGTGCAGCATCCCGCCGCCGACGGCACCGAGGCCTATGCCGGCTTCGCGCGCAAGTCCACCTTCGAGGACCCGGCCACCCGCTGGCCGGACTTCCAGGACGGCATGCCGCCGCGCCCGTCGGTCGTCGTCATCACCAAAGACGACGGGGGTGAGATCGGGAGCTGATGCCCAAGCTCATCCTCGCCCCGAACGCGCTCAAAGGTAGCTGCACCGCCGCTGCCGCCGCCGCGGCCATGGCCCGCGGCGCCGCCCGCGCGCTGCCGGGGGCGGAGCTGGTCGAGCTGCCGGTGGCCGACGGCGGCGACGGCCTGGCCGCGGTGCTGCGCGACGCCATCGAGGGCGAGGCGCGGACGGTGCGCGTCGCCGGCCCGCGCTTTCAGCCGGTGGACGCGACGCTGATCTGGAGCCCGAGCCGGCGCATCGCGGTGGTCGAGATGGCCTTGGCGAGCGGGCTTGCCTTGCTCGCCGAGCAGGACCGTGACGCCACGACGACGACCACGCTCGGCACCGGCGAGCTGCTGCGCGCGGCGCTCGACCTGGGTGCGACGCACATCATCGTCGGCCTCGGCGGCAGCGCGACCAACGACGGCGGCGTCGGCATGGCAGCGGCGCTGGGCTGGCGCTTTACCGACGCGCCGGGCCGGCCCGTCGCGCCCGTCGGCGGCCGGCTCGCGGATATCGCGTGCATCGACGGCAGCGCTCGGGATGCCCGGCTCGCGCAGGTCCGCATCGAGGCCGTCTGCGACGTCGACAACCCGCTCACCGGCCCCCGCGGCGCGGCGCAGGTCTATGGCCCGCAGAAGGGCGCGAGCCCGGCGCAGGCGGCGATGCTCGATGCCGGCCTCGCGCACCTCGCCGGGCTCATCCAACGCGACCTCGGGCTGGACATCGCCGAGCTGCCCGGCGCCGGCGCCGCCGGCGGCCTCGGCGCCGGGCTCGTCGCCTTCGCCGGTGCGTCGCTCCGGCCCGGTGCCGAGCTGGTGCTGGACCTGCTCGGCATCGACGCACACCTCGACGGCGCCGAACTCGTGCTCACCGCAGAAGGCCGCATCGACGCCCAGACCGCCCACGGCAAGGCGCCCGCCGCCGTCGCCGCCCGCGCCAAGGCCCACGGCGTGCCCTGCATCGCCATCGCCGGCGGCATCGGCGACGGGCTCGACGTGCTGCACGCGCTCGGCATGGATGCCGTCTTCAGCCTCTGCCGCGGGCCGATGACGCTCGCCGAGGCGGAGCGCGATGCCGAGGCGCTGCTCGCGGCCACCGCGGAGCAGGCGGTGCGGGCGTTCTTTGCGCGGCGGTGAGCGCCGCCGGCAGACCGGCCATCAAGCGCTGCCGCCTGACGCTATCCACCCGCGACAGCAAAGCCACGGTGCTCTAGGATTCACGGCGACTCGGCACCCCGCCCAAGGGGCAGGTGGCGGGCGAGTCCTTGCTGTGGCGGACGCGGGCGCTCAACCGCTCGGCGCGGCAGGACGCCGACATTGCACGGGGATCACCCGCAATCGTCGAACCTCTGGCGCCTTGAAGCCTGAGCATCAGCAGATGAGACTGAGTACCGTCGAGATCGAAAACTTGCGCGCGGTAGGCCGCCTGAAACTGCCGCTGCATGAACGCCTGAATGTCCTGGTCGGTGATAACGCGGCGGGCAAGACCTCCGTCATTGAGGCCATCGCGATTGGCCTCGGTGCAATCCTTGAGCATCTTCCCGACTGCAAAGGGCGGGCGTTCCGGGACGCCGACTTGCGCGTTTATCCGATTCGCGGCGGCCGCGCCAACGACCATGAAGTGACCTTTTGGATGCGGACCCCTTTCGTCCGGGTCGCGTTGCACACCGACACCGACACGGGCCTCGCCTGGGACCGCATCAAGCGTCGGGATCGTACCCGCAGCACCGCCGCTGAGACCCCAAAAGCGCTCGGCCTGGCCCGGCTGCAAGCCTTTCTTGATCCCATCATCACGTCCGTGCAAGCGGGCGGTGATGCGGATTTGCCTATCGTCGCCTATTACGGCACGGAGCGGGCGGTCCCGGCCATTCCTCAACGCAAACGCGCCTTTCGAGCGACCATGAGTCGGTTCGCCGCGCTCGACGGTGCGCTGGACGCCGGCTTCCGCTTCAAGGACGTCTTCGAGTGGCTAGTCATGCAGGAGGATCTGGAGCGCCGCGAAAAGGAGTCGCATGCTGACTTCGGGTACAAGCTGCCGGTGCTGGAGGCCGTTCGCAACGCGGTCGAGCGAGGTCTCGATGGCTGCCGACGGCCGCGCACCGAGCTGAACCCGTTGCGCCTGGTGGTCGATCTGGAGACACCCACCGGAGGTGTCGAGCAACTCGCCCTCGATCAGCTCAGCGGCGGATATCGGACCATGCTGACGCTGGTTATCGACCTCGCGCGTCGGATGGCCCAGGCCAACCCCCATCGCGGTGGCGAGGCGATTGATGCCCCCGGTATCGTGCTGATCGATGAGGTAGACCTGCATCTGCATCCACGTTGGCAGCAGCGGGTGGTCCATGACCTCCAGCGGGCGTTCCCGAACATCCAGTTCATTGTGTCCACCCACAGTCCACAGGTGCTGACCACCGTTAAGCCCGAAAGCATCCTGATCCTGGAACGGGAGGCCGGGCGGATCTCAGCCGCGGTGCCGACATCCTCTTACGGTGCCAAGAGCGGCCGCCTGTTGACCGAGATTCTCGGCGTCGAGCAGGAACCGCCGGCGCAGGTCGTCGACTTCACCCGACTCATGCAGCGCTACGGTGAGCTGATTGCGCAGGACCGTGGCGAAGCGCCGGAGGCCCTGGCATTGCGCCAACAGCTCGAACAACTCTCGCCGCACGAACCCGAGCTATTGCGGATGGATCTTGAGATTCGCCGGAGGCGGGTGCTGCGTCGGGCACGGGAGGCGCAGGCGTGAAGCGGGTGCGTGGCCTGGATCGACCGACGCCCGGTCTCCAGCGGTTCCTTGACGAAAACCCACCGGACACTTCGTGGAGCGACTTCAAGAACTATCAGGAGTACCGCAATGGCGACGGTCGCACAGCCGCCGGCGAGCTGCTCGCGAAGCTGGCCGAGGACCAACATGGGCTCTGCGCCTATTGCGAGATCAAACTCAAACAGCACGACCAACAGGTGTAACATTTTCTGACGAGGGCCGCGCATACGGAATCGACCTACTCAGCGGCCAATCTGTTTGCGGCCTGTCAGGGCGGTGTGAACCCCCACAGCACGGACCCGGCACGGCGGGCGTTGCGGCCATCGCGCCGCAGTATGAGTTGCGGACAATTCAAGGACAGCGACCACAACCGGGTTGGCCAGCCCTTGAAGCCGACCGCACTGCCGGGCCAACCCGCCATCTTCCGCGTCGATCGGCACGGCCAGATCACGCAAGACGATGACGCTTGCCGGCAGGCGGGCGTCAGTGTCGAGCACGCCGGTGCCACCTTGACGGCACTCAACCTGAACTGTGAACGGTTACGGGTAGTCCGAGCGCTCATTTGGGAGGCGCTTGAGCAGCAGCTTGCCAGAGAATGCGACGACCAAACCGCGGATGATGCCGTTGCCCAAGCTCTGCGGCAGCAGGCAAGGGTCTTTCTACTGCCGGACGAGAATGGCGATTTACCGGCATTCTTCACCACGTACAGGGCCTTCTTCGGGGACATCGGGGAGGCGATCCTGGGCGCGCACGCGCACTGGATCTGATTCCTAGCCGGGCAGCACGAGAAGAACGGCGTACCTGTTCACGCCGCAGCCGCCATCGCCGGTGCCTCAACCCCGCGTAGCCGTTACACTCTGGCCCGGCGTTACACACGGCTTGGCCGCGGCCCCGTCCGCACCGGGGCGGCGCGCGACGTTTACAGGATTGGGCGCGAGGTTCGCATGGCTGAGAACAACCGCATCTTCATCTCTTGCGTGTCCGATGAGCTCCAGAACGGCTCCGGCCCCTTAGCCGGTCCCTGAGCCCTCACCGCCTACCCCGCAGCAACCTCGGCGAACCAACCACGGAACAGGGCGCTCACCCATGCAGACCCCGAGCAGATTGGAAAAAGGGCTCCTGATCGTCCTGTTCATCCTGGCGATGCTGGTGCTGCTCGGCGCCTGGCTGCCGGCCGACCAGTTGACCGCCTGGCTCGGCGAGGGCGCCGAGCCTGTGATCCACACGCTGCATCAGTCACCCTTCGCCGATCTTGCCGCGCTGCTGGGTGTCGTCGTCACGCTGGTCGCGTTCCTCGTCCCCGTGCTGCAACGCCAGCCGACCGCCACCGATCCTCCGCGGCCGGTCGCCGCGCCGCCGCAGCCAGTTCCACCGCCGCCCGAGCCCGCGACCTCGGCCAACCCCCGCATCGCCACCTCCCGCTTCGCCTTCCGTCACCACGCGGAGTTGTTCCAGGGCCGCACCGAGCAACTGGCGATGCTGGACGCGGCCTGGGCCGACGGCACCCCGGTGCTCGCGCTGATTGCCTGGGGCGGTGTCGGCAAGACCGCGCTCATCGCCCACTGGCTGCGCACACGCTTCATGGACCGCGGCTGGCAGGACCGCGACGGCCGGCCGCTGGCCGCCTATTTCGACTGGAGCTTCTACGACCAGGGCACCGCCGACGACGACGCCGCCGCCCGCACCGGCAGCGTCGGCGACTTCTTCCAACAGGCCCTCGCCCACTTCGGCGACCCGGACCCGCGTCGCCCCGAGGACAAGGGCCGGCGGCTCGCCGCGCTGATCCAGCGCCAGCGCAGCCTGGTGGTCCTCGACGGCCTGGAGCCCCTGCAACAGCCCCCCGGCCCCAGGCCGGGCAGTTGCTGGACCCGGACCTGCGCGAGCTGATCCGCGCCCTGGCCCAGCGCAACCCGGGCCTGCTGCTGCTCACCAGCCGCCAGGCCCTGCCCGATCTCACCGGCCACCACCAGCACGCGCTGGAGGAGCTCGGCCGCGACGCTGCGATTCGGCTGCTGCGGGACCTGCAGATCCGGGGCAGCGACGCGGACCTGGCCGCCGCCTGCGCGGAGCTGGACTGCCATGCGCTGAGCCTGACCCTGCTCGGCCGTTTCCTGTTCGACGCCCACGGCGGCGACATCCGCTGCCGCGACCGCATCGACTGGGGCCGGGCGGACCAGGAGACCCGCGGCAGCCGCCACCGCACCGCCTGGAAGGTGCTGGAGGCCTACGAGCAGTGGCTCGCCCCGCCGGCGCGCGGGTGGGCACGCCTGCTGCCGCGGGGCGGCCGGCGCGGCGGCTCCGGCGACAGCCGTGCGCAGACCATCGCCGTGCTGCGCCTCACCGGCCTGTTCGACCGCCCGGCGAGCCCCGACAGCCTGCGCGTGCTGCGCCGACGCCCGGCCATCCGCGGCCTCACCGAGGCCCTGGTGGACGTGGACGAGACCGGCTGGGAGTCGCTCCTCGCCCGGCTGGAGGCCGCCCACCTGATCCACCGCCGCGGCCAGACCGCCGGCACCGCCCTGGACGTCCACCCGCTGATCCGCGAGTACTTCGCCGAGCAGTTGCGCCGACACCTGCCCAAGGCCCACGCCGCCGCGCATGGGCGGCTGTTTGACTACCTCTGCCAGAGCACCCCCGAGCGGCCCGACGACCTGCCCGGCCTGCAACCCCTGTATCAGGCGGTGCGCCACGGCGTGCTGGCCGGGCGGGCGCAGACGGCCCTCGAAGAGGTCTACCGCGACCGCATCCTGCGCGGCACCGGGGACGACGGCTTCTACAGCCGGGACAAACTCGGCGCCATCAGCCAGGACTTAAGCGCCGTCGCCGCCTTCTTCGACGAGCCCTGGACGCGGGTCACCACCGCGGTCAGCGAGCCCGACCGCGCCTGGCTGCTGAGCGAGGCGGCGATTAACCTGCGCGCCCTCGGGCGGCTGACCGAGGCGCTGGGGCCGATGCGGGCGGGGTTGGAGATGTACGTGCAGCAGCAGGACTGGAACAACGCCGCACGCAGCGCCAGCAGTCTGAGCGAACTGGAGGTCACCCTCGGCGACCTGCCCGCGGCGATCCGGGATGCCCACGCCAGCGTCGCGCACGCGGACCGCAGCGGCGATGCCTTCCTGCGCATGGCCCGCCGCACCACCGCCGCCGATGCGCTGCACCAGGCCGGGGAGCGGCGCGAGGCCGGCGCGCTGTTTGCCGCGGCCGAGGTCATGCAGCGCGAGCGGCAGCCCCAGTTCCCGCTGCTCTATTCGCTGCCGGGGTTCCGCTACAGCGACTGGCTGCTGGCCCCGGCCGAGCGCGCCGCCTGGCGCGTCCTGCTCTCGTTCCCACGCGCCGCCGCGGGCGCTGGGACCGCCGACTTCCAGTCGGCGACGGGGTCCGCCGACAGCCAGTCGGCCAGTGGCGGGGACGCGGATGCCGCCGCGGCCCCGCCGGACCTGGACCCGCTGGCCGCCTGCGACGAGGTGGAGCGGCGGGCGCATGCGGCGTTGGAGATCGTGCTGAACGGATCGCGAAACCTCCTCGACATCGCGCTGAACCACCTGACCCTCGCCCGCGTCGCGCAGTGGCGGGGGCTGCTGACCGGCGCGGCGGCGACCCCGGCGCCCGCTGGCGACCCGGACCAGCCCCCGGACCCGCACCAGACCGCACTGACCGCCGCCGTCACCGGCCTGCGCGAAGCGGCCATGATGGACCACCTGCCCAAGGCCCTCCTCACCGCCGCGCTGTCCCACGCGCTGCGCGGCGACCCCGCCGCCGCCCGCGCGCTGCTCGACGAGGCCTGGGGCATCGCCGAGGCCGGCCCGATGCCGCTGTTCCAGGCCGATGTGCTGCTGACCCGCGCCCGCCTCTGGCTCGCCCGGCCCTGGGCTGATCCGTTATCGCGGCTGGAGGCCAAGCCTGCGCCGTCGCGGCCAGAGGCCGCTCCCACGGGCTACCCCTGGCCGGAGCGCACCCCGGCGATGGACCTGGCCGAGGCCCGCCGCCTCATCGACAAACACGGCTACGCCCGCCGCCTGCCCGAGCTTGCGGACGTCGAGGCGGCGCTGCGCACCGCGGACGCCTGAGCCGCACGGCGGGGGCTGCCGCCCCGGCGGCTCAGTCCAGCTCGATCCACACCGGGCAATGGTCGGACGGCTTCTCCAGCCCGCGGATGTCGTAGTCGATGCCGGCGTCCTTGAGGCGAGCCACGAGCGGCGCGGTGATCAGGATGAGATCGATGCGCAGCCCGCGCTTGGGCTCGCGCTCGAAGCCGCGGGAGCGATAGTCGAACCAGCTAAATTGGTCCGCGACGTCCGGGTGAACGATGCGGTAGGCGTCCACCAGCCCCCAGTCCATGATCGATTGGAGCCATTCGCGCTCCTCGGGCAGAAAGCTGCACTTGCCGGTGCGCAGCCAGCGCTTTGCGTTGTCCGCGCCGATGCCGATGTCGGCATCCTGCGGCGCGACGTTCATATCGCCCATCAGAATTAAGGGCTCGTCCGGACGGAAACGCTCGCGTAGATACACCCCGAGGTCCGCGTAGAACTTGGCCTTGTTCGGGAACTTGACCGGGTGGTCGCGGCTTTCGCCCTGCGGGAAGTAGCCGTTGATGACGGTCAGGGTCTCGCCGTCCGGCAGCGCGAAGGCACCCGTGATGGCGCGGCGCTGCGCCTCCTCGCCGTCGTGCGGGAAGCCCTTGCAGACGCTCGCGGGCGGCGCCTTGCACAGGAGCGCGACGCCGTAGTGGCCCTTTTGCCCGTGGTAGTGCGGCTCGTAGCCCAGGGCTTGGATCATCTCTAGCGGAAAGGCATCGTCGGCGACCTTGGACTCCTGGATGCCGATGACGGCCGGGTCGTGCTTGGCCTTGATGGCTTCGAGCTGGTGCGGGCGGCTGCGGATGCCGTTGATGTTGAAGGAGACGAACTTGGACATGGGCGTCCTTCCTGCGGGGGTTTCGGGTGGCGACGGGGTTTAGGAGGAGGTTGACAAAGCCTCGCCGTGCTGTGGGTGTTGACCTGGAGGTCAACACTCCGGCCAACACTCCGGTCAACACTCCGGCCAACGCTCCGGTCAACGCTCCGGCCAACGCTCCGGCCAACGCTCCGGCCAAGACTCGAGCCAAGACTCCGGCCAAGCGCCGGCCACGGGCCGTGCGCGGCCACGGCCGGAGGGTCGATCTCCAGATCGACACGGTTCCGTGCGAAGCACCGGCAATCACAGCACCTCATGGGTCTCTCGCTCGCCCATCTCGCGGCCGTGCTCGTAGGCCTTGCCCCAAGGCAGGTGCTGCTGGTCGCGGGCGCGATCATAGGGGTCCGGCTCGATGGTGCGGGCGACGGCCTCGCCGTGGCCGAGCGCCGTCAGCGCCGCGGCCATGCCGTTGGCGTAGCCGCGGTTGTACCAGAGCTGGGAGTCGTCCTCGCGCTCCAGGTAGCCCTCGGAGTCTCGCGTCAGCTCGGCGAGCAGCGCCAGCAGTTGGTTCAGGATATCGGTGTCGGACACGGCAGGCTCAGGTCGGAAAGCGCCAGAGGCTAGCATGCGCCCGCCGGCTGCTCCAGACGGGGGGCGGCTTGTCTAGACCTCGGCGAGCCGCGTCAGAATCAGGTCGAGGTTGGTCAGCGCCTGCTCCGGCGGTACCTCGAAGATCTTGTCCGCCATGGGTAGCGCCACATCGATGGCCGCGAGCGCCGCGAAGCCGTCGAGCGTTCCGGTGAAGCTGTCCGGCACCGTGAGCCCGTCGCGCTCCGCGTCAGCGAAGGAAAGGTGGCGGTCATAGAGCCCGTCGTTCGCGTGCAAATGGCAGTGCAGTGGCCGACCCGCGTTGTCGACCTCGGCGAGGAAGCCCAGCCAGGCCGCCAGCGTGGTGTCGGACCACACCTTGGCGTGGCCGATGTCGAAGCACAGCCCCGTGTCGGGTCCGGCCGCGGCCAGCACCACGGCCGCGAAGTCGCGATAGAAGCCGAGGGAGTGGAAGGTGTTCTCGATCAACAGCCCGAGTCCATGCTCGGCAGCGCGCCGATCGAGGCGGCTGAGCCACTCGGTGAGCTGCCCCCAGAGCGCGGGCCAGCGGTGTCGGGATGGCGTCAGCGGATAGGGCGCAATGTGCGTCAGCACGCGCCGGGCGCCCAGAGTCGCGGCGGCGCTGAGCTGCTCGTCCAGCAACTCGGACGCGCGCGACAGCCGGACCAGGCTGAGCCGACGATGGTCCAGATGCACCGTCACCGGGATGGCCGCACCGGCCAGCGTATCGCGCAAATAGGCGCGGCAGTCGGCGTTCTCGAAGTAAAGGCCGATTTCGATGGGCCTGCCTTCGGCGAGCGCCCGCTCCACCATCGGCGACGCCTCGGCGCGAGCGCGGTCGACGACTTTGAAGCCGAAGCGCGGATGGGCGGTCTTTGGGGACGGCATAACGGCTTGGGCGCTAGGACAGCAGCGGCAGATAGAACAGCGACATCATGATGAAGAAGATCATCACGGACAGGATGTCGTTGCCGGTGGTGATGAAGACCCCCGTCGCCATGGCGGGGTCGATGCCGAGCTTATCCAGTACGATGGGGATGGTCGCACCGACGGCGACCGCGACGACGACGACGCTGAGCAGCGACAGCCCGGCGCTGGCCGCGAGCACCAGCGGCGCGTCGAAGTCGATGAGCTGCGCGACACCGATGACCAGCGCCACCAAGACCAGCGCGGCAATGGCGCCGTTGGCGAGCGCGGCCGAGAGCTCCTTCGCGAGCCGCCAACCCAGGTCGCCGAACTTGACCGTGCCGGTGGAGAGCCCCTGCACCGCGACGGTGCTCGCCTGGATGCCGGCGTTGCCGGCCATGGACATGACGATGGGGATGAAGCTCGCGAGGATCGCGGCGCGGGCGAGCTGATCCTCGAAGGCACCCACCACCGCGGCGGACAGGCTCGCGCCGCAGAGCCCGATCAGCAGCCAGGGGATGCGCCCGCGCACGATGCGGCCGATGGACTCGTCCGGGCGCGTGTCGGCGGGCAGGCCGGCCATGAGGTTGAGGTCTTCCTCGGCCTCCTCGCGCAGCACCCGGCGGAGCTGCTTGGGCGTGACGCGGCCGATGAGGCGGCCGAACTTGTCCACAACGGGCACGACGGAGAGCTCGTAGCGGTCGGCGATGCGCGCGACCTCTTCCTGGTCCGTGTCCGGCCCCACGGCGATGAAGTCCGTGCTCATGACCTCGGCGACGCGCGCCTCCTGGGGCGACAACAGCAGGTCGCGCAGGCGCAGATAGCCGATGGGGTGATGGCGCGTATCCACCACGTAGACCGCGTAGAGCTTCTCGATGGCCCGGGCGTTGGCGCGGATCTCGTGCGTGACCTGGCCGACGGTCCAGTCCGGCGGCACGGCGACGAACTTGCGGCTCATGATGCTGCCGGCGGAGTCTTCCTCAAAGGCGCGCAAGCTCTCGATGGCGACGCGCTCGCGCAGCTTCGGCAGCACCTCCGCCTGCGCCTCCTCCGGCATGTCTTCCAGTTGGTCGGCGGCCTCCTCGGGCTCCATGCCGTCGAGCACCTCCACCAGACGCTGCACGGTGCAGTCCTCCAGCAGCGCGGAGCGAAAGGCCGGGTTCAGCTCGGCCACGACCCGCACCTGGAACTTGTCGAGCCAAGACAACAGCACCCGCGCCCGCTTCAGCGGCAGGTGCACGAACAGGGCGAGCAGGTGCGCGGGCGGCCAACGCTTGATGGCGCGGCTAACCTTGTCCCGTTCCTCCGCCTTGATCAGGCGCGAGAATGCGTCGACGACGGCGGCGTTGTGCTCGTCCAAGTCGTCGCTGATGCCGGCTTCGCCCACCGAGCGCCAGATGAGCGGCACGCTTGGGGTGTCGGCGTCGCGCCGCTTGCCGGACTTCGGGGCCTTCTTCTCGGGCTTCTGGGCGTCGGCGTTCATCTGGGCAGGCTCCGAGGGGGACGTCGGCTCGCGATATCGGGCGCGTATGCTACCGCGCCCGACTGATGGCGCCATGACAGACAGGTGACAGGGCGCTGGGGCGAGGGCCAAGGGCTAAGGGCCAAGGGCCAAGGAAGCCCTCCTCGGCCCTCGGCCCTCGGCCCTTCCTCAAGCCATCTCGGTGATGAGCTCGACGCCATAGGCGAGGGCCGAGGGCAAGAGCCCAGAGATGGCGCCCAGTCATGCGCCCGTTGCGGCCCCGCTCCAGCCGCGCGGGAACAGGCTTTCCAGCTCACCGGAGCGGTGCAGCACGGCGACCCCGAGCGACCAGCCGCGGTGCCGCACAATGACCTGCCCGGGCCGGCAGTCGGCCCGCGCCGCCGGCGCCGGGGTCAGCGGCTCGCGGCGCAGATACGCATCGCGCTCGGCGGGCGCGCCAAGCTCCAGCACCTGCCGCGTCGCTGCCGCACCCAGCAGCAGCGCGCCGGCCGTGGTGAGCTTCGGCGGGCGCACGTTGGTGCGCTGAAAGAACATCCCGCTGCCCTGCGCTGCGGGCGCCGCCGGCGGTGCGTGATCCGGCGCCATCAGGTGCAGGCCGCGGCGGGTCCGCCGATGCACCCGGTAAGTCTGCTCGATGGGCGTCGCCAATCCGTAGTGCTCGGCAATCTCGGTGCACCAGTCGCCATCGCCCGCGTCCAGGCCGAAGCCCAGCGGCACCGGCTCCGGCAGCCCGGGCGCGTCGGGCGCCTTCTCCAGCACGGCGATAAAGAACCCGCCCGTGTCGTTGGCGTGCGGCCAGACGCGCAGGCAGCGCCCAAGCTCCGCCGGCAGCGAGCGACCCTGCCAGTGCGTCACGCCCGGCGCGCTCGCGAGCCCCGGCACCGCGGCGGGCAAGAGCCTGAGCCGGCCGCCGAGAGACTCAAGCACCTCCGCGACGACGAGCTCGTTCTCCTCCGGCGCAAAGGTGCAGGTGGAGTAAACGATGCGCCCGCCCGGCCGGCACAGCTTCACGGCCTTCCGCAGCAGCGCGCGCTGGCGGCTCGCCATGCGCAGGCTGCGCTCCGGGCCGACCTTGTCGATGAGGCTGCGGTTGCGCCGCAGCGTGCCCTCGCTGGAGCAGGGCGCGTCCACCAGGATGCGGTCGAACGGCCCCGCCGCGGCCGGATAGTTGCCGCCGTCGCCCCGGGTGGTGCTGACGTTGACGACGCCGAGGCGGTCTAGATTCCCCTGCAGGGCCGCGATGCGCTCCGGCGCGAAGTCATTCGCCAGCACGGTGCCGGCGTTGCCCAGCGCGAGCGCGATCTGCGCCGTCTTGCCGCCGGGTGCGGCGCAGAGATCCAGCACCCGCTGACCCGGCGCCAAGTCCAGCAAGCGCACCGGCAACTGCGAGACGGCCTCCTGCGCGTGCGCGAGGCCGGCGCAGTACCACCAGTGCTGCCCCGCCTTGAAGCCGGCCGGCAGCAGCAGCGCGCTGCCCGGCGCGCCGTCGAGCCAGGGCACGGGGTCCGCCGCCACGCCCTGCTCGGCGAGCAGATCGGCGAGCTCTGCGCCGTCCACGCGCCCGGGCCGACTCCACACGCAGGCCGGGAGCGGCCTGCGCAGCGCGTCCACGAAGTCCCGCCAGCCGGCGCCCGCATCGCCCACGGTGGCCTCCAGCAGCGCTCGGTAGCGGCCGAAGGCGATCTCCACGGCAGCCGGCGTCGGCGGCGCCTCGCGGCTGCTGCCCGGCTCGCGCTGCCCTGTCATGGGTCCAGCGCCGCGTCCGGGGCGGCGCGGGGGCGTGCCGGTGCCCGCGTCGGTGCCGGCGGCTGCGGCTGCCGCTGGCGGTCGAGCCGCTCGATCATGTCCGCGAGGATGGCGCGGTAGAGCCCTTCGCCCAGCACCTTGTCCTCGATGCCGGCGTCCAGGTTCGGGTTGTCGTTGACCTCGATGACCAGCGCACCGCGGGCGGTGTCCTTCACGTCCACGCCGTAGAGGCCATCGCCGATCAGGTTCGCGGCCTTCAGCGCGACGGCGACGACGCGCGCCGGCGCGTCCTCGATGGCGATGGTCTCGAAGCCGCCCTCGTCGTGGCCGCCGTCGGCGTCGTGGCGGACGATCTGCCAGTGGTCGCGGCTCATGTGGTACTTGCAGGCGTAGAGCGGCCGGCGGCCCAGAATCCCGATGCGCCAGTCATAAGGCGTGTACAGATACTCCTGCGCCAGGATCAGGTCCGATTCGCGGAACAGCCGCTGTGCGATGTCCTTGAGCTGGCCGCGGTCGGCGGCCTTGAAGACCCCGCGGGAGAACGATCCTTCCGGGATCTTCAGCACCACCGGATACGGGATCGCCGCCTCCACGTCCAGCAGCGTCTCGCGGCGCAGCACCAGCGTGCGCGGGCGCGGCACGCCGCGCGCCTCCAGCAGCTCCGCCAGAAAGACCTTGTTCGTGCAGCGCAGGATCGACACCGGATCATCGATGACCACCATGCCCTCGCTCGCGGCCTTCTTCGCGAAGCGGAAGGTGTGGTGATGGATACGCGTGGTCTCGCGGATCAAGAGCGCGTCGTACTCGGCCAGGCGGCTGTAGTCCTTGCGCGTCACCAGCTCGACGTTCAGCCCGAGCGCCCGCCCCGCCTGCTGAAAGCGCTTCAGCGCCCGCGGGTTCGACGGCGCCAGCGCCTCGTCCGGGTCGTGCAGCAGCGCGAGGTCGTATCGGTGCGCTTGGCGCGAGCGCGGGCGCCGCCAGCGCTGCGACAGATAGCCCTCCAGCGCGCCGACGAAGGCCGGCTCCTGCTCCACGGGCAGGCGGTCCAGCGTCAGCGCGCGGATGGACGTGACGCGCCAGCCGCCGGTGTGCTTGAGCTCGATGCGCAGCAGCGGGCAGCGGAAGGTCTCGAACACCCGCCGCGCGAGCAACTGGAACGCCGGCTGCCAGTGCGGCTCCGCGCACTGGCCGAACAGCACCGTGAGCGTGATCGTCTGCGCCGTCGCGCCGGTCTGCGGCAGGCGGCGCAGCGGCAGCTCGAAGGCGTCGAGCGCAAGCCCGTACAGGCCGCGGCTGGAGAGCTCCTGGATGCTCTCGACCCCGGGCAGCACGCGATGGCCGCGCGCCTCGGCGAGCAGCGAGCAGTAGTAGCCGACGCTGAGATACCGATAGCTGCGGCACAGGTTCACCAGATGCAGCCGACGCTTCGCGGACCAGTCCGCGCCGCCGCCGAGATAGTCCCGCGCGCTCACCACCCGCAGCGCCGGGAAGCTCGCGCGCCAGTCCCCCGGCTGCTCCACCAGCAGCACGTGCTCAGCCATCGGCGTCGGCTCCGGCTGCACGCGAGGGCGCGCGCGGCGCCACATCGGCGGGCCGCGACACCAGCACGACGGCCTGCAGCCCGGCGCGGCCGTAGCGGGCCATGCGCCGGAACTCGGCTTTCTGGATCGGCATGTTCATCGAGTCGATGGGGGTCTCGCCCTGTTCGTAGTCCACATAGGGGTCGTGCACGTAGACGAAGCCGCGGTCGAAGCCCGTCACGACGACCCAATGCGGAAACTTCTCGGCATAGATGCGATAGCTGCTGATCAGCACCAGCGGCACGGCACCGGCGGTGCAGCGCCCTTCCAGCTCGTCCAGGCCCAGGGTGCCGTAGGTGACCGGGACGCCGGCGCGCGCGGCCTCGGCCAGCATGTCCTCGTGTACCAGGCGCATGACCTCCTTCTTCTCGGGGCTGCGCACCGAGTCGATCAGCGGCACGCCGCGGTCGTTGACGAAGACCTCGACGCTGAACCCGCGCGCGTGCGCCGCCAGCGCGAGCCCGAAGGGCCCGCAGCCGCCGTGCCCCGAGGTCATGAACACCGTGGTCGCCTCGCGCCAGATGCGCAGCTCCAGCGTGCGGTCGAGCGCGACCTCCGGGTCCAGCGCATGCATCGCCATCATCAGCGACGAGGCGCCGCAGGTGAAGTCCAGCGTCTGCTCGTAGAAGGGCACGCGGGCTTGCTCGCGACCCGTGTGGGGCGAGAGCTGCTTCTCGTAGCGCAGCGCCTCCATGTGGTCGTCGTAGTAGTCCGACAGCACGCCGAAGCGGCGGTAGCCGAGCCGCTCGAACAGCCGCTGCGAGGCGATGTTGTCGCGGCGGATCTCGAGCCGGAGGTAGGCGCGCTCGGCGTCCCAGGTGGCGCGCTCGGCCGCGAGCACCAGCGCGCGCCCGACGCCGCGCCCGCGCGCCGCCTCGGCCACCGCGATGGAGTAGAGCCGCGCAACGGACGTGGCTCGGTTGAACAGCACCAGCACATAGCCGAGCAGCGGCACCGCGGTATCGACGGGCGCGTCCGACTCCGTCGCCACCAGCAGCGTCGCCTGCGCGCGGGCGAGCATGTAGCGGAACTGCCGGCGGGTCAGCCGGTCGCCCGGGAAGCTCGCGCGCTCGAGCGCCACGAGCCCGTTGAGGTCGCGGGACTCCGCGGCACGAATCAGCAGCGCCGCGTCGGCAACGGCAGGCCGCTCGCCCGGCAGGTGCACGGGGCTCGGAATCGGCGTTAGGGTCAAGGACGGTCCTTGTTGGAAGCGGGCGAATCGGGAGAATCTAGCCGAAAGGCGCGCAGCCCGCGAGCCCGGCCTGCCGGAGCAGCGGCCCGCGCGCCCTTGTGTTCACCAACCGGAGCCCCGCATGCCCGTCATCCCGTCCCGCGAGCCGCCGGCGCTGCTCGACATGCTGCGCCACCTGATCGCCGTGCCCACCGTCAGCAGCGTCGACCCGGTGCGCGATCAGACCAACCGGCCGCTGCTGGAGCAGCTCGCGGTGTGGCTCGCCGACGCGGGCTTCCACGTGGAATGGCTGGAGATCCCGGGCTCGCCGCACAAGGCCAACCTGCTCGGCACCCTCGGCAGCGGCCCCGGCGGGCTGGTGCTGGCGGGCCACACGGACACCGTCCCCTTCGATGCGCCGCTGTGGCGGTTCGACCCGTTTCGCCTCACGGAGGCCGACGGGCGCCTGTACGGGCTCGGCACGGCGGACATGAAGTCGTTTCTGGGGCTCGCACTGGAGGCGGCGCGGGGGCTCGATGCGGCGCGATTGCAGCACCCGCTGATGATCCTCGCCACCGCGGACGAGGAGTCGTCCATGTCCGGTGCCCGCTCGCTGGTCGCCGCGGGCCGCCCGCTGGGGCGGCATGCGCTGATCGGCGAGCCGACAGGACTCAGGCCCGTGCGCGCGCACAAGGGCGTCATGGGCGAGCGCATCCGGCTCTTGGGCCAGAGCGGGCACGCGAGTGACCCGAGCCTCGGCAACAACGCGCTGGAGGGCATGCACGAGGTGCTGGGCGCGCTGCTCGCCTGGCGCGAAGAGCTGAAACGCACCCACCGCGACCCGGCCTTTCGCATCGCCTGGCCGACCCTAAGCCTGGGCCACATCCACGGCGGCGATGCGTCGAACCGCATCTGCGGCCACTGCGAGCTGCACATCGACATCCGCGCGCTGCCGGGGCAGGAGCCGGCCGAGGTGCGCGCCGAGCTGGCCCGGCGCGTGGCGGCCGTCGCCGAGCGGCGCGCGCTCACCTGGGACGTGACGCCGCTGTTCGAGCCCGTGCCGCCGGTGGCGACGCCCGCCACGGCGGACATCGTGCGCGCCGCCGAGGCGCTGACCGGCCATCCCGCGGAGACCGTGAGCTTCGGCACCGAAGCGCCGTTTTTGAACCGGCTCGGCATGGACACCATCGTGCTCGGCCCCGGCGACATCGACCAGGCGCACCAGCCGAACGAGTACCTGGCCCTGGACCGCATCGAGCCGATGCTGGGCCTGCTGCGGGCGCTGATCCGGCGCTTCTGCATCGAGGGCTGAGCCGCGCCCCAGCCCCGGCACCCGCTGTCATATTCCCGCGCTAAACTGCGGCCATTGCCGCCGGCGACCGGCGCCGGCGCGTACCCTTCATGAGATGAGGTGACGCGATATGAACGACCTGAACATGGCCGATATGCTGGCCAAATCCGCCCTCGGTGCCGAGTTGACCCCGGCTGAGTGCATGGCGCTCGCGGCGGTGATGGGCATGGAGAACGTGCCGGCGGGCCGGACGCTGGTGCAAGAGGGCGAGGATCGGCGCACGCTTTTCGTGCTCGGCGAGGGCCAACTCAGCGTCTGCACGAAGGTGAACGACCAGGAGGACAGGGTCTACCAGATGCGCATCGGCGAGTGCGCCGGCACCCGCGCCTTCATCGACGGCTCGCCGCGCAAGGCCGCGCTCTGCACCGACGCCGACAGCCTGATACTGACGCTGGAGCCCGAGGCCTTCGAGAGCCTCATCGAGACCGAGCCGCGCCTCGTCTACAAGGTCATGCGCGCGATCTTCCGCATCACGCACTCGAACCTGATGCGTGTGAACCTGGAGAGCGCGGAGCTGCGCAACTACATGATGAAGACGGGTGGACGGTATTGAGGGGCTAGGGGCTAGGGAGGCGCCGCCTCAGACCGACAAGTCGTGCTGATCGGTATCGCTATCGAAATCGCTATCGAAATCGTCGAAGCCCAATCTCAGGAGCTCGGCCGGGAAGCCAGCCCGGAGCTTCGGGCCGGGCCGAAGAGCCGACCTCCAGGTCGGCTCGGCTCGGCGCGCGCGACGTCAGTACCCCGCTCTGTCGCTGTGTTGACCTGGAGGTCAACACTCCAGCAAACACGCCAAGCCCAGCGTCTTTGCCGACCCGACGGCCGGGATATCCGGCTTGAAAGCATGCGAGCCTCCCCGAACTAGACCAACGCGCCGGCGCGTGCAGGAGCACCGGCGCTGAATTGGCACCCTTCGAGGAGAGAGCGAGCATGTTCCGATACGCTGCCGCCGCGCTCGTCGCGGCCCCGATAATGCTGAGCGCACTGCCCGCGTTCGCCGAGATCGAGCGCACCCCGGCGCCGGCGGGCGCGCGCGTCTACTTCATCGAGCCCGCCGACGGCGCCACGCTGCCGCGGACCTTCATGGTGAAGTTCGGCCTGGAGAACATGGGCGTCGCCCCGGCCGGCGTCGACGTTGC
The DNA here is from genome assembly GCF_001469165.1 of Thiohalocapsa sp. ML1. Classification (GTDB taxonomy): domain Bacteria; phylum Pseudomonadota; class Gammaproteobacteria; order Chromatiales; family Chromatiaceae; genus Thiohalocapsa. The sequence goes on along the minus strand of NZ_JABX01000028.1, from coordinate 9,486 downwards.
GGCCACCGGCCATCATCACCTGCTCATCGACCAGGAGCTGCCGCCGCTCGATCAGCCCATCGGCGGCGACTTCAAGCACTTCGGCGGCGGCCAGACCCAGACCGAGGTCACGCTCGAGCCCGGTACGCATACGCTGCAGCTTCTGCTCGGCGACATGAAGCACGTGCCGCACGACCCTCCCGTCTACTCCGAGAAGATCACGGTCACCGTCGAGTAAATCCGAGGCACGGCGGCACGGCTTGCTCGTGCCTGCCGGCCGCGACCGGCGCATGGCGCGTTTCCCTTCGCCAATAGTTTACAAAAGCACTGACGTTTCCTTACTCCGACGGCGACGCTCGGTCTCCTAAGCTTGTTTCCAAGGCCAAACGCCCCGCGGCAGCCAACCGGCACCGCAGTAACCAAGCAAAACGCCACCGGAGACCGCCATCATGACCAAGCCCGTCGCCTTCGCAACCCTATTCCTGGCCTTCAGCGTCGCCGCCACCGCCTCCCTGCTGAACGAGCCCACTCCCCGGACAAATGCCACGGCAGTCACCACCGCGAGCGCCGAGGACCTGACCCGCCGCGGCACCCGCGAGCCGCTTGTCAGCAATGAGCTCGCGTTGCCGGTGTCCTTCGCGCAGCAGCGGCGCGGCGAGCGCCCGGAGCTCGCCGTCGCCGAGTCCGCTGCCGCGGCGAGCGCGGGCGATGCCATCCGCCGCGGCTCCCGCTGAGGCACCGCAGCGGCTCAGTCCCCGCCCGTAACGGCTTCCTCGCCATGCGCCGGAATGCGCACGGCGAGCAGGTCGCAGACCTCGTGCCGCAGCAAGGTGCGGGAGATGGAGCCGAACAGGCTGCCGAGCCAACTTTGATCGCGCGCCCCGACGATGATGAGGTCCACACCGAGGTCCTTCGCGACATGCTCGATGCTGCGACCGGTGGGGCCGAACTCGACGATGCGGTCCTCGGTCGGCACCCCGATGCGCTCGCCTAGGGCATCCAACTCCTTGCGGGCCACGTCCACGAGCTCCCGCTCCAAGTCAAGGTCCGACGGCAGCACCGGTTCCGCCATGAAGGCGCCGCCGGCCAGCTCCGTCTCGGGCGGCACGTATTCGACGACGTTGACGATACTGAGCCGCGCGTCGAACCGCTCGCGCATCGCCACGGCGCGCTCGACAACGATCTCGGACTCCGGCGCAAAGTCCACGGCCAGCAGCAAATGTCGATAGGGGTTGGCGGGCATGACAGCCTCCTCGCGTTGGATCGGCGCGTTGGATCGGCGCGTTGGATCGGATGGTACGGCTTCCTTGTCGCGTTCCTTCTCAAGTATAGGGGCATCACGCGGGATTCCGCGTATCGACAGACCACGGCCCGACTGCTTCCAGCGGCCCGAGTCGGTAGAATCGGGGGCGCCGCTCCCACTCGCAGCCTTGCCCGATGCCCCGACACGTTACGCCGCTATCCCTGTCGAACGACGCCCCTTATCAGGCCTGGCGGGAAGCCAAGCTCGCCGACATCCCCTGCTCCCTCGCGGAGTTGGTGGTGGAGATCGCCGATCCGCGCGGGCTCAGCCCAAGCGAGGCCGAGGCCATTCGCGAGCGCTGCCGGCGCTGGAACATGGCCATCTACGTGTCAGCCGTCGGTGCCGATCCGGACAAGGACATCGCGCTGCGCCTCGGCGAGCACTTCGGCCTGCAGCAGTTGGACCGCAACCCGGGCGCCGATGAGGACGCCATCACCGCCGTGACCATTCAGTCCGATGCGCTGCACCGGGGCTATATTCCCTACACGGACAAGCCCATCGCCTGGCACACGGACGGCTACTACAACAGCCGGCAGCGACAGATCCACGCCTTCATCCTGCACTGCGTGACGCCGGCGGCGGCAGGCGGCGAGAACGCCCTGCTCGATCCGGACATCGTCTACATCCGCCTCCGGGATCGCGACCCCGCGCACATCCGGGCACTGATGCACGCGGAGGTAATGACCATTCCGCCGAACATCGTCAACGGCGAGGAGCTGCGCCCCGCCAGCACCGGACCCGTCTTTACGGTCGGCGCACACGGCAAGCTCGCCATGCGCTACACGGACCGCCGGCGCAATATCGAGTGGCGGGATGATCCGGACACCGCGGCCGCGGTCGCGGCCCTGCGCGAGATCCTGGACGCCGCGGACACGCCGGTGCTGCGCCTGCGGCTGGAGCCCGGCTGGGGCGTCATCTGCAACAACGTACTGCACACGCGCACGCGCTTTGTAGACGGCGACACGCCACGGCTCCTGTACCGGGCGCGTTACCGCGAGCGCATCACCGGCACCTGACCGGCGTCGGCGCCCTCGGACCGACCTCAGCGCTTCGCCAGAAAATACTTAAGCAGCCCCGCCGTGGAGGCATCGTGGTCCGCCGTCACGCGGCCCGCCTCAAGCTCCCCTAAGATCACGCCGGCGAGTTGCTTGCCGAGCTCGACGCCCCACTGATCGAACGAGTTGATGCCCCAAATGATGCCCTGGGTGAAGATCTTGTGCTCGTAGAGCGCAATTAGCGCGCCAAGCGTGTACGGCGTCACCTCGTCCACGAGGATCGTGGTCGTCGGGCGATTGCCGTCGAACTCGCGATGCGGCGCGAGCCGCTCGGCCTCCGCCGGGTCGAGCCCCGCGGCGATCATCCCGGCCCTTGCCTCCTCCAGCGTGCGCCCGCGCATCAGCGCCTCGGTCTGCGCGAAGCAGTTCGCAAGCAGTTTGGCGTGGTGATCGCCGATGGGGTTGTGGCTCTTGATGGGCGCGATGAAGTCCGACGGAATCAGCTCCGTGCCCTGGTGGATCAACTGGTAGAAGGCATGCTGACCGTCGGTGCCCGGCTGGCCCCAGACCACGGGTCCGGTGGCGTAACCGACCCGGGTGCCGTCGCGGGTCACGTGCTTGCCGTTGCTTTCCATATCGCCCTGCTGGAAGTAGGCAGGAAAGTGCTCAAGGTCCTGGTCGTAGGGCAGGATTGCGTGGGTCCTCGCGCCGGCGAAGTCGATGTACCAGACGCCGAGCAGGCCCAGGATGACGGGCAGGTTCTGCTCCAGCGGGGCGGCGCGAAAGTGCTCGTCCATGTCGTGCGCGCCGGCCAGCAGCGCCTCGAAGCGCTCGAAGCCCACCGCCAGCGCAATGGGCAGCCCGATGGCGGACCACAGCGAATAGCGCCCGCCGACCCAGTCCCAGAAGCCGAACATGTTCTCGGTGTCGATGCCGAACTCGGCCACCTTCTCCGCGTTGGTGGACACGGCGACGAAGTGGTTGCGCACGGCGGCATCGGAGCCCAGCCCCTCGACCAGCCAGCGCCGGGCGCTCTGCGCGTTGGTCATGGTCTCCTGGGTGGTGAAGGTCTTGGACGCGACGATGAAGAGCGTCGTTGCCGGGTCCAGGTCCTGCAGCGTCTCGGCGAGATGCGTGCCGTCCACGTTCGATACGAAGTGCGGGCGCGGCGCCTCGGACTGGTAGGGCGTCAGCGCCGTCGTGACCATCTTCGGCCCGAGGTTCGAGCCGCCGATGCCGATGTTGACGACATCGTGGATGGGTCGCCCGGTAAAGCCCTGCCAGTCGCCTGCGCGCACGCGGTTGGTAAACGCGCGCATCTGCTCCAACACGGCCTTCACGTCCGGCATCACGTCCTCGCCATCGACGCGGACGGGCCGATCCGAGCGGTTGCGCAGCGCCACGTGCAGCACGGCACGGTCCTCCGTGCTATTGATGTGCTCGCCGGAGAACATGCGCGCGCGCCAGCCCTCGAGGTCGGCGGCGCGGGCGAGGTCGAACAGGAGCCTTAAGGTCTCATCGGTGGCAATGTGCTTGGCGTAATCCACGTGCAGGCCGGCGGCATCGGCGGTCATGCGCGCGACACGACCCGGGTCCGACGTAAACAGCTCACGCATGTGCACCTGTGCCATCGTCTGCCAATGGGCCGCGAGGGCCTGCCATGCGGGGGTCGAATCGATGAGCGCCATGGTTACAGCCTTGTGCGATTGGAGTTTAGGATACAGCCCCGGGCTTGCCACCTGCTGGCGGTCAGGCCCCGGACACCGGCTTCGAGCACAACGGAAAAGGGGCGCAATGCGCCCCTTGATCGTGTCGCCGCGGGCGAATGCCGACGGGTATAGCATATCCGCGGCGCCCGGCTCCAACCGACGCTGCGGCAAGCCGTGCTGCCCGCCTTACGCGTCCAGGCTGTCCAGCGCCTTCTGGAAGCGATTGGCGTGGGAACGCTCGGCCTTGGCCAGGGTCTCGAACCAGTCAGCGATCTCCTCGAAGCCCTCCTCGCGCGCCGCCTTGGCCATGCCCGGGTACATATCCGTGTATTCATGGGTCTCGCCGGCAATGGCGGACTTCAGATTGTCTCCGGTGGCACCGATGGGCAGGCCCGTGGCCGGATCACCGACCGCCTCCAGATACTCCAGGTGACCGTGGGCATGGCCGGTCTCGCCCTCCGCGGTGGAACGGAATACGGCAGCCACGTCGTTGTAGCCCTCGACGTCGGCCTTGGAGGCGAAGTACAGGTAGCGGCGGTTGGCCTGGGATTCGCCCGCGAAGGCGTCTTTGAGATGCTGTTCGGTCTTGCTGCCTTTGAGCTCCATGATTGGATCCTCTGGGTTGCATAAGGACGGCGCATATCGTTCGTCGTCATTGCTGCGCCGTCACGCGGGCGCCGGGCCGGCCCGGACGGCCGCCTGCTGCCGGGGTGCTCGGGCCGTGGGCGCCTTTTCGCACCTTACCCCTGCGGGAATTACCGCAGCAATTGTTTGTGCCAATGGGGCCGATAGCGCGGTTGGATCGGCGCCGGCCAAGGCTGCGCTGCGCGCCGAGGGCTCCGCGCGCCCCCTGCTTGGCGGCAATATCATGCGGCCGAGGGTACGCATTTCGTCAGGATCTACCCGGTTGTCAGAGCGTCTCGCTTCGTGTACGTTATGCCTCGCATCTGCCGGACACGCGCGACTGCGGACGCCCCCAAGGCGCTCGTCGGGCCGCGGCAATGAGCCGCTTGCGCCTGCCCGCGGCGGGCACCGTAGGCTGCAGGGCTAGGCCATTGCTGCGAGGCTGGTCACGGTTCCGTCATCCGCAGTTGCGAGCGCCGCAGGCAACTGCTACTTAATTGAAGGCTAAGGCAAACAGAACCGGTGGTGACAAACGGATATGGCCGCTCAGGACGCACAGACCGCACGGGAAGACAGCATCGGCCAAGACCGGCGCGCACCCACGGCAACCCCCTTCCGACTACTGCAGCTCTCGGACCTGCACCTGTACGCCGACCCGGAACGGCGGCTGCTCGGACAGAACACGAGGCGTACGCTTGAGTCCGTGCTGGCGCTAGCGCAGGCGCGGTATTGGCCACCGGACGCCATCGTCCTGACCGGCGACCTCGTACACGATGAGCTGCCAGGCGCCTACCGTTTCCTTCGCGAGCGCCTAGACGGCCTCGGCATCCCCTATCACTGCATACCGGGCAATCACGACCGGCTGGACCTCCTGGTGGGCCAGTTGGACCCGACCGCCGCGTCCGGGCTCCGACGCGTTGCAGCGGGGGCCTGGGACCTGCTGCTGCTCGATTCCGTCATCCCTGGAGAGGCCGGAGGCCGACTGCATGCCACGGTGCTGAAGGGCCTCGCCGAGGCGGCCCGCGGCGCTCCGGCCCGGCCGACGCTGGTATTCCTGCATCATCACCTCGCGCCGATGGGGAGTCGCTGGATCGACACCATGCAGGTGGCCAACGCCACCGCCGCACTGGCCGCACTGGCGCTACATCCGGCCCTGCGCGCCGTCATCTGCGGCCACGTGCACCAAGAGGCAGACCAGCAGGTGGCCGGGGTGCGCCTGCTCGCCACACCATCCACCTGCGTGCAGTTCCTGCCGGGGAGCGCGGACTTCTCGCTCGATCCGCGCACGCCGGGCTACCGCTGGCTGACCCTGCACGCGGACGGGCATCTTGAGACCGGCGTCGAGCGCACCGACGCGTACCCGGAGCCGCTGACCATCGCGACCCAAGGCTACTGAGCGTCGGCGTCGGCGTCGGCAGGCGGTAGCCTCAGCGCCGCGCAAGGTCCAGCGCGACGGCCTCGCCGGACACCACGGCATCGGCGCCGTGCACCATGCGCACGGCCAGCAGCTCGACACCCGCCGCGGCTGCCGCGAGCAGTGCCTCGGCATAGCGCGGATCGATGTCCCACGCGGGTGCGAAGCGCTGCCCCTCCGGGCGGTTCAGCGCAAACAGCATGACACCGCGGAGCCCCTGGCGGACCGCGTGCGTAAGCAGGCTCAAGTGCTTGCGCCCGCGTTCGCTGCGCGCGTCGGGAAAGCGCAGATGCGCCCCGTCCAGCAGGGTCACGTTCTTGACCTCCACCAGCGCGGACGGTCCGGGGCCGTCGTCGAGGCGCATGTCGAGGCGCCCCGCATGGCCGTCGTCACCACTGAAGGGCACCTCGCGGCGGAGCTGCCGATAACCCGCCAGCGTCGCGATGCGGCCCGCGGCGATGCCCTCGGCCATGACCTGATTCGGCCGCAGCGTGTTGACGCCGATCCAGCCACCGCCCATGTCGACGCGCTCCAGCGTCCAGCGGAGCTTGCGCCGGGGATTGTCGGCCGCGGCCAGTTGGACGGGCGCGCCGGGGGTCCAGCAGGTCAGGAGCGTGCCCGTGTTCGGCACGTGGGCGCTCACCACGTCACCGCCAAGGAGCTCCACCTCGGCGACGAAGCGATTGGGCCGCGCAAGGATGCGGCCGTCGTGCAGGATCGGCAGGCGCAGGCGTGGAGCTTCGCGTTAGTTGGTCGCGAAGCCGCTGATCAGGCGGTAATCGACGGCTTCGCAGGCCACGCCCGTCACCTCGGCCTGCGGCGGGCCGCGGCGCAGCCATTCGCGCAAGTGATTGACCGCGTCGGGCTCGCCACAGGCGAGGACCTCGACGCTGCCGTCAGGGAGGTTCCGCGCATGCCCCGTGACCCCGAGCCGAAGCGCCTCCTCCCGCGCCGACGCGCGGAAGAACACGCCTTGGACATGGCCCGCGACGGTGCAGCGCACGCAGATGCGGTTGCTCGTGTCGGTTGCCGTCATGTCATAGTCCCCTAGATTGCTTTACTGCGCCAACTGCTTACAGATGAGTCAAGTTTCACGACGACACGGCGCTTGTAGGGAAAAGGGCCGAGGGCCGAGGGAGCCTTCCTCGGCCCTCGGTTCTCCTGCGGCGACGACCGGATAAGAAAGCGCTCCGCGCCCTGGGCGGTCTGAGGCTCTGCCTCGCTAGCCCGTTGGAGTCTGAACCAAGCAAACTCGGCGGCAGGATCGGTTCGTTGTCGTTTTCGTTGTCGTTGTCGTCTTCGTCATGGTGCGCCGGTGGAGGACGAGAACGGAATTCGGACCACAAGAAAGCCGCTCATCGCGCTGCGCCGCCCCTCGGCACCGACCCGCCCCGCTCAGCGGGCGGCCTGGCCGTCCGCCGCCGCGGACTTGTCGGCGTGCTCGCGCTTGTACTTGGTGAAGGTCGTGTTCTTGTAGGCACCCTCGACGACATAGCGACCGAGCAGCAGGAACTCGTCCGTGTCTCGCGTCGCGCCCGTGTAGCGGGCAACCAAGTTGCCGTCGAGGTCGAAGAACGCAAACACCGGCGTTGCCCTGACCCGGTGCGACTTCAGCGCAAAGTCCTTCTGCGCCATGGCCTCGCCGGTGAAATCGGTCACCTCCACATCGCCTTCCACGTCCACCGAAAAGACCAGGAAGTGCTCTTTGAAATAGTCCTGCACGGACGGTTGGTTCAGCACCGTGTTCTTCATGCGGTGACAGAAGGGGCATTCGTCCATCTCGAACATAAGCAGGATGCCCTGCTTGTCCTCGTCGCGGGCCGTTGCGAGCTCTTCGCCGAAGTCGCCGAAGGTCTGGTCGAAAAAGTACTGGCCCGGGTCGCGCGTGGCCGCGGCCTGCGCGGCCCCAACTGCCATCAACAGCGCGAGCAGCAGCAGCCCGGGCCAGCCGCGCCGAGGGGATGGACTGCGGCCTGTGCGAGCGATGTTCATGGTTGCGACTCCGGCTTGGGAAACCCCGCGATTGTGCTGTCCGAGCGGTGCCATTGCAACGCGGCCGACGGCAGCATCCCGGGGCGCGGAGTCCGACTCGACCCGCGCCCGCCGCGCGAGCTTGCGCAACTGCGTCGTCAGGTGCCGCTCCGGCGCCGACGGATCTGCATAGCCCGCGGCGAGGCCGCTGCGCGACTCGATAGGCGTTGTTAATGCCGGCGCGCTTGGATCGGCCTGCAACGCATCCCCGATTTCGTCCTCGCACTTGAGGCTCAGCGCAGCATCGGGGAAAGTTATGGGTAATGGTATGGAGAAACGATGCCCCGCATGCAGTGCGGAGGCGGTACCACCGCCCAGCACCGCCCCGGCAAGATAGCCTGCAAGTGCGCGGCGGCGGAGAGAACCCGCTCCCAATCAGGCAGCGGCGCGATGGGCTTGGGCATAGTGCAACCAGAAATGGTGGCGCTGCACCTAGGGGGCCGCGACCTGCGCCCGGCAGACCTGTTCCACCTTCTCAAGCAGCGCGGGGTCCGCAAGCACCGCCTGGCGCGGCGCAGCCCAGTCATCCCAGCGCCCGCGGGCGATCAGATCGTCGATGGCGGCCAGGGTCAGGCGCTGGTGGTTCAGATGGCGGTGTTGCATGGGTGGGTATTGGGCAGCAGGATAATCGGGACCGGAATCCCAGCCGTCTCGCCGACGCGCGACTGACTGGATAGGGTTAGGGGAGGCTTGCGCCTCCCCTCCCTCCGAACCGTGCGTGCGGTTCTCCCGCACACGGCTCTCCGGTCGGTTGTTGCCTCATCGGGATTGGCGCGCCCGGGCATGGGCTGCGGTCATGGTGAACAGCCCGTGGTGAGCGAAGAAGGCATTCGGCCAGCGCCGATACTTGCCTCCTGTGACCCCGAAGACCCAAGGCCGCCAACATCCGCTCGCTCCACACCGATGGCTCCACCCACGTCCACGTCTGTGGATCATGAGGATCGTATGCTTGTTTAGCCGTCTCCGGCACTGACGCACTCGGCATCTCGCCTCCATCTTCATGGCATTCACGGATCAACCTTCCTGCCCACCTTCGCTCGGCGCGACGCAGTTACCTTCGGCTACCGGGCCTTGGCATACCCGGACACGGACTTACACCGTGCTGACAATGCGCCCTCACGGGCGTACGAGTGTTGACCTCCAGGTCAACACGGCGACAGAGCGGGATGCGCTGTCGAAGAGCCGACCTGGAGGTCGGCGCTCCGGCCCGGCGACGGCCGGCCCGGCGACGGCCCGGCGACGGCCCGGCGACGGCCCGGCAAGCGCTTGGCTGCGAAGCACATGAGACCGGGCTTCCGTCACTGTCGCTCTCGTAGTCTTCATTTAATGTCCGAGGTGTTGACGGGAGTGACTGGAGTGTTGACTCGAGTGTTGACTCGAGTGTTGACTGGAGTGTTGACTGGAGTGTTGACTGGAGTGTTGACTGGAGTG